>NZ_JACIAZ010000006.1:0-492160 GCF_014195045.1 Rhizobium sp. BK591
GTATCTCGATCTTCCAGGCGATGTCGCTGCGGGCGCGGACCGACAGGCGGTCCACGTCCTCACGTTTGGCAACGTTCTCGTAGTAGGTTGATAGGGCAATCGGCAGCAGTCTGCAGATCGGCTCGACCCCGAATACCGAGCGGTGTTCGTCGATGAAGGAGATCATCGCTTCAGAGCCTTCATCTTCTCGGCGACGTCGCTTGGGAGCCCGGGCCGGGAACCATCGTCCACTTCCGCCTTCTTCACCCATTCATTGAGCGTCTGCGCGGTGCAGCCGATCTTGGCGGCAATCGAGGAAACCGCTGCCCATCGCGAGGAATATTCGCCTTGGTGATCCAAAACCATCCGTACTGCTCGGGCGCGGACTTCAGGTGAAAATTTGTTTGTTGTCTTGCTCATATCGGCTCCACTTTCTCAGAAGTTGGAGCCTCCGGCAAACCCGGTGCGGTTCAAAGCGTGCCAGCAATCCACTCCTTCACAAGGGACTCGTAGCCTGCATCTTTGCCCTTAACATAATAAAGTTTGCCGTCAGCGCCGCGGCAGATGTAGGGCCTCGTCACTCCCTGGTCAGATCGCCGAAGCACTTCCTCAATTTCAATCGGCATTTATCCACACGCCCAAGGTGATAACTTGACACCTTTAGAGCACACCAGAAAATAGAGTCCAATACCAGAGCCGGAGGATGGCGGCGTGAGGGTGACGGCCGTGGCTCTATTGATGCAAAAACGACGGGAGGCGAAGGGAGCGGCGTTTGTGCGAAGAGCGCACGCCGGCATTTCTTCTTTCTTGCCTAAGGTGTCCGTCAAAGTCGCTGCAGTTGCCCGAGAGGTGGTCCGGATAAATGAGGCGGACAACTGTTCCGGTTGCCTCAATGCTCATCTATGCAAGCATTTGAAAAATAACGGGAAATAGAGATTGGCTGGGGAACCTGGATTCGAACCAAGATTAACGGAGTCAGAGTCCGTCGTTCTACCATTGAACTATTCCCCAGCAGTTGCCGCCGAAGCATGGCTTGGCTGCTGTGCGGCGCTTATAACCAAAAGCGGGCGGATTGCAAATACCCGTTTTGAAAAAATTCGGTGCCGTGCGGAGGACGTGAAACCAGCTGCAAATCCCCTGTCCAAAAAAGAATTTGGCGATTTCGGCGGGCGCTGATATTCTTGCGGCAACGCAAAAATCGAATGAGCGCCTGCTGCATACCTCAGGGACTTGCGCGGCGCGATGGAAAAAGAACGTGGAAGACCCCGAAGGCGGCGTTAAGCCGCAATTTGACGGGGCGTCGGCGGCAGGGCGCAAGGACGGCAAGAAGTCCAGGCGCCGCAAGGGCAAACGTGGCGGGCAATCCCGCAACGCGGCTCATCCCGCTTCGCATGAGCCTTCCGGCGGTGCCGGACAGCCTGCGCGCCCGATGGAAGATGCAGCCGGCAATCCGGCCCGCAAGCGCAAGCGCCGTCGTCGTGGCGGCCATGGTGTTGCGCAGAACGGTTCACCTCAACCTCCTGTGATGGAACAGGCCGCAGCGGCAGAGCATGCCGCCCGGTCCGACGGTGATTCGGCGCCGAGCCGGCGCAATCGCCGCAAGCATCGCGGCAAGCGCGGTCTGCAGGGCCGGCCGCTGACATCGGCAAAGCCTTCCAGTGCTCCGCAACAGGAAAGCCGCGTGGAAGAGACGGCGCGCATATCGGTTCCGCGCGAAACGCAGAACGGCGCGGCCGCCAACCGCAAGGGCCGCCAGGATGGCCCTGTCAATCCCGGTTTTCAGGGGGATCGCCAGGCCGGCGACCATGCCTGGCCGGAAGAACTCTATGCCGCTCTCGATCTCGGCACCAACAATTGCCGTCTCCTCATTGCCCAGCCGACCCGCCCGGGTCAGTTCCGCGTCGTCGATGCCTTTTCCCGCATCGTGCGCCTCGGCGAAGGCCTTGCGGCAAGCGGCCGTCTCTCCGATGAGGCGATGGAGCGGGCGATCGAGGCGCTGCGGATCTGCGCCTCCAAGCTCAGGAACCGGGAGATCCGCCGCATGCGGCTGATCGCCACCGAAGCCTGCCGCCAGGCGGTCAACGGTGAGGAATTCCTCAGCCGGGTCGTTGCCGAAACCGGCCTGACGCTCGAGATCATCGATCGCGAAACCGAAGCGCGGCTTGCCGTCTCCGGCTGCTCCTCGCTGGTCGGTCGCGAAACGCGCTCCGTCGTGCTGTTCGATATCGGCGGCGGCTCGTCGGAGATCGCCGTCATCCGCATCGGCGACAATCGCTTCAGCCGCCTCGCCAACCACATCACCCACTGGACCTCGCTGCCGGTCGGCGTGGTGACGCTGTCGGAGCGCCATGGCGGGCACGACGTCACGCCGGAGGCTTTCGAGGGCATGGTGCGCGAAGTCGAAGGCATGCTCGGAGGCTTCGATTGCCCGGAGATCGAGGTCGCCCAGACCGGCGACTTCCACCTGATCGGCACATCGGGCACGGTGACGACGCTTGCCGGCGTCCATCTCGACCTGCCGCGTTATGACCGGCGCAAGGTCGATGGCATCTGGCTGTCCGATGACGAGGTTTCCGCCATGCAGGCAAAGCTTCTCTCCTGGGATTTCGAAAGCCGCGCCGCCAATCCCTGCATCGGGCCGGATCGGGCCGATCTGGTGCTGGCCGGCTGCGCCATCCTCGAGGCGATCCGCCGCCGCTGGCCGAGCCCGCGCATGCGCGTTGCCGATCGCGGCTTGAGGGAAGGCCTGCTGACAGACATGATGGCCGATGACGGCGTTTGGCGGCGCCACCGCAACCGACGCGGCCAGAGAGCGAGATAGAGGAAGGCATGACCAAGGCACCGATCGCGGGAAACCGCACCGGCCGCAAGCTCGGCCAGCGCGTCAAGAACAAGAAGATGAAGGCCTCCTCGCGCCAATGGCTGGAGCGCCATATCAACGATCCCTATGTGCAGCGCGCCCAGCTCGAAGGTTATCGCGCCCGTGCCGCCTTCAAGCTGCTGGAGATCGACGAGAAACACCATATCCTGCGCGGCGCCAGGCGTATCATCGATCTCGGCGCTGCACCGGGCAGTTGGTCGCAGATTGCCGCCAAGGTTACCGGCTCGACGGATGAGGACATCCGTGTGGCCGCGATCGATTTCCTCGAAATGACCCAGCTGCCCGGCGTCAAGATCCTGCAGCTCGACTTTCTCGATCCCACTGCGCCGGAAAAGCTGCTGGAGGCGGTCGGCGGCACACCCGATCTCGTCATATCGGACATGGCCGCACCCACCACCGGCCATCACCGCACCGATCATCTGCGCACCATGCATCTCTGCGAAGTGGCGGCCCATTTCGCCGTCGAGGTGCTTCAGGAAGGCGGGCACTTCCTGACCAAGACCTTCCAGGGCGGCACCGAGCGTGAGCTGCTCGCCATGCTGAAGCAGAACTTCCGCCAGGTCGTGCATGTCAAGCCGAACTCGTCGCGCGCCGAATCGGTCGAGATGTTCCTGCTCGCCAAGGGCTTCAAGGGGCGCAAGGCGGAAGGTGAAGCAGAGCAAGCTTGATCTCAGGGCCGGTCCTGTCCGATGATGCGGCCCTAAGATTGGAACCGCTGATCCCCATGCTTCTTTACGTCACGCTCGGAACCAACGACCTTTATCGCGCAGGGCATTTTTATGATGCCGTGCTGCCCGTGCTCGGTTATCGCCGCCAGCGCGGTTCGGAGGAGGAAATCGGCTATGCCGCGGATGGCGATACGCGCTGCCGCTTCTGGGTGGTGACGCCCTTCAATCACCGTCGGGCGACGTCGGGCAATGGCGTCATGGTGGCCTTTGCGGCCGAGCGCCGGGCGGATGTCGATGCTTTCCATGCGGCGGCGATTGCGGCGGGCGCCGTCGATGAGGGCGGGCCGGGCCTGCGCTCCTACCATGCCCATTTCTATGCCGCCTATGTGCGCGATCTCGACGGCAACAAGCTCTGTGCCGTCTGCGAAAGCCCCGAATAGAGCATGTCGCGCAAAAGTGTGCAGCGGTTTTGCGCTATAGACATGCGAAAAACTAAAGATCTGAAGCGTGGCAAGCGAATCTGAATGATCGCGACACGCTTTAGGCTGCCTTATTTCACCGCGTGCTGCTCGGCTTCAACAGTTGCTACCGCCATCGTCTTCGAGCGGTGGCCGGAAACGAGCGCGCCGGCATTGCGGTCCATCCGGATGAAGGGAATGGTCGCAATAACAGTCAGTCCGGCGATGATGTAGAAGGCGAGGTGGAAATCGGCGACCTGCAATTCCTCGCCGCTGATATAGATCGAGCTCTCCAGGATCGCGGCGGCGACCGCGACGCCGAGCGCCAGGCTGATCTGCTGCATCACCGAGCTCATCGAGGTCGCCTGGCTGGCTTCGGCATCATTGATGTCGGCGAAGGCGAGCGCATTGACGCCGGTGAACATGAAGGAGCGGGAGAAGCCGCCGAGTAGCAGCACGCCGATGATGACGAGGTGCGGTGTCGACGGCGTGAACAGGCCGGTGACGACAGTCACCAGCGTCGTCACCATGGCGGCGGCAAGCAGCGTCGTGCGGAAGCCGGCGGCGGCGAAGACGCGCTTCGCCATGAATTTGGTGGTGATCGCCCCGATGGCTCCCACAAACGTGATGAGGCCGGATTGGAACGGCGTCAGCCCGAATCCGAGCTGCAGCATCAGCGGCGTCAGGAAGGGCATGGCGCCGACGCAGATGCGAAACAGCGTGCCGCCCAAGGTGGAGGCCCGGAAGGTCGGGTTCTTGAACAGGTTGAGGTTGAGGATCGGGGCCGGATGGCGCTTGGCGTGGCGCACATAGAGAAAGCCGCAGGCAAGGCCGATTAGAGTGGCGGTGACGCCGATAATCGGGGGCAGGGCCGGCAGGCTCACCACCGACAGGCCGAAGACGACGCCCGCGGCTGAAAGCGAGGTGAGCACGAAACCGGTGAAATCCAGCTTCGGCGGCGCCGTCGCCTCCACTTCCGGCAGGAAGATCGTCGCCAGCCAGATGCCGATGATGCCGACCGGCACGTTGATCAGGAAGATCCAGTGCCAGCTGAAATAGGTGGTGATGAAGCCGCCGAGCGGCGGTCCGGTGAGCGGGCCGACGAGCGCCGGGATGGTGAGCAGCGCCATGGCCGAGACCAGATCGCTGCGCTTCGTCGTGCGCACCAGCACCAGGCGACCGACCGGGGTCATCATCGCGCCGCCCATGCCCTGCAGGAAGCGGGCGAAAACGAATTCGACGAGGTTGGAGGAGATGGCGCAGAAGATCGAGCCGATGACGAAGACTGATATGGCAAGCCGGAAGATCTTCTTGGCGCCGAACCGGTCGGCCATCCAGCCGCTCACGGGGATGAACACCGCAAGCGCCACCATGTAGGAGGTCAGCGCCAGCTTCAGCGTGATCGGCCCGACATGCAAATCACTAGCGATCGCCGGCAGCGCCGTCGCAATGACAGTCGAATCCATCTGTTCCATGAAGAGGGCGACGGCGAGGATCAGCGGGACGATACGATTCATAGGCGGGAGCCTTGATGGGGCAGCGGATTGAAGCTGGGAAGGCCAGTGCTGTTTAGTCCCAGTTCCCAGCCGTGCCAATCCCCAAATCCGGGTCGTTGACGCGTTCGCTTCACGTCTGCGTGAGACGACTTGCGCATCAACGTCGGCAGTCAAGATTGACATATGTTTACTTGGCCGGAGCAAGAAATCCGGCTGGGATCGACACCGCGGGCCGTGCGGTGACGCATCGCACGTCATAAGAGGATGGACATATGGCAATTTCATCGGGAATAAAGCGGCGCACCCTTTTTGCCGCAGGCTTTGGCATGCTCGCGGCGCCGGCAATTTTCAAAGAGAGGGCCGAAGCGGCCGCAACTGGAGAAAGCAATCATATGGATGGAACGCTTTTGCCCGAGATCAATCAATTCAAGCTCGGTTCCTATAAGTTCACCGTGGTCCGTGACGGCACCAGCATCGTCGAAAAGCCCTATGAAACCTTCGGCACCAATCAGAACCCCGAAACGGTCCAGGCGTTGCTGACCGCAAACTTCCTGCCGGTCGACAGGTTCATGAGCTTCTACACGCCGGCTCTCATCGATACCGGTTCGGATGTCATCCTCGTCGATACCGGCTTCGGCGCTGCCGGCCGCGCTCGCGGCGCCGGCCAACTGACCGAAGGCCTGAAAGCGGCAGGATATTCGGCCGACGACGTCACGCTGGTGGCGCTGACCCATCTGCACGGCGATCATATCGGCGGCCTGATGGAAAACGGCACGGCTGCCTTCAAGAATGCCCGCTATGTCGTCGGCCAGGCGGAATATGATTTCTGGTCGGACAAGGCACGCGAGGGCACGCCGACCGAAGGCAGTCACAAGGCGGTGCTCGCCAATGTCGCACCGCTCGCCGAAAAGACCACCTTCATCAAGGACGGCGATAGCGTCGCGCCGGGCATGACGGCGATGCTGGCGGCCGGCCACTCGCCGGGGCACATGGTGTTCCACGTCGAATCCGAGGGCAAGCGCCTGGTGCTGACCGGCGATACGGCCAATCATTATATCCTGTCGCTGCTGCGGCCGGATTGGGAGGTGCGCTTCGACATGGACAAGGCGCAGGCGGCGGCCACGCGCCGCAAGGTTTTCGAGATGATCGCGACCGACAAGATCGCCTTCCTCGGCTACCACATGCCGTTCCCGGCGGTCGGCTTCGTCGAGAGGCAGGATGGCGGTTATCGCTTCGTGCCGAAGACCTACCAGTTCGACATCTGATCCGGAGCAATTCCAGCAAAAACGCGCAGCGACTTTCCCGGGAATGCGTAAAAAGAAGGATCTGAAGCGCGAGCGGCGAATCTGAAAGATCGCGATGCGCTTTGGACGCATGGCACCCATGACGAGCCCGGCGGACGCGTCGGGCTTTTTGCTATTTCCTTCCTGTCATAGACGTGTTACCAGCCCTCGCCAACTTCCAAGCAACTCATGCACACCGCCGGGGCGGACGATTCGTTTCCGGGCCGGGTTGCATTTTTCTTAAATGAAGGAATTTGGCCATGGCACGCATCATAGAAACGGCAACCGGCGCGGACGCGCTTACCTTTGACGACGTGCTGCTGCAGCCGGGACATTCCGAGGTCATGCCCGGCCAGACGAATATCTCCACGCGCATCGCTCGGGATTTCGAACTCAACATCCCGATCATCTCATCCGCCATGGATACGGTCACCGAGAGCCGCCTGGCGATCGCCATGGCCCAGGCCGGCGGCCTCGGCGTCATTCACCGCAACCTGACGCCGATCGAGCAGGCCGAGCAGGTCCGGCAAGTGAAGAAGTTTGAAAGCGGCATGGTCGTCAATCCGGTGACGATCGGCCCCGATGCCATGCTTGCCGATGCACTCGGGCTGATGAAATCCTACAGCATTTCCGGCATTCCTGTCGTGGAGAAGTCCGGCCGCCTCGTCGGCATCCTGACCAACCGCGACGTCCGCTTCGCTACCGATCAGGAACAGAAGATCCATGAACTGATGACCAAGGACAAACTGGTCACCGTCAAGGAAAACGTCGATCAGCAGGAGGCCAAGCGCCTGCTGCATTCGCATCGCATCGAGAAGCTGCTGGTGGTCGATGCCGAAGGCCGCTGCGTCGGCCTCATCACCGTCAAGGATATCGAGAAGTCGCAGTTGAACCCGAACGCTTCCAAGGATGCGCAGGGCAGACTTCGGGCTGCGGCCGCCATCAGCGTCGGCGATGACGGCTTCGAGCGCGCCGAACGGCTGATCGAGGCCGGCGTCGATCTTCTGGTCGTCGACACCGCCCATGGTCATTCGCAACGCGTCCTCGATGCCGTCACCCGGGTCAAGAAGCTTTCCAACTCGGTGCGCATCATGGCCGGCAACGTCGCCACTTATGACGGCACCAGGGCGCTGATCGATGCCGGAGCGGATGCGGTCAAGGTCGGTATCGGTCCGGGTTCGATCTGCACGACGCGCATCGTCGCCGGCGTCGGCGTGCCGCAGCTCGCCGCCATCATGTCGGCGGTGCAGGCCGCGAATGATCAGGACGTGCCCGTCATCGCCGATGGCGGCATCAAGTTCTCCGGCGATCTGGCCAAGGCGATCGCCGCCGGCGCTTCCGCCGTCATGATCGGCTCGCTGCTGGCCGGCACCGATGAGAGCCCGGGCGAGGTCTATCTCTACCAGGGACGCTCCTTCAAGGCCTATCGCGGCATGGGCTCCGTCGGCGCCATGGCCCGCGGCTCGGCCGACCGCTACTTCCAGGCCGAGGTGCGCGACACGCTGAAGCTCGTGCCGGAGGGCATTGAGGGCCAGGTGCCTTACAAGGGGCCGGTCTCGGGCGTCATCCACCAGCTCGCCGGCGGCCTCAAGGCGGCCATGGGTTATGTCGGCGGCAAGGACCTCAAGGATTTCCAGGAGCGGGCCACCTTCGTGCGCATCTCCGGTGCCGGTCTTCGCGAAAGCCATGCCCATGACGTGACGATCACCCGCGAGAGCCCGAACTATCCGGGCGCCGGCCTCTGATCATGAAGGCGGGCAGCGGGATTCCTCTCTGGATCGTCGCGCTGCTCGCAGCCCTCTGCCTTGCCGTGCTCGCCTGGACAACCTTCGGTTTCGTCGTTCCGTTCAAGCACGAAACCGGGCAGGCGGTGCTCGATACCTATTTCGCCGGTTACGATGAGTCGGCGGTCTTCCACATGCAAAAGCTGCTCGATGAGAACGAGACGGCGACCAGGTTGCTGCGCGCCATGTATTTCGGGCCGGAGCTGATCTTTCCGGCACTGCTGACGGCGCTGCTGTTCCTCGCCTTCCTCAAGCTCGGTCCTGCCGGTGCGTGGTTTGGCCGATCGGTGCATCCGCCTGTCGGCAGGGCGATTTATCTGCTGCCGTTCATCTACGGCATCGCCGATTATGGCGAGAACATCTCGAGCCTCATCGCCTTCGGTAATGGTGCGCCCTCAACGCTTGCAACGCAGCTGCTGCCGTGGATGACGCGGCTGAAATTCGCAAGCCTCGCCATCTGCTTCATCCTCATTGTCCGGCTTGCCATCGGCCGCTGGCTTGCGCCGCGTGAAGATTGAGGGTGCCATCAGCCTGTCCACCGCCACGTCGGATTTGAAAGCCGCGCCACCATGAAATCCGAGAGCACCTCCACCTTCGCAGGTCGAGCCCGGGCAGAGGGCGTGACGAAATAGAGCGCTCCGCTCGGCAGCGTCCAGTCGGGTAGGATCGCTTTCAACCTGCCATCGGCGAGATATTCGTGCGCCATGAATTCCGGCAGCTCTACAACCCCAAGGCCGTGCAACGCCATTGGAATCAAGGCTTGCGAATTGGTGGAGCGCAACGGACCGGCCGGCACGACAACTTCCTCTTCGCCTGCCTTATTGCGAAAGCGCCAGACGTCCTGGCGCGGCCGATAGGCGTATCCTAGACAATGATCGGCCTTAAGCTCGCGCGGATGTCGCGGCGTGCCGTATCGATCGAGGTACGCAGGTGCAGCGAGAATGAAGGGAGCGACCGCTGCCAGCCTCCGGGCGACCAATGAGGAATCCGGCAGAACGGCAATTCTCAGGGCAGCATCGAATCCGTCTCCCACCAGGTCGACGACGGCGTCGCTCATATGCAGGTCGATAGAAATATCGGGATAGAGGTCGAAAAAATCGGGCAGGATCGGCGCCAGCCAGCGTGTGCCGAAGGCCATCGGCGCGGCAAGCCGGATAAGCCCTCGCGGTCGGCTGGACAGCTCGCGCGCTGCATTTTCCGCAGCCTCTGCCTCCGCATAGAGCCGCGAGGCACGGTCGACCAATCGCAAGCCGAAATCGGTCAGCGCCAGTTGCCGCGAGGTGCGGTTGAAAAGCCGTGCGCCAAGTCTCTCCTCCAGCCGGCTGACGGCCCGCGAAACGGTAGGCACCGATACACCGAGCGTCCTAGCGGCGCGAGCGAAAGAACGCTCTTCGGCCACCTTGGCGAACATGGCCAGGCCTTCGAAATCCGGAAAGTTCGTCATTTCATTCCTGTAACGATAGCTTTCATTTCTTTCTATTTCGAAACGTTTCCCGCGTCCATATCTCAGTCTCGGTCGAACAACAGGAGACGACAATGACACAGAGATTGAGTGGAAAGATCGCAGTGATTACCGGCGCGACATCGGGCATTGGCCTTGCCACTGCCAAGCGTTTCGCCGCCGAAGGCGCCCAGCTTTTCGTGACCGGCCGGCGCAAGGACGTGCTCGACGCGGCGGTTGCGGAAATAGGGGGTAAGGTTGTCGGCATCCAGGCGGACTCGGCAGAGCTTGCAGACCTTGATCGGCTCTATGAACGCGTGAAAGCCGAAGCCGGCCGGATAGATGTGCTGTTCGTCAATGCCGGCGGTGGTTCGATGCTGGCGCTCGGCGAAATTACCGAAGAGCAGTATGACGACACGTTCGACAGAAATGTGAAAGGTGTTCTTTTCACCGTGCAGAAGGCTTTGCCGCTGCTCGGTCCGGGCTCATCGGTTATCCTGACGGGATCGACGGCGGGCTCGACCGGCACACCCGCCTTCAGTGTTTACGCCGCCTCGAAGGCCGCGTTACGAAGCTTTGCTCGCAACTGGATCCTTGATCTCAAGGATCGCGGCATTCGTATCAATACGCTGAGCCCCGGTCCTACAAAGACAACTGGTCTCGTCGAACTCGCCGGCAAAAATGAGGCGCAACAGCAGGGCTTGCTCGATTATCTCGCAACCCAGGTGCCAATGGGGCGCGTCGGCCGCGCCGAAGAGATCGCCGCCGCCGCACTCTTCCTCGCTTCCGACGATTCGAGCTTCGTCACCGGTATCGAACTCTTCGCCGACGGCGGCGCCGCGCAGGTGTGACGAAATCCGGCGGCCCGCCAATGTTGGATGGCGGGCCGCCGACGCTGGTATCCCGATCGTCTTTCGACTAATGCTCGCGTTGAAAGCGGAAGCAGAAGCGGAAAGGAAACGGCAACATATGACCGGCTATCAAATCTTCTGGCCACTCCTCGCCCATGTGACCCTGGTCTACGGTCTTTATGCGCTGCTCGGCATGCGGCGCGCGAAAATGGTCCGCGCCGGCAGCATCGCCAAATCGGATTATCGCGAAAATCGCAGCGAGCCGGCCGAAAGCCTCATCGTCAAGAACTGCCTCGCCAATCAGTTCGAACTGCCCGTGCTGTTCTACGCCTGCTCAATTCTTCTCTATATCACCGAGGCCGACAATCTCATCTCTGTCGTCCTCGCCTGGGCCTTCGTCGCCCTGCGCTACGCCCATGCCGCCATTCACGTCACCAGCAACGATATGCGCTACCGCAGCCCGATCTTCGCCGCAGGTTACATCATACTCGCCGCCATGTGGGTATGGCTCGCCGCATGGATGGCGATGAGCTGAGGCGCGCGTGCGAGTTCGCCCCAGCGGCGTCGATCTCAGGATCAAATGATGCAGCAATTCAAAGTGATACAGTGTCCTTTGCGCGTCTGAAAAGACGCGCGGCCGGTGACGCAGGACGCCGGTATTGGCGGCGATATAGTTGCCAGACGATGCAGTCATTCCCGACGATATTGTTTTCACCAAAGTGAAGCGATCGAGGAGCCAGTCAAAGCGCATGGTGCTATGGCTGTTGCTCCCGTCGCCGATAAATAATTTCAGTAACATGATTACTAAAATTTAAATTGATTGGTCTATTTCTACGCGAGCGAATAGTGGCGGGGACGATTTGCGAGCGAATATGGGCGAAAGGATATGCGAAGCGGCAATCCATGAGACGGCCATGCTGCGACTGGCGGGATCGGCGAGTACGGCGGTGCTGGCGCTGTTTCTGGCCGCGGGGCCGGGATGGGCGCAGGTCATCAGCGGCAATGATACCGAGATTGTCGATGGTAACGACCCTAGCGGAACCGGCCCCGGCACGCAGCCGAGCCCGTGGACAATCAACAACGACCTCATCGTCGGCGACCAGAATGGCGACGATGCGGCCCTTATCATCCGCAATGGTGGCGACGTCAGCAATGACATCGGCGTGCTCGGCGTCGACCCGGGTGCGAGCGGCACGGTAACGGTCACGGGAGCAGGCTCGACCTGGAGCAATTCAGACGACCTCTATATCGGCCATCAAGGCACCGGCACGCTCACCATCGAAGACGGAGCTGCGGTCGACAATGTATACGGTTATATCGGCTATTTCGGCGGCGCGAGCGGCACGGTGACGGTCACCGGGAGTGGCTCGACCTGGACCAATGCCCAGGATCTCTACGTCGGCGACAGCGGCGCCGGCACGCTCATCATTTCGAATGGCGCGACGGTCAGCAGCGCTGCCGGCCTTATCAGCAACGACACAGCCGCTATTGGCGAGGTCGTCGTCACAGGCGCGAATTCGATCTGGAGCAATTCCAGCTATATCTCGGTCGGCGAGGCGGGTGCGGGAACGCTGACCATTTCGAATGGCGGCTCGGTCACCGCGAGTGAAGGCTATATCGGCTTTAGTACGGACGGCAACGGCGTGGTGAGCGTGACCGGTTCGGGGTCGAGCTGGATCAATTCCGGCGCGCTGTTCGTGGGCGAATTCGGTTCGGGCACTGTGACGATCGACGATGGCGGCGTGGTTTCCGCTTCCGAGGTCGTCATCGCCGATGATGCGGGCGCCACGGGAACGGTGGAAATTGCAGGCAGCGCCGCAAACGGGCGCGGCGTCCTGGAGGCCGGCTATGTCGAGAGAGGCGCCGGCAATGCGGACCTCGTTTTCGACGGCGGCATTCTGCGGGCAACCGGCAATGAAGCGAATTTCCTGCGCGGCTTCAGTGCTGGCGAGATCACGATCGACACCGGCGGCGCCCTTATCGACACGAACGGCTTTGCCGTCGGCATTGCTACGGATCTGCAAGGCGCAGGCGGCTTAACGAAGCAGGGCGCCGGCACGCTGACCCTGTCGGGCACCAACAGCTACGCCGGTGTGACGACGGTCGAGGCCGGCTCGTTGCAGGCGGGCAACGCCGGCGCTTTCGTGCAGAACGGCGCCTATGCGGTCAATGGCGGCACACTCGATCTCGGCGGCTTCGACCTGACCATGGGAGAGCTTTCGGGAAGCGGCGGTGAGATCGCGATCGGCAGCGCCGACCTGACGCTCGATCAGGCAAACAGCACGACCTATGACGGCATATTCTCCGGCAGCGGCGACTTCACGATGCTGGGCAGCGGCACCCTGCGCCTGACCGGCAACAGTTCGGGCTTTGCCGGGACAACCACGGTTTCAGGTGGCCGGCTGATCGTCAATGGCAGCCTTGGCGGCGTCCTGGAGATGACGGGCGGCAGGCTGGCCGGATCGGGTCATGTCGGTGTGCTGAACGCTGGTGCCGGCGTCACCATCGCACCGGGCAACTCCATTGGAACATTGACTGTCGGCGGCGATCTCACTCTCGATCCTGATAGCACCTATGAGGTTGAGGTCGATGCGGCTGGCACCGCCAGCGATTTGATCTCGGTCTCGGGGACCGCGTTCCTCAACGGCGCTAGCGTTGCCCATGTGGGGATGGATGGCCACTACAAGCCTTTCGCCACCTATACGATCCTCACCGCCACCGGCGGGATCAACGGGACATTCGGCGCCGTCACCTCCAATTATGCCTTCCTGGCGGCTGATCTCTCCTATGATCTGAACAACGTCTATCTGGAGGTCGAGCGCAACGACGTGAGTTTCAGCGAAATGGCCCTGACGCGCAACCAGATTGCCTCGGCCGACGCTGCCGAGAATCTTGGCGCTGGCAATGACGTCTATGATGCCATCGTCACATTGCCCGACGACGAGCCGCTGATCCAGGCAAGTTTCGACACGCTGTCCGGTGAAATCCATGCCTCGATCAAAACGGTGCTGATCGCCCAGAGCCTCTTTGTCCGCGAGGCCGCCAACGCGCGCCTGCGTTCCGCATTCGGCGACGCCGATGCCGGCGTGATCCCGATACAGGCGTTCTGGCCGGGTGGCCCGGAACTCATCGCCGCCGATCCTTCAGACGCGCCGGTCTTCTGGAGCACGGCTTTTGGAGGCGCAAGCGAGACGCGCACGGACGGCAATGCCGCCACACTGAACCATCAGGTGGGCGGGTTTCTTGCCGGCGTCGACGCCACGTTCGATGATGTCAGGTTCGGCCTGATGGCCGGTTACAGCAATTCCGGCTTCGATCCGCGGCACCGGAGCTCGTCGGGATCGAGCGACGATTATCACCTCGGCCTTTACGCCGGCACGCAGTGGGACGGTCTCGCCTTCCGTTCCGGCATCGCTCACACGTGGCACGAGATCGAGACCAGCCGCAGGGTCACCGTCGGAAGCTTCGAGGATAGATTGGAAGCAAGCTATGGGGCCGGCACGCTGCAGGCCTTTGCGGAACTGGGCTATCGGTTCGAGATGGAGGCCGCCTCTTTCGAGCCCTTCGTCAATCTCGCCCATGTCGGCATTCGAACGGCAGGCTTCACAGAAGAGGGCGGGGCGGCAGCACTCGACAGCGCCCGTCGCATGACCAACACCACCATCACCACGCTTGGCCTGCATGCTGAGATGCAGATCCGCCTGGGCGAGACGAAGGCCACCCTGCGCGGCATGTCGGGCTGGCGGCACGCCGCCGGCGACATCGCGCCCTTGTCGACGCATGCTTTTGCCGGAGGCGACGCCTTTATCGTTGCCGGCGTGCCGGTGGCGGAGAATGCTTTCGTTCTCGACGCCGGGCTCGATTTCGACCTCACCCCAAGCTCCATCGTCGGCATCGCTTATTCCGGCCAGATTGCAGACAATGCGCAGCAGCATGGGGCCAAAGCGACGCTGTCGGTGAAATTTTAAAAACAGCCCGATTTAAAAAGCGCTCCCGCGTCTTTCAGCCGCGCAAGGGGCATTGTAACACTTTTGGTTGCAGCATAATGCCGTAGAGCCCGGTTTTTCATACGCTTTTCCCAACCGTTAAAATGCGAGCATTTCCATTTACCGCCGATGAACACCCTGCATGTCATGCCTTCCGCCGCGAACAATAAAAATGGGAACGACATGGGCGCGGAAAGCATGGATCGGATCGGCTTGCGCAGGAAGCCGAAGCAGGAACGCAGCATCCAGAGGCTGGATCTCATTCTTGCCGCGGCCGCCAGGATCATTGCCGAAAAGGGCGTCAGCGCCATGCGGATGACGGAACTCGCCGTCGCCGCCAAAGTGCCGATCGGTTCGGTTTACCAGTATTTTCCCGAGAAGGCGGCGATCGTCAAAGCCCTGTTCGACCAGCACGCTTCGGCGATCCAGGCGAAGACGGCGGCGATGTTTGCCGACGTCAGGTCGCTCGACCAGGCGCTCGACCGCGTTTGCGCCATCATCGACTGGTATTACGATTCCTACCATGACGATCCCGTCTATCTCGGCGTCTGGATGGGCACGGAGACCGATCAGGATCTGCTGCAGCTGAACATCGAGCATAGCGGCCGTGTCGCCGGTATCTTCCATAACGCCGTGCGCGATCTCACTCCCGACCTTTGCGACGAGGATATGTACGCGCGCACTTACCTGTTCAGCCACCTGATCGGCGCCGTCATCCGGCTTGCCGCCGTCAGCGACAAGGAGTTGGCGCGGCGCATGCTCGACCAATGGAAGCGCGTCATCCGCGCCTCCCTTTTCACCACGACCGTGCCTGCTGCTGCTTGAGTCGGCTTACCAGCTCGGCACCATATTGGCGGCTTTCAGCCGCGGATAAAGGCGTGCCTGGGCGGATTTGACATCGGCCTCGAGGGTATCGTCGACGACGGCAGGGGTGATGTTGTCGAGGCAGGCGGTGATATGCGCCGTGATCGCGTTCATCAGCGAGAGCGAAACGCCCGGCCGCTTCATGATGCCGATCTGCACCGGCGGCAGCGCCGGAAAACCGTCGGCCTGGCTCAGTACTTTCATGCCTGTTCGCAATGCCGATTCCGGCATGACCGAAACCGCCATGCCGGCAAGCACGGCGGCGGCAACGACGGTGCAGGACCAGCTGGTGAACAGGATCTGGTGCTCGCGTCCCACAGCATCGAGCGCCGAGCAGGCGAGCTGGCGCCACTGGCAGTCGCGCCGGCCGACGGCAAGCGGCACCGGCGCGTCGTCGCGGATCGGATGGTTGGCCGAGCCCACCCAGCAGAGCGGCTCGGTTCTCACCACATCGGACATGCGCTCGCGCGGATTGTGGGTGACGAGGGCGATGTCGAGCTCGCCTTTGTGCATGCGCTCGGCGAGATCCACCGAAGGCTCGCAGACGATGTAGAGTTCGACATTCGGATGCGTCTTGGCGAAGCGGCCGATGATTTCGGGCATGTAGCGGTCGGCATAATCGTCCGGCGTGCCGATCCGCAGCGTCCCCTCCAGCCTGTTGTCGTCGAAGGCGGCGATCGCCTCATTGTTGAGGCGGATGATGCGCCGGGCATAGTTGAGCAGCTTTTCACCCTCGACCGTCAGCCGGTTGCCGCGCCCATCCTTGATGAACAGCTGCTTGCCAATGCGCTCTTCGAGGCGGCGCATCTGCATGGAGACGGCCGATTGGGTCTTGTAGACCCTGTCGGCCGCCTTGGTGAAGCTGCCGGAATCGACGATGGCGATGAAAGTCTGCAGTTGGTCGAGATCAAGAGGTGCGGACATGGTTTCACCCATAAAGATAGCTGATGATAATCATTAGAAACATTCGTTGGACTGATCAATAGGTCTTTGGCATCTTCGGGATGCAAATCAAAGCAAAGTGAAGGACAGACACCCTGCCTGTCCAAGCGGAATTCAGCTTGCTCCTTCCCGCACGACCTCGCGGGAGGGGTGGGTTGCGTTGCGCGCCGATCTAAAACGTTACAGCGCCCTTCATGCGTCTAAAAGACGTGCGGCACTGTACAGAAAGGAGAGTTCAATGCGCATGACAGACCGGACACTCGAACTCGACTGCGGCAAGCCGACCCCGACGTTTTTCCAGCGTCTGGCGGCAGGCCTCGCACCGTTGGCCTCTCTCTTTCGCGTGTTCCGCAATCGCATGGAGATCAACGCGCTGCATGATCTGAACGACACGCAGCTGAGGGATATCGGCCTTACCCGGGCCGATCTGACCTCCGCGTTCCTGGCGTCGACCTTTTTCGAGGACCCGTCGGAACATCTGACGCGTTCGGCGCGCAATCGCTGGCGCCTGTCGTCTCTTTTGCGCTCCTACGAATAGTAGGAGCGTCGAGTTTCCCCGCAGGGTGATAGCCAATAGCCCTGCCGCTTGACCCGGTGATAGGCTTTCCCAAGCCATCTCCGGGTTTTTTTATTCGGAGGAGGGCTTCGGCCGATAGGTTTCGAAGATCGCCTCCAGGTTCTTCTGGTAGCTCTTCTGCACTTCCAGTCCACTGTCGAACATGGCGTTCAGCATCTGGGTATAGCTGTCGGCATTGACCTTCGCCTCTTCCTTCGACGCCTCCGGCGTCTTGGTCTTGGTCTTGGTCGGGGCCGCCGGCTGCTGGCCGAGCCCGCCCATCATCTCCTGGAAGGCCTTGGCGAAGGGATTGTCGAGGAAGGGGTTCGGCGTCGGCGTTGGCGCAGGCTTCGGCACCGAAAACATCTGCTGCATTGCCTGCGTGAAGGGATTGTCGAAGATGCTGGGCTCCGGGGCCGGCTTCGGCGCGAAGCCGGTACTCTCAAGCCATTTCTGGATGGTCTCGCCCATCGCCGTGTTGACGAAGGGGTTGACCGGCGAGGCCATCTGTCCGGTCGTCTGCTTGAAGAGCCCGCCCATCAGCGTGTCGGCCAGCACCGGCAGCATCCGCTTGTAAATATCCTGGCCGATGCCGGTCATCTGTGCGGCCTGGGCGGCGACCGCGCGCGAAACTTCCTTCGAACCGAAAAGCTGGGCAAGGATGTTGTTGCCGTCGGAAATTCCTTCCGGCGTGAAGGCCCGGCTCATATCCTCGAAATATCGCCCATAGTTGCCGGAGGAGACCGCCTGCATCAGCCCGACGAAATCGTAAGGGTTGCTGGTGCTGCGCTTCAGCCCGGCGGAAAAGGCCGGCATCAGCGCCGCCATCGCCTTCGTCGCCTGTTCCTGCGCGAGGTTGAACTGCCGGGCGATCGCTTCCATCGCCGCGCCGTTCTGCGCCTGCATCATCATGTCGAAGAGTGGCAGCATGGAGGTCCCTTTCCCCGAGTCGTGACGCGTGTCACGTCACTATATCCGGAAATGGTAATGTGCAAACGGCTTTTTGCCATAAGAACTTAGGGAGGAATTTTGCTGGAGCATGCGGCCGAGGCGCCAACGAACGGAGCTGATGAGGCAAAAGCGGCCACAACGACGGCAAGTTGGTCGGGATATATGCTATCCTCACCGAAACCGATCCCTGCGCGCCGGCGTTTCCTTCTATGGCCGAGACGAAATCCCCCGCTGGTCACGACGACGCGCCGCCCGGTGAAGACGGTGAAAAGCCCGGCGCGGATATTTCCTTTCCCTATGACAGGATGACCGTCGAGCAATTCCGAAGACGCTTTCCCCGTGCCCGCTGGAGCGATGCCCGCAAGGCCTGGTTTGTTCCCGGCCGGACGGCGTCCCGCCGCATCGGACGATGGCTTGCCGAGATGGAGGCCGAAGCCGACGCCCACGCCGATGCGAAGGGACGCGACGCCTTCGTCTTCGATCCGATCGACAGTGCCTATCTCGAATTCGGCAAGGCAGGTTTCCGAATTCGCACACCCTATTCGAAAACTGTCGTTGACGAACTGCGCGAGGTGCCGTTCTCACGGTGGGACGGTGATCTCAGAATATGGCACGTTCCCTTCCGGTCCTATGAGGAACTCCGACGCCGGTGGCCTGATATCGAGGCTGCGGCGCGCAGAAACGAACCGGAGGAGAGACGGCGTCGCGCCGAGGAGCGCAAGGGGACCGAACTGGATATACGCAGCAAGCGCCGCTCCGCGGAACGCAAGCGTCATCGTTGCCCGCTTCAGAGCGATGACTTGCCGCCGATCGGACGTCCGGTGGCCACTGCCTATGGAATCGTCGTCTTTACCGACATCTCAGGCGAACTGGTCGAACCGGACGTCGTTGCGGACTTCTATCCCGGCGTAACCGAAGATCACGTCTGGGGACATTGGCGGGTTCCCACACTCGAAGAACTCGTCCGCACCTGGCCGGCGAAAGTTCCTCCGGTTGAGGACGCCGAGTGGTGGCTGCCGACGATCGAGGAACTGAGACCGGCTCGCCGTACGGCACGATCGCGCGAAGCCAGGAAGCGCGCGAAAGCGCCGTGAACCAACTTGAATTCCTTGAATCAGTCTCGCCTTAGTACTGATAGTCCTCGAAGACGGGTTCCACGGAACCGTTCCAGCGGCCGTGATAGAGCGACAGCAGATCCTCGGCGAGCGTTGCTTTCTTGGCGAGCACTTCGTCGAGCGGCGCAAGGAAGATGGTCTCGTCCTGGCCTTCGCCGTTGAGCTTGCCGCGCGCCTTGAGGCCGGCCTTTGAAATGCCGATCACCTCGCGCGCCATGTCGAAGAGCGGATGGCCGCGGAATTGCGCCTTCAAGCCTTCGGCGGGAACGGCATTGCGCAGGGCGCTGATCTCGGCAAAGCTCCAATCCTTCGTCAGTTCGTCGGCGGCCTCAAGGGCCGTATCGTCGTAGAGCAGGCCGACCCAGAAGGCCGGCAACGCACAGATGCGCCGCCAGGGGCCGCCGTCGGCGCCGCGCATTTCCAGGAAACGCTTCAGCCGCACGTCGGGGAAGAGTGTCGAAAGATGATTCGTCCAGTCCCCCATCGTCGGCGCCGGATCGGCGACCTCGCCCTTCAACGCGCCGTTCATGAACTGGCGGAAGGTGACATGGGTACAGTCGTGATAGTGGCCGTCGCGGACGATGAAATACATCGGCGCGTCGAGCGCCCATTCGGCATAATCGCGGAAGCCGAAATCGTCGCGGAAGGTGAAGTCGAGCAGGCCGGCGCGTTGGTTATCGACATCGCGCCAGATATCGCCGCGCCAGGAAAGCAGCCCGTTCGGCTTGCCTTCAGTGAAGGGCGAAGATGCGAAGAGGGCGGTCGCCAGTGACTGCAGCTTCATCGAGACGCGCATCTTTTTGCGCATGTCGGCTTCCGAGGAGAAATCGAGATTCACCTGGATCGTGCAGGTGCGGTACATCATGTCGAGACCCTGGGTGCCGACCTTCGGCATATAGCGGGTCATGATCTCGTAGCGTGATTTCGGCATTTGCGGGGTTTCCGCATAGGTCCATTTCGGACTGCCGCCGATGCCGAGGAAGCGGATGCCCATCGGCTCGGCGATTTCGCGCAGCGTCGCCAGATGCTGGTTCGATTCCTTGCAGGTCTCGTGGATCGTCTCCAGCGGTGCGCCGGAGAGTTCGAACTGGCCGCCGGGCTCGATCGAGATCGCGCCCATGCCGTTCTGCTCGGCAAGGCCGATGATGTTGCCGCCGTCGGTGATCGGCTCCCAGCCGCTTTTCTTCTGCAAGCCGGTCAAAAGGGCCGAAATACTGGCATCGCCGAAATAGGGAACCGGACTGTTGTCGGCGCGGAAGAAGGCGAACTTCTCGTGTTCGGTGCCGATCCGGAAGCGCTCCCGCGGCTTGTTGCCGGCGGCAATGTAATCGGTCAGATCCTGGACCGAAGAGAGCGGTGTCTGGTCGGTAGTGTCGCGGGCCATGCGGGATACCTGTATTCAAAAAGGCGCCCAGGGGGCCGGGCAGTTGGAAGGCTGATTAGGACCCAAGCCACCCATGTTGCAAGTGAAATTGTTTCAACGACGCATCAAAAAAATAGCAGCGATTTCTATGTCAACCCGTTTTCGCCCTAATTCCAGTCGCCGATCGCCGCCTGGACCACCGCCAGCGCCGCAACGGCCGCCGTATCGGCCCTGAGGATGCGCGGTCCGAGCGGAATGGCGGTGACGAAATCGAGGCTTCGAAGCCGCGCCCGTTCCTCTTCCGAAAAGCCGCCTTCCGGCCCGACGAGCAGAGCAAGATGCTTTTCCCGGATCGCCGACAGCACCGGCAGCGGGTTCTGCCCGGCGTCGCCCTCGTCGCAATAGATGATGCGACGCTCGCTCGGCCAGCGGTCGAGCAGGTCGAGAAGCCTCACCGGCTCGGTTACATCGGGGATGCCGAGAATGCCGCATTGTTCCGCCGCCTCCACGACATTGGCGCGCAGCTTGTCGAGATTGGTGATCTTGCCCTGGACGTGCTGGGTCATGACCGGCTGCAGCAGGCCGGCTCCCATTTCCACAGCCTTCTGCACGAGATAATCCATGCGGCCGACCTTGAGCGGCGCAAAGAGATAATGCAGGTCGCAAGGCTGCGGCTGCGGCCGGGTCTCTTCGGTTGCCGTCAAGAGGATGCGTTTGCGCGTAGGAAAAGCGAGGGTCGCCTTCCACTCGCCGTCGCGGCCGTTGAAGAGCAGGATCTCCGCCCCTTCCTCCATCCTCAGCACATTGGCGAGATAGTTGAACTGGTCGGTATTTGCCTCGAGGACGGCACCGCGGGAAAGCGGCGCGTCGACGAAAAGCCGTTGCATACGGAAATTGGCGCGCATTCGAAAACTCGGGGTTTCACACGAAGAGCGCGAACATAGCCCAATAAATCATTGCCGCAAGCGCCCCCGAAACCGGCACGGTGACGATCCAGGCAGCGACGATCGTCATGAAATGCGACCGTCGCACGAGATAGCGCCGCCGCGTCTCGTGAATGTTCGGCTCCTCCGGCTCGTCGATATCAAAGCTCTCGGCCTTGCGCCTGATATAGGCGATGCGGCGCTTCGAATGACGCGTGTACCATTCGCGGAAGAATCCGACGCCGAAGACCGAGCCGACGGCGATATGCGTGGTGCTGACCGGCAGACCGAGCCAGGAGGCGACGATGACGGTGAAGGCGGTCGACAGCGCGACGCAATAGGCCCGCATCGGATTGAGCTTGGTGATCTCCTCGCCGACAAGGCGGATGAGGCGCGGCCCGAAGAGCAGCAGGCCGACCGAGATGCCGAAGGCGCCGATCAGCATCACCCAGAGCGGCGGATGGCCGATGGCGTCGCCGCCGACGCCGACCGAATGGACGATCGCCGACAGTGGCCCGACCGCATTCGAAACGTCGTTGGCCCCGTGCGCGAAGGACAGCAGCGCCGCAGAGCCGATCAGCGGCAACCGGAACAGCACCCGCAGCGAGCTGTTGCGGTTTTCGAGATCCCGCGCCTGGGCGAGAACGAGCGGCCGGGCGGCAAGCCAGCTCACCAGCCCGATGCCGATCCCGATGAGGATGATGGTGTAAGATTGATATTTGCCGGTGGGCGACAGCTGCAGCACCATATAGGCCATGAAACCGCCGGCCATCACCGCGACCAGCACCGGCACCCAGCGCTTGGCCGCCGCGACCTTATCGTCGCTATAGATGATCAGCGTCTTGACGAGATATAGCAGCCCGGCTGCGATTAGCCCGCCGATCAGCGGCGAGGTGATCCAGCTCGAAGTGATTTCCAGCATCACCTGCCAGTTCACCGGTTCCGGCCCGACGGCTGAGATGCCGGCTCCGATCACTGCCCCGACGATCGCATGGGTGGTGGAAACCGGCGCATTCATCCACGTCGCGAGATTGATCCAGAGGGCCGCCGCCATCAGTGCCGCCATCATGATCCAGCCGAGTATTGCCGGCGGCACCTGGACGGCGTCGACTAAGTTCGAGGAAATTGTCTTGACGACCTCGCCGCCGGCGATGGTGGCGCCAAGGATCTCAAAAATCGCCGCGATGACCAGGGCCTGGCCCATCGTCATGGCGCGCGCGCCGACCGCGGCACCGACATTGTTGGTCACATCATTGGCGCCGATGTTCATTGCCATGTAGCCGGCAAGCGCCGCCGCCGCCACCACCAGCATCGCTCCCGGCCGGTCGAACACGTAGACGCCGGCAAAAAGCATGGCCAGACCGAGAAAGATCAGTCCGAGACCGGGCGCCACCAGCCGCCGCAAAACATGCTTCGCCACGTCCTCGGCATGGGTGATCTTGTCGAGGTCCTTGTCGAGCGTGCGTTTCGTGAGGACTGCGGGACGTGGCGGCATTCTTGTTCCTGAGAATGAATCTGCTTCTACGCTGCTTTTCTAGCAGTGCAAGATGGCAGGAATCATTCCGCCGGAATTTGCTTGGCCGCCGGAATTTGGTTGTCCGTTGAAATCTGCGTCGCCGCGTTGGCCGAAAGCCTGTCGGTCATCTTTTTCTTGAAAGCAAGGAAGAGGTGACGGAGCTCCGGTTCACGCACCCGCCGGGCCGCCTCGTCGAACGACACCCATTCGATGCGGCGCTCGCCTTTTTCCTTGAAGTTCTTCATCATATTGGTGACTTCGAGCGCATAGACCTGCACCTTGCAGACCACCTGCACCCCATCGCGCAGCACTTTGGGATAGGTATAGGCGCCAAGCGTCTCCGGCTCGACCACGCCGCGCACGCCGGCTTCCTCGAAGGCCTCCTGCATCGCGACCTCATGGGCGCATTTGCGCGTCATCGGCCAACCCTTGGGAATGACCCAGCGGCCGGTGTCGCGACTCGTCATCAACAGCACCTCGACCTCGCCGCTCTTCTTCTTAACCCGGTAGCAGAGCGCACCATATTGCTGTCGCGGCGGGCGCCGGAACATCAGTTGCACATCGGAAGCAAGTCGGGCGAAAAGAGTCAATTGTCGGGTCACCTTCACAGTCGTCGTTAGGAATCACTCATATACGTATATCACGGAAAGCTTACGCAATCCAAAATGGCATGACGATTCGAAACGCCATTTGATCGTCGTTCATAGGGAAAATCGAGGTAGGACAGGTTCGGAGAATCCGTCACGCCCTGTCTCGAATGCGTCACATTGCACAGCTGTACAATATGGCGTGATCTTGCCTTTCGTTCAATGGCAAGATCAAGTGATGCACTATGATTTTCGAATGTGGTAATCATGCGTCTACCTCCTCTCAACGCCGTCCGCGCCTTCGAGGCCGTCTGCCGTCACGGCAGCATTCTGAAAGCTGCCGAAGAGCTGAATGTGGTGCGTGGCGCCGTGCGTCAGCAGATCGCCACGTTGGAGAATCACCTCGGCCGCAAGCTCTTCACGCGTGACGGCCGCCGGCTGGTTCCGACGGTGCAGGCGAGCGCTTTCGCCGCCGCAGCGGGCATGGCTTTCGACATCCTGCAGCGCGCCGTTTTGGAGCTCGAAGGCGCCGAGCAGAATCGCATTCGGCTCGGCGTGCCCTCCGCCTTCGCGGTCTGGTGGCTGATGCCGCGCGTCGCGGATATGCAGGCAAGTCTCGGCGATACGGCGGTCGAGATCGTGCCGATGACCGTGGTCGAACCGCTGCAGATGCACCCGGAGTTGGACGCTGTGATCATGGGCGGTGAATACCGGCCGGCCCCGGGGATCACCGCTCTGCGATTCATGGAGGACGAGTTCGGCCCGGTCGCCACACCTTCGCTCGCCGCGACACTATCCAAGGACCCTGCAGCGATGGGTGCACTGACGATGCTCGCCAGCCGCAGCGTTCCGAGGCTCTGGGACGAATGGTTCGCCGAAAGCGGCACGCCGTCGGTCGTCTTTTCCCGCGTCCAGGAATTCGAGGATCTGCTGCTGGCGCTGGGGGCTGCCCGCTCCGGCCTTGGCATCGCGCTTGCGCCGCGTGCTTCGATCGAAGACGATCTCGAACGCCGGCATCTGGTCGCGCCCTACGGCTTCATCTCCCGCCCGTCGGGCTACAGCCTCTGCTGCCGCACGCCGGATGCGAAACGGCCGGCCTTTGCGGCTTTGTCCGGCTGGCTGCTTGGTTGCGGGACGTCGGCCTGAAAGGGCAGATTTTCTGCCCCTTCGCCAGAATTACTTCCATATTCGCAGCCCTGTTGCTCCGCTAAAAACAGCACCAAGGCGCAAATAGGAAAGAGATGATGGAAAAGACCGCAACCCGTATCGATTGGATCGGCGGCAGCTGCCGGCTGCTCACGGCGACGGCCGCCGAATTCGAGCGGACGCGTCCTTTCGAGGGTCTATCGATCGGTACCGGCATCCATCTCGAGCCGAAGACGGTGGCGCTGTTGATGACGCTGCGCGCCGGTGGCGCGCGTCTCGTCTGCACCGGCAATCTCAACAGTACCCAGCCGTCGACGGTCGAGTTCCTGCGTTCACAAGGCATCACCGTCTTTGCCACGCAGACGACCGATCCCGCCGCCCATCATCAGAGCCTCGAAGCGGTCATCGCCGAGAAGCCGGATCTGCTGCTCGACAATGGCGGCGATCTCTTCGCCATCGCGGCGGAAAAGCCCTATGCCGATCTCCTGGGCGGCACCGAGGAGACCACTTCGGGCCGCACCCGTCTGTTGCCGCTGCGCGAGCGGCTGGAGATGCCGATCCTCGTCATCAACGACAGCCCGATCAAGCAGTTCGCCGAAAACAGGCATGCCGTCGGCCAGAGCCTGTTCGAAAGCTACCTGCGCTTCACCAACCGCTCCACCAACGGCAAACGCGTGACCGTCTTCGGCTACGGCGCCTGCGGCAAGGGCACGGCCGCCTGCTTCCGCAATGCCTTTTCAACCGTCAGCGTCGTCGATATCGATCCGGTGACGACGCTCGAAGCTCATCTCGACGGTTTCGTCACGCCGCTGCGCGACCAGGCGATCCGCTCGGCCGACATCGTCGTCACCGTCACCGGTTTTGCCGGCATCGTCACGGCAGCCGACCTGCCGCTCGTCAAGGACGGCGCGATCCTGATGAATGGCGGCCATTTCCCGCATGAGATCGATGTCGAGGCCCTTCGCCGCCATCCCGATGTCACCGGCATCGATCGCTACGAGGCCGATCATATCGAGACCTTCCATCTCGCCGACGGCCGCTGCTTCCATGTGCTCGGCGGCGGTCACATGGCCAATCTCGCCGGTCCGCGGCCGCTCGGCAATACGGTCGAATCGATGGATCTCGGCTTCACCCTCCAGGCCCGTTGCCTGGAACGCATCGCCAGGGGCGAGGCCGGTTCCCAATCCTGCGTCGTCCCCGTACCCCGCGATATCGATGCGATGGTGGCGAACGCCTATCTCGATCTGGCGCGCTAATTCTCTCGTCGAGATTAGTCGATCTCGACGACGAGCTTTCCATCCGCCTGCCGGCTTTCGATCAGCCGATGCGCCTCATCGGCATCGGCAAGGGTGAAGCGGTGCCTGTCGAGCTTGGGCATCACCTTGCCGGCTTCGACAAGCTTCGTCATCTCCCGCATGATCTGACCGTGATGGGCGCGTCCCTCGCCGGTCAGAAGCGGCAGCAGCGTGAAGACGCCGGAATAGGTGGCGGCCTTGAAGGAGAGCGGCGCCAGCGCGTGGCTTCCCCAGCCAAGACAGCTCACGACATGGCCGAACCGACTGACGGCACGGAATGCCGTATCGAGCCCCTGGCCGCCGACCGTATCGTAGACCAGATCGAAACCCTTGCCGCCGGTGTGTCTTGCGACATAGGTTTCCACCGTTTCCACGTCACGATCGATCGGTGTTGCGCCAAGGCCGGCGAGATAATCCGCTTTCGAAGCGCCGTCGACCACATAGACCTCGGTTCCGGCAGCCTTGGCGATCTGCGCGACGATATGGCCGACACCGCCGCCGCCGAGTACGAGAACCTTCTGGCCGGCCTTGACCCCGGCGCGGTCGACAAGCCCTTCCCAGGCGGTGATCGAGATCAACGGCAGGGCGGCTGCCTCGCGCATCGACAGATTCTGTGGCTTTGGCGCCAGCAGCGCGGCGTCGATGGCTGCAAATTGGGCAAGCGATCCCTGAATGCCGCCGACCCCGCCGGTCATGCCGTAGACCGCGTCGCCGCGGCGGAAACCACTGACGCCAATTCCGATCTCTTCGACGATGCCGGCCATATCGATGCCGAGTATGGCGGGAAGCGGATGGCGGGCATGGACCGCATTACCGGCCCGGATCTTGAGGTCGAGCGGGTTGACGCCACTTGCCTTGATGCGCACCAGAACCTGGCCCTCGCCGAGCGACGATTTTGCAATATCGGCGATCCGCAGCGGCGAATTCGGCGTCTCCGCCAGCAGTGCTTTCATCGTTGATTGGACAGGCATGGAACTCTCCTTCGTTCGCAGCGCGGCGTCGGCAATGGCTTTGTGCTGGAAGAAGATGGTGCATTGAAGCGCGAATGAAAATGAAAGATAATGACTGAAATCCATGCATTTTTGTTTGACGGATGCGGGCGATGGAATGGAGCGACCTCAAGCTGTTTCTGGCGATCGCGCGGTTCGGCACGCTGGGGGCAGCAGCCCGCAGCCTCGGGCTGACGCAGCCGACGATGGGCAGGCGGCTGCGTGCTCTTGAAGCCTCTCTCGGCCAGACGCTTTTTCAGCGCACGACGGATGGCTTCGTGCTGACCGACGAGGGCACCGCCGTGTTCGCCGGCGCTGAACGCATCGAAGAGGAGGCGCTCGCCATGGAGCGCGTCCTTGCCGGCGGCAGTCGCCAGCTCGATGGTTTTCTCAGGCTGTCCTCATCCGATTGGTTCGGCGCACATGTGCTTTCGCCGGTACTGGCGGAATTCTCGCAAGTCCATCCGAAGGTAGAGATCGAATTGCTGACCGACAGCCGGCTTCTCAACCTGTCGCGACGCGAAGCCGACCTCGTCTTCCGCATCCGGCCTTTCACGGAGGCGGAGGTCATATCGCGCAAGCTGATCCATATCGAATACGGCCTTTACATCAGACGCGGCGCACCGCACCCCGAAGCTGGCGATGGCACGGGCGCCCGCCTCATCACCATGGACGAGGCTTTCAGCGACATGCCGGATGTCGGCTGGCTGCAGCGCCTGTTGCCGCGGGCCGATACCGTCATGCGCAGCAACAGCCGCGACGTGCAGGCAGCGCTCTGTGCCAACGGTGCCGGGCTCGCCGTTCTGCCGCGGCCGCTCGGCGATTCCCTTGCGGTCGTCGAACTGGTCGATCTCGGTGAACCGCCACCCGGCCGCGACACCTGGGTCGGCTATCACCGCGACATGAAGCGGCTGGCGCGGCTGCGCGCCCTGCTGGACCTCGTCATCGAGAGGCTGGCGCGCTGAACCGGCACTGCCATCAACGCTCCCAATAGGGGACGGGGCCATAAAGCTCTGCCAGATAATCGATGAACAGCCGCACCTTGGCCGGCAGGAACTGCCGGCTGGGATAGACGGCCGACAGCGCGACATTGTGCGAGCCTTCATAGGCCGGCAGCACCTGCACCAGCCGGCCGGCCTTGAGCTCTTCGCCGATATCCCAGGTGGAGCGCAGCGCGATTCCGAGACCGGCGATGACAGCCTCGCGGATCACCTCGCTGGAATTGGTGATCAGCATGCCTTCCGGCCTGAGATTCAGCGCTCCGTCCGGTCCGTTCAGCCGCCAGGTGTCGTTATTGTGCGCCGGCAGGCAGCGGTGGTGTTTCAGTTCGTCGATATGCTGAGGCGCGCCATGCGCCGCCAGGTAATCCGGCGAGGCGCAGAGCAGCCGGCGCACCGGCGCCAGCCTTCGGGCGACGAGGCTCGAATCGGTGAGTTCGGCGATGCGGATCGCCAGATCGAAGCCGCCGCCGACGATGTCGCTGAATTCGTCCGTCAGCACCAGGTTGATCGCAAGCTCCGGATGCGCCTCCATGAAATCCTTCAGATACGGCGCGATATGCATGCGCCCGAAGGAGGTCGGCGCCGAGATCTTCAGCGTGCCGTGCATCTGCGCCGAGCGGCCGGAGATATAGAATTCCGCTTCCTCAAGCCCGGCGAGAATGCCGAGGACGCGGTCGTAGAAACCCTGTCCGGCTTCCGTCAGCGAGATCTGCCGCGTCGTGCGTTGCAGAAGCCGGGTGCCGAGTCGGTCCTCCAGCCGCTTGATCCGCTTGGAGACGACGGCCGGGGAAAAGCCGAGCGCGCGCCCGGCGAGAGACATGCTGCCTGTCGAAACGACCTTGGCAAAGATTTCGAGATCACCCAGATTGGTCATAAGGTTTTGCGACTTTTTCCCCTTTTGGCATAAGTGCTTAGCATTTGCGCCACTTTCGGGAAAGTGCTAAGCCGGTCTATCGGCGGCAGGGAGGTTCGCGGCCGGTTCCGCTACCCTCTTCCCGTTGTCATTTCCCGTCGTCAGGGCCAGGGAGAACGCCATGTCCGACGCCATTTCGTTTCTCAGCCCCCGCGCCGATGTCCTGGCGCGCAGAGCCCAGATCGTCGCCGATCTGACCGATCTTCTGCCGCCGGAATGCCTGGTGCATGAGGCGCGCGAGCTGGTGCCGTTCGAGACCGACGCCTTCGTCTCCTACCGTCGTCTGCCGCTCGCCGTGGCCCTGCCGCGCACGACAGCCGAGGTTTCGGCCGTCATGCGCTATTGCCACCGCTACGGCATTCCGGTCGTGCCGCGCGGCGCCGGCACCTCGCTTTCCGGCGGCGCCATTCCGCAGGAGGATGCGGTTGTGCTCGGCCTGTCGAAGATGAACAGCATCCTCGAAATCGATCTGCCGAACCGCGTCGCCGTGGTCCAGGCCGGCGTCACCAATCTCAACATCTCCGAATCCGTCTCCGCGGACGGCTTTTTCTATGCGCCCGATCCAAGTTCGCAGCTTGCCTGCACCATCGGCGGCAATATCGGCATGAATTCCGGCGGCGCCCACTGCCTGAAATATGGCGTCACCACCAACAACCTGCTCGGCGTCAGGATGGTGCTGGTCGACGGCACGGTGATCGAACTCGGCGGCAAGGCGCTGGATGCGGCGGGGTATGATCTGCTCGGCCTCGTCTGCGGCCACGAAGGCCAGCTCGGCATCGTCACCGAGGCGACGGTGCGGCTGATCGCCAAGCCGGAAGGCGCCCGCCCGGTGCTCTTCGGTTTCGAAAGCTCGGAGGAGGCCGGCGCCTGCGTTGCCGATGTCATCGCCGCCGGCATCGTCCCGGTTGCGATCGAATTCATGGACAAGCCGGCAATCGAGATCTGCGAGGCCTTCGCCCATGCCGGTTATCCCCTCGATGTCGGCGCGCTTTTGATCGTCGAGGTCGAAGGGTCGGAAGCGGAGATGGACGCCACGCTGAAGGACATCGTCGAGATCGCCCGCCGGCACGCGGTGAAGACCGTGCGCGAATGCCAGTCGGCGACCGAGGCGGCATTGATCTGGAAGGGCCGCAAATCCGCCTTCGGCGCCACCGGCCGCATCGCCGACTACATCTGCATGGACGGCACGGTGCCGCTCAGCCAGCTTTCCCATGTGCTGAAGCGGACCGCCGAAATCGTCGATCATTACGGCCTGCGCGTCGCCAATGTCTTCCACGCCGGCGACGGCAACATGCACCCGCTGATCCTCTTCAACGCCAACGATCCCGAGGATGCCGCTCGCGCGGAAGCCGCCGGCAACGACATCCTGAAGCTCTGCGTCGATGCCGGCGGCTGCCTGACCGGCGAACATGGCGTCGGCATCGAGAAACGCGACCTGATGCGCCACCAATATTCCGAGGCTGACCTTGCCCAGCAGATGGCGGCGCGCGCCGCCTTCGATCCCGGCTGGCTCCTCAACCCGTCGAAGGTCTTTCCGCTCGAAGGGCGCCCCGCCGCATGATCGATCTGATGCCGACGAGTGAGGAAGAGGCGGCGGCAATCGTCCGCGCCCACGCGGAAAGCGGCCAGCCGCTCGCGATTTGCGGCGGCGATAGCCGCTCGGGCTTCGGCAATGCCGTTGTCGCCGAAGACCGGCTGCGCTCGACCGGGCTTTCCGGCATCGTCGCCTATAATCCCGGCGAAATGGTCATGACCGTTCGAGCGGGCACGCCGCTCGCCGAGGTCGAGGCGGCGCTGTCTGAGAGCGGCCAGATGCTCGCCTTCGAGCCGATGGATCATCGCCCTGTGATGGGGACATCCGGCGAGCCGACCATCGGCGGCGTGTTTGCCGCCAATGTCTCCGGCCCGCGCCGGCTCATCACGGGTGCCGCCCGCGACAGCCTGCTCGGTGTGCGCTTCGTCAATGGCAAGGGCGAGATCATCAAGGCCGGCGGCCGGGTGATGAAGAATGTCACCGGCCTCGATCTCGTCAAGCTGGTGGCCGGCTCGCATGGCACGCTGGCTTTCCTCACCGAAGTCACTTTCCGCGTGCCGCCGCGCCCGAAGACGGAACAGACGGTGGTTCTATCAGGCCTCAACGATGCCGAGGCGGCCAACGCCGTGGCGGCGGCGATGGCGCTGCCGGTCGAAGTCTCGGGTGCCGCCCATCTGCCGTTGACGGTGACCTGGAAATTCCTCGCCGGCACATTGCCCGAGGGCGAGGCGACGGTTCTGCGCATTGAGGGCCTGGCCGGTTCGGTCGACGTGCGCATTGAAAAGCTTGTCGCGGCAATGTCGGCCTTCGCCACGGTCACCAGGCTGGAGCAGCCCGACAGCCGCAGGCTCTGGCAGGAAATCCGCGACGTGCTGCCCTATGCCGACGGCACCGCGCGGCCGGTCTGGCGCGTCTCGGTCGCCCCCGGCACCGGCCATCAGCTGGTCGCCGCGCTGCGCCTCGAGGCCGGCGTCGACGCTTTCTATGACTGGCAGGGCGGTCTTGTCTGGATGCGCATGGAGGCCGGTCCTGAAGCCGAGCTGGTCCGCCGCTTCATCAAGGCGCTCGGTGGTGGCCATGCGACGCTGATCCGCGCATCGGCCGAGGCGAGGGCAGTCACCGCGGCCTTCCACCCCGAGCCTGAGGCGGTGGCGATGCTGTCACGGCGGGTGAAGGAGAAATTCGATCCGGCCGGCATATTCAATCCGGGGAAGATGGGGTGAGGGAGAAGATGAGCACAACCCCCGATATCCTCCAAAAGCGGAGGTCCCTCTAAATGCAAACCAACTTCACCCCGAGCCAGCTGCTCGATCCCGCTGTCGCCGAATCCGAGCAGATTCTGCGCAAATGTGTCCATTGCGGTTTCTGTACCGCCACCTGTCCCACCTATGTGACGCTCGGCAACGAGCTCGACAGCCCGCGCGGCCGCATCTACCTGATCAAGGACATGCTGGAAAACGGCCGCCCCGCCGATGCCGAGGTCGTCACCCATATCGACCGCTGTCTCTCCTGCCTTGCCTGCGTCACCACCTGCCCCTCCGGCGTCGATTACATGCACCTGGTCGATCACGCCCGCGCCCATATCGAAAAGACCTATAAGCGCCCGTTGATGAACCGGCTGACGCGCGCCATCCTTGCCGCCGTGCTGCCCTATCCCGGCCGTTTCCGCCTGGCGCTCAATCTCGCCCGTCTCGGCCGGCCCTTCGTCGGCCTGATGCGGGGTGGCGCACTGAAACCTTTCGCCGCCATGCTGGCGCTTGCGCCGCGCCGCGTGCCTGCAGCTTCAGCCTTCGCAAAACCCGGCAGCTACTTGCCCGAGGCGGAACGGCGCGGCCGGGTGGCGATCCTTTCCGGCTGCGCCCAGCCGGTGCTCGATCCCGGCATCAATGCGGCGGCGATCCGGCTGCTAACGCGGCTCGGCGTCGAGGTCGTACTGCCGGAGGGCGAGGTCTGCTGCGGCTCGCTGGTCCATCACATGGGCCGCGCCGAACAGGCGCTTGCGAGCGCGCGCGCCAATGTCGATGTCTGGACACGCGAGATCGACGGGCAGGGCCTCGACGCGATCATCATCACCGCCTCTGGCTGTGGCACGACGATCAAGGATTACGGCCACATGCTGCGCCTCGATCCCGCCTATGCCGCAAAGGCGGCCAGGGTCTCGGCGCTCGCCAAGGATATCACCGAATATCTCGCCACTCTCGAGCTGCCGGCCCACATGCCGAAGGGCATCACGGTCGCCTATCATTCCGCCTGTTCCATGCAGCACGGCCAGCGCATCACGCTCGCGCCGAAGCAATTGCTGAAAGCGGCGGGCTTTACGGTGCGCGATCCGGCGGAAGGTCATCTCTGCTGCGGCTCTGCCGGCACCTATAACATCATGCAACCGGAGATCTCGGCTGCGCTGAAGGCACGCAAGGTCAAAAACATCGAGGCCACCAAGGCCGATATCATTGCCACCGGCAATATCGGCTGCATCACCCAGATCGCCACCGGCACCGGCATGCCGATCCTGCATACGGTCGAACTGCTCGATTGGGCTTATGGCGGCGCTGTGCCGGAAAAATTAACAGGTTTGCCGCTAGGCTGAAGCTACTACAGCGCCGCACGTCTTTTCAGATGCGCAAAGGACGCTGTAGCACTTTAAATTGCTGCATATGCAGCAGGCCCGTCGGGCCGGTCTCGGGAGGTTGGGCGATGTGGCGGGGAATGATCGTGCTTGCGGGACTGCTCGGAGCGGCAGGCGCCGCCCATGCTGATAGTCGCTTGTTCTGTTCCGCCGACGACAAGGAAGCGCGTTTCACGCTCGAAAGCGGTTTCGAAAGCGATGCCGGCCACAAGCTCAACCATTTCCGCGGTGCACTTGTTGTCAAGGACCAGGCGCAATCGACGGTATTCGGAAAACGTGTTTTCGAATCGCAGCATCTGACCAATCACTGGTCGCGTGACGGCGAACTGCTCCTGGAGGTTCTCGACGGTGGTGATGACGACACCGGCGGAGCAACGCTGGATCTCGTCGTGGTTGCCGGTGAACGCGGCAAGCCGTCGGCAAATTTCAGCGGCACCTATTCCCTGACGATCGCAGGCGGTGAAAAGCCCTATGCCGTCCAGGGCAAGGTCAGCTGCGGCACGAAATAGAGCAATTTCAGGAAGTACGAAGCGGTTTTCCCAGGCAAAGCGCAAGGCGGTTTTGCCCGGGAATTGCGTAACGATAAAAGGTTAGAGCGGTTTTGCGCTTTTATGCGCTGAACCGCTCTCACGTCGCAGCCGAAATTTGTTCTTACCAGTGGAATGAAACGCCGACGTTGACGGCATTCGTGAAGATGTTGGTCTTCAGGTCCACGCCGTTGTCGATCGGCACGTCGATGCGTGAATAGGTGCCCTTGTATTCGACGAAGGTCGACCAGCGCTCGGTCACCTTGAAGTCGACGCCGGCCTGGGCCTGCAGCGTCACGCCGCCGAATTCATATGCCCAGGTCTTGCCCTCGGGGCGAATCACTTCGACATGCGGAATGTTCACGCCGATACCGGCGCCGAGATAGGGCGTCCAGCGGCGGGTCGGATCCTGGAAGCGGTAGAGGCCGTTCACCGTGAGCAAGTTCAGGCCGTCGGTGAATTCGAAGTGCGACCAGCCGGTCTTGGCCAGCGTATCGTCGTCGGCATAGACCTTGTCATGGGTATAATCGAGCGAAATACCCCAGTTCGGCTTGTTGAAGTTCTCGAGCCACCAGGTGACGCGGCCGCCGTAATAAGGCGGGCTGCCGAAGGACTTGCCTTCCCAGCCGGCGGTGAAATGCGTGCCGTCGGAGAGATCGACGCCGCTGTGCGGTGCGGTCTGATAACCGCCATAGACAGAGAATTGCAGATCTTCCGCCGAGGCGGAAACTGCTGAACAGATTGTCAAAAACGCGATGCCCGCAAGTAGCGAAGCGGAGGAACGCAGCGCATATGTCATTGAATAGCCCCGATATTGTAAATATGTCGACTCTTAGGCAGATGTGCCAGCTTTCGGCCGCAAAGTCTAAGCAAAACAAAAGGCGCGTCGAAATGCGCCTTTCGTTTTTTTCGTCAGTGTTGCTCAGCCGCCAAACATCGTGCGCAGCACGTCGATGCCTCGGTCCTCGAAAGCCACCTTGCCCTGCCGGTTGCCGGGGCCGATGACGATCACCTTGGTGCCGACAGGCGCGCGGTCGTAGAGGTGCGTCACATCCTCGTTCATCATCCGGATGCAGCCGGAAGACATGTTGAGGCCGATCGTCCAGGGCTGGTTGGTGCCGTGGATGCGGAAGATCGTGTCGCGGCCGCCCTGGTAGAGATACATGGCGCGGGCGCCGAGCGGATTGTCCTCGCCGCCTTCCTGGAAAGCAGGGATGATGTGGCCCTTGGCGGCTTCGCGGCGGCGCATCTCGGCCGGCGGCGTCCAACTCGGCCATTCGGCCTTGCGGCCGATCTTGACGATCCCCGACCAGCCGAAGCCGTCGCGGCCGACGCCGATGCCGTAGCGGGTGGCGCGGTTGTTGCCTTCGACGAGATAGAGATATTTGTTGTTGGTATCGATGATCACGGTGCCGGCCGCTTCCGTCGTCACCAGGCGCACTTTCTTGCGCTTGAACTGCGGCTTCACGTATTTCGGCATCTGCGCCACGCGCACGATCTGCGCCGGGGCTCGTGTATTGTCCGGCGCGGAGCCGGCGGGTGCAGCAAAGGCGGATGTGGACATCAAGGACAGGACAAGTCCGGCGGCAGCCAGACCCGGCATCAATTTGATCATGATCGATTCCCCTCAAGCAAATTCGCTCGAAGCTACATGAACTTCTCCCCGATTCAAGATCGGCGTGGCCGGATAAAGCTCTTTTGGAGAAGGGAGCCGGCTATTCTCTACGGCTCCCCAGGTATTTGTCCGGTCGTTACATGACGATGACGCGGGTTCCGACGCTGACGCGGTCATAGAGGTCGACGACGTCTTCGTTGCGCAGGCGGATGCAGCCCGAGGAGACGGCGCTGCCGATCGACCAGGGCGCGTTGGTGCCGTGGATGCGGTAAAGCGTCGAGCCGAGATACATGGCGCGGGCGCCGAGCGGGTTTTCCGGGCCGCCGTCCATGCGCGCCGGCAGGTAATGGCCCTTGGCGGCTTCGCGGCTGATCATTTCGGAAGGCGGCGTCCAGTCCGGCCATTCCGTTTTGCGGGTGATCTTGTGGGCGCCGGCCCATTCGAAGCCGGGCTTGCCGACGCCGACGCCGTAGCGCCTTGCCTTGCCGCCTTCCATCACCAGATAGAGGAAGCGGTTGTTGGTATCGATGACGATCGTGCCGGGCTTTTCCGTGGTATCGTAATCGACCATCTGCGGCAGGAATTGCGGCTCGATCGGACGGCGGATCGACGGGATGCCGGGATTGATCGCCGAAACGGTCTGCGGTGCGGCCTGCGGCGCCTGGCGCAGCGCGCGGCGCTGGAAGATTCCGCGCTGCGGCTGCCGGATGACCGGCCGCTGATAGACGACGGGTCGAACCGCGCCGCCGCCGAGCTGGTTGATCCAGGGCGCCGTCAGATCCGGGCTGAGCACGACCGGCGGACGGGTGGCGTAGCGGTCGTCTGCAAGGGCGGCCGTGGAGACAATGCCGAAGAGGGCTGCGGCAAGAACAAGCTGTTTCATCATCGGACGAACTCTCTACAAATGACCGAAAATGGCTGGCGGGACTTCTCCGCCCGGGCGGACATGTTCCGCCCGCAAAGACGCTGCCACTCTATCCGCCAGCGAATGGTAAAGATCGATTCATGAAAAGCCGACCGACCGGATAAACTTTTCGTCAGGGTTACCGTTCGGTTTGGAAAGACGGTTTGCAAATGGTAAAGCCGGAATCATGCACGGTGAACGAAGCGGATCCCCGCAGAATGAAGGATCATGAGCGCGACAGGCATCATCATCGGCGAGGACGGCAGGAGCCGCTGCCACTGGCACGCCAATCTGCCCGATTACCTCCGCTATCATGACGAGGAGTGGGGCCGCCCCGTCACTGACGACATCCGCCTCTTCGAGAAGATCTGCCTCGAAGGCTTCCAGTCCGGCCTTTCCTGGCTGACGATCCTGCGCAAGCGCGAGAATTTCCGCGCCGCCTTTTCAGGCTTCGATTTCGACAAGGTCGCTCTCTTCGGCGACGAGGATGTCGCTCGCTGCCTTGGCGATGCCGGCATCATCCGCCATCGCGGCAAGATCGTCTCGACCATCAACAATGCCAAGCGCGCGATCGCCCTCAGGGACGAGTTCGGCTCGCTCGCCCATTATTTCTGGCGCTACGAGCCGGGCCATAACGAGCGGCCTGTTGTGGTCGACCGCGAGCATATCGTCGCCAATCCGACGACGCCGACATCGGTCATTATTTCGAAGGATCTGAAGAAACGCGGCTGGACCTTTGTCGGCCCGACCACAGTTTATGCTTTCATGCAGGCGATGGGTCTCGTCAACGATCATCTGGAAGGCTGCTTCTGCCGGCCCGAGGTCGAGGCGATGCGCTGCGCCCTGGTCCGTCCATGAAAGATCTGTCCGTGAGAATATTGATAACAGCCGCTGCCCTGTTTTTCCTGCCGGTCTCCGCCATGGCGCAGACACCGCAGCTCGATCCCGGCGAGAAGCTGGAGAAGCTGCAATTCCCGGCCGTCACCATGCAGCTGAAGGGCTGGACGAAGTTCGGCAATAGCCATGTCTATACGCTGCCGGTGCGCACCGGCCAGCACGTGAAGGTCAGTTTTTCCACCAAGAGCAAATTTGCCTTCCTGGCGATCTTCGACCTGTCGAAGCCGGATGACGAGGCCTTCTTCGGCACCGACGAGGATGGCATGAGCTTCGAGACGACGGTCAAGGAAGACGCCACCTGGCTGCTGCGTCCCTATTATTCCAAGGTCTCGCCGCGCCGCGGCCTCGGCGCTCCGTTCAGCATCCTGATCGAGCCCTTGGCGGCCGCCCCACAACCGCCGCAACCGCCGGCCGAGCCCGAACGCCCATCGCTGTTTCCGAAGGCGCCTGCCAAGCAATGAGGCTCTAGCCGAGCCGGTCGATCAGTTCGCGCAATTCGCCGAGATGGCCGATCTTGCGGAAACGCGGCGCTTCTTTCGGTTCATCGACATGCTCCAGCACCCAGGTGAGTTCGTGCGGCACGAAGACGCCGTAGCTGCCGGCGGCGATTGCCGGCACGATGTCCGATTTCAGCGAATTGCCGACCATCATCGCCCGCTCCGGCCCGTCGCCGACCTTGGCGAAGATGCGCCGATAGGTGACAGCGGTCTTGTCGGAGACGATCTCGACGGCATCGAAGAAATCTCCGAGCCCGGATTGGGCAAGCTTGCGCTCCTGATCGAAGAGATCGCCCTTCGTGATCATGACAAGCAGGTACTTGCCGGCAAGCCCCTCCAGCGTGTCGCGCACATGCGGCATGGTTTCGACGGGATGGGAGAGGAGTTCGCGGCCGATATCAAGGATCTTGGCGATCACGCCCGAGGGAACCTTGCCCTCGGTGATTTCGATCGCCGTCTCGATCATCGACAGCGTGAAACCCTTGATGCCGAAGCCGTAGTGGCGAAGATTGCGTTTCTCGGCCTCCAGCAGCCGCTCGGAAATCTTCGGTCCTTCGGCGAAATCGGCAAGAAGCCTGGTGAAATGCGCTTCCGTCAGTCGGTAATATTGTTCGTTTTGCCAGAGTGTATCGTCGGCATCGAAGCCGATCGTCGTCAGTGGTCGCGTCGTCATATGCGCACCTCTTAAAATATGGCCGGCAATCTATCGGCTGCCTGTGTCGAGACAAGGGCGTCGTCTTCGGCACGGTTGGGCGCAGCGTTGAAAAGCGCCGCTGCCGCACTAAATGCACTTTGCCTCACCCTGCAGCCAGCCACGGCTGTGCCTGTCGCGCGCAGGCCAATAATCAAAAAATGAAGTTCAGCGGTTCGCAAGCCCTCTTGCGGCAGACACAAAGGAATTTTTCCACCATGCGTTACAACCAGCTCGGAAATACGGGACTTTTCGTCTCGGAAATCTGCTTGGGCACCATGACCTTCGGTGAAGCCAAGCAAGGCAGCATGTGGGGCGCCATCGCCGATGTCGACCAGAATGCCGCCGACCGGATCGTCGAACGCTCGCTTGCTTCGGGCGTCAATTTCATCGACACGGCCGATGTCTATTCGGCCGGCGAGTCCGAAAGGCTGCTCGGCCAGGCGCTGAAGAACCTCGACATCCCACGCAAGGACGTCGTCATCGCCACCAAGGTCTATGGTGTGATGGGCGACAAGCCGAACGACCGCGGCGCCTCGCGCGGCCACATCATGGATTCCGTCGAGGCGAGCCTCGAGCGCCTGCAGACCGATCACATCGACCTCTATCAGATCCACGCGACCGATACGGTGACGCCGATCGATGAGACGCTGCGCGCCTTCGACGATCTCGTCTCCCGCGGCCTGGTGCGCTACATCGGCGTCTCCAACTGGCAGGCCTGGCGCATCTCCAAGGCGCTCGGCCTGTCCGAACGCCGCAGCTTTGCCCGTTTCGAAACCGTGCAGGCCTATTATTCCATCGCCGGCCGTGACCTCGAACGCGACATCGTGCCGATGATGCAGGAGGAGAAGCTCGGCCTGATGGTCTGGTCGCCGCTCGCCGGCGGACTGCTCTCCGGCAAGTATGGTCCCGGCGCGCCCGGCAACGGCGAGGGCCGCCGCGCCAGTTTTGATTTCCCGCCGGTCGACAAGGACAAGGCCTGGGCCTGCGTCGCCGTCATGCGCGAAGTCGCCGAAAAGCACGGCGTCGGCGTCGCCACCGTGGCACTCGCCTATATCCTCGCCAAGCCCTTCGTCACCACAGTCATCATCGGCGCCAAGCGTGTCGACCAGCTCGACCAGAACCTTGCCGCCGTCAAGCTGAAGCTCGATGAAGACGATATGAAGAAGCTCGACGAGGTGAGCGCGCTTGCGCCCGAATATCCCGGCTGGATGCTGGCCCGACAGGGCGCCGGCCGCCGCCCGGCCGATTTCGAGCCGAAGGACTGACCTCGCCAACATAAGTCTTGGGGAACGCCTGACATCCCGGCGTTCCCCTTTTCATCCACGATCGATTATTTGCCGTGGGCCTTGAGCCAGGCGGTCATCTCAGCGATCTCGGCTTCCTGTGCCTTGATGACGGCTTCGGCGAGCTTTCGGATATCGGGATCTTTTCCATATTGAAGCTCGATCCTGGCCATATCGATCGCGCCCTGATGGTGCGGGATCATGCCGCGGACGAAATCCGCATCGGCATCGCCGCTATACTCGATCATCATATCCTTGTGCATCTTGGCATTGGCCTCGCTGAAGGCGTGGCTTGCCGCATCGTGATTGCCCATCGGCTTGCTCATATCCATCGGTTTGTCTTCGGCAAGGACGGGAGCGGCAATGATGGCGAGCATGGCGGTGAGGGCGATGATTTTCAAAGACATGAGAGTTCCTTCCTCTGTCTGACAATAGGTTTGCCGGGCGGCTGAGCCACCCGATTGGCATGGATTGCTATGGTGTCAGGACAATCGCGGAGGCGGCGACTGTGGTGTCGGTTTGTCGTCGTCGAGGGCGCGGGCAAGCGCGGGGTCGGGATAACCGAAAATGGACTTACCGCTGGCCATGACCGTCACCGCCGGTGGCAACAGCAGGCAGGCGGCGCAAAGCGGCATATGCGCGGAATTGCCGCCGGCGCAGGGGCCTTTCGAGGGTTCAGTCTTGCCCGCCGCCTCGGACATAGCCATGCCGTGCATTTCGTGATGCATGCCGGTTTCGACGGCAACCGGTGCATTCATCGATGCGCAGGTCGGACAGCCTGCCCATGCGGACATGGCGCTGTAGACCAGCCAGCCGAGAAACATCACGATGAGGGCGAGCATGCGCATGCTGTTTTATAGGCGAATGACTGATGCAAGCCAAGCCGACCGGCGATCACATCCTGATCACCAGCTGGCAATGACCTTGTGCTCGATCCGGTAATCCTTGCTCTCTTCGCCGAGCGGCGCCACCGGCCATGTCCAGGTAGCTTTTGCCGGCGGCGGCAATACGCCATGCAGCAGGTCGGCCTCCTCATGCGTCCTGCCGTTGCGGTCGATGACGGCATAGGCGATGTCGGTCACCAGGCAGCCGCGGCAGGGGAGGCCCGAAAGCCCGGTCAGATGCGCCGCGATCAGCCTTTCCACCGTGTCTTCGGGCATTCGCCCGGCCTCGGCCTCCGAGCGCCGTTTCACACCGCGACCGATCTGCGACAAGAGGTTGGCCGAAACCACCAGATCGAGATAGGGCACGCTCCTGAGGAAGCCGAGCGGTTCGGGCTGCCGGCCGGCGGCAAGGTCGTCATAGCCGGAGAGGTCGCGCTCGATCAGTCGGACATTGCGATAGCCCTTGGCCGACAGCCACAGGCGCACCGATGCGAGGTGAACGAGATCGACCAGCACGACGGTATCGAAATCGCGCGCCAGTTCCTCGATCGGCACGTCCCGCAACAGACCGGAACCGAGCACGACGGCGGTCCGCTTCTGACTGAGACCGGCCGCAGCCGCGCGGATCGCAGTCCGGCTCTTTTCCTCATGTTCGGCCCAATCCGCCGCACAGCGCCCGGCCCGCGACCACAGATTGACGGAATAGCGGATGAACTTTCGATGCGGCTTGCCGGTCAGCGGCAAGGTCGCGGCATAGAGAAGCGCTTCAGCGATCATGAGCATATCCGCATTTCTGATGGATGCCTCCGGTTCAATCGATACTCCCTGCGGCATCAAGACCCTTCGCCCTTGCCGCTCCCCGCCCGATCGGTTAGGAAACCGCCACTGTCACAGTCAGCGGAATTCCCGGAAATGAACGACAAGCAGAAGAAACCGCAAAAGCTCAAGGCCCGCCTGCCGCGCGGCTTCGTCGACCGCACGGCCACCGATATCCGCGCCGTCAACGAGATGACGGCAAAGATCCGGGAAGTCTATGAGCATTATGGTTTCGATCCGCTCGAAACGCCGCTGTTCGAATATACCGATGCGCTCGGCAAGTTTCTGCCCGACAGCGACCGGCCGAACGAGGGTGTCTTCTCCCTGCAGGATGACGACGAGCAATGGATGTCGCTGCGTTACGACCTGACGGCGCCGCTCGCCCGTCATGTCGCCGAGAATTTCAACGAGATCCAGCTTCCCTACCGCACCTATCGCGCCGGTTACGTCTTCCGCAACGAGAAGCCGGGCCCCGGCCGCTTCCGCCAGTTCATGCAGTTCGATGCCGATACGGTCGGCGCGCCGGGTGTTCAGGCCGATGCCGAAATGTGCATGATGATGGCCGACACGCTTGAGGCCCTCGGCATCAAGCGCGGTGACTATGTCATCCGCGTCAACAACCGCAAGGTCTTGGACGGCGTGCTCGAGGCGATCGGCCTCGGCGGCGACGACAAGGCCGGCCAGCGGCTCAACGTGCTGCGTGCCATCGACAAGCTCGACAAGTTCGGCCCGGAAGGCGTGGCATTGCTGCTCGGCCCCGGCCGCAAGGATGAATCCGGCGATTTCACCAAGGGCGCCGGGCTTGATCAGGAGCAGATCGACAAGGTGCTGTTTTTCGTCGGCATCAAGGATTATGCCGAAAGCGCTCAACGCCTCGCCGAGCTCGTTGCGGGAACCTCGAGGGGTGGCGAAGGCGTCGAGGAGCTGAATTTCATAGCAGCGCTCGTCACCAGCGCCGGCTATCAAGCCGACCGGATCAAGATCGATCCCTCGGTCGTGCGCGGCCTCGAATATTATACCGGCCCGGTCTATGAGGCCGAACTCAGCTTCGACGTCACCAATGAAAAGGGCGAAAAGGTCGTCTTCGGTTCGGTCGGCGGCGGAGGCCGTTATGATGGCCTCGTCTCCCGCTTCATGGGACAGCCGGTTCCGGCGACGGGCTTTTCGATCGGCGTCTCCCGCCTGATGACGGCGCTGAAGAACCTCGGCAAGCTTGGCGCCAGCGAAGTCATCGAGCCGGTGCTGGTGACCGTCATGGACGGTGATGTCGAAGCGATGGGCCGCTACCAGCGCATGACCCAGGAACTGCGCGCCGCCGGCATCCGCGCCGAGATGTTCCAGGGCAACTGGAAGAAGTTCGGCAATCAGCTGAAATATGCCGACCGCCGCGGCTGCCCTGTCGCCATCATCCAGGGCGGCGACGAGCGCGCCGAAGGCGTCGTGCAGATCAAGGATCTGATCGAAGGCAAGCGGCTCTCCGGCGAGATCGAAGACAATGCCAGCTGGCGCGAAGCGCGCGTGGCGCAGGAGACGGTGCCGGAAGCCGACCTTGTGGCCAAGGTGAAGGAAATCCTTGCTGCGCAGGCTGAGGATCGGAAGAGGGCTAGCTCCGGCTTAGAAACTTCATATGATCCCGCTCAAGCCGGTGACACAGATGACGACATTTGAGAGAGATCTCCCCTTCTCCCCTCGGGGAGAAGGTGGCCCGCAGGGTCGGATGAGGGCGCGCCACGGTAGAAGCTGTTCTTCGCTCGCCGCCCAGGACATTCGTCGTTTACACTCCTCATCCCCTTCATCTGCCCTGTCGGGCATCTTCTCCCCGCTGGGGAGAAGAGGGAAGTCAAGCCGATGCCCCTGATCAACCTCCCTGAATTCTGCAACGACCTGCTGGCCGAATTTACCGCGCGCAACGCCGAGCGCATCGATACGCCTGTCATTCAGCCGGCCGAACCTTTCCTGGACATCGCCGGTGAGGATCTGCGCCGCCGCATCTTCATGACGGAGAGTGAAACCGGCGCCAGCCTTTGCCTGCGTCCAGAATTCACCATTCCCGTCTGTCTGCGCCACATCGAGACGGCGACCGGTACGCCGAAGCGTTATGCCTATCTCGGCGAGGTTTTCCGCCAGCGCCGTGACGGCGCCAATGAATTCTACCAGGCCGGCATCGAGGATCTCGGCGATATCGACCTGTCAAACGCCGACGCCCGCGCCATCGGCGATGCCACCGGCATCCTCGCCCGCCTGCTGCCGGGCCGGCGACTGTCGGTGACATTGGGCGACCAGGCAGTGTTCGAGGCCGTCGTCCAGGCGCTCGGCCTGCCGCTCGGCTGGCAGAAGCGCCTGATCCATGCCTTCGGCAACATGACGCAGCTGGAAGCGCTGCTGGCCAGCCTCGTCAGCCCGCAATTCGTCACTGGCCTGGACGATGATATTGCCAGGCTGGTCGCATCCGGCGACGAGCAGGCGCTGGTCGTCCATCTCGAGCGGGAGATGCAGAAGACCGGCTATTCGACGAATGCCAGCCGCTCGCCCCTGGAGATCGCCCGGCGCCTCAAGGAAAAGCTGATCCTCTCCGAAACCCGCCTCGACGATGCGGCCTTCCAGGTGCTGGAAGAGTTCCTGTCGCTCGACGTGCCGCTCATCAACGCGTCCGCGGCCCTTGCCGGTTTCGCCGATGCTGCTGGCCTGAAACTCGGCAACGCGCTCGCCCGCTTCAATGGCCGGGTCGCAGCCCTTGCCAATGCCGGCGTCGATCTTTCCTGCCTCGACTACCGCGCCGCCTTCGGACGGCCGCTCGATTATTACACCGGCCTCGTCTTCGAGGTGACGGTGGAAGGCTCGAGCGCGGTGCTCGCCGGCGGCGGTCGCTTCGATCGGCTGCTGACCTTCCTCGGCGCCACGGACCGCATTCCGGCCGTCGGCTTCTCCTTCTGGCTCGACCGTATCGAAACCGAAAGGGCAGCCGCATGACCATCACCATTGCGCTTCCTTCCAAGGGCCGGATGAAGGACGACGCTTCGGCGATCTTCGAGCGTGCCGGCATGCCGATCTCGGCTGTTGGTAACGACCGCTCCTATCGCGGCCGCGTCGAAGGCTGGGACGATGTGGAAGTCGCCTTCCTGTCGGCTTCCGAAATCTCTCGCGAAATCGGCAACGGCAGCGTCGATTTCGGCGTCACCGGCGAGGATCTGATGCGGGAGGGTTTTGCCGAGATCGACAAGCGCGTCGAATTCTGCGCCCGGCTCGGTTTCGGCCATGCCGATGTCGTCGTCGCCGTGCCGGAGATCTGGCTGGATGTCGACACCATGGCCGATCTCGTCGATGTCGCCGCCGATTTCCGCGCCCGCCACTCCAGGCGGCTTGCTATCGCCACCAAATACTGGCGGCTGACCCAGCAGTTCTTTTCGAGCCAGCACGGCATCCAGCTTTATCGCATCGTCGAAAGCCTGGGGGCCACCGAGGGCGCTCCCGCCGCAGGCTCGGCTGACATCATCGTCGATATCACCTCCACCGGCTCGACATTGCGCGCCAACCACCTGAAGGTGCTCCAGGACGGCGTCATCCTGCATTCGCAGGCCTGCCTCGTGCGCGCCCGCAAGGAGAGCCATGCCGACGAACCGGCGGTGCAGGCGATCATCGATGCGGTGCGCGCCGCCCTCTGATCTCGGCTACATAACGGCACAAGAAAAACCCGCCGTCGGATGACGGCGGGTTTTCTGTTTCTGGGAGGATGTCTGCTGGTGTCAGGCCGTTGCGTAGGCGCCGCGGCGGGCGTCGAGCGAGTAGGCGCCTGCGCCATTGGTGGCGAGCATGATATAGGCGCCGGCGAGCGTGATGTTCTTCATGAAGTTGACGAAGTTCAGGCCGCTCAGCCAGGCGTTAGCGGCGGCCGGGAAATCAGGAACGTTGATCGGCGAGAAGTGGAAGACGAAGCCGGTAAAGACGCAGAAGACGGCAAGCAGCCAGCCGACGATGCGGACCTGGAAGCCGACGAGCACGGCAAGGCCGGTTGCAAGCTCGAACAGGCCGGCGAGATAGGTGAGCGCGGTGGAAGCCGGCAGGCCGGCGCCGGCGATCATGCCGGCGGTCGATGCCGGATCGGTCAGCTTGCCGAAGCCGGCGAAGATGAACATGAAGGAAAGAAGGATACGGGCGATCAGGATGATGACGTTGTTTGACATGGACGTTGTCTCCGTTTGATTGGCTCTGGAGATCTTGGTGCCCCGGCACCGGTTGGACCTCGGATGCTTCTATGTCGCTCTTTTCCTTCGTTGTGGAAAGATAAACGGAAGCGGACAGATCGTTCAACAATATGGAACGATCTCCTGGTCGCCGCGGCTTGCCTTTACCGAGCCCGGTCTTTTATGGTCGGCGCCCAACATGGAGATTCCGATGGCAGATCTTTCCGCATTTCCGATCACCACGCGCTGGCCGGCGAAAAATCCCGACATCATCCAGCTCTATTCGCTGCAGACGCCGAACGGGGTGAAGGTTTCCGTCGCCCTCGAAGAACTCGGTCTCGCCTACGAGCCGCATTATGTTTCCTTCGCCGCCAACGAGCAGAAGTCGCCGGAATTCGAATCTCTCAACCCGAACGGCCGCATCCCGGCGATCATCGATCCGAATGGCCCGGACGGCAAGCCGATCGGCCTTTTCGAATCCGGCGCCATCCTGCTTTATCTCGCGGAAAAGACCGGCAAGCTCATCCCTGCCGATGCTGCCGGCCGCTACGAAACCATCCAATGGGTGTTTTTCCAGATGGCGGGCATCGGTCCGATGTTCGGCCAGTTCGGGCATTTCTACAAATTCGCCGCCGACAAGGTCGCCAACAATTCCTACCCGGTGGAGCGTTATCGCGACGAGTCCAAACGTCTGCTCGGCGTGCTCGAAGACCGGCTGAAGGGCCGCCAGTGGATCATGGGCGATCTCTATACGATCGCCGACATCACCACCTTCACCTGGGTTCGCGGCGCCGATATCTTCTATGGCGGCCGCGAGGTTCTGGAATATGCGAAATTCCCCGCCGTCTCGGATTGGCTGGAGCGCTGCATCGCCCGTCCGGCAAGTGCGAAGGGCCTCAACATACCCGTCAAGCCGGAATAACGGAGAGGCCGACCGGAAATGCCGAAGGCCGCCCTTGAGAGCGGCCTTTTCTTTGCGCTGGCGGTTTTTATCGGCGGCTTGTGATCTGCCTTGCGCCTTCAAGCTTGAAACGCGGGAAGATGAAGACGCCGGACATGCTGCCGCTGTATTTCTCTTCGAGCCCGTTCGACTCGCCCATGCAGAACAGCGGCTGGCGGAAGCCATTCCGCATGATGATCGTCGTCGAAAAACAGAAGGAGGAATTGAGCGTCGCCGCCTGTTCGAACAGCTCCAATATGTGGCTGCGGTCTTTGGTATCGTAGCAGCGGATCAGGCTTAACAGCCCGCATTCCTGTGCGGAGAGGCCGTGCAGCATGCCGCTCCATTCGCCGAGGCGGAGCATGCCGCTCGACAAATCTCCGATCCAGCTTTCGGAGATGGAAAACTGCGCCAGCATCTCGTGATTTTGATTGGCGTCCTCAAGCGAGCCGGGCATCAGGGGCAGGGCTGCATTGGCTTTGGCGATCTTAAACAAGGCGTTCTCCCGTTCGCATGCGGCTTCTCCGCCGCACGTTCGGCAAACACAAAGAAACAGGATCATGTCGCTGCGGACATGATGTCCGCCCATCCGGCAATCGCCATGGCGTTCAGGGGCTCCGGAAGCGGAGCCGTTGAAGCCGAACATTCGCGTATCGCCGTTTCGCGCTCCGACCTCGTCTATTAGCGAAAAATTATCGCCGGGCGCACTTTAATTGCAGCGCGGATTTATAGGAGCTTTTGGACAAACGGCAACGGCTTTTTAAGGGGTATTCGGATCGGGATCATTTCTCGTGAGGCCGCGCTTCCGGGACATTTCAGGAGAATCGGCGGTGGAGGATCATCTTCGAGGGCATTGGAAGCGTTTTCACCTGATGCGGAGGCCGGAAACGGCACGGCAACGCCGCGATCTCGCACCGATGTCGGCATACTGCAAAGGTGCAGCGACGCAAGCTTCACGCAAGCTTCGGCCCGGGGGCGGGCAATAGACGGCTGGTTAGATGGGTTGATCAGCTGAATCGGGCGTGCCGCGTGGTCGAATCGCCGCTGCATCATTCCTGAAATCGGAAGCGGCTGAAAAGACATCGGCGGTGCCGTAAGGGAAACGAAAAGGGCGACCCAAGGGCCGCCCTTCCTGTTCCGGATGCCGGAATGGTGTCAGTGCAGGCTTTCGCCTATCACATCATGTCCATACCGCCAGTTCAGCGCGCTTGACGCGCTGAACCATCTTAGATGATGGGTGGTTTCATGAACGATGCTGTGAAAGGCCGTTGGCCTATCACATCATGTCCATACCGCCCATGCCGCCCATGCCGCCCGGCATAGCCGGAGCGTCCTTCTTCGGCAGCTCGGCGATCATGGCTTCGGTGGTGATCAGCAGCGATGCAACGGAAGCTGCATCCTGCAGGGCGGTGCGAACGACCTTGACCGGGTCGATGATGCCCATGCCGATCATGTCGCCATATTCGCCGGTCTGGGCGTTGTAACCCCAGTTGTCCTGATCCTTGTCGAGGATCTTGCCGATGACGATCGAAGCTTCGTCGCCAGCGTTTTCAGCGATCTGGCGAGCCGGAGCCTGCAGAGCACGGCGAACGATGTTGATGCCGGCTTCCTGGTCGTCGTTGATACCCTTGGAGGTGATCTTGACGGAAGAACGCAGCAGGGCAACGCCGCCGCCCGGTACGATGCCTTCCTGAACGGCAGCGCGCGTCGCGTTGAGAGCGTCGTCGATGCGATCCTTCTTTTCCTTCACTTCGACTTCCGTCGAGCCGCCGACGCGGATGACGGCAACGCCGCCGGCGAGCTTGGCAAGACGCTCCTGCAGCTTCTCGCGGTCGTAGTCGGAGGTGGTTTCTTCGATCTGCGCCTTGATCTGGGCAACACGGCCTTCGATGTCGGACTTGGCGCCCGAACCGTCGACGATCGTGGTGTTTTCCTTGGAGATCGACACCTTCTTGGCACGGCCAAGCATGTCGAGCGTGACGGATTCGAGCTTGATGCCGAGGTCTTCGGAGATGACGGTGCCGCCGGTCAGGATGGCGATGTCTTCGAGCATGGCCTTGCGGCGGTCGCCGAAGCCAGGCGCCTTGACGGCAGCGATCTTGAGGCCGCCGCGCAGCTTGTTGACGACGAGCGTTGCAAGAGCTTCGCCTTCGACGTCTTCAGCGATGATAAGGAGCGGCTTGCCGGTCTGGACGACGGCTTCGAGAACCGGCAGCATCGACTGCAGGTTCGACAGCTTCTTCTCGTGGAGGAGAATGAAGACGTCTTCGAGGTCGGCGATCATCTTTTCCGGGTTGGTCACGAAGTAGGGGCTGAGGTAGCCGCGGTCGAACTGCATGCCTTCGACGACTTCGAGTTCGGTTTCGGCGGTCTTGGCTTCTTCAACGGTGATGACGCCTTCGTTGCCGACCTTCTGCATGGCCTCGGCAATGTCGAGACCGACCTGACGTTCGCCGTTAGCGGAGATCGTGCCGACCTGGGCGACTTCTTCCGAGGTGTTGATCTTCTTGGCCTTGGCCTGGAGATCCTTGACGACTTCGGCGACGGCGAGATCGATGCCGCGCTTCAGGTCCATCGGGTTCATGCCGGCAGCAACGGCCTTGGCGCCTTCGCGAACGATCGCCTGGGCAAGAACGGTTGCGGTCGTGGTGCCGTCGCCGGCAATGTCGTTGGTCTTCGAAGCAACTTCGCGGACCATCTGGGCGCCCATGTTTTCGAACTTGTCTTCGAGTTCGATTTCCTTGGCGACGGAAACGCCGTCCTTGGTGATGCGCGGTGCGCCGAAGGACTTGTCGATGATGACGTTACGACCCTTCGGGCCGAGCGTGACCTTGACTGCATCGGCGAGAATGTCGACGCCGCGCAGCATCTTTTCGCGCGCGGTGCGGCCAAACTTGATTTCTTTAGCTGCCATGTTTGTGACTCCTGAATTCGAGTTGTTCGGGCAAAAGGCCCGTCAGCCATTTCGGGAAAGCAGGTCGGCCGATCAGCCGATGATGCCCATGATGTCGGCTTCCTTCATGATCAGAAGGTCTTCGCCGTTGATCTTGACTTCGGTGCCGGACCACTTGCCGAACAGAACGCGGTCGCCAGCCTTGACGTCGAGTGCAACGACCTTGCCGGACTCGTCACGAGCGCCGGAACCGACGGCGACGATTTCGCCTTCCTGCGGCTTTTCCTTGGCGGTATCGGGAATGATGATGCCGCCCTTGGTCTTTTCTTCGGACTCGACGCGACGAACGACGACGCGGTCGTGAAGCGGACGGAAATTGGTGCTTGCCATTGTCTAATCCCTCGATCGAATGACATTCGCGGACCGGAGCGGCCCACATGGATAGGTGTTAGCACTCCCTTGCGGTGAGTGCTAGCGACGAGCATTTAGGGATGGCTCCGAAAAGAGTCAATGAGAGCAATCACGAATTTTTGTGCCGGAATTGTGAAGAGACCGGAGAATAGTCGGAGATTGCAGGCGAAACCATGGCGCGACCGGGCTTTGGCGAAGTCCGTCTGCCTTGACGATCTGCCGCTTCGGGATGGGGTCGGCAAAACCTTTTGCCCATCCGCGCCATCGGATTGCCGGTCGCGATCTTCGCATTGGCCCGGCAGCGAAGAAAATGCCTTGCCATCGCCTTGCGCCTTTGCAATGTCACCGTGACTAAAGCAAATCGGGAAATCGGAATGGCCAAGCGGATAGAAAACTTCTCTAACATAACAGGTCACTATGATGTGGTGCTCTGCGATGTCTGGGGCGTCGTTCATAATGGCGTCGATCCGTTTCCGAAGGCGGCTGCCGCCCTTGAAGCGGCCCGCGCAAGCGGCGCCGCCGTCGTCCTCATCACCAATTCGCCGCGCCTTTCCTGGCAGGTGGTCGAGCAGCTGCGCCAGATCGGCGTTCCCGACAGCGCCTATGACCGGATCGTTACCTCGGGCGACGTCACGCGCCGGCTGATCTCCGAAGGGCCGAAGACGGTCTTCCTGCTCGGCCCCGAGCGCGACAAGGCGCTTCTCGAAGGCATTGGCGTCGAGCGCCGGCCGGCTGGCGAAGCGCAATCGCTGGTCTGCACCGGCTTTTTCGACGACGAGACGGAAAAGCCGGAGGATTACACCGACATGCTTCTCGACTTCAAAGCCCGCGACGTGCCGATGATCTGCGCCAATCCCGACCTCATCGTCGAGCGCGGCCATCGCATGATCCCCTGCGCCGGCGCCATGGCCGCCTACTACGAGCAGCTGGGCGGCAGCACCCGCATCGCCGGCAAGCCGCACCAGCCGATCTACGAGGCGACGATGGCCGCTGCTCGCGAGCTTCGCGGCGATTTCCCGGTCGAGCGCGTGCTGGCAATCGGCGACGGCATGCCGACCGATGTGCGCGGCGCCTTGAATTACGGCCTCGACCTTCTCTACATCAGCGGCGGTATCCACGCCAAGGAATACACCCTGAACGGCGAGACCGACGAAGCGATCCTCCACGCCTATCTCGAACGGGAAAATGCCGCGCCGAAGTGGTGGATGCCCCGCCTTGCATGAAGAGAAGCCAGCCGATGACCGTCTTCCACCGCAATGAAACCCGCGAACCCTTGCCTGCCCATCTGAAGGGCGGCGTCATTGCCATCGGCAATTTCGACGGCGTGCATCGCGGCCACCAATCGGTGCTGAACCGCGCGCTCGAAATCTCCAAGGCCCGCGGTATCCCCGCTTTGGTGCTGACCTTCGAGCCGCATCCGCGCACGGTCTTCCGGCCGCAGACGCCGGTCTTCCGCCTGACGCCGGCGCCGCTGAAGGCCCGCATCCTGGAAACGCTGGGGTTCAGCGCCGTCATCGAATATCCCTTCGACTACGAATTCTCGCAGCGCTCGGCCGATGATTTCATCCATTCGATCCTGAAAGATTGGCTCGGCGCCTCCGAAGTCGTCACCGGCTTCGATTTCCATTTCGGCCGCGGCCGCGAGGGCGGTCCCGCCTTCCTGATGAATGCCGGCCATACCTACGGCTTCGGCGTCACCCTGATCGATGCTTTTCGCGATGAAAACGCCGATGTCGTCTCGTCGAGCCATATCCGCGCGCTGCTTAAGGAGGGCAATGTCAGCGAAGTCGCCGGCATGCTCGGTTACCGTTATACGGTCGAAGCCGAAGTGATCGACGGCGAAAAGCTCGGCCGGCAGCTCGGTTTTCCCACAGCCAATATGCGCCTGCCGCCGGAGGTCGATCTTGCCGCCGGCATCTATGCCGTGCGCTTCCGCCTCGAAGACGGCACGCTCCACGATGCCGTCGCCAGCTACGGTCGCCGCCCGACGGTGACGGAAAACGGCGCACCGCTGCTCGAAACCTATCTTTTCGATTTCAGCGGCGATCTCTACGGTCAGCTCTGCTCCGTCTCCTTCTTCGGCTATCTGAGACCCGAACTGAAATTCGACGGCCTCGATCCGCTCGTCGCCCAGATCAAACGCGACGAGGAGGAGGCGAGGGCGCTGCTATCGGGCGTCAGGCCGCTCGGTGCGCTTGATGGGAAATTGTGCTTTTCCTCAGCGCAATAGCCGGCTGTCGAAAGGATAGCGGATCGTTTTTTCGATTGTCAGCCGCGACGCGTCCGGATGACGCGGATTGATGAGAATATTCGCGGCCTCCGGCATGATTGCCGATGGGACGCGCAGCAGACAGAAATCATTGTCTTCCAGCAATTTGCTGCCACGGTCGCGCGTCAGGCTGGTCTGATTGACCGCAGCAGGGTCGATCCCGATATCGAAGGCTTCAATGTCGTCCGGGCAACGGATTTTCAGGAGCTGAAAATCTCTCGGAATTTGATGCAGATCGACCTGTACCAGAATTTCGAGGAGCGCAGTCGACGGGTGATCGCAGCAATAGACGACGGGAATTCCCTGATGATGCCATCGTCCCGGTGCAAGCAGCCCGCCGCGTCCGGAAAGATCGGCATAATTCGAGATACGCCATAAGATCATCGCCTAGACGTAAATCCCGTGGTCGATCTGCTGCAGGGCCTGCTCGACGAGGCGCGCGCCGGTTTCCGATTCCAGGAGATCGATTGGCGTGATGCCGTCCATGCCGCGATTGGGCTTGCGCAGCCAATCGAACGCGATGGCTCTGTCGCCGAAAATGCGCTTAGCCATGTCCGCGATCCGCACGATACGTAAGGCGCCGTCGTTTTCCTCGACCGTCAGCGGCTCGCCGTTCGCATTACGTCTCGCCAGAGTTCGGCGCGGTGCGACGAAACGATATATTTCCTCCACGGAAAAGCCGAACTCTGTCAATTTCAATGCCATCGCTCCGTCATAAACCTGGACGGAGCCGTGCGAAGCGATCTCGAGGCGCTCGCGTATGGTCATCGGATCGGACGTCTGAAGAGAACTGAGCATTACCGTGAACACCTTCTTGCCAATTGCCCCTATATATATGCGCATTTGGCTCAGTCTTCAATTGCTTCCGTTGTGGCAGCCGGCCTCTTCCTTTTCCCGGCAAAAACGCCTATGAACCGGCGCGATGATGAAATTTCGGCTGGCGATGACGATGCGAATTATCGGCCCGGCCTTCCGCGCGCGCTAAGCGGCCGGAAGGTCCGGGTTTTTGGCGCTTGGATACGAGCGCTGCCGTCACCAGCTATTTCACGCCCGTTGCGCCCTTCCTGGGCTGCCAGAAAACGATTGTCAGACATGACCGACACAGCCGAAAAGATCGACTATTCGAAGACCCTCTATTTGCCCGAGACCGATTTCCCCATGCGCGCCGGCCTGCCGCAGAAGGAGCCCGAACTCGTCAAGCGCTGGCAGGAGATGGGTCTCTACAAGAAGCTGCGCGCTTCTGCCGCCGGCCGCGAGAAGTTCGTCCTTCACGACGGCCCGCCCTATGCCAATGGCAACATCCATATCGGCCACGCGCTGAACAAGATCCTCAAGGACGTCATCAACCGCTCATTCCAGATGCGCGGCTACGACGCCAATTACGTGCCTGGCTGGGATTGCCACGGCCTGCCGATCGAATGGAAGATCGAGGAGAAGTACCGCGAGAAGGGCAAGAACAAGGACGAGGTCCCGGTCAACGAATTCCGCCGGGAATGCCGTGAGTTCGCCACCGGCTGGATCAAGGTCCAGGCGGAAGAGTTCAAGCGTCTCGGCATCGAGGGCGACTTCGACAATCCCTATACGACGATGAACTTCCACGCGGAATCGCGCATCGCCGGCGAGCTTCTGAAGATCGCCGCGAGCGGCCAGCTCTATCGCGGTTCCAAGCCGATCATGTGGTCGGTCGTCGAGCGCACGGCGCTGGCCGAGGCCGAGGTCGAATACCAGGATTATGAGAGCGACACGATCTGGGTGAAATTCCCGGTCGTCGAAGGCCCGGCCGCGCTCAAGGACGCGTTCGTGGTCATCTGGACGACCACGCCCTGGACGATCCCCGGCAACCGCGCGGTCTCCTTTTCCGCGCGCGTCTCTTATGGCCTTTACGAAGTGACGGCGGCCGAGAACGACTTTGGTCCGCGTCCCGGCGAAAGGCTGATCTTTGCCGATAAGCTGGCCGAGGAATCCTTCGCCAAGGCCAAGTTGCAGTACAAGCGCTTGAGCGATGTCTCTGCGGCCGACTTCGCAGCGATGACCTGCGCCCATCCCTTCAAGGGTCTCGACGGCGGCTATGAATTCCATGTGCCGCTACTCGATGGCGATCACGTCACCGACGATGCCGGCACCGGCTTCGTGCACACCGCACCCAGCCACGGCCGCGAGGACTTCGATGCCTGGATGTCGGCTGTCCGCACGCTCGAGGCGCGCGGCATCGAGACCAAGATCCCGTTCCCGGTCGACGATGGCGGCTTCTACACATCGGATGCCCCCGGCTTCGAAGGCGCCCGCGTCATCGACGACAACGGCAAGAAGGGCGATGCCAATGACCGCGTCATCAAGGAGCTGATCGCCCGCGGCGCGCTCTTTGCCCGCGGCCGGCTGAAGCACCAGTATCCGCATTCCTGGCGTTCGAAGAAGCCGGTGATCTTCCGCAACACGCCGCAATGGTTCGTCTATATGGACAAGACCCTTGCCGACGGCACGACGCTGCGGTCGCGCGCGCTGAGCGCGATCGACGACACCCGTTTCGTGCCCGCCGCCGGCCAGAACCGCCTGCGCGCCATGATCGAAGGTCGCCCGGACTGGGTGCTCTCGCGTCAGCGCGCCTGGGGCGTGCCGATCGCCGTCTTTGCCGACGAGCATGGCGAGGTCCTGGTCGATGACGCCGTCAACGCCCGCATCCTCGAAGCCTTCGAACATGAAGGCGCCGACGCCTGGTTTGCCGAAGGCGCCAAGGAACGCTTCCTCGGCAATGACCACGACCATTCCCGCTGGAAGCAGGTCATGGATATCCTCGACGTCTGGTTCGATTCCGGCTCGACGCACACCTTCACGCTCGAGGACCGCCCGGACCTGAAGTGGCCGGCCGACCTTTATCTCGAAGGTTCCGACCAGCATCGTGGCTGGTTCCATTCGTCGCTCTTGGAATCGGCCGCCACCCGCGGCCGTGCGCCTTACAACGCCGTCCTCACCCATGGTTTCACCATGGACGAGAAGGGCGAGAAGATGTCGAAGTCGAAGGGCAACGTCACCGCACCCCAGGAAGTGATGAAGGATGCCGGCGCCGATATCCTGCGCCTCTGGGTGATGACCTCGGATTATGCCGACGACCTGCGCGTCGGCAAGACGATCATCCAGACCAATGTCGACGCCTATCGCAAGCTGCGCAACACCATCCGCTGGATGCTCGGCACGCTCGCCCACGACAAGGGCGAGGAGATCGCGCTCGCCGATCTGCCGGAGCTGGAGCAGCTGATGCTGCATCGGCTTGCCGAACTCGACGAGCTGGTGCGCGAGAACTATGACAGCTTCGACTTCAAGAAGATCGCCCGGGCGCTGATCGATTTCGCCAATGTCGAGCTTTCGGCCTTCTATTTCGATGTCCGCAAGGATGCGCTTTATTGCGACGCGCCGTCGAGCCTGCGCCGGCGCGCCAGCCTGCATGTCATCCGGCAGATCTTCGATTGCATGGTGACCTGGCTCGCTCCGATGCTGCCCTTCACCACCGAGGAGGCCTGGCTGTCGCGCAACCCGTCCGCCGTGTCAGTGCATCTGGAGCAGTTTGCCCCGGTCGCCAAGGAATGGCGCAACGATGCCCTGGCCGAGAAGTGGAAGAAGATCCGCGCGGTGCGTTCGGTTGTGACCGGCGCGCTGGAAATCGAGCGCAAGGACAAGCGCATCGGCTCCTCGCTGGAAGCGGCTCCCGTCGTCCACATCGCCGATCCGGACCTGCTGAAGGCGCTCGAAGGTCAGGACTTCACCGAAGTCTGCATCACCTCGGCGATCGAGATCAAGACCGGCGAAGGCCCGGCGGATGCCTTCCGCCTTGCCGAGGTGCCTGAGGTCAGCGTCGTGCCGAAGCTGGCCGAGGGTGAAAAATGCGCCCGCTCCTGGCGCATCACCCGGGATGTCGGTTCCGATCCTGAATATCCCGATGTCTCGGCCCGCGACGCCGCCGCCCTTCGCGAACTCGCCGCGCTCGCGTGAAGAATATTACCGGGTGAATTGCGCTTTCGCGGTTCATCCGGTAAAAGCTGCCTGAAAATGGCCGGATTTTTGCGTCAGGGGGACGGTTGTCCGGTTGGGCGACGATTGCACCGGGGTGGAAGGGTTTTCATGTTAACATCGCATTGGTTCCGTATGGGCGCCTGCCTGTCTGTCGTCATGGCGGGATGCTCGATGGTGTCCGGTTGCGCCAGCAGCCCGACCTACGGCACCGACAAGACCGCCATGGAACAGCTGACCGACGATCTCGGCCAGTCCGTGTCGTTGACCGGACCGGACCCGAAGAACAAGGGCGTCAAGTACACGCCGCGTCCGACGCTGGTGCTGCCGGCCGAGGCGCAGAAGGAAAACCTGGTTGCGCCGCAGCCGACGGTCGCCAACAAGGACAATCCGCAATGGCTTGAATCGCCGGAGGAGACCCGCGCCCGCCTCGTTTCCGAGGCCGACGCGAACTCGGACAATCCGAATTACCGCTCGCCTCTCGCCAGCTCGGCGATCGAAGGCGGCCGGCGCACGACGGAAGCCCAGACCAAGGCCTATCGTGAAGCCCGCGCCCTGCAGAAGGGCTCCTATGTCGATCAGCGCCGCTATATATCCGATCCGCCGCCCGGTTACCGCACTGTCGACGATCCGGCAAAGCTCGATGATCTCGGCGAGCCAGAGCTCAAGAAGCAGAAGAAGCGCAAGAAGGATGCAGCGGTCGCCAACACCGGCAAGCAGTGGTGGAACCTCCTGCAATAGCTTTTTCGGCGCCGACAGGAATGACGGCGCCGCGCACAGACGCCGCTGATTACGGCGCCTCTCTCCGTTGCGAAAAGAATCTCCGCAAGATCTCGGCCGATTGCACCTCGTTGAAGCCGGAATAGACCTCCGGGGCGTGGTGGCAGGTCGGCTGCGCATAGAATCGCACGCCATTGTCGACGGCGCCGCCCTTCGGATCCTCGGCGCCGTAATAGAGCCTGCGGATACGCGCAAACGAGATGGCTGCCGCGCACATGGTGCAAGGCTCGAGCGTCACATAGAGATCGGCGCCGACAAGACGTTCCTGCCCAAGCGCGTCGCAGGCGAGCCGGATTGCGGCGATTTCGGCATGCGCGGTCACGTCATTGAGCTCGCGCGTGCGGTTTCCCGAGCGTGACACGGCAATGTCGTCGACAACGACGACGGCGCCGATCGGTACCTCGCCGCGTTCTCCGGCGGCGCGCGCTTCTTCAAGCGCCATCTCCATGAAACGATTTGTCTTCACGATCGCACGAATTTCCACTTAACCGCAGATGCGTGACCTGATAGACAGGCCCAAAAGGCAGGCAAACAACAAATGACACCCAAAGACAAGCCAAAACGCCCGGGCGCAAAGCCGTTTTCACGGGACACCGAGCCGAAGACCGGCGCCAAGCCGGGCGGTGGCAAGCCGGCAAAGGCTGCGATCGCCGCCGAGGCCGATGGCGAGGCCAAGGCCGAACGCATTTCCAAGGTGATGGCGCGCGCCGGCGTCGCCTCCCGCCGCGACATCGAACGCATGATCATGGACGGCCGGGTAACGCTGAACGGCAGGGTTCTCGAAACCCCCGTCGTCAACGTCACGCTCGCCGACCGCATCGAGGTCGACGGCGTGCCGATCCGCGGCATCGAGCGCACCAGGCTCTGGCTCTATCATAAGCCGGCTGGCCTCGTGACCACCAATGCCGATCCGGAAGGCCGGCCGACCGTCTTCGACAACCTGCCGGAAGAATTGCCGCGCGTCATGTCGATCGGCCGTCTCGACATCAATACCGAAGGCCTGCTCTTGCTGACCAATGACGGCGGTCTTGCCCGCGCGCTGGAACTGCCGGCGACCGGCTGGTTGCGGCGCTACCGCGTCCGCGCCCATGGCGAGATCGATCAGGACGCGCTCGACAAGCTGAAGGACGGCATCGCCGTCGACGGTGTGCTCTATGGCTCGATCGAGGCGACGCTCGACCGCACCCAGGGCTCGAACGTCTGGATCACCATGGGCCTTCGTGAAGGCAAAAACCGCGAAATCAAGAACGTGCTCGGCGCGCTCGGCCTCGACGTCAACCGCCTGATCCGTATTTCCTATGGCCCGTTCCAGCTCGGCGACTTGCCGGAAGGCCATGTCGTCGAAGTGCGCGGCCGCACGCTGCGCGACCAGCTCGGCCCGCGCCTCATCGAAGAAGCCAAGGCGAATTTCGACGCGCCGATCTACAATGCGCCAGCTGTCGCTGCCGAGGAAGAGGCAGAGCCTGCAGTGCCGGAAAAGCGCGAGCGACCGCGCCGCGACGAGGACAAGCGCGAACGGGCGCTGAGCCGCCTCGACACCAAGCGCGACGACCGCCACGGCGGTGGGCGCAGAGATGACGATCGCCGCGACAGCGGCCGCAGGGACGACGACAAGCCGAAGCGTCCCCAGCCGCTCGGCCAGCGCCGCAGCGCCAATGTCTGGATGGCGCCGGGCGCCCGGCCGCTCGGCGAAAAGGCCGCGGCGAAAGCCGCCAAGAATGCACAGACAGCGCGCAAGCGCGGCGAGCAGGCGCCGGCAAAGAACGCGTTCGACCGTACCGAGGATCGCCCGCGCACGCAGGTGAACCGTGTGCGCGAAGAGGATGGCGAATGGATTCGCTCGAGCGAGCAGCCCCGCCGCAAGGATGAGGCGGAAGGTTCCGGCCGCAAGCGTTCCTTCGGGGACCGCCCCGCCCGTGAAGATCGCGGTTTTGGCGACCGCCTGGCGCGCGGCGACCGTCGCCCGCGCGAAGCGGGTGACGAACGTCCGCGCACCAGAAGCTCCGCCGGCGAAGGCCGCTCGGAGCGTCCGCGCGGCGACCGGCCTTTCGGTGACCGTCCCTCGCGTGGCGATCGACCCTTCGGCGACAAACCGCGTGGGGATCGCAGGCCGCGTGCCGATGGTGACGAGCGTCCTCGGGCTGCCAGAGCCTCCACCGAGGAGGCCCGTTCGGAGCGTCCGCGCGGCGAGCGGCCCTTCGGTGACCGTCCCTCGCGTGGCGATCGTCCCTTCGGCGACAAGCCGCGTGGGGATCGCAAGCCGCGTGCGGATGGTGACGAACGTCCGCGGGCAGCCAGAAGCTTTACCGGCGAGGGCCGCTCGGAGCGTCCGCGCGGTGAAAGATCGTTTGGCGACAAGCCGTCGAGTGCCAGGCCTTCAAGCGACAGGCCTTCGGGTGACAAGCCGCGCGGCAAGGGTTTTGCCGGCAAGCCCGGCGGGGCCAAGAATTTTTCCGGCAAGCCGAAAGGCGCCAAGTCGAGCAGTGACAGGCCGGGCGGCGACAGGCCTGCGGGCGGGCCGTCCAAAGGTGGTGCGAGAGGAAAGGGAATGACGCGCGGTGCGGATCGTCGGCGGTGAGTTTCGCGGACGGCCTCTCGCCGTGCCAAAATCCAACGATATCCGGCCGACTGCCGACCGGACGCGCGAGAGCCTGTTCAATATATTGAGCCATGCCTATCCGGAATGTGTCGACGGCACCCGGATCCTCGACCTTTTTGCCGGAACCGGCGCTGTCGGCCTCGAAGCCGTTTCGCGCGGCTGTCGCCACGCGCTCTTCGTCGAAAACAGCGTCGAGGGCCGGGCGTTGCTCTGGGAGAACATCGATGCGCTCGGCCTGCACGGCCGCACCCGCATCCTGCGCCGGGATGCGACCGATCTCGGCAGCGTCGGCAATCTCGAGCCCTTCGACATGCTCTTTGCCGACCCGCCCTACGGCAAGGGGCTCGGCGAAAAGGCGATGGCGGCGGCGGCCGAGGGCGGTTGGCTGCGGCCGGGCGCGATTGCGGTGCTCGAAGAACGCGCCGATATTGTCGTTTCCGTCCACCCTTCCTATGTTTTCCTCGAAAACCGCATCTTTGGCGATACGAGGGTGCATTTCTTCCGATATCAGCCGCAATAAGCGGGGGCGGGGCGTGCAGCAGGCAGAGATCATCAGTCCGAAACTGCCTGCGATCAGCGATTTGCCGACGGTTGCGGTTGCCTTCGGCGGCGGCGGCGCGCGCGGGCTTTCCCATATCCACATCATCGAGACGCTGGATGAACTCGGTATCCGCCCGGTGGCGATATCGGGTTCCTCGATGGGCGCGATCATGGGCGCCGGCATGGCGGCCGGCATGTCCGGCGCTGAAATCCGCGAACATGCGCTGGCGACCGTCGGCAACAAGACGGCCGTCATCGCCCGCATCTGGGGCCTGCGGCCGGCGACGGTGCGCGATGCGGTGGCCAAGGGCGTCCGCATCGGCCAGTTCAATCTGGAGCGGATCCTCAAGGCCTTCCTGCCATCCGAGCTGCCGGCCCGTTTCGAGAACCTGCTGGTGCCGATGAAGGTGATCACCACCGATTATTACGGGCAGTGCGAGGTGATCATCGAACAGGGCGAGCTGTTCCCGGCGCTCGCCGCCTCTTCCGCCATTCCCGCCGTCTTCATGCCGGTGCGCCTGCGCGACCGCGTGATGATCGACGGCGGCATCAGCAATCCCGTGCCCTATGAATGCCTGATGGATCTTGCCGACATCGTCATCGGCATCGATGTCGTCGGCGCGCCGGAAGGCGATGGCACCCATATTCCGAACCGCATGGAAAGCATCTTCGGTTCCGGCCAGCTGATGATGCAGACGGCGATCACGCTGAAACTGAAGCTCCGCGCGCCGCATATCTTCCTGCGCCCGACGGTCGGCCGCACCGGCGTCATGGATTTCCTCAAGGCCCGCGAAGTCCTCGCCATGTCCGTCGGCGTCAAGGACGACCTCAAGTTCGCCCTCGACCGCGAGATCGAAGCGCGGCTAAAGCGCTAAAGTGCACTGCACGGGAACCGTTGCTTGTTTCCGGGCGACATCCATGCGCGGTTCAGTGAGCATCGCTTCGGCTATGAGTTCGGCATCGTCATTGTCGATTTCGAAGAGACCAAAGCGCAATCGATAGCCCCAGCCTCCCCGGTCGCTTGTGAAAGACAGCCGGCCGAGCAACGGCCGGATCGGCGTTTCCACGGCCCGCCACCAGGCGACATCGCGCCTCCAGGGGCGGAAACCGGGGTCAACGTCCACCTGATATGCCGCCGTCTCCTCGACCACGCCAATTGCCGTGAACGCCTGCAGGCGATCCTTGCAGCCAAATGTTTCGGTCGGCGAATAATAGATCACCCGGTCGCCAGGCGCGCTTCGCTTAAGCGGTGCGGCCTTGCCATGACAGACCTGCATGAACCCGGCTTCGCGCCCGATGCGGACATGATTTGCTGATGCGACAGCGATCCAGCTGCGGGACATGTTTCAGTCCTCCGCAACGTTGTAGACGCGCAGGCGATGCCCGTCGGGGTCGGCTGCAACAAAGGTGCGGCCGAAATCCAGGTTGGTCGGCGGCAACAGGATGGTCGCGCCCTTGACTTGCCATTCGGCGTGAAGCGTATCGACCTTATCAGCTGTCGCGACCTTGAAACCGACGTCGCAGCCGCCGCCCGCGGCAGCCGGCGCCGGCTTCACGCCCGCTCTGCCCCAGAGTCCCAGGGCCAGACCCGAAGGCAGGATGAACATGGCGAAGGTCGGGCTGAACTCAACTGGATCCTGCCCGAGCAGTTGGCCATAAAAGCCGGCGCTTTTTGGCACGTCGGCTACGAAAAGTAGAATGCTGTTGCTGTCGATCATTGGTGGCCTCCTGGTTGGGTCAGGAGGATCGTCTACAGAGACATGCTGACAGATTCTGGCAGTAGCATTCGCCTCTGCCGCCGTTCAATCCGCTCAAGCTTCGCACGTCCCGGAGTGGATTTATGCGTCCGCCGTCGCATCCGCGGTGCCCGCCAGCAGATCGTCCTCGAAGGGATCGACGGCGCGCTTCGGCTTGACCAGCGGTTCGGGACGGACCGGGTGGGAAAACAGCATGTCGCGCCCGGCCTGCAGCCCTTCGGAAACCTGCAGCGCCAGGCGGGCCTCGTCGCGCTTGCGGATATCCTCGCCGATTTCGTAGGCGTCGACCTCGGAAACGCCGAGCGCCTCCAGCGTCCGCCGCCCGAAGAGCAGGCCGGATTCCAGCGTTTCACGCAGCTCGTAGTCGACGCCCTTGTTGCGCAGTTCGATGGAATGGATGCGGTCGTAGGAGCGCACATAGAGCCTTGTGTGTGGATAATCCGCCTGCACCAGCTCGACCACCTTGTCGGTGACTTCCTTCTTCTGGGTGCAGACGAGCACGATCTTTGCCCGGTCGATGCCGGCCGAGCGCAGCACGTCCTTGCGGGTGCCGTCGCCGAAATAGATGCGGAAGCCGAAGGAGGAGGCCTGGCGGATGCGGTCGGCCGAAAATTCGATGACGGTGACGCTGCGTCCGCCGGCAAGCAGGATCTGGGCGGCGATCTGGCCGAAACGCGAGAAGCCGACCATCAGCACGTCGGCGCCCGCGCCCTCGAAATCCTCGTCCAGCTCCTCCCGTTCGTCGCCGTTGAGCAGCCGCTTCGAAAGCGCCGCCCCGATCGGCGTCAGCGCCATCGACAGCGTGACGATCGCGATCAGCAGCGATGCCGTGCTGGTCGACATCAGTCCGGTCGTACCCGCGGCGGTGAACAACACGAAGCCGAATTCGCCGCCCTGCGGCAGCAGGAAGGCGATGCGGATCGCATCGTCGTGCGGCGAGCCCGAGACCCGGCAGAGCCCGTAGATGATGATCGCCTTGACCGCCATGACGATCGGCACGGCGACGATGACGAAGAGCCCGTTGTCGAAGAGAACGTCGAGCTGCAGCGACAGGCCGACGGCGATGAAGAAGATGGCGAGCAGCACGCCGCGGAACGGCTCGATATCCGCCTCCAGCTCGTGCCGGTAGGAGGATTCGGCCAGCATCACGCCGGAGAGGAAGGCGCCCATCGCCATCGAAAGTCCGGCAAGCTGCATCAGGCTCGCCGATCCCATGACGACGAAGAGGGCCGCGGCGATCATCGCCTCGCGCGCGCCGGTCCGGGCGATGATCTGAAAGAGCGGCGTCAGCAGGTAGCGCCCCGCAACGACCATCGCCGCGACCGCGCCGACGGCGACGGTGAAATCCAGGAGCGGCCCGTTGCTGCCTTTGCCACCGCCGTCGAGAATGGTGATCAGCGCCAAGAGCGGCACGATCGCCAGGTCCTGGAACAGAAGCATCGAGAAGGAACGCTGCCCGTATCGCGTATTGACGTCGCCGTCGCCTTCGAGGATCTGCATGGCAAAGGCCGTCGAAGACAGCGCCAGGCCAAATCCGGCAACGATGCTGCCGCGCCAGTCGAGAACGCCTGAAAGCCACGCCAGCGCGGTCAGCGCCAGCCCGCTCACCACCACCTGCGCCGTGCCGAGGCCGAAAATGTCACGCCGCATCTGCCAGAGGCGCGAGGGTTTCAGCTCCAGTCCGATGATGAAAAGCAGGAAGACGACGCCGAGCTCGGCGACGGCGAGGATCTGTTCGCCATCGGTGATCCCGTGGAAGACAGGGCCGATGACGATGCCGGCGGCGAGATAGCCGAGCACCGTGCCGAGCCCCAGCTTCTTGAAGATCGGCGCGGCGACCACGGCTCCGCCGAGCAGCAGGATCGTTTCGGAAAAAAGGGCATTGGGCGCTGACATGCTGGCAATTTCTTTCAACGGCGGGAAGCGAGCAAGCAGCCCCGATAAAGAATCGGTGGCGGCGGCCTTGATGCTTGGGAGAGTGCACAATAAATGGAAGCCGAAGGAAAGGCCAAATCATGTCCTCTGAAATTGATTCCTCGACACTTCTTTCCCGCGCAAGTCAACTGATCGATCTGGCAAGGAAGGCAGGGGCCGATGCCGCCGACGCCGTCGTCGTCCGGTCGCGCTCGCAATCGGTGAGCGTCCGCCTCGGCAAGGTCGAGGGCACGGAATCTTCCGAAAGCGACGACTTTTCCCTGCGCGTCTTCATCGGCAAGCGCGTCGCCAGCGTTTCGGCCAATCCGGGCTTCGATCTCCAGGCGCTGGCCGAGCGCGCCGTCGCCATGGCCAAGGTTTCGCCGGAAGATCCCTTCGCCTGCCTGGCGGATGAGGCGAGCCTGTCGAAAGCCTATCCCGACCTGCAATTGCTCGACACCACCGAGGTCTCCTCCGAACTGCTGCGCGAGGCGGCTCTTGCCGCCGAAGCCGCAGCCCTTGCGGTCAAGGGCGTCACCAATTCCTCCGGCGCCGGTGCGTCGGCCGGCATGGGCGGCCTCGTTCTTGCCACTTCGCACGGTTTCGAGGGCAGTTACATGGCCTCGCGTTTCGGCCATTCCGTCAGCGTCATCGCCGGCGAAGGCACTGGCATGGAGCGCGACTATGATTACGACAGCCGCCTTTATTACGCCGAGCTCGACGATCCCGCCGAAATCGGCCGTCGGGCCGGCGAGCGGGTGATCAAGCGGATCAATCCGCGTCAGGTGCCGACCGGCAAAGACGTCACCGTCATCTTCGACCCGCGTGTCGCCCGCGGCTTCGTCGGCCATATCGCCGGTGCGATCAATGGTGCTGCCGTCGCCCGCAAATCGAGCTTCCTGCGCGACAGGATGGGTCAGCAGGTGTTGAAGTCAGGCCTGTCGATCACCGACGATCCCTTGATCGTGCGTGGGCCTTCCTCGCGGCCCTTCGACGGCGAGGGCGTGTCCGGCGAGCGGCTTGTCATGATCGAGGACGGCGTGTTGAAACACTGGTTCCTTTCGACCTCCACGGCGCGTGAATTGGGTCTTACGACCAACGGCCGCGGCGTGCGCGGCGGCACATCAGTCTCGCCTTCCTCCAGCAACCTTGCCTTGGAACCCGGCGACATCTCGCCGGAGGAGCTGATCCGCAGCGTCGGCAACGGTTTTTATGTCACCGAATTGATCGGCCACGGTGTCAACATGATCACCGGCGAATACAGCCGCGGCGCCACCGGCTTCTGGATCGAGAACGGCGAACTGACTTTCCCGGTTTCCGAGGTGACGATCGCCTCGAACCTCAAGGACATGTTCATGCGCCTGACGCCGGCAAACGACATCGATCGCAAGTTCGGCGTCGCAGCCCCCACCTTTGCCATCGAAGGCATGACGCTTGCAGGGCGCTAGAGCATGATGCCGAAAACTGTGCGCGGCTTTCGGACGACATCATGCTCTCATGATAGTTCAGAAACGGATTGATCTGATGAGCGACATGGAGAAAGCCCGCTGGCAGAGCGATCTCACGCTGATCGTCGATGCTGCGAAGGAGGCGGGTGCCGTCGCTTTCGGCTTCTTCAACCAGTCTCCGGAAGTCTGGTGGAAGAATGACGACCGCTCGCCCGTCAGCGCCGCCGATTTCGCCGCCAACAAGACGCTCGAGACCATTCTGCGCAAGGCCCGGCCGGATTATGGCTGGCTGTCTGAGGAAACCGACGACGATGCCGACCGTCTCTCACGCGAGACCTTGTTCATCATCGATCCGATCGACGGCACGCGCGCCTTCCTCGGCGGCCAGAAGGTCTGGTGCGTCAGCGTCGCGGTGGTTCATCGCGGCCGGCCGGTTGCCGGCGTGCTCTATGCCCCGGCGCTCGAAGAGCTCTATGAGGCGGTCGAGGGCGGCGTGGCGCTGAAGAACGGCGTGCCCTTCACCGTCTCTGTCGCCGGCCCGGAGGAAATGAGCCGTCTTGCGATCGGCGAAGACTTGCTGAAGACCTTGCCGCCGGAATTCCAGGAGCGGGTGACGCGCGAGAGATACATCCCTTCGCTGGCCTATCGCATTGCCATGGTGGCGGACGGTCGTCTCGAAGGCACCTTCGTCAAGGGCAATTCACATGATTGGGACCTTGCCGCCGCCGATCTGATCCTCGCCTGCGCCGGCGGCGGTCTCGTCGATCTCGAAGGCCGGGCGGTCGTCTACAACAGCGTCGAAGTCACCCACAAGGTCCTTTGTGCGGGTCCGGCGCCCCGCCTCGGCGAATTCCTCGCGGCCTTTGCAGGACGACGAGACAGTTGACGTTTCCGTCAAAATCCCGCAGATGGGATGGCGGAGGAGAATAGGCAGAAAGAGAAGAAAAAATGACTGAATCCGGTGACAAGAAGCAGCTTTTGCATCTCGTTTTTGGCGGCGAACTGGAAAGCCTCGATGACGTCCAGTTCCGTGATCTGAAGGGTCTCGATATCGTCGGCATTTTCCCGGATTATGCCACGGCGCTGACGGCCTGGAAGTCGAAGGCGCAGCAGACGGTCGACAATGCGCATATGCGCTACTTCATCGTCCACATGCATCGTTTGCTCGATCCGCAGGAAAAGGCCAAGGGCAACTGACCTCGGCCACGAAGCTGAGTCAGGGACCTCGGCCAGGAGCTTCGGCCGGGCACCTCGGGATGTGCCGCCGGCGCGGCCGCTCGTCGAGCGGGCTTTCGTGCATCGGGCGCCGTCGATCCGGATTGGTCGATCCGGATTGTTTGACGCATTCTGAACAAATTGATCGGCCATTGCGGCCGCAACGATAATTAGGGAATGGGTGTGATGTCGATCGGTTTTGATCGGAGGCTGGCGCAATGAGCTCCCGGATGGCGCGGTTCGGTCTGAGCGCATACCGTCTGGCGGGAACCGTGGCCTCTCCGGTCGTCGGCCTCTATATCACCTACCGCACCGCCAAGGGTAAGGAAGACCGGGCGCGCCGCCTGGAGCGCTTCGGTTATCCGAGCGCCAACCGGCCGCAGGGTCCGCTCGTCTGGTTCCATGCCGCAAGTGTCGGGGAAACCAACGCCGTCATCCCGCTGATCCGTGAAATCCGCCGCCGCGATATCCACGTCATCCTGACGACCGGCACCATCACCTCCGCCAAGCTCGCCGCCGAGCGCCTCGGCCAGGAGGCGATCCATCAATATGTGCCGCTCGACCTGAAACCCTCCGTCAGCCGCTTCCTCGATTATTGGCAGCCCGACTGCGCCATCATCGCCGAATCCGAGATCTGGCCGGCAACAGTGCTGGAGCTTGGCCGCCGCCGCATTCCGCAGATCCTGATCAATGCCCGCATGTCGGATCGCTCCTTTGCCCGCTGGCGCCGCCGCCCGGCGATCGCCGAAGCCTTGTTCGAGAATCTTGCCCTCGTCATTGCCCAGTCGGATGTCGATGCCGAACGTTTTCGCGATCTCGGCGCTGTCCCGGTCATCACCTCGGGCAATCTGAAGGTCGATACCGACGCACCGCCTTATGACAGCGCCGTCCTGGCCCGCTATAAGAAGCAGATCGGCGACCGCAAGACATGGGCGGCGATCTCGACCTTCGACGGCGAGGAGAATGCCGCCGCCATCGTTCATCGGGCGCTCAAGGAGCGTGATCATCAATTGACGATCATCGTGCCGCGTCATCCCGAGCGCAGCGACGAGATCGAGGCGGCTCTGGTCAAGCAGGGGCTGAAGGTCGCCCGCCGCACCCGCGACGACGTTTTGTCCGCCGATGTCGATATCTTCCTCGGCGATACGATCGGCGAAATGGGCCTCTATTTGCGACTGACGGAAATCGCTTTCGTCGGCCGCTCGCTCTTTGCCGAAGGCGGCCAGAATCCGCTGGAGCCTGCCATGCTCGGCTGCGCCATTCTTTCCGGCGGCCATGTGCAGAACTTCCGCGATGCCTATCAGAAGCTTGCCCGCAGCGGCAGCGCCCGCATGGTGCGCGATACCGAAATGCTGGCCAAGGGCGTGCACTACCTGCTGATCAACGACGAAGCCCGCCGCAATATGATCGAGGCCGGCATCACCGCCGTGCACGAGATGCGCGGTGCGCTGACGGCGACAGTGAAGGGGCTGGAGCCCTATATCAACCCGTTGACGGTGAAGGCGCGGCTGCTGCCCAAGGCCGTGGCCCAGCTCTGAGGAACGAAGATGTCGGCAGCCGCCCCCATCAAAGGCATTCTTTTCGACAAGGACGGCACGCTGCTCGACTATGACGAGAGCTGGCTGCCGGTAAACCGCGAGCTGGCTCGCATCGCCGCCGAAGGGGATCCGCTTCTCGCCGACCGGCTGCTTGCCGCCTGCGGCATGGATCCGGTGACCGGTCATATCGTTCCCGACAGCCTGCTTGCCGCCGGCAATACCCGCCAGATCGCCGAGGGCCTCGTTGCCGCCGGCTCGATGGTCGATGTCGGCGAACTGACGGTGCGCCTCGACGCGCTCTTTTCCAGCGCCGCCGAATTTTCCGTGCCGGTAACCGACCTTGCCGGCTTCTTTTCCCGGCTGCATCGGCGCGGCTTCAAGCTCGGCGTCGCCTCCAGCGACAATGAGCGGTCAATCCGCCAGACGGCGGAGCGCTTCGGTTTTGCCCGCTATATCGACTACGTCGCCGGCTATGACAGCGGTTTCGGCGTCAAGCCGGAGCCGGGCATGGTGCTCGGCTTCTGCGCCGCGACCGGTCTTTCGCCTGAAGAGGTCGCCATGGTCGGCGACAACAATCACGATCTGCACATGGGCCTGAATGCCGGGACGGGGCTGAGGATCGCGGTGCTGACCGGCACCGGTTCGCGGGATTCGCTTGCCGCCGCCGCCCATCACGTGCTCGACGATATCACCGCCATCGAGACGCTTTTGCCGGACCTGCAGCCGGCCTGACCGGTAAGGGCTTGCATTTTTTCAGGTTTTGGCTTCTCAATCCAGCCGATCGAAAAGCAGGGGACCGGCTGCGGCTGGAGCAATTCCAGCAAAAGTGCACAGTGGTTTTGCCGGGAAAAGCGCGCAGCGACTTTCCCAGGAATGGCGTGAGAACAAGGCCGGCAGGGGAGCGGGACGGCAAGATGATATCCGAAGCGCCGCCGTTCTGGTGGAGGAAAGCCGATTGGCGAGCCTGGCTGCTGCTGCCGCTTTCTTTTCTCTATGGCCGCATCGCCGGCCACCGCATGGCCCATGCGCGCCGCGCCTCTGTTCCAGTTCCGGTCATCTGCGTCGGCAATTTCACCGTCGGCGGCGCCGGCAAGACGCCGACGGCGCTGACGATCGCCCGTGCCGCCAAGGCGAAGGGGCTGAAGCCCGGTTTTCTCAGCAGGGGTTACGGCGGTTCGCTCGATGTAACCACCGTCGTCGATCCCGATCATCACCGGGCGGTTGCCGTCGGCGACGAGCCGTTGCTGCTTGCCCAGGAGGCGCTGACGGTGATTTCCCGAAGGCGTGTCGAGGGTGCTGCGCGCCTGGTGGCGGAGGGCGCCGATCTCATCATCATGGATGACGGGTTCCAGAGTGCCCGGCTGGCGATCGACTATGCCCTGCTAGTCATCGATGCGACCCGCGGCCTCGGCAACGGCCATATCGTGCCGGGCGGCCCGGTGCGCGCGCCGATCCGCCAGCAGCTGCGTCATGCGACGGCGCTGCTGAAGGTCGGCGGAGGCAATGCGGCCGACAGGATCGTCCGCATGGCGGCGCGGGCGGCAAAGCCCTATTTCACCGCATCGCTGAAAGTGCGGGGCGACAATACGCTCGCCGGCACGAAGGTGCTCGCCTTCGCCGGCATCGCCGATCCTTCGAAATTCTTCCGCACAGTGGAATCACGCGGCGCCGAAATCACGGTCGCCAAATCCTTCGGCGACCACGAGCACCTGACCGAGGAAGAGATCGACGACATCCTGACGACCGCCGAGCACCAGGGCCTTCTGATCGTCACCACCTCCAAGGATTTCGTCCGCCTCTCCGGCCATCCTGGCAAGGCAGCCCGGCTCGCCGAAAAGAGCCGGGTGATCGAGGTCGACATGGTGTTCGACGATCACCTCGCGCCCAGTCTCATCATCGACCGGGCGATCATTGCCTGTCGCGAGCGGCGCCTGCGGGAAATGAAGCCTGCCAGCCAGGGCAATCCAGGAAAAGCTGAGCCGCAGTTTTAAAGTGATAGAGGGCTTAACGCCGTTGGTTCGGCAGCACGCCGGCGCGTTTGTCGGCATCGATGGCCGAGATCACGTCGGCATAGGGCTCCTGCCGGGCGACGCTCCAGTAGCGCAACTCGTCGAGCGGGATCTGTTTCCCCGTCATCGCGCAGACGACATAGGAGCCGGGCGAGAGAATCTGGAAATCGCCATCGAGATACCGGATCTTCGCCTCGCGGTTTCCGTGCCCTTCGAACAAATTCATGCGCTCCGTTCCCTGCAGTCTGTCATTAGAGCATGTCGCACAAAAGTGTGCCGCGGTTTTGCGATCACGACATGCGGAACACCAAAGATCTAAAGCGTGGCAAGCGAATCTGAAAGATTCGCGACACGCTTTAGTCTGCCATACTCTCGAAAGGGCTGCTTTTCCAGCTTTTTTAGCTTCTGCCGAAAAGCCGCTCGATATCGCTGAGCTTCAATTCGATATAGGTCGGCCGGCCGTGATTGCACTGGCCGGAGCCGGGCGTCACTTCCATTTCCCGCAGCAGCGCGTTCATTTCCTCCGGCCGCAGCCGCCGTCCGGAGCGCACCGATCCGTGGCAGGCCATGGTCGCCGCCACATATTCGAGCTTGGCCGACAGGCCCGACGCCGTATCCCATTCGGCAATCTCATCGGCAAGCTGGCGGATCAGGCCATGCGCATCGACCTCGCCGAGCATCGCCGGCGTCTCGCGCACGGCGATCGCCCCGGGGCCGAAACGCTCGATCGCCAGGCCGAGTTCGGAAAGCTCCGCCGCATGCTGCATCAGCCGGTCGCAATCCTCTTCCGGAATGTCGATGATCTCGGGGATCAGCAGCACCTGCGAAGCGAGCCGCTTCGAATGCAGCGCCTTGCGCATCGCCTCGAAGACCAGCCGCTCGTGCGCGGCATGCTGGTCGACGATCACCAGCCCGTCCTCGGTCTGGGCGACGATGTAATTTGCGTGGATCTGCGCCCGCGCCGCGCCGAGCGGATAGCGCGCGGTTGCTTCGGGGGCGGCCGGCTGCGGCGAAAACTGCGGCTCGGCCCGCGCCGTCGGCATCGACAGCCCGTCGAAGGACGCCTGCGGCCGTTCGCTGAGACCCGTTGCCGGCTGATGCGGCCGGAAGGGCGAGGTCTCGGCCGACCATGGCGCCTGCGGCCGCTGCGCCTGCGGCTGGAAGCCGGGGCGGATGGAGCGCAGCATGTCGGTCGCCCCGGTCGTTGCCGCCCGACTGCCGTCGCGGGCCAAGGCCTCACGGATGGCGCCGACGATCAGGCCGCGCACCAGGCCCGGGTCGCGGAACCGCACGTCGGATTTTGCCGGATGCACGTTGACGTCGACGAGAGCGGGATCGAGCGTGATCGACAGCACCGCCACCGGATGGCGTCCGGAAGGGATCGTCTCGGCATAGGCGCCGCGGATCGCCGAGAGGATCAGCTTATCCTGCACCGGCCGACCATTGACGAAGGCGTACTGATGGGCGGAGTTGCCGCGATTGAAGGTCGGCACGCCGGCAAAACCGGTGAGCGAGATCTCCTCGCGCACGGCGTCGAGCGCAATGGCGTTGTCGCGGAATTCCTTGCCGAGCACCTGCGCCATGCGCGCCAGGTGATCGTCGCCGGTCGCCGGAAATTCCAGCGTCGTGCGGTCCGAGCCCGACAGCACGAAGCGTACGGCGGGAAAGGCGATCGCCATGCGCTTGACGATCTCGGTGATGGCGCCGGCCTCGGCCTTCTCCGTCTTCAGGAATTTGAGCCGGGCCGGTGTGGCGAAGAACAGGTCGCGCACTTCGACGATCGTGCCGGGATTGGCGGCGGCCGGCCTGATATGCGCGATTTTGCCGCCGGCGACAGCGATCTCGTGGCCGCCGGCGCTGTCGCGCCTGCGGCTGGCGATGCTAAGCCTGGCGACAGAGCCGATCGAGGGCAGCGCCTCGCCGCGGAAGCCGAGTGTGCGGATGTCCTCGAGCGTCTCCGATATCTTCGAGGTGCAGTGGCGCCTGACCGCCAGTTCCAGATCGGCCGCGTCCATGCCCGAGCCGTTGTCGCTGACGCGCAGCAGCGCCTTGCCGCCGCCTGATGTGGCGATCTCGATGCGGGTCGCGCCCGCGTCGAGCGCGTTTTCGATCAGTTCCTTGGCAGCGCTCGCCGGCCGTTCGATGACTTCGCCGGCGGCAATCTGGTTGATGAGCGTTTCGGAGAGCTGTCTGATGGCCATGGGCTATTTTCGGGGATTCGCGGGCTGGAGGGAAGGGGTTGGCGCAAGCTTTCCCTAGGCGTGATCGGGGCCTCCCTCAAGATCGGGGGCGCCGCTGCATAATTTCATCCTCAAATCGGAACCGATCTAAGGATGAAATTATGCAGCAGTTCAAAGTGTTACAGCGTCCTCTGCGCGGCTGGAAAAGACGCGCGGCGCTGTATTGTTAAGCCGGTTTTAACATAAAAATGGCATTTCTATTCATATACCTCCGGAAGCTGCGAAATCGAACAGATGTGGGACGCAATAGCATGAGTGCCGGCTTCGAAAAGGCGGACACATCATCAGAAATCGATGGGACCTCCGTCGAGGCCGATCTGCAGACGGCGCTATTCGATGTGGTGTGCGACAGCCTTTCCGCAGCTTTCATCATCTACGACAAAAACGACCATCTGATCTTTGCAAGCCGCCAGACGCTGGAGTTCTTCCCGCTACCGCCGGAGATGCTGAAGCCGGGCACCCGGCTTCGCGATTTCCTCGGGGCGATGTATGACACCGGCATTCGTCAGCAATATGCTGCGAAGCAGGGCGGCTCGCTCAGCCGCGAGGACTGGCTGTCGCAGAAAATCGCCTCGCATTGGCGCGAGCGCTTCGAATCCGTCGAGCGCCATGGCGCCGACAGCTGGGTCCGCTTCGTCAAGCGCAGGCTGCCGGGCGGTTACGGCGTTACCATCATCTCCGACATTTCCGAGGACAAGAAGCGCGAGGAGCAATGGCGTTCGGATCTGGAGCGCGTACAGCTGACCGAGGACATTCTCGACAATCTGCCGTTCCCGCTCTTCGTCAAGGACCGCAATCTCACCTATGTGGCCGTCAATCTCGCCTTCTGCGAAAAATATCAGACGACCGCCGACGAGGTGCTCGGGCGCAAGAGTGGCGATCTCTTCTCACCGGAGATCGCCAAGCGCTTTGAGGAAAGCGATCGTCATGTGCTGGAGACCGGCGAAATGTCGGTCTCGCGCCAACGACAGATCTCCCGCGACGGCATCGAGCGCGACATCGTCAGCCGCAAGCACCGTATCGGCAAGCCCGGCCGCTATTTCCTGGTGTCGACCACGCAGGACCTGCCGCGCGACGGCGCCGATCTCGACGAGTTCGGCCGGGCCTCGGCGATCACCACGTCAAGCAATCAAAGCTATCGCCGGGCCTATGTGCCGGTGCCGAGCGCCGTCGAGCGCCGCGAACCGGCGGCAATGGAAGCGATCGTTCCGGAGAATTTCTCGGGCCGCAAGGTCCTCGTCGTCACGGCCGACCTCGCCGCCGAGACCGCTGCGCTGCGGACCCTGTCGAAATACGGCTTCGAATCCTGCTCGGTCCGCGGCGAGGACGAAGAGGAGCACTTCCTGGAAATCGCCACCTCCTCCGGCATCTCGCTCGATCTCCTGATCATCGACAATCAGATGGGCATGCGCTGCCTCGAACTCGCCGAGCAATACGGCATCCCGGCGCTGGTCATGGACGGTTTCCAGATCGCCAACGAGCTCACCTTCCAGATCGCCCGCCATTTCAATCGCAACAGCCGCAGTGCTGCCGGTTCGGATACGGATTGGGAAATCAGCATCTCCGACGACGTGGTCGGCCTGCAGGTTCTCGTGGCCGAGGACAATGATATCAACCAGATCGTTTTTTCGCAGATCCTCGAAGGCCTGGGCTACAGCCATATGATCGCGGCGACCGGCGACGAGGTCGTGCGGATGTGGGCCGAACACCGGCCGCAGATCGTGCTGATGGATATTTCCCTGCCGGGCTTCAACGGCTTCGAGGCAGCGCGTCTCATCCGGCAGATGGAGGAAACCGGCGGCGGAGCCCGCACCCCGATCATCGGCGTGCTCACCCAAGCCTTCGAGCGCGACCGCGCCGAATGCGTCAAATCAGGCATGGACGACGTCATCATGAAACCCGTCAGCCCCGACATGCTGGAGACCGTATTTCAGAAGTACCTGATGGATGAGGCCGTGCGGGCGCGAGGCTAGGCGGAGAGACCCGTCAATTCCCTAAATTTTGGGGCGGTTCAGGCGGCAGAAGCCGATGATTTACTATCGAATTGTTAAGACATGCCGGTCATTCTTTGCATGGCTCCGGAGGAAAGCTCGGGTTTGGATGATAAAATCGGCGGACATAGCCTTCTTGACCGTCGGTCAGAACGAGCTTCAGGCGATGGCCTATACCGATCCGCTGACCGGATTGGGAAACCGCAATCGCATGCGCGACAAGGTCTTGCAGATCTCTTCCGAGCGTGCCAGCGACCCGGCCCCCTTCACCATCGGCATCGCCAATCTCGACAGTTTCAAACCGATCAACGATCTCTTCGGCTCGGCAGCCGGCGATGAAATCCTTTGCCAGGTCGCCCACCGCCTCAAGGCTTGTATTCCCGATGGTGCATTGGTCACCCGTCATGATGGTGACGAATTCGCTTTCGTGCTGCCGCTGATTTTCGAGCGGGCGAGTGCCGAGAAATTCGGTCAGATGATCCGCGAGGTTCTGTCGGCTCCCTATGACCTCGGCGACCGCAATGTCCGCCTCTCCGCTTCCCTCGGCTTCTCCATCTATCCCTTCGCCGGAGAGGATTGCGATGAACTGCTGAAGAGCGCCGAAACCGCCCTCTACCGTTCCAAGCGCCGCGGTCGCGGCCAGATCACCGTCTACTCGCGCGAGATCGCCCAGGAGATGAAGCGCGCGACGCAGCTGGAGCAGGCGCTCAGAAACGCCATCATCTCCGATGCGATCGATGTGCATTTCCAGCCGATCGTCTCGCTGTCCAACAACCAGGTCGTCGGTTTCGAGGCGCTCGCCCGCTGGAACGATCCCGATCTCGGCTTCGTCCCGCCCGGCGTCTTCGTGCCGCTCGCCGAAGAGCGCGGCTTCATCGACGCGCTGTCGGAAGCACTGCTGCGCAAAGCCGCCGAAGCCGCCCTTTCCTGGCCACGCGACCTCTTCCTGTCGTTCAATCTCTCCTCGGCCCAGCTGATGGATCCGGGCACCAGCGGCAGCATCTTGTCGATCCTCGGCCGCGTCGGCTTCGATCCCCATCGCCTGGAGCTGGAGATCACCGAGACCGCGGTGATGAGCTCGGCCGATACCGCCCACCGCATCATCGCCGATCTGCGCGCCGCCGGCGTGCGCATCTCGCTCGACGATTTCGGCACCGGCCAGTCGAGCCTCGGGCGCCTGCGCGACTTCATCTTCGACAAGATCAAGATCGACCGGGCCTTCGTCTCACGCATCAATTCCGACCGCGCCTCCGAACATATCATCAAGGCGATCCTGACCATGTGCGAGGGTCTGGAGCTGGAGGTCGTGGCGGAAGGGATCGAGGATTATGCCGAGGCGGTGAAGCTGCGCACGCTCGGCTGCGGCATGGGCCAGGGCTATCACTTCGGCCGTCCGGCTGACGGTATCGCCACGCTGCGCTTCCTGCACGAGAACTATTACGATCCGACCATGGCGGAGCGGGTCAGCGCATAAAGCGATGGCGCCCCTAGGAGCGCCATCGCCTACGCTATACTACCGCGCGTGGTTTAGTTGACCCCGGTCTACTTGGCCGTGGTCGAGCCTGTCGACGTGGCGTCGGTCGGCAGGGCGGTACCGGTGGCCGGTGCCTTTTCAGCCGACTGCATGGCCAGCGTCTTGAACTCAGGTGCGGCCTTCAGCGATTCAGCCGTTTCGCTTGTCGTCAGTTTGACGCTGCCGTCCTGGGTATTCTGGGCGACGGTGATCTTGTCCATCGGCACGGCGACGTTCTTTTCGCCGATACCGAGGAAGCCGCCGACGCCAACGATCGCGGCAACCAAGCCGCCATCCTTCTTCATGATCAGGTCGTTGACGCTGCCGATACTTTCATTGTTGCCGTTATAGACCGACTGGCCGATATAAGTATTGGCGCTGATCTGATCCGGAGCCTGTTCGGTGATATAGCCGGCCTGAGCCGTGTCTGTCGTCGCGGCCGGGGCGGGAGCCTGTGCGGCATCGCCTGCGGGCTTGGTGACGTCAGGAGTGATCGGCGGCTTCGGGGCTGCCGGATCGGCAGGCGCCGCTTGGGTCGGAGCGGCGGGGTCCGCCGGCTGCGGGGCCGTCTGTGAGAATGCCGCCGGTGCGAAAGCCGTGGCAAACAGCGCGCCAGCGGCAACGGTCGTCAAGAGTTTGCGTGTCATTTCGAACCTACCTTCAGTTCCCTAGAGTGATCGCTGACCCGGCAATGTCTGTGTGATTGCCGCGCCGGTTCGAAGGGAAAATGACTGGTGGGCCGATTGGTTCCGGTTGAAAACACGGAAAATTTCTCGATTCTCACGGAACATTTATCGAAGAACTGCTGCAAAAACGAGAAAAGGCGCCCCGGTCGGGAGCGCCTCTGGAGGTCGTTGGCAAAGCCGGATTCAGATCACATAGACCGGATCGAACGCGCCTTTGACCTCGATGCCGAGTTCCAGAAGCGCGCCGGCGCTCGGCTGGGCCGAACGGGCATTTTCATCCAGCCCTTCCCAGGCGGTGGTGACCGCCAGCCGATCGGCATTGACGCCGATGAAGGCGGGGCAGGAGGGCTGGACGGCAGGAACCTTGTAGCGGGAGATGCGCAGGCCATCGGGATTGTAGCGGTCGACGACCCCCGCACCCCAGCGTGCATTCCAGATATAACCATCGGCATCGACCACCGAGCCGTCGATGTCGCCGGGCTCGTTCATGCTGTCGACGAGCACGATCGGTTCGCCCGAGGGCAGGCCGGTCTGCGGATCGACCATGACCCGCATCAGCCGGTTGATGCGGGAATCCGTATAATAGCCGACCGTGCCGTCCGGCGAGAAGCAGATCGAATTCGGGATGCTGATGCCGTTGAAGATCTTCGTCACCTTGCCGCTCGCGACATGATAGATGGCGCCGGCCTGGTTTTCCGCCCGCTTGCTCATCGTGCCGATCCAGAGTGCACCGGAAGGATGGGTGCGGCCGTCGTTCGAACGGTTTTCCGGCCTGTCGTTTTCGAGCGCGGCGTAGAAGGTGAGGTTGCCGCTCGCCACGTCGCGCACGAAAAGCCCTTCCTCCGTCGCGATCAGCTGCCGTCCGGCGTCGATGCGGGCAAGTACGCTCGCCATCACAGGCAGCGGATGCACCTTTTTCGCGCCTGTCGAAAGATTGAGCTCATGCAGTTCCTTGCCCAGGATGTTGAACCACCAGACGGTATTGCTGTCCGGATCATAGGTCGGGCCTTCGCCGAGGACGGAATTGGTGTTGCAAAGGGTTTTGCCCTCGAACTCATAAATATCGGTCATACGCTCACGCTCCCAATGGCTGCATCATAGGCGTAAATGGTCGCCTTGGCGCGCTCGGCAACCTCTGACGCGGTCATTCCGGGTTTGTAGATGCTGGTGCCGAGGCCGAAGGCGAAGATGCCGGCCTTGGTATAATCGCCGAAGTTCTTGTCCGATACGCCGCCGACGGCGGCAATCGTGAGTTCCGGCGGCAGGATGGCCCGGATCGCCGTGATGCCGGAAGGACCAAGCACGCTTGCCGGAAAGAATTTGAGACCGGTGGCGCCGGCGCGTGCTGCCGCCAGCGCCTCGGTCGGGGTAAAGACACCCGGCATCGTCACCATGCCGTATCCGCGCGCCCGGATGATTACCTCAGGCTCGACATTCGGCGTGACGAGCAGTTTGCCGCCGGCAGCATGCAGGCTGTCGACCGCCTCGACCGTCAGCACAGTGCCGGCGCCGATCAGCACGTCTGCCGGCGCCATCTTCGCGGCGATCTCGATGGATTTGAACGGTTCGGGCGAGTTGAGCGGGATCTCGATCGCCGTCAGGCCGTTTTCGATCAAGGCGCCGACGACGCTTTCGGTCTCTTCAGGCCTGATACCGCGAAGGATGGCGATCAGCGGACGCTTCATGTCGGGGAAGGGGATACGGGTCATTGTGTCAGCTTTCTCAATTCGGCCAGATGGCTTCGGCGGCAGCCGAAAGCCCGCGGCGCACGGCGGCGTCGGCGTCGATGGCGGTGAAGGCAAGGGAGAGGGTTTTGAAAGCCTGTTCATAGAGCGCCTGCAGGCGCCCGGAGGCAACGAGGGTGATGTCTGAGTTGGCCGCATCCTGCAGTGCCCCGGCGATTTCGAGGCCGATCAGCGTGCCGGAAAGCCGGGCTTGCGCGGCAGCGGCGGAAATGCCGTGCAGGAGCTGGCCCGAGCGGGCCGTGAACAGCAGGTTGGAGGCAAGGGCCGGGCGCGCGAAAGCCGCCGAGACCGCCGCCTCGAAGGCCGCCGCGTCCGCCGGCTGCTCTTCCGCCCCCGCAACCGCATGCGACAGGATCGTGTGTTTGCTGATGACGTCGAAAAGCTCGCCGGTCATGAAGGTCGAAAAGCCGGTAACTTTGCCGTCCGTCACATGCACCCATTTCGAATGCGTGCCGGGCATGCAGACCGCCTGCGCTCCGGAGCTTGCGCGGCCGAGCGCGCCGAGCAGCTGGGTTTCCTCGCCGCGCATGACGTCGGGTGTGGCGATATCCCGCTGGGCAAGGCCCGGCAGGATGCGGATGTCGCGGCTTTCGCCGGGCACGGAGACCGCCCCGGTGAGGATCGAGGCGAGCGGCGCCGGCACGTCGATATAACCGGCCTCGACCCAGCCTTGCCTGGCGCCGGCCATGCCGCAGACGATCACCGGCAGGTTTGCCGGCGCTTCGATGGCAGCGAGATGGCTGGCAAGCACGGTGGAAAAGCCGGTCTTTGCGGCGCTCGTCATCCCTTCGCCGCTGCGGCGTTCGGCAAGCACGGTGCCGTCCCGGTCGATCAGCCAGAGCCGGAAGCTGCTGGTGCCCCAGTCCACCGCGACATAAGCGGGATTTGCCATTACAGAACGCCTCCATCGACAATCAGGGACTGGGCGGTCATCGCCGCCGCGCAGTCGGATGCAAGAAACAGGCAGGGGCCGACGATCGCATCGGGCTTGAGGGCGACTTTCAGGCACTGGTCCTCGACCGAACTCGCAATGCTCTCCTCGGTCAGCCAGAGCTGCATCTGCCGCTCGGTGACGACCATGCCGGGCAGGATGCAGTTGACGCGGATATTCTCCGGCCCGAGCCTGCCCGCCATGCTCTTCGTCAGCCCGACGACCGCAGCCTTGGCCGCCGCATAGGCGGGAAAGCCGCCCATGTTCAGCTTGAAGGCGATCGACGACATATTGATGATCGCCCCGCCGCCGGCCGTCCGCATCGACGGCACGACTGCCTGCGAGGTAAAGAACACATGCCTGAGGTTGACCGCCTGGTTGTTGTCCCAATAGGCTTCGGTCACCGCGTCGAATTCATGGCGGTCGTCCCAGGCGGCATTGTTGACCAGCACGCGGATCGGTCCGGACCGCGCAACGACGGTATCGACCGTGCGCCGGATCGCCTCGATGTCGCGCAGGTCGGCATGGTGAAAGGAAACCGGATGCGCCGTCTCGCGCGACAGCCTTTCGGCGAGCGCGCGGCCTGCGGTCTCGGCGATATCGATGAACGACACCTTGGCGCCCTGGCGCGCGAAACCTTCGACGATCGCAGCGCCGATGCCCGATCCGCCGCCGGTCACGAGCACGGCTCGGTCCTTGAACTCGGGAAATTGTGCTGTTGGCATCATGGTCACTGTCATCGTCAGCGGCGCCTCCCGATCTTATCGCTATTCCATTATCTGGAACTTAATTTGACTATATGGAATTATCGAATTACACTGGCCTTTCTGTCAAGGGTGAGTGAGGCGATGAATTCAAACGGCGACGGGCCAGCACAGTCACGCGAAACCGGCACGCTCGGCAAACTGATGGTTCTGCTCGATCTCGTCACCCATGCCGATGCGCCGCTGCGTTTCACCGATATCCTGGCTCTTGCCGGCCAGCCGCGCGGCACGCTGCATCGCCAACTGAGTCACCTGGTGGAGGAAGGCCTGCTCGAACTCGATGGCGACGGCCGTTATGCGCCGGGCCTGCGCCTGCTCGATTTCGCCGCGCGCAGCTGGGCGCGCAACGAATTTCGCCTGATTGCCGAGCCGCACCTCGCCGATCTGCAGCAGGCGACCGGCGAGACGGTGCATCTCGGCGTTCTGAGAGGCCAGTCGATCATCTATCTCGACAAGGTCGAAGGCCGGCAGCCGGTGCGCATGTATTCGCAGATCGGCAATGCCTCGCCCTGTTATTGCACCGGCGTCGGCAAGGCGGCCCTGTCGCTGCTCCCGGCCGAGAGCCTCGGCGATCTCGTCGCCGGCCTGAGCTTCACCAGCTTTACCGCCTCGACCCATGTCTCGGCCGAAACGCTGCTGGAAGAAATCCGCGAAATTGCCGATCAGGGCTTTGCCTTCGACCGTGAGGAGCACGAGGCCGGCATCCGTTGCGTTGCCGCACCCGTCTGGTCGGAGGATCGGACTTTTATTGGGGGCGTTTCGATCACCGGCCCGGCCTATCGCCTGTCGATGGAACTTCTGCGCCAATGGGCCGTTCCGGTTCAGCTGGCAGCTGGGAGGATCATGGAAGGCATGCGCGTCCGTCTGGGGCCGCGCCGCTGACGGAAAAAATCGCAGTCCGCCCGCCGCTGGACGCGATTGCAGAGCATGCTTATGGTGAGTGCGATATTGAGATTTGCTGGCGAATCACCACAACTAGAACGGTCAGCGAAATCTACAACCATTCAACGGCCGAACGCTAAACGCCAAAGCCGATCCCATGTGATCCCAAGCGATCATCATTCCCTATGCAATCGAAACACCCATGGCGGGCAGGTTTCGCAAACGGTTTGCCGGCCGCTGTGCCGAAGATGAAGAAATGTGATGGCACCCTTGTCGCAAGCATCCCCGGAAGAAGACGATCATGTTCAGGAAATAGCCGGACTGAAGACCCAGTTCGATATTTTCCGTTACATGAAGCGTGTGACCGAAGCCTATCGCAGCCGGGCCTTCATGGTTCTCAACCTGCCGCCCGTCACTTCCTTCGATCTTCAGGGCAGCACGGTCATCACCAGTTGGCCGGCCGAGCTTCTGGCGCTTTACGACCAGGAAGGCCTGATGGTGAACAGCCCGGTTCTGAGGCGCTTGAGAACATCGGCGCGACCCTTCTTCTACGACATGTCGCGCCAGAACTTGTCGCGGGACGACGGCAAGTCCATCCTCGTCGTCTCCCTGTTCGAGCGTTTCAAGATGATGCGCGGTGCCTATTTTCCGACGCATGAGCCCTCCGGCCTGCGCGGCGCCGTCTCTTTCGCCGGCGACCGCGAACCCTTCAGCCCGGCCGAGATGCGCGAACTCTGCTATATCGCCATCCATGTCTTCGACAGGCTCGCCGAGATCCGCAACCTCGATACGCGCATCACCGACACGCTGACCGACCGCGAGATCGATTGCCTCAACTGGACGGCGGCCGGCAAGACCAGCGCCGAAATCGCCGAAATCCTCACGCTCTCCGAGCACACGGTCAATCACTACCTCAACCGCGCCACCAAGAAGCTCGACACTGTTAATCGCACCCAGGCGGTCGCCAAGGCGCTGCGCATCGGCCTGATCAAATAAGTTGCAAAAAACAACCACGTGCTTTCGCAGCCGCCCAGCGCTTAGGCATATCTATCCCGTTGAGCGCCTGCCGCAGGCGCTTTGGCGCTGCTTTTCGCCGATTTTGGATCTGGCACGCTTTCTGCTTCTCTTTTGTCAAAGGTCCAGAGGGGACTGAGCCAGCGCCAGGAAATGGCGCGGCCGACACACCGCTGCCCGACGCCGATGCCGCTTTCTCCCGGCCCTTCGGTGTCGGCGGCGGTTGTTGCGTTTTGGCACCGCTTCTTTCGCAGCTGCTGGTGACCTGGCCTGTCTTCGGCATTTTTTGCTGGCCTTTTTTCCGGCTTGCTCTAGTTCGCCCCGCATTGCGCCGGTTCTCGGGGAGACCGTTGCGGCCATCAGGGCGAAAGCCCGGCGGACTTGATGGCCGCAACGGATTGACAATTCTCCGGCGCGCCGGCCATCGATTGTCCTCCCGATGATTTTGTTTGGCGAAGGCCTCCGTCTCCACTATCTCTACTGCATGATGTCAGCCTTAAATCGGCATGGATTTAGGCTGACATCATGCAATTCAAAGTGCGACAGCGTTCCTTGCGCGTCTTGAAAGACGTGCGGCGCTGCCGTCTGCAAGAAGCAGCAATGAGGGTGGAATGACCGACGTCACCAAGGAACAGGTTCTCGAAACGCTGAAGACCGTGCGCGGACCGGATCTCGAGCACGATATTGTCGAGCTCGGCATGGTCTCCGACGTCTTCATCTCCGACGGCAAGGTTTATTTCTCCATCACCGTTCCGGCCGATCGCGCCCAGGAGCTGGAGCCGATGCGGCTCGCCGCCGAGCGCGTCATCAAGGAAATGCCCGGCGTCAAGGGCGCCCTCGTCGCCCTGACCGCGGACAAGAAGGCGGCCACCGCTGCTCCCGCTGCCCGCCCTGCGCCCAACCCGCCGCACGGTCATGCTGGCCACGATCACCATGCGCATGCGCCGCAACAGCCGCCGCGCGCCGGCAAGATCGGTGTGCCGGGCATCGGCGCCATCATCGCCGTCGCCTCGGGCAAGGGTGGGGTCGGCAAGTCGACCACCGCCGTCAACCTGGCGCTCGGGCTGCTGGCCAACGGTCTTCGCGTCGGCATTCTCGATGCCGATATCTATGGTCCCTCGATGCCGCGGCTCTTGAAGATATCCGGCCGCCCGACACAGATCGACGGCCGCATCATCAATCCGATGGAGAATTATGGCCTCAAGGTCATGTCGATGGGCTTCCTCGTCGACGAGGAGACGGCGATGATCTGGCGCGGGCCGATGGTCCAGTCGGCGCTGCTGCAGATGCTGCGTGAAGTCGCCTGGGGTGAGCTCGACGTGCTCGTCGTCGACATGCCGCCCGGCACCGGCGACGCGCAGCTGACCATGGCCCAGCAGGTGCCGCTTGCCGGCGCCGTCATCGTCTCGACGCCGCAGGATCTCGCGCTGATCGATGCCCGCAAGGGCCTCAACATGTTCCGCAAGGTCGAAGTGCCGGTGCTCGGCATCGTCGAGAATATGAGCTATTTTATCGCCCCGGACACCGGCACCCGCTACGACATCTTCGGCCATGGCGGCGCCCGCAAGGAGGCCGAACGCATCGGCGTGCCCTTCCTCGGTGAAGTGCCGTTGACCATGAACATCCGCGAGACCTCCGACGCCGGCACGCCGCTCGTCGCCTCCGAGCCGAACGGCGTCGTCGCCGGCATCTATCGCGGCATCGCCGCCAAGGTCTGGGAGCAGCTCGGCGGCCAGCCGCAGCGCCCGGCGCCGGCGATCGTCTTCGAATAATGCATTGCATGATTTAAATTCGATGCGATGCGCTTTCGGGTGCCGAATCACCGTCGCGAATACCCCAAATTGTGGGTGAAACGTGGTGAAAAGCCGCGCTTCACGGAAGATGTCTTGATTATTTCATGGCTTTGCTTCATATGCCGCGGCGCCATGATGGCGTTTGCTGCAGATGCTCAATGACGGCCGTCTTCATTCCGAAGGATGTGGCCCGCCTGCGAGTTCGGAGTTGTCTTGTCGATCGAAGGATTGGTAACTGCGATGCGGTGGAGCACAATGCGCATGCCGGCCTTTGAGGTCGGATGCAGCCGGAGTCGTATGAACTTTCTTGATCCGCTTCCGCTTCGACCGAGGACAAGCGACCGTCGCGCTGCCGCGCTGGCGATCGCATGGAAAGGCTTTCGATGAAAAGTGCATTGGCCGCGAAGCGCCGTGAGCATCGGAGAGGCTGCCGGTGATCACCGCTTACTGTTCCAATTGCAGGTCGGTCGAGATCCGCGATCTGTCGCATGCCGCATCCTTTCCCGAGGATGTCGTGTGGATCGACATGATCGAGCCGACCCGCGACGAGGAGCTCTATGTCGAGAAGATTCTCGGCATCGAGGTCCCGACCCGCGACGATCTCAAGGATATCGAGCCTTCCGCCCGGCTCTATGTCGAAAACGACGCCGTTTTCATGACCGCTTCGCTGCTCTGGAAGGCTGATACCGACGCGCCGACGCTGACCGATGTCGCCTTCATCCTGGCCGGAAACCGCCTGGTCACCATCCGTTATGCCCATCCCAAATCCTTTGCGCTGTTCATTGCCGCACTTCACCGGCTGCCGGAAAACTGGCGCAGTGGCGCTGCCCTTCTCGCCAAGCTGCTGGAGACGATCGTCGACCGCACCGCCGAGATCCTCGAGATCTCCGTCTCGCGCATCGACATCCTGTCGATGCATGTCTTCGGTGATCGGGCAAGGAAGGTGCGCAAACCTTCGAACTATCTCGAGGAGAAGCTCAGGGATATCGCCGGCCATCACCGGATGATCAGCAAGGTGCGCGACAGCCTCGGTTCGCTGTCCCGCCTGCTGACCTTCTTTCACACGATCCCGGCAATCCAGCAGGATCGCGAGACAAAGGAGCTCTGCCGCACCGTTTCGCGCGATATCCAGTCGCTGTCGGAGCATGCTTCCTTCGTCGCCGCCAACATCACTTTCCTGCTCGACGCCTCGCTCGGGCTGATCAACATCGAGCAGAACTCGATCATCAAGATTTTCTCGATTGCCTCGGTGGTGTTCTTGCCGCCGACATTGGTCGCCTCCATCTATGGCATGAATTTTCAGGTCATGCCGGAGCTGACCTGGGTCGCGGGTTATCCCTATTCGCTGGCCCTGATGGTGATCTCAGCCGTCATCCCCTTTTTCTTTTTCCGCTGGAAAGGCTGGCTCTGAGGAGCCTGTTGCAACTTCATGTCCGAAGAGAGCCATCCGAACGAATCCCATATGACGCCGCGAAAGCTGTTCTATCTGGCGCTGGGTTCCGTCGGCGTCGTCTACGGCGATATCGGCACCAGTCCGCTCTATGCCTTTCGTGAGGCGCTGAAGCCGGTGGCCCATGACGGCGTCACCCGTTTCGAGGTCATCAGCCTGATTTCGCTGATGATCTGGGCGCTGACGATCATCGTCACCATCAAATATGTGCTCTTCCTGCTGCGCGCCGACAATGACGGCGAGGGCGGCACGCTGTCGCTGCTCGCCCTTCTGATGAAGACCGCCAACGGCCATACCGCCATCCTGATGCTGCTCGGCCTGATGGGGGCTGCCCTCTTCCTCGGCGATGCGATGATCACGCCGGCTCTATCCGTGCTGTCGGCCGTCGAGGGTCTGAAGCTCGTCACCCCCAGCCTTGCGGAATATATCGTGCCGATCTCGGTGGTGATCCTGGCGCTGCTCTTCGTCGTGCAATCGCGCGGCACCGGCGCCGTTGCCAGGTTCTTCGGGCCGATCACCGCCGTCTGGTTCCTCGTCATGGCTGCCGCCGGCATTTCCCATATCTCGGACGATTACGGCATCCTTGCCGCCTTCAATCCCTATTATGCCGTCAGCTTCCTGCTGCATGAGGGCTTCTACGGCGTCGTCGTGCTCGGCGCCGTCTTCCTGACGGTGACGGGCGCCGAGGCGCTCTATGCCGATCTCGGCCATTTCGGCCGCCGCCCGATCCAGTGGGCCTGGTTCCTGCTGGTCTTCCCGGCGCTGACGCTGAATTATCTCGGGCAGGGGGCGCTCGTTCTCGGCAATCCGGCGACGATGTCCGATCCCTTCTACCTGATGTACCCGAAATGGGCGCTGTTGCCGGTCGTCATCCTGGCGACCGCCGCGACGATCATCGCCAGCCAGGCGGTCATCACAGGCGCTTTCTCGATGGTGCGCCAGGGCATCAACCTCGGCTTTCTGCCGCGCATGGAAATTCTCTTCACCTCGGAAACCAATACCGGGCAGATCTTCGTGCCTTCGGTCAATGCCGTGCTGTTCTTCGGCGTCATCTTCCTGGTCCTGAGTTTCAAGACGTCGGACGCGCTGGCGACCGCCTACGGCATCTCCGTTACCGGCGCCATGGTCGTGACCTCGATCATGGCCTTCGAATTCGTCCGCGCCCGCTGGAACTGGTCGCTGCCGGTTGCGGTGATCGCGCTCGCGCCGCTGGTCGTGCTCGAATTGATCTTCCTCGGCGCCAACCTCTTGAAGATCCATGACGGCGGCTACATCCCGATCATGATCGCCACCGCCTTTACCGTCGTCATGTGGACCTGGCGCCGCGGCACCGCGATCCTGATGGAAAAGACCCGCCACACCGATATCCCGCTTGCCTCCTTCGTCAGCTCGATCGAGCGCAAGAGCGAACATTCGCCGGCCCAGGTGCCGGGCACCGCGATCTTCCTGACCAGCGATCCGGAATCAGCCCCCGCCGCCCTGCTGCACAATCTCAAGCACAATCATGTGCTTCACGACCGCAACGTCATCCTGACGATCCGCACGGTCAACAAGCCGCGTGTGCCGAGCCAGGACCGCTATAAGGTCGAGCAGATTTCTCCGCGCTTCTCCCGCGTCGAACTGCTCTTCGGCTTCATGGAATCGCAGAACGTCTCGCAGGCCCTGGCGACGCTGCGCAAGACCGGACTGAAGTTTGACATCATGTCGACCTCCTTCTATCTCGGCCGCCGCAAGCTGGTGCCGGACGCCAAGTCGGGCATGCCCTACTGGCAGGACCGGCTCTACATCGCGCTCGCCAATGCCGCCGCCAACCCCTCGGACTACTTCCGCCTGCCGGCCAACCGCGTGGTGGAACTGGGCTCGCACGTCATTATTTGACACGGGGGGGCAAAGACCCCGCCCCACGAGGGGGGAGGGGCTTAACCTGTTGCTCCGCCTCTCCCAAAACTCCAGCTCGGCAAACGACGAGATGATCGCGGGCAAAGCGATCGTGGTCGGCTAGTCCCCCGCCCCTGTGGGGAGGGGACTTTTCCAACACATTAGAACATCCAAACGTGCTCACAGTCACATTCCGGCACGGTCCGTTAACCGGACGTCAAGGTTAATGCGGGATTTTTAATGGAATGTTCCCGCGTTCCATGCCCGGAGTTCGTGTTGCGTCGAAAGAGCCCTTCCCGTAGCAAGCTGCGTCTTTTTCCCGAGAACTGGGTGTCTCCGGTCATCTTCGGTCTTGCCGGCTGGCTGATTTTCCCGAGCGTCGCATCCCATGCCGATCTCGCCGCCATGCTGGCCGGCCTCGATCATCAAGGCGAGAACTGGCGCATGGTGCTGACCAATTCGCCGGCCGGCTCCATCCACCAGGCCGAACTCGCTTTCGCCGAGCCGATGGTGACCGGTTCGATTTCCGCCGGCGCCGGCATGGTGCTGCCCGATGGTCGCAAGGTCGCCTTTACCGCCAAAGACAAGGGTCACGAGGACACGCCGGACGAAGATCGCGTCAACCGCTCCACCAAGAAGGGCCGTGTCGTTGCCGTCGAGAAGATGCAGCCGCCGAAGGACTTTTCCGCCGGCTCCATTCTCGAGCGCACCAGGATGCTCTTCACCCCGAGCTTCGACCTCAAGGACAGGTCTGCCTTCGTCAAGCCGAAGATCCAGGGCAAGGAAATCGAGATCGCCACTTCTTTCTATAAGAAGCAGCCTGTCGTGACCGACAATGGCGTGCCGGCAATGCTCGCAAGCCTCGTCACCAGCAACAAGGCCGATGTGCTCGCCACCGCCTATGCACCGCCTGCACCCGACTATTCCCGCCAGTCGCCGTTCGATTCCATCCTGACCGAGAAGGATAGCGGCCGCTTCGTTCCGGAGATTGGCCCGCGCGATCATGCCTGGGCCGCAAGCGTGCTGGCGCCGAGCGTCTTTTCCGCCCGCGAACAGCAATGCCTTGCCTCCGGCATCTATTTCGAGGCGCGGGGGGAATCGGTGAAGGGCCAGGCGGCCGTCGCCCAGGTCATCCTCAACCGCGTCCGCAATCCTGCCTATCCCAAGACCATCTGCGGCGTCGTCTATCAGAACGAGGATTGGCGCAACCGCTGCCAGTTTTCCTTCGCCTGCGACGCCATCAAGGACAGGGTGAACTCGGAATATCATTGGCGAGTCGCCCGCGATGTGGCGATGGCGGTGACGGCAGGCAAGATCTGGCTGCCGCAAGTGGGCTCGGCGACGCACTACCATGCCGTCTATGTCAGGCCGAAATGGGCAAGGACCATGGAAAAGGTCGGTCGCATCGGTCTTCACGTCTTCTATCGCACCTATGGAGGCGGCTGGAGCTGAGATAAATCGCCTGGGCAAGGCGATTTGCGGGGCTTTAAAGCGGATTCTTTCCATCGAATTTAAGCGATCGGCCTTAAATTGGCCTATCTATTTGATTTGACGAATTTATTTTCTCGCTGGACAGAAGCTGTCTACGCCTTGACTATACCAATCCCTAAAACTATGTTGCGCGCGACTTCAGAACGGGCCGGAAGGGTCTCAACCTTCGTGTCCGGGGTCCGAATGACCGGGGTAGCGGGAGTGCGGGCGACGGGCAGACGAGGAGAGATCCATGGCGGACGACCGCGAGGAAAGTCTTGAAAAGCGCCGTGCGCAATTGGGAGCGAAACTCGCGACCAAGGGCGTCGAGACGGGAGAAGACGAGGCTAGGGAAGCCCGCGCCGAGGTAAGCCGCAAAGGTTATGCCCAGGCGATGAAGCTTTCCAGCGAGTTCATTTCCGCAATCGTCGTCGGTGCTCTGCTTGGCTATCTCCTCGACCGTTTTGTTGGCACGGCGCCTTGGGGTTTGATTGTTCTTCTGCTTCTCGGATTTTGTGCCGGCGTTCTGAACGTGCTGCGTTCTGCGGGGGTGGTGGCCCATCCCCTGGACGACAAGGGCGACAAGAAATAAGGACCGGTTCCGGTCCAGTGCAATGACCCCGCGTTCTGCGGGCCAAAGAGAGAGAACAAGCGGTGTCTAACGATCCGACTCATCAGTTCCTGATCCAGAAGATTGTGCCGATCGAAATCGGCGGAATTGATTTTTCGTTCACCAATGCATCGCTCTTCATGGCCGCTTCTGCTGCCGTTGCCGTAGGCTTCCTCTATTTCGCGACCTCGAACCGCGCCATCGTGCCGGGTCGTTCGCAGTCGGTCGCGGAAATGTCCTATGAGTTCATCGCCAACATGCTGAAGGAAGGCGCGGGCAAGCAGGGAATGAAGTTCTTCCCGCTGGTCTTTTCGCTCTTCACCTTCGTCCTGACGGCGAACCTGCTCGGCATGTTCCCGTATTTCTTCACGGTCACCAGCCAGATCATCGTCACCTTCGCGCTCGCGCTCCTGGTTATCGGCACGGTTCTCGTCTACGGCTTCTATAAGCACGGCTTCCACTTCCTGAATGTCTTCGTGCCGTCGGGCGTACCGGGCGTTCTGCTGCCGCTTGTTGTCACGATCGAAATCATTTCGTTCCTGTCCCGTCCGATTTCACTCTCTGTTCGTCTTTTTGCGAACATGCTCGCCGGTCACATCACGCTGAAGGTGTTCGCAGGCTTCGTCGCCTCGCTTGGAGCCCTCGGTGCTGTCGGTGTCGGCGGAGCCGTTCTTCCCCTCATCATGACCGTCGCCCTGACCGGTCTCGAGTTCCTCGTCGCCTTCCTCCAGGCTTACGTCTTTGCGGTGCTGACTTGCATGTACCTCAACGACGCAATCCATCCGGGCGGGCACTAAGGATAACGACATCGACGTCAAAGGGCGTCAGTCATTCGCCGCAACAACCATTTCAAAGGAGTTCAACATGGAAGCGGAAGCAGCAAAGTACATCGGTGCGGGCCTGGCTTGCTTTGGTATGGCCGGTACGGCTCTCGGCCTCGGCAATATCTTCGGCAGCTACCTCTCCGGCGCACTGCGCAATCCGTCTGCCGCTGACAGCCAGTTCGGCCGTCTGGTATTCGGCTTCGCCGTTACGGAAGCTCTGGGCATCTTCTCGCTGCTCGTCGCTCTCCTCCTCCTCTTCGCCGTCTGATATCGGCGAATAGATGGATCACGGCCTGCGACCGCAAGCCGTGATCCTTTGCATTTGCAGTCCACCTGGAGGTGAGCATGTTTTTTGTGACCCCGGCTTACGCTGAGGAAGCACCGGCGGCAGCGACGGGTACGGATGCGCATGCCGCTCCGGCCGCAGGCGAGGTCCATACCGAGACTGGTGTTGCCGAAGGCGAACACGCCCGCGGCCCTTTCCCGCCTTTCGATTCGACGACCTTCGCATCCCAGCTGCTCTGGCTGGTGATCACGTTCGGCGTCTTCTATTTGCTCATGCAAAAGGTCATCGCGCCGCGCATCGGGGCCATCCTCGATCAGCGTCACACGCGCATTTCCCAGGATCTGGAAGAAGCAGGCCGCCTGAAGGCGGAAGCCGACGCCGCCGTCCGGACCTATGAAGGTGAACTGGCCGCTGCGCGCGCCAAGTCCAACGCGATCGGCTCTGCCGCACGCGACGCCGCCAAGGCCAAAGCCGAAGAGGATCGCCGCGCTGTCGAGGCGAGCCTGTCGGAAAAGATCAAGGCTGCCGAAGTTCGTATTGGCGAGATCAAGGCCAAGGCCTTCGCCGACGTCGGCACCATTGCCGAGGAAACCGCGGCTGCCGTGGTCGATCAGTTGATCGGCGGCACCGTCGCCAAGGCCGATGTCGCTGCTGCTGTCGCAGCTGCCAAGAAGGAGGCTTGATCGATGGAATTTGCCTTTGACGCAACTTTCTTCGCCTTTGTCGGCCTCGTCCTCTTCCTGGCGCTGGTCGTTTACCTGAAGGTTCCGGGCATGATGGCACGGTCGCTCGACGACCGCGCCGACCAGATCCGCAACGAATTGGCCGAAGCCAAGCGTCTGCGCGAAGAGGCCCAGCACCTGCTCGCCGAATACCAGCGCAAGCGCAAGGAAGCGGAAGCCGAAGCGGCCCACATCGTTGCCGCCGCTGAGCGCGAAGCCGAAATGCTGACCACTGAGGCGAAGAAGAAGACGGAAGAATTCGTCGCCAACCGCACGGCGCTTTCCGAGCAGAAGATCAAGCAGGCCGAGGCCGAGGCGATGAAGGCGGTGCGTTCCGCTGCCGTCGATCTCGCAATCGCGGCCGCCGAAACCGTGCTTGCCAAGCAGGCCGATGCCAAGGTTCAGTCCGAGCTCTTCGGCAATGCCGTCAGCCAGGTCAAGACGCGGCTCAACTGAGCTGTATCGAAAAGATTGAGAGCGAAGGCCGGGCATGTCCCGGCCTTTTCTTTTGTCGATGACCCGGCCTCGTGCTGGGGGCGAGCCGCTGGTCTCGACCCATCCTTCGGACCCCCGTAAACGGGGCGAAGGGACCATGCCGCGACCTCTCCGTTCTTACTCGGAAATAAGCTGATCCATCTCGGGACCATCCTCCACCTTGCGCAACGGCCGGAAGCTCATCCGGTGCAGGGAGCAGGGGCCGTGTTTTTCGATGCCGGCGCGGTGCTGTGCGGTGCCGTAGCCCACATGCGCGGCAAAGCCGTAATCTGGAAACACATGATGTGCCCGTGCCATCATCCGGTCGCGCGTCACCTTGGCGACGATCGAGGCCGCGGCGATCGAGACCGAGCGGGCATCGCCCTTGACCACCGCCTGTCCGGGGCAATCGAGGCCGGGCGGCACGTCGAGCCCGTCGGTCAGCACGTAGCTTGCCGGAATGGCGAGGCTGCAGATGGCGCGGCGCATGGCGTCGAGGCTAGCCTTGCGGATATCGGTCTCGTCGATGCGCGTCGAGCTGGAGGAGGCGATGGAGACGGTCGCGGTCGCCAGAATCTGCGCGAACAGTTCCTCGCGCCGTTGCGCCGAAAGCTGCTTGGAATCGTTCAGACCCTCGGGGATGCGTTTGGGATCGAGGATGACGGCAGCGGCGACCACAGGCCCGGCCAGCGGCCCGCGGCCTGCCTCGTCGGCGCCGGCAACCGGCCAGTGGCCGGCCCTGCGGGCTTTGAGCTCGAGTTTGAAATCCGGCACGAGCGGAACCGTGTCGAAAAGCAGGGGAGAATCGGGTGGCGTGCGAGGTTTCATGCGGCTGAACCTCGCACGCCAACCCGATTTCCCGCAAGTCCCCGGATCAGGGCGGCGGCCGGGGACCGGTCCGGCGGATGGTGGCGGTCAAGGCCATCCGCGGGAATTGCGCTCGGGGCTCGAAGACAGGGCGGTTCTATCGAGAAGCCGATGCGCAAGCTACAAGCAATTCCAGGAAAAGTGCGAAGCGGTTTTCCGTTCGGAATTGCGTAAAGGCCAGAGAGCAGTTCCCGGCAAAGCGCGAAGCGGTTTGCCTGAACTGCGTAAAACAAAAGGTCAAAGAAGCGACAGCTGGACGCCGCTGCCGTCGGGCGGCACGAACAGGTCGTCGCGCAGCGGCACGCTGCGTCGCGTCAGGCCGAAACGCCGGGCTGCCATCTCAAATCGCCTGGCGATCTGCCAGGCATAAGGACCGGCGCCCTTCATGCGCTTGCCGAATTCGGCATCGTAATCCTTGCCGCCGCGCATCGAGCGCACCAGCGACATCACATGCCGGTAACGATCGGGGTAATGTTGCAGCAGCCAATCACGAAACAGCGGGCTGACCTCGAGCGGCAGCCTGAGGATGACATAGCTCGCCTCGGCGGCGCCGGCAGCCTTGGCCGATTCGAGAATGCGCTCCAACTCGTGATCGTTCAGCGCCGGGATCAGCGGGGCGGCCATCACAGCCGTCTGGATGCCGGCTTCGGCAAGGGTGTGGATCGTCTCCAGCCGCCGCGGCGGTGTTGCGGCCCGCGGCTCCATCGTCCGGGCAAGCTTGCGATCCAGCGTGGTCACGGAGATGCCAACGCGCACCAGGTTCTTGCTTGCCATCTCCCGCAGAATGTCGAGATCACGCAGGATCATCGCCGATTTGGTGACGATCGAGACTGGATGGTTTGCCTTGTTCAAGACCTCGAGGATGCCGCGCATGATGCGCCATTCCTTTTCGATCGGCTGATAGGGGTCGGTATTGGTGCCGATGGCGATCACCCGCACCTTGTAGCCGGGTTTGGCGAGCTCCCGCTCCAGCAACTTTGCCGCATCGGGCTTGGCAAACAGCTTCGTCTCGAAATCGAGCCCTGCGGAAAGCCCCATATAGGCATGCGTCGGCCGGGCGAAACAATAGATGCAGCCATGTTCGCAGCCGCGATAGGGATTGATCGAACGGTCGAAGGAAATATCCGGCGATTCGTTGCGGGTGATGGCCGTGCGCGGCTTCTCGACCTGCACTTCCGTCTTGAACGGCGGCAGTTCTTCCCATGTCTGCCAGCCATCGTCGAAGGTCTCCCGCTGCAGCGCTTCGAACCGCCCCGTCGGGTTCAATCCCGCCCCACGCCCGCGCCGCCGATCGACCTCGACCCTTAGACCCGAGGAAACGATCATCGCATCGGCAATATCTGCCGTATTGGCAGGCGCGAATGCGGCCTGCCCTGCCAGGGACTGCTCTCTCATCGGATTCTCCCGTGGCGGAAAGCCATCGCCTCCGCCCGTTTTGCTGATTAAATTCCTATCGGCAAAATGAGAACAATGCAAGAACAAAATAAGGAAAACGGCGCTGGCAAAAATTTGTGCGGCGCATTATAAACAGTCAATGTTGACGGTTGTTCTCGAATGTCAGGATCAGGAATCTGAACTGGCGCAGACTTTATCGGTCTTGGTGGCAGGCGCAGTGGAGGGGCTGGTGAGCGATGTGATCGTGCTCGATCACGGCTCTCGCGACGGCACCTCACGGGTGGCCGACGCTGCCGGCTGCCGCTTCCATTCGCAATGGGATATCAAGGACATCGTCCGCTCGGCGCGCGGCGAATGGCTGCTCTTCGTCGAGCCGGGCGCCAGGCCGCAGGCGGGCTGGATCGATGAGATCGCCGAATATGTGGCGCTGAACAAGCTGCCGGCGCGCTTCACCGCGTCGAGGGGCTATCGCCGCCCGTTCTTCCAGCGTGTCGGCCGGGCCGTACCGCCGCTGGAACTCGGTTTCCTGGTGTCGAAAAAGCTGGCACTCGCCACCGCCAAAAGCGGCATGCGGCTTGCCGAATTCGTCAAGGGCCAGAAACCGCGGCGGCTGGCGAGCGAGCTCATTCCGTCCTGGGTCGCCCGCGCCGCACGGTAGCTGCCGCGATCCCCTCCCACCGCTCGCGCAAAAGATGGCGCCCAATAGGATTTCGCGCTATAATTCAAACATGGCGCCGTCGAAGCGCCGCGCTTCGCAACGGAATGGCCATGGAATGCCGGTGAACGGCAGAACAGGTCAGCGACAATCTCCTCTTCTGCCGGGTACCCGGCGAAAGGAGGTGCGTCATGACACGCGGTATGATCTACGGCCTGCTGGCCGTCATATTGCCGATATTGGTGATCGCGCATCCGCATTCGGCAGCATCGCAGATGATGCGCAGTTGCGCAGGCCGACCCGAAATCGTCAATTTCCTGGACAAGAACTTCGCCGAAAAGCTCACGGCAGTCGGACTGATCAACCAGAACGCCATTCTTGAGGTCTATGCCGCCGAAAGCGGCACCTGGACCCTCATCGTCACGGATGTTCACGGCGTAAGCTGCATTCTGCTGTCGGGTGATAGCTGGGATACCATGCCCGTCCTGCCGGGCCTGGCCACATAGGAATGCCGCTCTTGCAGGCAGTCTACTTCGTCGCGCCGCGTTTCAGGTGCTCGTCCAGCCGCGGCATGATCTCGACGAAATTGCACGGCACGCTGCGGTAGTCGAGTTGGCCTTTCAGAATGCCGTCCCAGGCATCCCGGCAGGCGCCGGGCGAACCCGGCAGCGCGAAGATGAAGGTGGCATTGGCAACGCCTGCCGTGGCGCGCGATTGGATCGTCGCCGTGCCGATCTTCTCGTAGGAGATCCGGTGGAAGATGGCGGAAAAGCCGTCCATCCGCTTTTCGAACAAAGGCTCCAGCGCCTCGGGCGTCACGTCGCGGCCGGTAAAGCCGGTACCACCCGTGGTGATGACGACGTCTATGTCTTTGCTGTCAATCCAGGCCTTTACCCGGGAGGCAATCTCCGTGCGATCATCGGGCACGATGCCACGGTCGACCAGCCGGTGGCCCGCTTCGGTGATCCGCGCCGCCAGCGTGTCGCCTGACTTGTCCGTCTCCGGCGTGCGCGTGTCCGAGATCGTGAGAACCGCAATACCGACCGCGATGAAGGGCCGCTTTTCGTCCAGAGCTGCCATCATATGCCTCCCGAAACCGTTTCCGTCGCCTGGAAATACCAGTCGGGCCGCGCGTCGTGAAGAGCCGCCGCCGCATCTTCGGCGGCGGTCATAGTGGCAAAGATGCCGAAGCAGGTGGCGCCGGAACCGGACATGCGGGTCAACAGCGCGCCGCTGGCCTGCAGCATCGCCGAGATCGCCGATATCTCCGCCACAAGCTCACGCGCCGGCGGTTCCAGATCGTTGCGGGCGGCACCGATCGCCGCGAGCCAGTCGGCAGTGTTGGGCACGCGCGGAGCCAGGCTCAAGGCCGGATTGTCCTTTGTCGCCAACCGGCGGAAAACTTCGGGCGTCGACACGCCCTTCAGCGGATTGGCAAGCACCATGGCAAAGGCCGGCAGATCGGGCACCGGTTCGATCTTCTCGCCGATGCCGCGGGCAATCAGCGGCCGGCTTTCCATGCACATCGGCACGTCGGCGCCGAGCTTCAGCGCCAGCATAGCAAGCGCGTCCTCGGGCAACCTCGTGCCCCAGAGGCGCATCAGCCCCCGCAAGGTCGCAGCTGCGTCGGCCGAGCCGCCGCCGATGCCGGAGGCGATCGGCAAATTCTTCTGGAGGTGGATATGGACGGGGAAGGCGAGGGCTCCGACCGCCTCGCGCAGGAGATCACGCGCCCTCAGCACGAGGTTGGTGCCGCCATCTTCGGCAAGCGCGCCGCCGAAACGGCCTGACAGGGTGAAGGCGTCGGCCTGTGCGGGCAGGAAACCCAGCCGGTCGCCATGCTCTGCGAAGGTCACCAGCATATCGAGCAGATGATAACCGTCCGACCGCTGGCCCGTCACATGCAGGGCCAGGTTGATCTTCGCGCGCGCCTCTTCGGTGACGCCGAAAGCGTCGGCCAGGCCCTCTTCAGGCATGCATCCCGCCCGTCAGGATTTCTTGTCGACCGGCGGCGGCGTGACGGGGGCCGGATCCGGCTGCTTCTTGTCGGCCGCCTTGGCATCGTCGCTGACGGGAGGCAGGCCGTTGGCGACCTTGTCCTTGATCTTCGGGATCTCGGCAGCCTCAGGCTCGGAGCTGAGCGCCCGGTTCCACTGGTAGACGGCTTCGAGCTTGCGCCCGACGCGCCAATAGGCATCGCCGAGATGGTCGTTGATCGTCGCGTCGCCGGCCTTGATCTGGGCGGCCCGCTCCAGCTCGTCGACGGCATCGTCGAAGCGGTTGAGGCGGAAATAAGCCCAGCCGAGCGAATCGATGATGTAACCGTCGTCAGGGCGAAGATCGACGGCCTTCTTGATCATCCCGAGACCTTCGTCGAGGTTACGGTTCATGTCGATCCAGGAATAGCCGAGATAGTTCAGCACCTGCGGCTGGTCGGGGTTGAGCTCCAACGCCTTGCGGAAATTCGGCTCCGCCTGGTCCCACTTCTTCAACCGTTCATAGGCGATGCCGCGCTGGAAGAAGACGCTCCAGTTGGCGCGGCCGGGAATGGGGCCGATCGCTTCGACGGCCTTGTCGTAATTGGCGGCCATCGCCTCGTAGTCCTTGGCGTCGGAGAGCACGCTGCCATAGGCGAGGTAGCTGCGGATGTCCTTCGGGTCGGAGGTGATCAGCGCCTGCAGATGCTTGCGCGCCTCGTCCACCTTGCCGCCCTGGGCAAGGGCAAGGCCGAGCTGCAACTCGGAGATGCGCCGCATCGGCGAATTCTCCGGCACCTTCTTGTAGAGCGCGATGGCGCGGTCCATCTGGTTCTGCTTCTCGGCGATGCCGCCGAGCAGCACCAGCGTATCGGCGCTGTTCGGATCGAGCGCATTGGCCGTCTGCAGGTAAAGCGAAACGATGTCCTCGGCGCCGTCGCGGTTCAGTGCGCCGCCGACCGAAAACAGCACGCCGGCAGCCCCTTCTTCGGCTGTCTTGACCTGCTGTTCCTGCTTCTCGTCCTTTTCGATGCTGTCGCGCAGCGCGTTCAGCGGCGCATAATTCGGCAGCAGGTTGTCACCGACGGAAACGGCGTCGAGCGCCTTCTGCTTATTGCCCTGCGTTGCTTCGAGGCGGGCAAGCGCCATCACCGCGCGCATGAAGGTGTCGGGCGCCGTCGCACCGCCTTCCTTGTCGAGCACGGCATCGTTCAGATGCTTGCGGGCGGACTTCACATCGCCGGTGGCGATGGCGATCGCCCCGGCATTGTAATTCTGGAAGATGCGGAACCAGTCCGGTCCCTTCATCTTCTCGACCATGGTGAGCGCTTCCTTGCCGCGGCCGGCGCCGACGCGGGCCCAGGCAAGCAGCAGGTCGTTCATCATCCGGTCGAGATCGTTCGGCCCCTTATATTTCAGGATGGCCTCGGCGGTCTTGTAGTCGTCGCGGCGCACGGCATCCATGCCGCGCACGATCGTGGTGATGCGCTCGACGGAAGGATCGCCCTTCAGGTCGTTGGCATATTTGACGCCCTCCTTGATGTCGCCATTGAGCAGCAGCGAGATCATCAGCCGCTGGCGAATCTCGGGATTGCCGGGTTCGATCTGCAGCGCCTTCTTGTAGAGTTCGATCGCGGTTTCGTAGTCATGATCGACATCGGCCGTGCGGGCGGCGAGGAAGGCGCCGGAGAAACTGGTGACGCTATCGGCATCGAAGAAACTGTCGGTCTTTGCGGCATCGCCCGTCTTGGCCGCATCCTCGGCGTTGACGCCGCCGACGCCGCCCAGCGAAAGGACAGCGGCCAGCGCTGCGCTCGTAAGAAGACGGATGGCAAATCTCTGCCGCATTAGGAAACCTTTCTTCGACAGCGTCCCGGCAATGGGGCCGGCCGCAAAACAAGTTGCGATCACTGATTCATAACAGGATGGCTTTTTTGAAGCGGCGCTGCAAGAAAATCAGCCTGCGATCAAGGACGATTGATCAATTGACGCGCTCGATGCAGAAGTCGATCACTTCCATCAGGGAGGATTTCCAGACGGTATCGGGAAGCGGCGCAAGCGCATCCCGTGCGATCGTGCCGTAATGGATCGCGCGGCCGATCGTGTCGCTGAGCGTGCCATATTTGGTGATCAGCCCCAGCGCTTTTTCGAGGTTGGCGTCGGTGCTGTTGCCGGCTTCGATCGCATCGCGCCAGAACGCGCGCTCGTCCTCGGTGCCGCGGCGATAGGCGAGAATGACCGGCAGAGTGATCTTGCCCTCGCGGAAATCGTCGCCGACATTCTTGCCGAGATCGGCAGCCTTGCCGCCATAGTCGAGCGCGTCGTCGACGAGCTGGAAGGCGAGCCCGAGATTCATGCCATAGGATTTCAGGGCGTTGCGGCCGGACCGGCCGGCCTCGGCGACGATCGGCCCGACTTCGGCGGCGGCGGCAAAGAGAGCGGCCGTCTTGGCGCGGATGACGGAGAGATAATCGTCTTCCGTCGTCTCCATGTTCTTGGCGACGGAAAGCTGCAGCACTTCACCTTCGGCGATCACGCAGGCGGCCGAGGACAGGACGTCGAGCGCATCGAGCGAGCCGACATCGACCATCATGCGGAAGGCTTGGCCGAGCAGGAAGTCGCCGACCAGCACGCTTGCCTGGTTGCCCCAGATCATCCGGGCCGTCGATTTGCCGCGGCGCAGATCGCTCTCGTCGACGACGTCGTCATGCAGCAGCGTCGCCGTGTGCATGAACTCGACCGATGTGGCGAGCTTGACGTGGTTTTCGCCCCTGTAGTCGAACAGCGAGGCGGAAGCCAGCGTCAGCATCGGCCGCAGCCGCTTGCCGCCGGATGAGATCAGATGGTTCGCCACTTCGGGGATCATCTGCACGTCGGAGCCGGCCTTGGACAGAATGAGCTGGTTTACTCGCTCCATATCCGCCCTGGTGAGATCGACCAGCGGCTTTATGGATGCCAGTTTGTTTTTGCTTTCTTCAAGCGGTATGACCACGCCCAACGACCCGGACTCCTATTCATTCATTGCACCTGACAATAGAAAGGGGCGATGGACGCGGCAAGGGGTGAATTGTCGCGCTGAGCGAAATTGGAAGGAAAACGACGGCAAATGCATGAGCTTATCCGCGCCAACGACCCCGTTCTTCTCTCCTATGCCGAGAGTTTGATGAAGGATGCCGGAATTCACTGCTTCATCGCCGATCAGGGCATGAGCGTGCTGGAGGGCTCGCTCGGCATGCTGTCGCGCCGCCTGCTGGTGGACGAGGAGATGGCCGATCAGGCGCGCCGCATCCTCATCGATGCCGGTCTCGGCGGCGAGCTGCGCGAGCGGAAGTGAGCTCCGATGGCAGGCGAAACCACTGACACCATCGATGCCTTCCACCGCGGCGCCTTCCATGTGGTGCAGCCAAAGGGCAGGGGCCATCGCGCCGGCATGGATGCGATGCTGCTTGCGGCTCTCGTCGCCGACGATCGCCCGGTCAGGGTTGCCGATCTCGGCGCCGGCGCCGGTGCCGCCGGCCTTGCCGTCGCTTCGCGGCTTGCCGATGCAGAGGTGGTGCTCTTCGAGCGCTCGGCCGAGATGGCCGATTATGCCCGCCGCAGCATCCTCTTGCCCGGCAATGCCCATGTCGCGGACCGCGTCAGCGTCGTCGAGGCCGATGTGACCCTGACCGCCAAGGCGCGCAACGATGCCGGCCTTACCGATGAGAGCTTCCACCATGTCATCATGAACCCGCCCTTCAATGATGCCGGCGACCGGCGCACGCCGGATGCGCTGAAGGCCGAAGCCCATGCGATGACCGACGGCCTGTTCGAAAGCTGGATCCGCACGGCCGGCGCCATCATGATCCCCGGCGGCCAATTGTCGCTGATCGCCAGGCCTCAGTCGATCGCCGAAATCATCCTCGCCTGCGGCCGTCGCTTCGGCGGCCTCGAAATGACAGCCATCCACCCGCGTCCGGGTGAAAATGCCGTCCGTATCCTGGTGACCGCAATCAAGGGATCGCGGGCGCGGCTGTCGCTGCGCGCGCCTCTGATCATGCACGAAGAGGGGAGCCACAAGTTCTCCCCTCTCGTCGATGATTTCAACAATGGCCGGGCGGCTTACACCAGAATCTAGCCGGTGACGAAGTCGAAGAGCAGCTTGACGTTCAACCCGGCGATGACGACCGCGACCACATAGGCGATGCCGCTCAGCCAGCGCGGCGCCACCAGCTCGCCCATCTTGGCCTTGCTGGCGGTGAACATGACAAGCGGGAAGACGGCGAAGGAAAGCTGCAGGCTGAGCACCACCTGCGTCAGGATCAAAAGCTCGGCCGTGCCTTGATCGCCATACCAGATGGTGACGATTGCCGCCGGCACGATGGCGATGGCGCGGGTGATCAGGCGGCGCATCCATGGCTTCAGCCGGATCTTCAGGAAGCCTTCCATGACGATCTGACCGGCAAGCGTTGCCGTCACCGTCGAATTGAGGCCGCAGCAGAGAAGCGCGATGCCGAACAGCGTCGGCGCGATGGCGAGGCCGAGCAGCGGCGACAGCAGCGAATGCGCCTCGCCGAGTTCGACGACGTCGGTCTTCCCATGCGCGTTGAAGGCGGCAGCCGCCAGGATCAGGATCGAGGCGTTGATCAGCAACGCGAAGCACAATGCGACCGTCGAGTCGATCGTCGCAAAGGTCAGCGCCTCCTTCTTCTCAGGGATAGTATGGCCATAGGCCCGCGTCTGCACGATGCCGGAGTGGAGGTAGAGATTGTGCGGCATGACGGTGGCGCCGAGAATGCCGAGCGCCAGGTAGAGCATCTCGGGATTGGTGACGATCTCGGTGGTCGGGAAGAAGCCGGTGAGGACGGCGCCCCATTGCGGGTCGGCAAGCAATATCTGCACGCCGAAGCAGATCGCGATGACGCCGAGCAGCGCGATGATGAAGGCTTCCACCCAGCGGAAGCCGAGCTTCTGCAGGAAGAGGATCACGAAGACGTCGAGCGCGGTGATCAGCACGCCGAGTTCGAGCGGGATGCCCATCAAGAGGTTGAGGCCGATCGCCGTGCCGATCACCTCGGCGATATCGGTGGCGATGATGGCGATTTCGGCAAACGCCCAGAGCGGCACCGAGACATATTTCGGAAAAGCGTCGCGGCAAGCCTGCGCAAGATCGCGGCCGGAGGCGATCGCCAGGCGGGCGCAGAGCGATTGCAGCACGATCGCCATCAGGTTGGAAAGCAGTGCGACGGTGAGCAGCGCATAGCCGAATTTCGAGCCGCCGGCGAGCGAGGTCGCCCAGTTGCCGGGGTCCATGTAGCCGACGGCGACCATATAGCCCGGCCCGGCGAAAGCCGCCGCCCTACGCCACATCGAGCTGTGACGCCCGGTTCCGACGGTGCGGTAGACATCGGACAGCGACGCCTCGCCGCGTTCGTGCCGCCAGCCGCTCTTTGCATTCGGATTGAGGACGTCCATGCGATTTCCACCTGTTTTAGCGTCGGTGCACTATGACGGATTAGAATGATAATGCAATTCATTCGCAACAAGAAAATCAATCCCGATGCTTCGGGCCGATGTTTTCAGGAACGCGGCCATTGCGTTTGGCGTTCCAGCGCATACATGGATGCCGATCGCAAATTGCGAGCGTGCGACCCGAAGCAAAGGATGGGAAATGGCCGGATTCTTGAGAAAGCTGCTGCCGAAACGGTTCCGCAAGGACGGCATCACCATCCCGGTCGTCCGGTTGCAGGGGGCGATCATCAGCGGCGGCGGCCAGTTCCGGCCAACCCTCAATCTCGCCAATGTCTCACCGGTTCTGGAAAAGGCCTTCGCCATGAAGGACGCGCCGGCGGTCGCCATCTCCATCAATTCGCCGGGCGGCTCGCCCGTGCAGTCCCGGCTGATCTTCACCCGCATCCGCGAGCTCGCCCGCGAGAAGCAGAAGAAGGTTCTGGTCTTCGTCGAGGATGTCGCCGCCTCCGGCGGTTACATGATCGCGCTCGCCGGCGACGAGATCATTGCCGATGCCACCTCCATCGTCGGCTCGATCGGCGTCGTCTCCGGCGGTTTCGGCTTTCCCGAACTCTTGAAGAAAATCGGCGTCGAGCGCCGCGTCTATACGGCGGGCGAAAACAAGGTGATCCTCGATCCGTTCCAGCCGGAAAAGGAAAAGGATATCGAGTATCTGAAGAGCCTGCAGCTCGAAATCCACCAGGTCTTCATCTCGATGGTGCGCGAGCGTCGCGCCGGCAAGCTGAAGGACGATGCGGCGGTCTTCTCGGGCCTGTTCTGGAGCGGCACGCGCGGTCTCGAACTCGGCCTCGTCGATGGCCTTGGCGACATGCGCCAGGAATTGAAGAGGCGCTACGGCCAGAAGAGCAAGCTGGAGCTCGTCACCGCCGGCCGCGGCCTGTTCGGCCGCCGGATTCCCGGCGTCTCGCCGGTCTCGCTCGAAGGGGCTGCATCCGGTCTCGCAACGGGGCTTGTCGAAGCGGCGGAAGAGAGAGCATTGTGGAGCCGTTTCGGGCTTTGAAGGGAGCAAGAGAGGGGCATGCCGCAGTTAATTACTATCCTGATCCTGGTTTTCTCAGCCTGGTGGCTCTACCGCCGCTTCGTCTCCGATGCCCGCAAGCTCGCCGAAAAATCGCGCCGCGCTGAAAAGGAGCGCCAGACGGGCGCCATCGGCACGCTGGTCAAGGATCCGGCGACGGGAGAATACCGGCTGAAGCGCGAGGGAGAATAGGGGCGGGACTATACCGGCCTCTCACCCGGCGCTTGCCCCTCATCCGCCTGCCGGCACCTTCTCCCCGCTCGCGGGGAGAAGGGAAATATGCCGCACCGGCATCCTCAATCTCGCCGCAGCGTTTGGCACGTCCCCTCGCCCCGCGAGCGGGGAGAGGGTTAGGGTGAGGGGCAGCCGAATTCCTCTTCCATATCGCCCCAGTCGCCTCTCGCCGCCGCAAAAGTCTTGACCCCCGTCGCCCTCCATGGCACCTGTCGCGCCGATAATTCCCAAGCAATCGGTGCCGTTCGATGTCAGCTATCCCAGACCATATGAACCCGAAGCGCTCCTTCCAGGCGCTGATCCTGACCCTGCATAGCTACTGGGCGGACAAGGGTTGCGCGGTGCTGCAGCCCTACGACATGGAAGTCGGTGCCGGCACCTTTCATCCCGCCACTACGCTGCGCGCCCTCGGCCCCAAGCCGTGGAAGGCGGCTTACGTGCAGCCGTCGCGCCGCCCGTCCGACGGCCGCTATGGCGAGAACCCGAACCGGCTGCAGCATTATTACCAGTACCAGGTCATCCTGAAGCCGAACCCGCCCAATCTGCAGGAGCTCTATCTCGGTTCGCTGGCGGCGATCGGCCTCGATCCGCTGCTGCATGACATCCGTTTCGTCGAGGACGACTGGGAAAGCCCGACGCTCGGCGCCTGGGGCCTCGGCTGGGAATGCTGGTGCGACGGCATGGAAGTCTCGCAGTTTACCTATTTCCAGCAGGTCTGCGGCATCGAATGCTCGCCGGTCGCAGGCGAACTGACCTATGGTCTCGAACGTCTCGCCATGTATGTCCAGGGCGTCGACAATGTCTACGACCTGAACTTCAACGGCCGCGAAGGCGACGAGAAGATCAGCTATGGCGATGTCTTCCTGCAGGCCGAGCAGGAATATTCGCGCCATAATTTCGAATTCGCCAATACCGAGATGCTGCATCGCCACTTCGTCGACGCCGAGAAGGAATGCCGCGCACTGCTCGATGCCGGCGCGCCGGGGGATAACGCCAACCAGCGCCTGCACAAATGCGTCTTCCCGGCCTATGACCAGTGCATCAAGGCCAGCCACGTCTTCAACCTGCTCGACGCCCGCGGCGTCATCTCGGTCACCGAGCGTCAGAGCTACATCCTGCGCGTACGCACCCTTGCCAAGGCCTGCGGCGAAGCCTTCCTGCTGACCGACGCCGGCGGCGTCAATCTGGCCAAAGAGGCGGCGTGACGCAAAACCCTGTCGGCCGTATCATCCATATCAACGGCTGGCCGGGCACTGGAAAGCTGACTGTCGGTCGCTTGCTGGCAAAAAGGCTCGGCGCGCGGCTCATCGACAACCATACACTGCTCAATCCTGCCGAGGCTCTGTTCTCCCGCAGCGATCCGCTGCACGCCTCGCTGAGAGGGCAGATTCGTCACGCGGTTTTCGACCATGCCACGCGGGCGGACCCTGCCGAAAGCTTCGTCTTTACCGATGCCCTGTCGGACGACGCAGATGACGCTGCGACCTTCTCCTGGTACAGCGATCTGGCCGCCGCGAGAGGCGCCGATCTCGTGGCGATCCTGTTCGATTGCGCCCCGGAGGAGAATGCCAGGCGTCTTGTTGCTCCCGGCCGGGCTGAGGCGCTCAAGCTGACGGATACGGCGACGTTACAACGGCTGCGGGCAAACCATAAACTGCTGCGTGGGCTGGCTGAACGCACCGTCGAAATCGACACGACAGGCTTTTCACCGGAGCAGACGACTGTCCGAATCCTCGCCGATATCGGCGTTTGACGGCAGCGGGAAAACCCGCGTAGTCTCCGCGCGAACATTGCTTCGCTGTGGGCGCTGCTCGATGCCGGCGCCCCGGCGACAACGCTAACCAGCGCCTGCACAAATGCGTCTTCCCGGCCTATGACCAGTGCATCAAGGCAAGCCATGTCTTCAACCTGCTCGACGCCCGCGGCGTCATCTCGGTCACCGAGCGCCCGAGCTACATCCTGCGGGTACGCACGCTCGCCAAGACCTGCGGCGAAGCCTTCCTGCTAGCCGATGCCGGCGGCGTCAACCTGGCCAAAGAGGCGGCGTAAGAGCCGTCGCAAAAAATTCCGTCGCTTCCGAGACTGTGCGTCTTTTACGCGAACCGCTCGATCGCTATCTTATCGGATGTTTCGGTCAGGTATAGATTCGGACTGCCTTTTGAAGAGCGGTATTCTTTATTGTAAAATCTCATTTGAAAATTGCGCAGCCAGCGTGCCGCGCCTGTTTTCACGGTTGATATCATGCGCAATTCTTGTGTTGCTGACCTCGTGCAGCGATTTTGACAAGGAGTTCGCCGTTCAATCGGCAAAAACGACGATCGACGTGTCCGCCGACGGCACCGCCCTAGTGTCGGAAAGCTTCGATGTCTTAGTCAAGAAGTGGGAAAACTACGGCGGTGTTTACGTTGATATCCCTCAACGTTTCAAGGATGCGTCAGGCGGGGTTCACTGGCGCGATTTCGCTCTGGTCGCCGCCCGGCATGACGGATCCGACGAATATTATTTCAAAGAAAACAACGTGCCGGGCTATTCGATCTATATCGGCAAGGAGCACTGCAAACGCTGCCCCGCGGATCTGCCCCCCGGCGTCAGTAACATCCAGATCGCCTACCGACTCGGCCGTCTGGTCCGTCAGGAAGGCGATCGCCAGGTTCTTTTCCTGCCGGCCTATATGGGCCGTGTCCATGACCAGGGCGCCAGAAAAACGCTTGCTCTAAAGGTGCCGCCCGGCGGTGCGCTGCGCCCTTCGCGCGATGATCCGGCGACCTATGAGATCATACAGAAGGCACCGGATGAGTTTGTGGTGTCTATTGCGGCAGGTAAGGGGGATCGGGTTCTGCCGGACATCGAGATCGAATATCCCGGAGGAGCTTTTCTGGGCGGAACGAGCGACAGGCGGATGCGGTGGTGGCTCTCGGATCACTTTCTCCCATTCCTGAGCATTTTGGGGCCGCTGATCGTCGCGCTGGTTGTTATCCTCAAATTTCGACCTTCGTGGCTTTTGCCTGCACCATTGATGGCTGTCGACATCAAAATGACGGAGGGCATATCCCCGGCTCTGGCAGCCTATCTGTTCCTGAACTGGAAGGCAGACGCGGCAAAAGCGGCCTTCATGGCGTCTGTCTGTCATCTCGCAGTGAAGCGAACGCTTCGCATTTCCAGCCTGGGCGAAGATGCGGAGGCCTCGGACTTATTGGCAAAGCAAGAGCGCAGGAAGGCCAAGGCGGGACGCGCCAAATGGTATAGCCTTCCGGTTGCCACGCGCTTGGTATTTGCGCGAATTGAAAAGGAGCGGCCTGTCGGTGATCGGCGCAGAGTTAAAGCCGCCCGGCCTGATGTTAGAGATGAATTGCACAGAACAGTCACTGAGGAGTATCAAAACGTCAGAGGCATAGATCGGTGGAGCTTGTGGGCTGTAGTCTCCATTCTGGCTCTTGGCATTGCCGTGGCTTTTTTCTCCGGCCTCTTAGTCTTCTCAGCGGCCCTCTGCGGGATATTGGTGATATCTTTCATATTTGTAATGATGTTCCGACACCCAGAGCGGCTTTCCATCCGAACCGACTTGCGGCAGGCGGTTAGTTTATATTTGACTTTCCCGGGGCTAATGATTCTCGCGCTGTTCTATGTTGGCACTCATGAGGTTATCAGCGAACAGCAGCCATATCTGGCGGCAATTTTGTTGAACATTGTCGGCATTGTCATTGTTACTGCAATGCTGCGCATGCCAACCCCAAAACAGCGGCAGGTGCGCAATAACACGCTGATTTTGAATCGTTATTTCCGCGGCGAAATAGACGGCCCGGCAATGTCGGTCGAGTGCTACGAGCACTATCTGCCTTTCGCCGTCGCGCTTGACGTCGAACAACGCTGGACCGAACGCTTCAATCGCTGGCGAGCGAGCGAAAAGATGGATGCCTATGCACCGGATTGGCGCATAAGTTCTTAGATGGACGGTATTATCGAGGTCTCATCGAAATTCGTCGAAGAATGCCTGCGCCAAGATGACTTTGCTATGCCGAATCACTAACGTGCGATCATCAAATCGGGGGCTCATCTGCATGTATGTGATACTCGCTATTATCGTCGTCATCGCGCTCTATCTCGTCTTCATCTATAACGGCCTGGTTCGCGCACGGCAGATGGCAGAAGAAGCCTGGTCGGGCATTGACGTGCAGCTCAAGCGCCGTGCCGACCTGATCCCGAACCTGATCGAGACGGTCAAGGGTTATGCCGCCCATGAAAAGTCGACACTCGAAGAGGTGGTGTCGCTCCGCAACAAGGCTCAGGCCGTGCCGTCAGGCGATGTCGCGGGCAGGGCGCAGGCGGAGGGACTGCTTGGCCAGGCGCTCGGCCGGGTCATCGCGCTCGCCGAAGCCTATCCGGATCTCAAGGCCAACCAGAATTTTGCCGAGCTGCAGGCCTCGCTGGAAACCATGGAAGGCGAGCTGCAGATGGCGCGCCGTTATTACAATGGTGCCGCCCGCGACCTGAACGTCAAGGTCGAAAGCTTCCCGTCCAATCTGGTCGCCGGCCAGTTCGGTTTTGCCAAGCGGGACTATTTCGAAATCACCAACGAGACCGACCGCGCCGTCCCCAGCGTGAAATTCTGACGATCCGGCATTTTGCCTTTGCCAGAAAGCGATTAAGAGCAAGGGCGGATTGCGGCCGGTAATGGTCGCCTTAGGGACGGAAGAACAGCATGACACGCACAGCCAAACTCACGATCACCCCGCCGGGCAAGCCGCTTTCGGGCCGCGCCATGCCGCCGGGCTCCAAGTCGATCACCAACCGCGCGCTTCTGCTCGCCGGCCTTGCCAAGGGCACCAGCCGGCTGACGGGCGCGCTGAAGAGCGACGATACGCGATATATGGCCGAAGCGCTGCGGGCCATGGGGGTTTCGATCGACGAGCCCGATGACACCACCTTCGTCGTCACCGGCAGCGGCAGGCTGCAGCCGCCGAAGGCGCCGCTCTTCCTCGGCAATGCCGGCACCGCGACACGCTTCCTGACGGCGGCGGCGGCTCTGGTCGACGGCACCGTCATCGTCGACGGCGACGAACATATGCGCAAACGCCCGATCGGCCCGCTGGTCGAGGCGATGCGCACGCTCGGCATCGACGTGAGCGCCGAAACCGGCTGCCCGCCGGTCACGGTCAAGGGCACCGGCCGCTTCCAGGCCGACCGCATCCGCATCGATGGCGGCCTGTCCAGCCAGTATGTCTCGGCGCTGCTGATGATGGCGGCCGGTGGTGACCGGCCCGTCGACATCGAACTCGTCGGCGAGGATATCGGCGCGCTCGGTTATATCGATCTGACCACCGCGGCGATGAAGGCCTTCGGCGCCAAGGTCGACAAGACCAGCCCGGTGACCTGGCGCGTCGAGCCGACTGGCTACCGCGCCGCCGACTTCATCGTCGAGCCCGATGCTTCGGCTGCAACCTACCTCTGGGCCGCCGAGGTTCTCACCGGCGGCGCGATCGATCTCGGTGTTCCCTCCGATACCTTCTCGCAGCCCGATGCCCGCGCCTATGACATCATCGCCACATTCCCGCACCTGCCGGCAGAGATCGACGGCTCGCAGATGCAGGATGCCGTTCCGACGCTTGCCGTGCTTGCCGCCTTCAACGAGACGCCGGTTCGCTTCGTCGGCATCGCCAATCTGCGCGTCAAGGAATGCGACCGCATTCGGGCCCTGTCCACGGGGCTCAACAATATCCGCGAAGGTCTGGCTGTCGAGGAGGGCGACGATCTGATCGTTCATGCCGATCCTGCTCTCGCCGGTCAAACGCTGCCGGCCGAGATCGATACCTTTGCCGATCACCGTATCGCCATGAGTTTCGCGCTCGCCGGGCTGAAGATCGACGGCATCACCATTCTCGATCCCGATTGCGTCGGCAAGACTTTCCCTGCCTATTGGCGGACACTGGCGGCACTCGGCGTGACATATCGGGACAAGGATTGACGAAAACGCAGCCGAGGCTGCCGACGGAGAGACAGGGATGGGGCGTCGGTTTTTCGGATTTTGCTTTGCACTGCTGTTGATGCTCGCCGCCCCGGCGGCCTTTGCCGCCGAGGTGATCGACAATTTTGCCTCCGACATCGTGCTGGAAAAGAGCGGCGCGATGACGGTGACGGAAACGGTCACCGTCAATGCCGAGGGCGACCGGATCAATCACGGCATCTTCCGCGATTTTCCGCTCTATTTCACCGATGCCTCGGGCCGTCGCCGCAGCGTCGATTTCGATATGGTGTCGGTCCAGCGCGATGGCGTGGATGAGCCCTGGCACACTGAATCGATATCGGGCGGCATCCGCATCTATGCCGGTTCTGCCGATGTGACCGTGACACCGGGCCGTCATCACTATGCCTTTACCTACAGGACCAACCGGCAGATCCGTTATTTCGACGATCATGACGAACTCTATTGGAACGTCACCGGCAATGGCTGGATCTTCCCGATCCGCTCGGCGACGGCGACGGTGACGCTGCCGCCGGGTGTCACTGCCACCGAGACGACCTTCTTCACCGGCCGGCAGGGCGCAACTGGAAAGAACGCCCGCGCCAGCGAAACCGGCGCCGGCATCGTTTTTTCCACCACCGCGCCTCTCGGTCCCAGCGAAGGTCTGACTTTCGCCATCCGCATGCCGAAGGGCTCGATCGATCCGCCGGGCACGGATATGGAAAGCACATGGTGGCTAAAGGACAACCGTGATTATTTCATCGGCTTCGGCGGCCTGATCCTGGTGTTCGCCTATTATATCAGATCATGGCTGAAGGTCGGTCGCGATCCTGCCCGCGGCGTCGTCGTGCCCCGCTGGGACGCGCCTGATGGTATCTCGCCGGCACTGGTCAACTACATCGACAATAAGGGCTTTTCCGGCGAGGGCTGGACCGCCCTTTCCGCCACCGCCCTCAATCTTGCGGTTCGCGGTTACGTCAAGCTCGAAGATCTGAAGAATTCGATTGTCATCCGCGGCACCGGCAAGGCGCTCGGCAAAGAGAAATTCCAGGCCGGCGAGATCGAACTGCTGAAGGCCGCTGGCGGCGCCGGCAAGACGCTGACGATCGACAAGGCCAATGGCGAGCGGGTGAAGTCCGTCGGCCAGGCTTTCCGCTCGGCGATCGAGAAAGAGCACCGCGGCAAATATTACAATTCCAACCTCGGTTATACCACGGGCGGCATTGCGCTCAGCGCCGCCGCCCTGGTGGCGCTGTTCGTCTTTGGGTCGCTGCAGCCCGACACCATCGCGCTGATGCTGATCCCGATCGCCATCTCGGTCTTTGTCGCGGTGTTCGTCGCCGGCTTCATGCGGTCGCTGCATCGCGGCAGGTCGCTGTTCGGCAAGATCATCGCCATCATTGCCACGGCGATCGGCGTTTTCGTCGGCATCAGCATCCTGGCGACCGTGGTCCTGGCGCTTGCCTCGTCGCTGGTGGAACTGCATGAAACGCCGATGCTCTTTGCCGTCGGCGGCATAGTACTGCTCAACATCCTCTATTTCTTCATCATGGGCGCGCCGACCCCGCTCGGCGCCAAGATGATGGATGGCATAGACGGCTTGCGCCAATATCTGACGCTGGCCGAGAAGGACCGGATGAACACGGCAGGCGCGCCGGAAATGTCGCCGCAGCATTTCGAGACGCTGCTGCCCTATGCGGTGGCGCTCGGCGTCGAAAAGCCCTGGTCGCGCACCTTCGAAACCTGGCTTGCGGCAGCCGCTGCCGGTGCGGCTGCCACCTATGCGCCCGCCTGGTATTCCGGCAATTTTAACAGCGGCAGCTTTTCCGATCGTATCGGCGGCTTTTCCTCGTCGATGGCCTCGACCATCGCTTCGACGATTCCGGCACCGCCGCCATCCAGCTCATCCTCCGGTTTTTCCGGCGGCGGTTCGTCGGGCGGCGGTGGAGGAGGCGGTGGAGGCGGGGGCTGGTAGCTTTCCCGCTTGACCTTTGGGCCCTTGGCCCTTAACCGCCAGGGGTAAAAGGAAAGGGTCGCGCATGAAGGTTCTGTTGATCGGATCGGGCGGACGCGAGCATGCGCTCGCCTGGAAGCTGGCGCAATCGCCGTTGATGACCGAATTCTACGCCGCACCCGGCAATCCCGGCATCGGCGAACACGCCGTCCTCGTGCCCATCGACATCGCGGATCATGAAGCGGTCGCGGCCTTCTGCAAGGACAAGGCGATCGATTTCGTCGTCGTCGGCCCGGAGGCGCCGCTGGTTGCCGGCCTCGCCGACCGCTTGCGTGCCGATGGCCTTGTGGTTTTCGGTCCGTCCGCCGCTGCGGCCCAGCTCGAGGGCTCCAAGGGCTTCACCAAGGATATCTGTGCCCGCTACGGCATTCCCACAGGCGCCTATCAGCGTTTCAACAATGCGCCGAAGGCCAAAGCCTATATCCGCGCCCAGGGCGCGCCGATCGTCGTCAAGGCCGATGGCCTTGCCGCCGGCAAGGGCGTGACGGTCGCGATGACGCTGGATGAAGCCCTGGCCGCGGTCGACGACTGTTTCGAAGGCGCCTTCGGCGCTGCCGGCGCCGAAGTGGTCGTCGAAGCCTATCTCGACGGCGAGGAGGCGAGCTTCTTCTGCCTCTGCGATGGCAAACATGCGCTGCCACTTGCAACCGCCCAAGATCACAAACGGGTGGGCGAGGGCGATACCGGCGTCAATACCGGCGGCATGGGCGCCTATTCGCCGGCGCCTGTGATGACCGCGGAGATGGTCGAGCGCACCATGAAGGAGATCATCGAGCCGACGATGCGCGGCATGGCCGAGAGCGGTCATCCCTTCTCGGGCGTGTTTTTCGCCGGGCTAATGATCACCCGGAAGGGACCGGAGCTGATCGAATACAATGTCCGCTTCGGCGATCCCGAATGCCAGGTGATGATGATGCGGCTGAAGAGCGATCTGCTGCCGCTGCTGCTTGCCACCGCCAACGGCACGCTCGACCAGGTCAAGGCCGAATGGAGCGACGATCCGGCGCTGACGGTGGTCATGGCCTCCAAGGGTTATCCGGCCGCTTACGAGAAGAACACGCCGATCCTCTCCCTGCCGGATGCAGGTAAGGGCGAGAAGGTGTTTCATGCCGGCACGGCTCTGAAGGACGGCGCGCTGGTTGCGACCGGCGGCCGCGTGCTGAACGTCACCGCCACCGGCGGCACGGTTGCCGAGGCCAAGGACCGCGCCTATGCGCTGCTCGACAGGGTGACCTGGGAAAACGGCTTCTGCCGGCGCGACATCGGCTGGCGGGCGATCGAGCGCGAAAAAGCCTGAGATACGGTGTAAACGACCGCATTCTTTAAATTTTTACCCTTTCCCCTGACGGGATGGAAACAAAGCTGCGCTATACCGCTCCCATAGTGAGACGGAGGTGCGTTGATGCGTCAGATTTTCCTCGGTGCGGCAATCCTGCTGATGGCAGGTTCTGCGATGGCGTCCTCGATAGAGGTGGTCGGCAAGACCGCGCCGCGCGCTGACGGCAGCATCGTCACCGAAAGCTGTGCCAATTGTCCGCCGCTCCAGGCCGAAGTGAGCAAGAAGGACTACACGGTGCCGGAGCTGAAGCCCGGCGTCCTCCAGGCGAGTGAAATCCGCGACGTCGGCGGCGAAAAAAAGATCTATCGCACCGAAGGCTGGATGGGCGGCTCGCCCGTCGTCTTCGTCAGCAAGGCGACCCCGGAAGCGATGCTTGCCGCAGCACCGTCCGCCCCGCCGGCCGACGGCATCGACATGAGCGCAACGACCGCCGCCGTCATCGGCGGCGACGCCAAGCCTGTTGCCGCCGGCATGGCGGAACAACCGGCAGCCCTCAACGTTTCCGAATTTGAACTGCGCTTTTAGAGCAACTTCCAGGAAAAGTGCGAAGCGGTTTTCCGTCCGGAATTGCGTAAAGGCAAAAACTTCCCTGCCCCCACCTGATCAAGGTTTCGATCGTTTGGGGGTCCACCACTGGTGGACCGAATGCACCCTCGATGAGCAGCGGGGGTGCATTCCTGTTTTGATGCGCCGGGCAAGCTGAGAGTTCGACATGATATTGGGCCGGCGGATGAAAATCCGGCGTCTACCTTGTAACTCTACCCCCTGATTTTGAGGGAAGTTCGCGCCGCGTCCAATAAAATTAAAGCTTTTTTATAGGGTAAGCATCAATTGTTACTTACCCGGTCGCAGCATGTTTGTTTTAGCAGCGGTAGACGCGCTCTCTTTTTCGGCGCGCTCGCACAGGCGGTAGAAAACCGCACCGGAATGCAGCCATTCATTCCCGTTGCGAGGCGTCATGAAAAATTTGAAGATATCGAAGCAGCTCATATTGCTGGTCGTCGGCCTGATGATCGCCTTTGCGATCGCCACCTCCCTGCAGATCCGCTCTTCGGTCGATGCGATCTACAAGGAGCGCTATGACATGCTCCGCGCCGAGGTTCAGTCGGCGGTCTCCGTTCTCAAGCTTTACCAGGCCAAGGTAACCGCGGGCGAAATGACGCTGGAGGAGGCCCAGAAGCAGGCCTATGCCACCGTCAACGGGATGAAATACGATCCGGACGGCTATTTCTTCGGTTATAGCTACGACGTCCAGATGGTGTTCCACTACGATGCGTCGAAAGTCGGGCAGATCAACAAGGGCCAGCCGGACAGCAAGGGCAAGCTCTATCGCGATGAGCTGGTCAAGCTCGGGCAGCAGGGCGGCGGTCTCGTCGAATATTATTCCACGGTCAAACCGGGCCAACCCGTCGGCGATTATCGCAAGACCGCCTATGGACAGGCCTTCGAACCCTGGAAGATCGTCGTCGTCACCGGCGTCTACATGGACGATCTCGATGCGCAGATAAACAGCACGATCCTGACCGCGCTCTCCGGCAGCATCGTTCTGTTCTTCCTCGCCATGGCGGCCGCCTACCTCGTCATCCGCGGCATATCGGGACCTCTCAACAACGTCCATGCCGCCCTGAAGGCCGTCGCCGAAGAGGACGTTTCCATCGCCATCCCGCATATCGGCATGAACAATGAAGTCGGCATGATGGCCAAGGCGACGCAGTCACTGCAGGAAAAGATCAGGGAGCGCCATGCGATGTCGGATCGCGAGGCGGCCCAGCAGCTGGCGCTGGAAAGCGAGCGCGAGAACAATCAGCGCCAGCAGCAGGATGAGGCAGCGCTCCAGGCGCGTGTGGTGGCGACCATCGGCCAGGCGCTGGAGATGATCGCCCGTGGCGACCTCACCGTGCGCTGCGCCGATCTCGGCCAGAAATACGCCGCCCTGCGCGACAACTTCAACGATGCGCTGTCGCATCTCGAAGCCGCCATGGCCAAGGTCAGCGCCAAGGGCACCGATATCGGCACCAGCAAGGAAGAGATCCGCCGCGCCTCCAACGAGCTGTCGCAGCGCACCGAGCGCCAGGCGGCCAGCCTGGAAGAAACCTCCGCGGCCCTCGACGAACTCACCGTTGCCGTCCGTCAGACGGCCGATGGCGCCCATGAGGCGAGCAAGCGGGTCCACTCGGTCAGCACCGAAGCCAACCATAGCGATGCGATCGTCACCCAGGCGATCGAAGCGATGAGCGGCATCGAGAAGTCGTCGTCGGAGATTACCAAGATCATCGGCGTCATCGACGAGATCGCCTTCCAGACCAACCTCTTGGCGCTGAATGCCGGCGTCGAGGCCGCGCGTGCCGGTGAATCCGGCAAGGGTTTTGCGGTCGTCGCCCAGGAAGTGCGCGAACTTGCCCAGCGTTCCGCCGCGGCCGCCAAAGAGATCAAGGACCAGATCGCCCGCTCCTCCAGCCAGGTCGACCATGGCGTCCGTCTGGTCGGCGAGGCCGGCGAGGCGCTGAAGCGCATCTCAGACCAGATCAAGGCCGCCAACGAGATCGTCGCCAAGATCGCCCACAGCGCTTCCGAACAGGACACGACGCTGCGCTCGATCTCGTCGTCGATGAACCAGCTCGATGCCGCCACCCAACAGAATGCCGCCATGGCCGAAGAGACCACGGCATCGGCCGAGACGCTCGCCAGCGACACCGACGAGCTGATCGACCTCATCCGCGGCTTCCGCGTCAGTGTCGAAAGCGCTGCCCCGGCCATGCATCAAGGTCGCCGCGCCGCTTAAACGGCGCGGAGGCAACAAGCCTTTTCATCACCAAATTCTTAGCGGCCGTCGGTTCTCCGGCGGCCGTGCCGTTTGAAGCTCATTGCGCGATACGTTCGATCAGCCGTTCGATCTCCCGGACGGAAAACACCTCGATCCCTTCAGCTTTCAGCGCTGCCGCCGTCACGCCGTTGCCGGCCTGCTTGCGGCCGGAAAAGGTGCCGTCATAGATGAAACCGGATCCGCAGGACGGACTGCCGTCGATGAGCAGCGCATAACGGCAGCCGGCCTGCCTGGCGAGCGCCACGGCATTTTCTGCCGCCAGCAGGAACTCTTCCGTCACATCGGCGCCCGTCAGTTCGACAACCCGCGCCTTGCCGGCCAGCACCTCTTCGCCGGTTGCGGCCTCTGCGATCTCCGCCGGCGACCGCGGCACCGTCATGCCCGCCGACATCTCCGGACAGATCGTCACCAGCCGGCCCTCGGCCCGCCATGTCTCGATCACCGGATGAAGCAACGGCTTCGCCCGCCCGTCATAGCGGACGGCGTGCCCCATGAGACAGGCGCTGACGAGAATCTTGCTTTGCATGTCTGCTTGAATAGCGCCGTAATGGCGGCAACGCCATCCGGCCGAAGCAGAACATCACCCCGAAATCTTCGAGAAATCCGCAACCGTTCCGGTCGCCTCGCGGATTAGCCGCAGCAGGGCGAGACGGTTGGCGCGGATGGCGGCGTCCTCGTCGTTGACGAGCACGTCTTCGAAGAAGCGGTCGACCGGGCCACGCAGCTTGGAAAGCGCTTCCATCGCCGAGCGGAAGTCTTCCCGGGCGACCGCGTCCGAGGCATCCTTCGAGGCGCCTGATATTGCGGCGAACAGCTCTTTCTCGGCATCGAGCGTCAGAAGCGCCGGCGACACGCCATCGGCAATCACAGTGCCCTTCTTTTCCTCGGCGGCGAGCAACTGCGTCGCGCGCTTGGTGCCGGCAAGCAGGTTCTTGCCGTCTTCCGAGGTGATGAAGGCCGTCAGCGCTTCGACGCGGCGCGCAACCATCAACAGGTCGTCGGCATCTGAAGTCAGCACGGCATCGATGAGATCGTGACGGGCGCCCTGATCGCGCAGATAGACCTTGAGACGGTCGTGGAAGAAGGAGAGGAGATCGATATCCTTCGTCGTCGCCAGCAGCGGCAGGCGGATCCTTCGCTCCAAGAGGATCCTGACGACGCCGAGGGCCGCCCGCCGCAGCGCGAACGGGTCCTTCGAACCGGTCGGCTTTTCATCGATCGCCCAGAAGCCGATCAGCGTATCGAGCTTGTCGGCAAGCGCGACCGTGATCGCCACTCTGTCCTCCGGCACGCGGTCCGACGGACCCTGCGGCTTGTAATGGTCCTCGATCGCTGCGGCAACGGAGGCATCCTCGCCCTGCAGCGCCGCATATTTGCGGCCCATTAAGCCCTGCAGTTCCGGGAATTCGCCGACGGCTTCGGTGCGCAGATCGGCCTTGGCCAGCACGGCGGCGCGATCGACGAGAGCCGGGTCGGCGCCGGTGATGTCGGCCAATTGCTTGGCGAGCGCGCGGATGCGGGCAACACGCGCGCCCTGTGTGCCGAGCTTGGCATGGAAGGTCACGTCAAGCGCATCGAGCTTGGCCATGCGCTGGTCGAGCGGCTTCTTGATGTCGAGGCCGAACTTTGCCGCCGAAGCTGAGAGCGTTTCGAGATCCGGCAAATTGCCCTGATCGCGTTTCCAGAAATGCAGCGCATCCGAAAGCCGGGCCCGCACGACCTTGCCGTTGCCGTGAACGATTTCCTTGCCGCCGTCGCTTGCCTGGATATTGGAGACGAGGATGAACTTGTTCGAAAGCGTCTCTTCACCCTGTTTGCGGGTGACAAAACACTTCTGGTTGGTCTTGATCGTCAGCCGGATGATTTCCGAGGGGATCGAGAGATAATCCTCCTCGAAGCTGCCCATCAGCACCTGCGGCCATTCGACGAGGCCGGAGACTTCCTCCAGCAGGCCTTCGTCTTCCACCAGCTCCAGCCCGTTGGCAAAGGCGATGTCGCGGGCGTCGTGCAGGATGATGTCCTTGCGGCGTTCGGCATCGAGGATGACCTTGGCCTTTTCCAGGTGCGCCGCATAATCGTCGAAGCGCCGGACGGTGATCGCCTCGGGCGCATGGAAACGATGGCCATAGGTGATGTTGGAAGCGGTGATGCCGTCGATCTCGAAGGGGATGACGGTGGTTTCTTCATGCTCCGGGCCGAAGGTGCAGACGATCGATTGCAGCGGCCGCACCCAGCGCAGCGCGCCGGGCTTGGAGGAAGCCTTGCCCCAGCGCATCGATTTCGGCCAGGGAAAATCGCGGATGATGCCGGGCATGATATCGGTGACGATCTCTTCGGTCGCGCGGCCGGGCCTGGAGATGACCGCGACGTAGAAATCGCCCTTCTTCGGATCGCTCACCACCTGCGCCTCGGAGACCGAGGAAAGCCCGGCGCCGCGCAGAAAACCTTCGATCGCCTTCTCGTTGGCGTCGGTGCGCGGTCCCTTGCGCTCCTCGCGCACATCGGCCGAGCGCGCCGTCAGGCCGTGAATGTCGAGCGCCAGTCGCCGCGGCGTCCAGTATTCGCGCGCGCCCTCATAGGACAGGCCCGCTTCGACAAGCGCATCGGTGACGAGCTTCTTCAGGTCGCCGGCAGCTTTGCGCTGCATGCGGGCCGGAATCTCTTCGGAGCGGAGTTCGAGAAGAAGGTTTGGCATGTCGAATTTCCTTGCCTCCCGCGACCGGGGAGGGATGGCGTGGGCGCCGGGTCAAAACGTTGCTTCTGCTAGCAAAGAATGGCGCATCTGCACAACCGCAAAATCGCCGTCTTTCCGGCATGCTTATCCTGTGGATCGGCGTCTGCCTGATAACTCCAACATTGCCTTGCCGCTTTTCGCCGCTATGGTCCCGCCACCTCAGTCGAAACAGGAAATCCCAGGAACCCCATGGCCGCAGACCTCCGTTTCCTCGCAGCCCGCATCTCCGCCGAAATCAACGCCCGGCCCGACCAGGCCAAAGCCGCCATCGAGCTGCTCGACGAAGGCGCCACCGTGCCCTTCATCGCCCGCTACCGCAAGGAAGTGACCGGCGGGCTCGACGATACGCAGCTGCGCAATCTCGCCGAGCGGCTGGTCTATCTGCGCGAACTCGAAGCCCGGCGCGACGCGATCGTCGAATCGATCACCGGCCAGGGCAAGATGACCGACGAGCTGATGGCCAAGGTCTCAGGCGCCGTAACCAAGGCCGAGCTCGAGGATCTCTATCTGCCCTATAAGCCGAAGCGCCGTACCCGCGCCGAAATCGCCCGCGAACGCGGCCTCGGCCCGCTTGCCGAGGCAATCCTCACTGAGCGTACCAGGGAACCGGCAGTCCTGGCCGAAGGCTTCGTTACAGCAGACGTGGCGGATGTGAAGACGGCGCTTGAAGGCGCGCGCGACATCATCGCCGAAGGCATTGCCGAAAATGCCGACCTGCTCGGCAGATTGCGTGCCCACATGCGCCAGGCCTCGCTGCTGAAGGCCAGGGTCGTCGACGGCAAGCAGGCGTCGGGCGAGAAGTTTTCCGATTATTTCGACCATTCCGAACGCTGGGCGACCGCGCCGGGACACCGCGCGCTCGCCATGCTGCGCGGCTGGAACGAGGAGGTGCTGACGCTGACGATCGAGGCCGACGCCGAGACCGCTTCTCCGAACAAGCCGGTCGAACGCATGATCGCGGCCGCCTATGAGATCGGTGCGAGCCGCCCCGGCGATCGCTGGCTGATGGAGGTCGCAAGCTGGACCTGGCGCGTCAAGCTCTCCATGTCGCTGTCGCTCGACCTGATGCGCGAATTGCGCGAAAGGGCCGAAGAGGAGGCGATCCATGTCTTCGCCCGCAATCTCAAGGACCTGCTTTTGGCAGCACCCGCCGGCTCGCGCGCGACCATGGGCCTCGATCCCGGCATCCGCACCGGCGTCAAGGTCGCCGTCGTCGACGGCACCGGCAAGGTGGTGGCGACATCGACCGTCTATCCCTTCCAGCCGAGGAACGACGTGCGCGGCGCCCAGATCGAGCTCGCATCGCTGATCCGCAAGCACAATGTCGAACTGATCTCGATCGGCAACGGCACCGGCAGCCGCGAAACGGAAAAGCTGGTGGCCGATATGCTGGCCGAGTTGCCGGCGCCGAAGCCGACCAAGGTCATCGTCTCGGAAGCCGGCGCCTCGGTCTATTCCGCCTCGGCGACCGCAGCGGCCGAGTTTCCCGATCTCGACGTGTCGCTGCGCGGCGCCGTCTCCATCGCGCGGCGCCTGCAGGATCCGCTGGCCGAACTCGTCAAGATCGAGCCGAAGTCGATCGGCGTCGGCCAGTATCAGCACGATGTCGACCAGCAGAAGCTGTCACGTTCGCTCGATGCCGTGGTGGAAGATGCGGTGAACGCCGTCGGTGTCGATCTGAACACCGCGTCTGCACCGCTGCTGTCGCGCGTTTCCGGCCTCGGCCCGTCGATCGCCGATGCCATCGTTCGCCACCGCGACAGCGAAGGCCGTTTCGAGACGCGAAAGGATCTCCTGAAGGTCGCCCGCCTCGGCGGCCGCACCTTCGAGCAATGCGCCGGCTTCCTGCGCATTCCCAACGGCAAGGAGCCGCTCGATTCCTCCTCGGTGCACCCGGAGGCCTATGGCGTCGCCAAGAAGATCGTCGCCGCCTGTGGCCGCGACCTGCGTGCGCTGATGGGCGACAGCGCCGTGTTGAAATCGGTCGATCCGCGCCAGTTCATCGATGAGAAATTCGGTCTGCCGACGGTCAAAGACATCATCGCCGAGCTGGAAAAACCCGGCCGCGACCCTCGTCCGAGCTTCAAGACCGCGACCTTTGCCGAGGGCGTCAACGAAATCTCCGACCTGAAGCCCGGCATGGTGCTGGAAGGCACGGTGACCAATGTCGCCGCCTTCGGCGCCTTCGTCGATATCGGCGTGCACCAGGATGGTCTGGTGCATGTGTCCCAGCTTGCCGATCGCTTCGTCAAGGATCCCCACGAGGTCGTCAAGGCGGGCGATGTCGTCAAGGTGCGGGTCGTCGAAGTCGACGCCAAGCGCAAGCGCATCGCTCTGTCGATGAAACGCGATGACGGTTCTGCCGCACCGCCGCCGCGTGGTGATTCTCGCGGCAACCAGGGCTCCCGGCCGCAGAACGAGCGCCGGCCGGCGCCTGCCAAGCCGGAGAGCCAGGGCGCCTTCGGCGCGGCACTTGCCGAAGCCATGAAGAGAAAATAAGGGTTTAGCCGGTGTTTCGGCAAAAATGCAACAGTTTGGCAGCGTTCTGAACGGAGTGCTAAATCCGGCGCTTGTAAGGCGAAAGAGAGCTACTAAGTTGATGTGACCATCCTGTCACATTTGCGAGGCGTCCATGGCGTCGGCTTTCCTTTCGATCGTCCAGCAAATCATCCGCAAGGGTTCATTGAAGCTTACCCTTGCCAATGGCGAGACCCACACTATCGGCGACGGCACGGGTGAAACCGTTGTCGCCCGCCTTGCCGATCAGGAGGCCGAGGACGCCATCCGGCGCGACCCGACCATGAAGCTCGGCGAAATGTACATGCAAGGCCGGTTCATTCTCGAACAGGGCAACATCTACGATTTCCTGTCGCTGGTGAAACAGAACACCACCAACGAAATCTTCGATTTCAAGATGGCGGCACTGCTCCTCGGCCGCATCGCCTGGCAGCAGCTGAAGAGCCGCGTGCCGGTCAATCGCAACAAGCACAACGTCGCCCATCACTACGACCTGTCGGCCAAGCTCTTCGATCTTTTCCTCGACGAGGACTGGCAATATTCCTGCGCCTATTTCGAACCGCCGGGCATCGGTCTCGACGAGGCGCAACTCGCCAAGAAACGCCATATCGCCGCCAAGCTTCTGCTTGAACCGAACCAGCGCATCCTGGAGATCGGCTCCGGCTGGGGCGGCATGGGCATGTATCTGACGGAGGCGACCGAAGGCGCCGATTTCACCGGCATTACGCTGAGCGAAGAACAGCTCAAGGTCTCGCGCGCCCGCGCCGAAAAGCGCGGTCTTTCCGATCGCGTGCGTTTCGAGCTGCAGGACTACCGCACCATGACGGGCAGGAAGTTCGACCGCATCGTCTCGGTCGGCATGTTCGAACATGTCGGCATCGGCAATTACGGCAATTTCTTCCGCAAGGTATCAGATCTCCTCGACGATAACGGCGTCATGGTGCTGCATTCGATCGCCCGCCCGAAGCCGAGCTTCGGCACCAATGCCTTCATCGAGAAATATATCTTCCCGGGCGGCTACATCCCTTCGGTCGGCGAGGTGGTGCCGCCGCTCGAAAAGGCCGGGCTGCTGGTCAAGGATATCGAAATCCTGCCGATGCATTATGCCTATACGCTGCGCCATTGGCGCGAGCGTTTCGTGGCGCGCAAGGCCGAAGCGGTGGCGCTTTACGACGAGCAGTTCTTCCGCATGTGGGAATTCTACCTGGCGGGTTCCGAAATGGGTTTCCGCTGGGACGAGCTCTTCATTCTGCAGATCCAGCTCGCCAAGAACCAGTTCGCCGTTCCCGACAACCGCAGTTACATCGCGCGCAACGAGGCCAAGCTGAAGGAATTCGAGGCGAGGCGTGCGCCGCTTGAGAAGGTGGCGTTCTGATCCCGAAGTGCCGTGGCCCGCAGGACCTTCGTCGAGGGACCGGCTATCATGAAAGGACGTGCGGATGAGCAGTGCGTTTCCCGAGATCTACCTGGTCCGCCACGGTGAAACCGAATGGAGCCTGTCCGGGCGCCATACCGGACGCAGCGATATTCCCCTGACGGCGAATGGCGAGGAGGCTGCCCGCAAACTCGCCGGCCGGCTGGCGGGCCTCTCCTTCTCCGCCGTCTGGTCGAGCCCGTCCGCGCGGGCCCGCAAGACCTGCATGCTCGCCGGATTCGGCTCGGGCGCGGTGATCAAGGAGGAACTCGCCGAATGGGACTACGGCGCCTATGAAGGCATCACGACCAAGGCGATCCTTGCCGACCGCCCCGGCTGGCAACTGTTTCGCGACGGTTGCCCGAATGGCGAATTCGCCGCCGATGTCGGCGCCCGCGCAGACGCCGTCATCCATGCGCTTCGCGAAGCGGCAAGCACCATCCTGATCTTCTCGAGCTCGCATTTCCTGCGCGTGCTCGCCGCCCGCTGGCTCGGCCTGCCGCCGGAAGGCGGGGCGTATTTCTCTCTCGATACGACCAGCATCAGCGTGCTCGGCTATGAGCACGACCTGACGGAACCGGTCATCCGCCGCTGGAACCAGCGCTAGTGTACGATCGCCTCCCTCGTTGCCGTGGTTAACATTGGGGTAACGAGATCCGGATAAATGGAGTGAGCGCCGCCTCCGCGGCTTTTGTTTTGCGTTTTCTGGAGTGCGGACGTGTTTCATCGATCAGTCGTATCGATCTCTTTGGCCATTGCCCTTTTTTCTTTTGGTTCGGCAGCCGCGCAGGAAAGCGGCCAGCACTTCTGGTCCGGCGACTGGTATCTGAGCGTCGGCGTTGCCGGCTTCTCCGCGCCGAAATTCGAAGGCTCGTCGCATAATGAATTCAAATTCAGCCCGCTGATCTCGGTCGGCCGCCAGGGCGCCGGGCCGCGCTTTTCCTCGCGCAACGACAATCCTTCCTTCGCCCTCATCGACAAGGGCGCCTTCCGCGCCGGTATCGTCGGCAGGTTCGTCCCGTCGCGCGATGACGGCGACGGCAACGAGCTGAAGGGCATGAAGAAGGTCAAATGGGGCGCCGAAGCCGGTGGTTTTGTCGAAGTCTACCCGACCGATTTCCTGCGCGCCCGTGCCGAAGTCCGCCAGGGCATCCGCGCGCATGACGGCGTCGTCGCCGATCTCGCCGTCGACGCCTTCACCGATATCGCGCCCGACCTGCAGCTATCAGGCGGCCCGCGCGCGACCTTCGCCACCAGCGGCTATTACGACGCCTATTACGGCGTCAACGCCAGGCAGGCGGCGGCAAGCGGGCTTGATCCCTATAAGCCCTCGTCGGGCATCCAGTCCTATGGCGCCGGCACGGCGCTCACCTGGAAGGCGACGGAAAACCTCCAGGCAAGTTCCTTCCTCGAATATAAGCGGCTGGCCGGTCCCGCCGCCGACAGCAGCCTCGTGCGCGAACGCGGCTCGAAGAACCAGCTGCTGATCGGCGTTTCAGCGACCTACAAGTTCAATTTCTCTCTGCAGTGAGGGACGGCACTGCGCGTCGTTCAGGCGCGCAACGACGCCGTAACGCTTTGAATCGCCGCATGATTTCACCCCCGGATCGATTCCGGTCGAGGGAATGGCGAGCAGCAGCGCAATGATCGCTTCTTGACCGGATCGGCGGCCCGCCGCTAGATGAGCGGCATGCACGATACTGGCGACTTCCACGACCGCGTTTCCGACGCACCTTCCGATAACTGGGTCTACCGGATCCTGCCGGCATGGCTCTGGCCCTATGCGCAGCTTGCGCGCTGGGATCGCCCGATCGGCTGGCAGCTCTTGATGTGGCCGTGCTTCTGGTCGGCGACCCTTGCCGCCAATGCGGCGATCGGCGAGGGGATCTATTCCGGCAGCGTGCTGGTGTCTCACCTGTTTCTCTATTTCATCGGCGCGGTCGCCATGCGCGGCGCCGGCTGCACCTATAATGATCTCGTCGACCACGAGATCGACATGGAAGTGGCGCGCACGCGGTCGCGTCCGCTCCCCTCCGGCCGCGTCACCCGCCGCCGGGCGAAGATCTTCATCGGCCTGCAGGCGCTGGTCGGCCTCTTCGTGCTCTTGCAGTTCAACTGGTTTACCGTTTTTCTCGGCGTGCTCTCGCTTGGCATCGTGGCGCTTTATCCCTTCGCCAAACGTTTCACCGACTGGCCGCAATTCTACCTGGGACTTGCCTTTTCCTGGGGCGCATTGATGGGCTGGGCCGGCATTTTCGGCGGTCTCTCCTTCGCTGCCGTCCTGCTTTATGCCGCCTCCGTCGCCTGGACGATCGGTTACGACACGATCTATGCGCATCAAGATAAGGAGGATGACGAGCTGATCGGCGTCCGCTCCACCGCGCGGCTGTTCGGCGACAGGACGCGGCAATGGCTGATCGGCCTTTATGGGCTGACGCTGGTGCTGATGTTCATCGCTTTTCTGCTCGCCGACGCCAATCTCATCGCGTTTCTGGCTTTGCTCGGCGCCGCCGGCATGTTCGCCTGGCAGATCGTCCGGCTCGATATCGACGATGCCGCCCAATGCCTGGCGCTCTTCAAATCGAACAACCGCGTCGGCCTGATCATCTTCTTCGGCCTCTTCGTCTCGCTGCTCTTCGCCATTCCCTGAATGGGACGATGCATGAAACGATAAACCCGGCGCGGGCGCCGGGTTTCAAAATGGTTCCGAAGCGACGTTCCCGAATGGAATTGTCGCGTTTTTGTTCAGTTGCGGGCGATGATTTCCTTACCTTCGATCTTCATCGCGACACCCAGCCGGCCGGTGGTGCGGCGCACGAGGAAGCGCGGGCGGCGATTGGCGAAGTAGGAATGACGGCGGCGGGGCTTGATGTCGCTGGTGCGCAAGGCGCCGATATGCTCTTCGAGCGGACGCGCGACGCCGTCGGCTTCGACCATCAGCATCGGGATGCGGAAGGCTTCGGACCAGTTGCGCCAGTCGGCGGCGATGTCGCTGAGATCATGGGCGACGAGCAGCGGAATGCAGAGCTCCGGGTCGGCGTGGTGAAGCTCGAGCGTCACGGTGACTTCGCCGTCGCCATGGTCGATGGCGCGGGCGGCGACACCCTGGAAGACGCGCTTCGGCAGCGCAATCGAGAGCGGCAAACCGCTGGAGGGCAGGACCTTGCGCAGGACCGCGCCGCGTTCGTCTATCGTGATACTGACGTCATCCGAACAATCATGGATGGCATAGCTGACCTGCTGGGGAAAGCGGGACGGATCGAGGCGTAACGTCGTGCCAGCCCAAGCGGGCTTCATAACGGGATTGTTCATTTCATTCTACCCTTGTCTTACCTGAGAGCCGATTTCCGGTCTTCTCCTTGGGACTTTTCGTCCTCTATGGCCGACAATAGGCACCCGCCCTTCCGTACAGCTTAAAAATTGCGGTTAAGAAAACTTTGCCTCCTCTGATGGTTATCAAAACCGAATCCGGCAAGGTTTCCGGAAGGTGAACGGTGCGATGTCCTGAAACGATGCATCCAGAAGTAAGCCTCAGGTAAGCTTTCCATGGCAAAATGTGCTCACCAGCAGTTCGTCGTTCTTTTAGAAATTTTGGGTGAAAAGGGCGCTTTTCATGATCTCGGCTTCCCTCGCATATACGATCCTGTCGCGGGATATGACGTCCAGCCTCAACAAGGTTGCGTCGCAGGCGACGGTCAAGAAGGATGCTCAGTACTACGCCGACAATATCAACAAGGTCGAAAACGTCGACGACTTCCTCGGCGACTACAAGCTCTACAGCTATGCGATGAAGGCCTATGGTCTCGAGGACATGACCTATGCCAAGGCCTTCATGAAGAAGGTGCTCGAAAGCGATCTCACCGACCCCGACAGCTACGCCAACAAGCTTTCCGATACGCGTTACCGCGAGTTCGCCGCCGCCTTCAATTTCAACGCACCGGCCAAGGATGTGCAGACGGACGCACAGGAAGACGACCTGATCGGCCTCTACAAGCAGTCCTTCATCGATGCCGACAAGGCCGCGGCCGCCGAGAGCACCTATTACAGCAACAATATCGATAGCGTGCAGAGCGTCGACGACCTTGTTAACAACACCCGGCTGCGCACCTATGTGCTGAAGACCTTCAACATCGATCCGACCTACGCGTCGACGACTTTTCTGCGGCAGGTGCTGACGAGCGATCTCAGCGACCCCACGAGCGTCGTCAACACCCAAGGCGGCGACAAGTACAAGGCGCTTGCCGCCCAGTTCAGCTTCAATGCCGACGGCACCGTCAACGGCACGGCGCAGACCGCCGCGCAAAAGGCCTCGGTCATCGAGTCCTACACCCTGAATTCCCAATCCGTCATCATCGACAATTCGGTCGGCTCGGATGTCTATTACGTCGGTCAGACGGCGGCGGACTACAACAAGGCCTATTACACGGCGAAGATCGGCACGATCACCAATGTCGACGATCTGGTCGCCGACAAGCGCCTGACTTCCTACATCACGACGGCCTACAGCATGGGCGCCGACTTCACCGCGGCCGCGCTGCGCACGGTGCTGACCGATCCCAGTTATGCACAGCTGATGGGCTTTACCAATGTCTACAATGCTTTCAACTTCAAGGCTGACGGGTCGGCCTCGAGCACGGCGCGCGTCCAGTCGGTCGATCAGTCAAACAGTCTGAAGGCGGCCGCATCGAGCACGACCAACTATTATTCCGTCACATCGCAGTCGAGCAGCATCACCAATGTCGACGCCCTGCTGGCCGATAGTGTGCTGACGCGCTACATCAAGGATGCCTACGGTCTCGGCACGAGTTTCAGCAATGCCGACCTGAAGAACATCCTGACCGATTCCACCTATGCCGCGGCCCAGGGCCATGCCGATCTCAATGCCGACTTCAACTTCCAGGCGGACGGCTCGATCAACGGTTCCGTGATCCAGACTGCGGCGCAGCGGAAATCGACCACCGACAAGTCGGCGGCGAATGCTGCGCACTTCAACAGCATGATCGGCAGCGTCACCAATGTCGACGACATCATGTCGGATGCGGTTTCGGTCAGCTATCTCAGAAACAGCATGCAGATCGCAGACAGCGTCTCCGACGCGACGTTGAGGACTTTCCTGGTCGACCGCACGGCTGCCAGCGCCCAGGGCTACAGCGACGTTCACGACCTCTTCAATTTCAAATCGGACGGTTCGATCGCGACCCTTTACGCCTCGCAGACGGCGACGCAAAGCGCCAGCACCACCAGCAAGGCCGACAATGCGGCAGTCTACTACCAGTCGACCATCGCCGGCATCTCGAACGTCGACCAGTTGCTGACCGACCAGAAGCTGAACAATTTCGTGCGCAACGCCTACGGCATCCCGTCGACGGTCAACGATGTCGCTCTTCGCGCTATCCTGACCGATCAGAGCGGCACCGGCACCTATGCCGACGTTGCCGCCGCCTTCAATTTCAAGGCGGACGGCACGCTCGAGGACGGCATGGCTGCGCAGACGGCGTCCCAGATCAGCAGCACGAAATTTGCCGCCTCGGCGCGCACGGATGATTATTCCGCCAGGATGTCGACGATCAGCAATGTCGATGAGCTGCTTGCCGACAGCGCCATCACCAATTTCCTGAAGAGCACCTACAATCTGCCGTTCAATATTTCGGACGCCGATCTGAAGAGCATCCTGACCGATGCGACGGCCGCTGCCGCAGCCGGCCATGCCGATCTCAATGCCGACTTCAATTTCGCTGCCGACGGTTCGCTTCCCGTCGCCACCTCGGCCCAGACGGCCGATCAGGCGCAGACCACCAACGACAATTATGCGGCGCGCTACGACGACGAACGCGACGAGGCGATCGACGAGGTCCTATCCAACTACCAGAAGCTTATGGCCGACAGCAGCAGCCTGCTGAATTTCTCCGACGTCACCAGCGTCAATGATTTCCTGCGCAGCAATTCGTCGGCTGATTTCAGCAAGGGCAACGACAACCTGCCGGATCTCTTCCATGTGGCGCTGCAGGCCTTCGGTCTGACCGACCAGGAGGTCTCGCGCTCGATGATGCGCAAGATCCTGACGAGCGATGCCTACGACCCGAATGGCTATGTCGCCTCGCTCAAGGATGAACGCATCACCAACCTTGCCCGCGCCTTCAATTTTGGCCCCGACGGCAAGGCGGCATCACCCTTCCAGGCACTGCCCGACGCGACCATGGCCAAATACGCCACCGACTACAGATCGCATATCACCATGCTGATGAAGGACGGTCCGGTGAAGGACAAGGCGGCGAAGGACGCGACGGCTGAGGTCGACTATTTCGCCAAGGGCATGGCGAAGGTGAAGTCGCTCGACGATTTCCTCGACGACAGCCGCCTGACCGACCTGGTGCTGAAAGCGAACAATCTTGACCCGAAGGATTACGACAAGGCGACGCTGAAGAAGATCTTCACCTCCGATCCCGACGACAAGAAGAGCTATCTCAACGCCACCGCCGATGCCCGTTTCAAGGACATCGTCGCCGCCTTCAACTTCGACAAGGACGGCAATCTGACCCGTGCCAAGATGGGCACCATCCAGAACAAGGCGGCCGAGGAGCACACCCAGGAGCTCTATGTCCAGCAGACGATGGAAACCCAGGAGGGCGAATCCAACGACGGCGTTCGCCTGGCGCTCTATTTCAGCCGCAAGGCCCCAAGCATCACCTCGATCTATTCGATCCTCGGCGACAAGGCGCTCTATCAGGTCATCACCACGGCCTACAGCCTGCCGTCGCAGATTTCGGGCATGGACGTCACCAAGCAGGCCGATCTCATCAACCGCTTCGTCAAGCTCGAGGATCTCCAGGATCCGAAGAAGGTCGACAAGCTGCTGCGGCGGTTCACCGCGATGTACGACGTCCAGAACGCCACCCAGCAGTCGCCGGCACTGCAGATCCTGACCGGCGGCGGCACGCAGTAAATCTAAGGTAATTTCAGGAAAGCGGGCAGTGGCGCAAATGGCTGCCCCTCACCCTAACCTTACCGGGGTCGACCCCGGTCGATGGCGGCAGCCGGATGAGGGCCGGTCTCGCCGACCTCACGGCTCGAGGCTGACGACCTTGTCCGGGTTCATGATATTGGCGGGGTCGAAGGCGCGCTTGATGCGGCGCATCAGCTCGATTTCGATCACTGGGCGGATTGCCGCCAGTTCGTCGCGCTTCAGCTGACCGATGCCGTGCTCGGCCGAGATCGAGCCGCCATGAGCGAGCACCAGCCCATGCACGATATGGTTCATTTCGCGCCAGCGGGCGATGAAGGCGGCCTTGTCGGCGCCGACCGGCTGGGAAATATTGTAATGGATATTGCCGTCGCCCATATGGCCGAAGGCGCAGATGCGGGCGCCCGGCATCGCCGCCATCACTGCTTCTGCGGCCTCGGCCATGAAATGCGGGATCCTCGACACCGGCACGGAGACATCGTGCTTGATCGACCCGCCTTCCGGCTTCTGGGCATCCGACATGCTCTCGCGCATGTGCCAGATCGCCTTCTGCTGCGCCACGGAGGCGGCGATTGCGGCATCCAGCACCAGCCCGGCCCCAAACCCCTGTTCCAGCACGCCGTTCATCATCCGCTCCGCCGTCTCGGTCGAGTCCGAGGTCGAAATGTCGATCAGCACGTACCAGGGATAAGCGGCATCCAGCGGATCGCGCACGCCATCGATATGGCGCGTGGTGATCTCGACGCCGAAACGCGGCATCAGCTCGAAACCGGTGAGCGAGGTGCCGCAGAGGCTGGAGGCCAGGTTGAAGAGGGCAAGCGCATCCTCGACCGAATTCAGGCCGGCAAATGCCACCTGATGGCCGAGCGGCTGCGGGAAGAGCTTCAGCACGGCGCCGGTGATGATGCCGAGCGTGCCTTCGGCGCCGATGAAGAGATCGCGCAGATCGTAGCCGGTATTGTCCTTCTTCAGGCGGCGCAACCCGTCCCAGATTTCGCCGGTCGGCAGCACCACTTCGAGGCCGAGGCAGAGCTGGCGCATATTGCCATAGGCAAGCACGGCCGTGCCGCCGGCATTGGTGGATAGATTGCCGCCGATGCGGCAGGAGCCCTCGGAGCCGAGCGACAGCGGAAACAGCCGCCCATGCGCCTCGGCTGCCTTCTGCACCTCGGCCAGGATGGCGCCGCCATCGGCGACCAGCACGTTCGCCACCGGATCGACATCGCGGATCCTGTTCATGCGCTCGAGCGACAGGATGATATCGCACTTGCCGGCACGCGGCGTCTGGCCGCCGACGAGGCCGGTATTGCCGGTCTGCGGCACGATCGCCGTTCCGGTCGCGGTCGCAAGCTTCATGATATCAGAGACTTCCTCGACCGAGCCGGGCTTCAGGAGGAGAGGGGAGGAGCCGCGATAGAGCCCGCGGTTTTCGATCAGATGCGGCGCCAGATCGGCCTCGCCGCGAAGCGCGTATTTTTCGCCGACGATGGCGACGAAGCGGTCGAGCAGTTCGGTGGAAATGCTGGGGCTGCTCATCGGGCTCGATCCTCCATTCTCAAGGCGACCGCAAAGCGGTCGTCCGGGCCAATCCAGGTCTTTCAGTCGCGGGGTGCGGCTGCCCGCTGCAGGCGGTCGTTGATCGCTTCGCCGAGCCCCTCTTCGGGAATCGGCGAAAAGGCGATGCTCGATGCCCCGCTGGCATCGGCCCGCTTCATGTAGTCGAAAAGATTGGCCGCCGCCTCGGCGAGATCGCCGCGCGGGCTGAGGTCGAGGACGATCCGCGCGCCGTTGGCGCCGGAGACCGCCGCGCTGCCGAAGGCGATCAGCGCTTCGCCGGGTTCCACCGCCGTCGCATTGAGGCGCACGGAAGCGCCCGGCGCGTAATGCGAGGCGAGCATGCCTGGCGCCTCGATTGCCGCCGAGGCCGTTTTCGCACGCAGCAGCGGCTGGCCCGCGACGCGCTCGATCTCGCGCGCCGCCAGTCCACCCGGGCGAAGCAGCCGCAGCCGGGCGCCCTCTGCCTTGACGATCGTCGATTCGACGCCGACAGCACTTGGGCCTGCATCGAGGATCAACGGGATCCGCGCGCCGAGATCGGCGTCGACATGGGCGGCACTCGTGGCGCTGATCCCGCCCGACGTATTGGCGCTGGGGGCTGCGAGCGGCCGTCCGAAGGCGGCGATCAACGCGCCGGCAAACCCTTCCGGCACACGGACGCCGACGCTGTCGAGCCCGGCGGTCGCCAGCGAATGGATCGGACTATCAGGCTTCAGCGGCAGCACCAGCGTCAGCGGCCCGGGCCAGAAGGCCGCAGCGAGCGCCCGCGAGAGCGGGTCGAATTCGGCATGTTCTTCGGCCATCGCCAGATCGGCCATATGGCAGATCAGCGGATTGAAACGCGGCCGTCCCTTTGTCTCGTAGATGCGGGTAATGGCGACAGGATTGGTGGCGTCGGCTGCAAGGCCGTAGACGGTCTCGGTCGGGATGGCGATGGCAAAGCCGTCGGCAAGAGCGGCTGAGGCTGCTTCGATCGCTGCCTGCCTGTCTGCCTTTATGTCGATTATGCGCGCCATGTCCTGCCCGATAAATTAGCCCCGGCAGTCATTAGGCTTTCCGTCGGCGCCGATCAATCGCCTTATAGCTGCCGGATGATTTCGCGCAGCTGTTCGTTGCGGGCGCCGAGCAGGAGGATGTTGCGGATCGCTGCCTGCGGATCATGGGTGCGGAAGAGCAAGCCGTTGCCGCGCACCGACCGGTCGATGGTCATCTTTTCCGTGGAGTTCTCGCCCGGTTTGATGGCGACGGCGAAATACATGCGGGAATAGCCGACATCGATGCGCTCGAAGAAATTGTCGTTCTCGCCGATGTCGGAATAGAAATTGGCGATGTAGAAAGCCCAGCTCACGTCCTCGTAATGGGCGAATTTCGTCCGCGAGGCGGTGACGTGGCAATAGCCGAGATGCGGGCTGTCCTCCAGCGTCCGGTGGAAGATCATCTTCGGAAACTGGATCGAGTGGTGAAAGCCGTTGATGTGCTGATGCGTCTTCTCGCCGGCCACCTGCAGCTTGCGCGCGGTCTTTGCGGCGACCTCATCATGGGTGAGATAGCGCTTTTCCTCTGCCAGCCAGTGGCGCCGGTCGCGGGGGATGCGGCCGGTGCGCAGGAATTCGGAATGCGCGGCAATCAGCTGCGGCTCCTGCGATCTGCTCGCATCTTTCGCGTCGAAATAACGGAGTTTGGCCATGGTTCGCGTTCTACGGTCGGTCGGTAATCGTTAGAAGGATAGGACGGTATGCTTAAGGCGATGTTAAAAATGACCCGGTGGCCGGCCGGCTGACCGGCAGGCGCCGGCAGATGTCGCAAACGCGACGGCGATCGATGTCAGGCAGCCGACCTCTTGCGTGACGGCTCTTTACGCCATGTCGCAATTGAGGATAATTGCCCGGAGAGTCGGACGATGAGAGTCGGGCGATGTGATCGACCGGGATGAGCCGCTTCAAGCCTTGCCGCATCCTGTCGTCAATTTCGAAGCCGATGTCGCATTACAACCAAGCGGCAACCATGCTCGGTGATTAAATGGCGCCATGAACAATTCTCCCGAAGGAGAAGGAAGCGGGCGCGCTTCCGCCAGCCCTCTGTTCGAGGGTGGCAACCGGGTGCACGAGGACATGAAGATGGATATTCGCAGCAACGTTTTGCGTCAGCTCAAGAGCCGCCGTGAGGGCTTCAGCCTCGAACAGCCGTTCTACATAGACGAGGATTATTTCCAGCTCGACATGGAGATGATCTATTATCGCGACTGGCTGTTCATCGGCCATGATTGCGAACTGCCGAAGCCGGGCGCCTATTTCACCGTCCAGATCGGCAGCTACCCCGTCGTCATCGTCCGCGGCAAAGACAATGTCATCCGCGCCTTCCACAACAGCTGTCGCCATCGTGGCTCGCGCGTCTGCACCAAGGAGCACGGCTCCTCCGTGCGGCTCGTCTGCCCCTACCATCAGTGGACCTATGATCTCGAAGGCAAGCTCGCCTTCGCCCGCCACATGGGCGATGATTTCGACAAGACCGGCTTCAATCTGAAACCCGTCCATTGCGAAGTCGTCGCAGGCTATGTCTTCATCTGCCTTGCCAACACCGCCCCGGATTTCCAGCCGGTGCGCGACAAGATCGAACCCTATGTCGCGCCGCACCGGATCAGCGAGAGCAAGGTCGCCTTCCAGAGCACGATCATCGAGAAGGGCAACTGGAAGCTCGTCTGGGAAAACAACCGCGAGTGCTATCACTGCGCCGCCAATCATCCCGAACTCTGCCGCACCTATCCCGAAGCCCCGAGTGTCACCGGCACGGATGGCGGCGCCGACGATCCGGAGATCGCCGGCCATTGGGCGCGCTGCGAGGCTGCCGGCCTGCCGAGCAAGTTCCAGATTTCGCCGGACGGCCAGTTCCGCACCGCCCGCATGCCGCTGATCGAAGATGCCGAAAGCTACACCATGTCGGGCAAGCGCGCCGTCAAGCGCCCGCTCGCCGACGATATCTCGATCAGCCATATCGGCACCATGCTGCTCTTCCACTACCCGACGACCTGGAACCACCTGCTCGGTGACCACGCCATCTCCTTCCGCGTGCTGCCGCTCAGCGCCAACGAGACGGCGGTGACGACCAAGTGGCTCGTCCACAAGGACGCCGTCGAAGGCGTGGATTACAATCTCGAGGAACTGACCCACGTCTGGACCGAGACCAACGACCAGGATCGCCGGATCGTCGAGGAAAACGCCTTCGGCATTCACTCGCCCGCCTATGAGCCCGGCCCCTATTCGTCGCTGCATGAAGGCGGCGTCATGCAGTTCCTCGAATGGTATTCGAACTTCATGGTGAACCGTCTGCAGGGCGACCAGGCGAAAATCTCGGCCGTTGCCTGAACGCACACTGGCTGAGCCGGGCGGTTAATGTCCGGTTCAGTTCGGATTCTCTAAAAGGAAGCTGCCGGTCCCGGCGGCTTTTGGAACCATTCAGGGGCAAAAGCGTTGCTAGGCAGGCGGTGCTCGCTGTTGAATGGGAGAAAACAATGATCGGGCTGAGAAACAAGATTGCAACCGCAGTTCTGGCCGCCGCCGTCGTTCTGACGGGCTTTGCGCCGTCGCAGGCCATCCAGATGCCGACCGCTCCGCAGGTGGAAAAATCCTCGGCGGTCGAGGACGTCCAGTACCGCCGTTATTATCGCCGCGATTATTACCGGCCCGGCTATCGCCCCGGCGCCTATTACCGGCCCGGCTACTACGGCGGCTATCGCGGATATTCCTATTATCGCCCGGGCTATCGCCATTATAACGGCTACTGGTATCCGCTCGCCGCCTTCGGCGCCGGCGCAGTCATCGGCGGCGCCATCGTCGCCCAGCCGCGTTACGTCGAGCCCGCGCCCCGCATGGGTTCAAGCCACGTCGCCTGGTGCGCCAACCGCTATAGGTCCTATCGCGCCTACGACAATACGTTCCAGCCCTATAACGGCCCGCGCCAGCAGTGCTATTCGCCGTATTGAGGCAGGAAGCGCGCCGCGCTTTCGATCGCTCCGTGTCAATGCGGTGTGATGTGGTAGTCGTAACACCGCGCCATTCGCTGCATCGGCGGCGAGTTTGGCTGGAGCGTTCCCCCACCCTCCGTCATCCTCGGCCTTGAGCCGAGGATCCGTGCTCGCTGCTGATGGAGGCCCACATGGATCCTCGGGTGAGGCCCGAGGATGACGGAGGGTGGGGCGAGCTCTGTGGCAAGTTCCGCGACGTGTGATGGATAGCGAACCCAAGCTTCCCCCGCCAGTCACGCCAAACGCTTCCGCCTCAAAGAATATCCACCCGCCGCAGCAGCCACCAGGCAAACGCAATGGACGCGACGATCAGGGCGACGGCGTATTCGGTGCCGTAGTCGCCGACGGCGAAGGGCAGGTTGGCGGTGTTCATGCCGAAGAAACCGGTCACCAGGGTCGGCGGCAGCAGGAAGGCCGTCATGATCGACAGCAGATAGAGGTGGCGATTGGTTTCGGAGGATTGTTTCGAATCGATTTCTTCGTGCAGCAGGCGCGCCCGGTCCTGCAGCGCATAGATATCGTGGTCGACCGTTTCCAGCCGGCTGGTCAGGCGCCGCGCCACATCGTCGAAGCCGAAGGGCATCTCGTCGTCGTCGGCCGCCGCCGCACGGCGCATCAGCGCCAGCACCGTGCGCAGATGCCGATGCAGCCTGACCACGGTTCGCCGCACAGGCGCTAAGCGCCGGCGTTCGTCGCGCGGCGCGTTGTCGTAGACGATATCCTCGATCTGGTTCAGCTCTTCGGTGAGTTCGATGACGATCGTAATCAGCGTGCGCTGGAATTCGATCACCAGCAGTTCGAACAGATCGACCGGCCGCGAAAATTTGCCCGGGTTCTTCTCGATCAGCGCCCGCGCCCGTTCGACGCTGCGCAGCGGCTGCAGCCGCGTGGTGATGATGAAGCGATCGGACATGGCGAAATGCAGCCAGCCGAGATTGTTGGTGTCCTGGGCGAAATCGCGCTGGCAATCGACGAGCGTGCCATAGAGCATCTGCTCGTCGACGGTGATGGCCGCATGCGTATCCCGCGTCGTCAGCGCCGATTTCGCATCCTCCGTCAACCCGTCCAGGGTTTCGAGCAAGGCCGGCACCCGGGCGTCGACGAGGTTGAGGTGCAGCCAGTAGAAACAGTTGTCGGCGGTCAGTTCCGCCACCGTCGCACTATTGTTTAGTCGCACCGCGGTCTTTTCGTCGGGCGAGAAACGATAGGCCCAGACGAAACCGGGTATGGTGACGGGCAATGTATCCATTGGTCGCCGATCCTTTGCGAAGGCGATATCGTTCTTTAAAGTGTCTTCATGACGTTCATTTGCGCAAGGGTGCAAGAGCCAAGCGCCATGTTCAGGCAAACTATCACATGGCAGCCAAAGAAATCGAAATTGACGTTTACGTAAAAATCAATTAGCCCTTGCCTCGGAGGGGCTTTGCTGGGGTGCGAGGCCGTCTGCGGAGGAAAAGAGCATGTACAAGGCGCCCGTCGAGGAAATCGCGTTCACGTTGAAGCACGTAGCGGGCATGGGCGAGGCGATGTCACAAGGGCTGCTCGGTGATCTCGGCGAGGATCTCGTCGACGCCATCCTGGCCGAGGCGGGACGTTTTGCCACAGAGGAAGTGGCGCCTCTCGCCGACATCGGAGACCGCCAGGGCGCCCGTCTGGAGGGCGGCGAAGTCCGGCTGCCGGATGGCTGGCGCGATCTCTATCGCAATTGGATCGCCGGCGGCTGGAACGGACTGACCGCCCCCGAGGCGTTTGGCGGCCAGGCGCTGCCGCATATGCTGAATGTCGCGGCGCTGGAAATGTGGAACTCCGGCTCCATGGCCTTTGCGCTCGCCCCGACGCTGACGATGGGCGCCATCGAGGCGGTCAGCACCCATGGCAGCGCTGCGCTGAAAGACAAATATCTGGAGAAGATGGTGTCAGGCGAATGGACCGGCACCATGAACCTGACCGAGCCGCATGCCGGCTCCGATCTCGGCGTGCTGAAGGCCCGCGCCGAGCGCCGCGATGACGGCAGCTACCGTCTGTTCGGCCAGAAGATCTTCATCACCTGGGGCGAACATGACGCGGCCGACAACATCATCCATCTGGTGCTGGCCCGGTTGCCGGACGCGCCGGCCGGCACGCGCGGCATCTCGCTCTTCCTGGTGCCGAAATTCCTGGTCAACGATGACGGAACGCTTGGGCCCCGCAACGATCTCTTCTGCCATTCGCTGGAGCACAAGCTCGGTATCCATGGTTCGCCGACCTGCACGATGATCTATGGCGACGGAAAATTCGGCAGTGAAAAAGGCGCTGTCGGATGGCTGGTCGGCGAGGAGAACAAGGGACTGGCCTGCATGTTCACGATGATGAACAACGCCCGCCTTGCCGTCGGCATGCAGGGCGTGGCGATCTCGGAGGCCGCCACCCAGAAAGCAGTCGCCTATGCCAGGGAACGCACCCAGGGCAGGGCGCCGGGTTCAACCAGCGCCGGCATGAGCCCGATCGTCGACCATCCCGATGTCGCCCGCATGCTTCTGACCATGAAGGCGCTGACCCAAGGGGCACGCGCCATCTCCTATGCCTGCGCTCACGCGATCGACATGTCCCATCGCGCCGGTGACGATCGTCGCCACTGGCAGGAGCGCGCCGCTTTGCTGACGCCGATCGCCAAATCCTTTTCGACCGATGCCGGCGTCGACGTCGCCTCGCTCGGCATTCAGGTGCATGGCGGCATGGGCTTCATCGAGGAGACAGGCGCGGCGCGTTATCTCCGCGATGCCCGCATCGCCCCGATCTATGAGGGCACCAACGGCATCCAGGCGATCGACCTCGTCACCCGCAAGCTGCCGCTCTCCGGCGGCGAGCAGGTGAAGGGCTTCGTCGCCGAACTTCAGCAGATCGCCGATAACGTCCGCGGCTCCAATCTCGATGGTTTCGGCGAGACTGCCGTGCGGCTCGATGCCGCGATCGTCGATCTCGAACAGACGACCGCCTGGCTGATGAAGGCGCTTGCCGAGGAGAGGGCCGCCGAGGCGCTCTCGGGCGCGACGCCCTATCAGCGCCTCTTCGGCCTCGTGCTGACCGGCTGTTACCTCGCCAAGGGCGCTCTCGCCGAGGCCGCCGATGGCGCAGGTGAGGGCCGCATCGCGCTCTGCCGCTTCTCTGCCGAAAACCTGCTCGCCGAGACCGCAGCCCTTCGCGACCGGGTCGTCAATGGCGCGGCAAGCCTTGCCGCCGCCCGCATCCTGCTTGCCTGAGGAGACCCCATGACCGACCACATCATCGTCGAGCAGCCTTCCGCTTATCCCGGCGTCCAGTCCATCCGCTTCAACCGGCCGGAAAAGAAGAACGCCATCACCCGCCCCATGTACCGCATCATGGCCGATGCTTTGAATGCGGCCAATGCCGATCCCGGCATCCGCGCCACCGCCTTTCTCGGCACCGAAGGCTGCTTCTCGGCCGGCAACGACCTGAACGATTTTCTCGCTGCCGCAATGGGCGGCCGCGGCCTGGAGCAGGAGATCCTCGATTTCCTCTATGCGCTGGTGAATGCCGAAAAACCCGTCGTCTCCGGCGTTGATGGTCTGGCGGTCGGCATCGGCACGACGATCCATCTCCATTGCGACCTGACCATCGCCTCCAGCCGCAGCCAGTTCCGCACGCCCTTCGTCGATCTGGCGCTGGTGCCGGAGGCCGGTTCCAGCCTCGTCGCGCCGCGGCTGATGGGTCATCAGCGCGCCTTCGCCATGCTGGCCGCCGGCGAAGCATTTTCGGCCGAGGAGGCAAGGCAAGCCGGTCTGGTCTGGAAGGTTGTCGAGCCAGGCGAGGTCGATTCACTGACGCTTGGCCTGGCTGCAAAGCTCGCGGCCAAGCCGCCGGAGGCGCTGCGCATCGCCCGCGATCTTATTCGCGGCGATCGTGGCGAGATCATCGCCCGGATAGACGAGGAGGCCCGCTATTTCTCCGCGCGGCTGAAAAGCGCCGAGGCCCGGGCGGCCTTCGAAGCCTTCATGCGCCGCTAAGCGTCGCCTGACATAGTTTCTCAGGCAGCCGGCACATTGAATACTTCGCCGGCCCTGAGCGGCCGAAACCGTTCCGGGGGAATATCATGCTCGCTCATTGCGTCTTGCAACGCTCTTGCCGGCGCGTCGACCGATTCATTTGTCAGTTGGAACGTGGCGAAGTGATGCCCGGCCACATAGGCCGCATTTGCCAACTTCATCCCCATCACCGCCTCCCGCGGATTCTGGTGCTGCCCTTTCATGAACCAGCGCGGCTCATATGCGCCGAAGGGTAAAATAGCCAAGCGAAAGCTGCCATGTTTCCGCTGTGCCGCTTTGTAATTGATGCCGTGGTGAAAGCCCGTATCTCCGACGTGATAAATTTTTCCGGCTGGAGTCGACAAAACGAATGACGCCCAGAGTGCCATCCGGCGATCGGTGGTTCCGCGCGCGGACCAATGGTGTGCCGGCTCTGCATCAATGCTTATTCCGGCATGGGAAATGCGCTCGCCCCAGTCCATCGATGTCGTCTGTATATCGGGCACGGCACGGCGAATGATCGTGTCATTGCCGAGTGGCGTCACGACACGCGGCCGATGCTTCGCAGCCAACCGCCTGAGCGTTGCGATATCGAGATGATCATAGTGATTGTGCGATACCAGCACGAGATCGATTGGCGGCAAATCATCGAACGCGATGCCTGGTGGGACGACGCGCTTGGGTCCGGCAAAAGCGAAGGGACTTGCGCGTTCCGACCACACCGGGTCGGTGAGGATGTTGAGCCCAGCGACCTGCACGAGCAGTGTTGCATGACCAACCATGGTCACCCTTAGATCCTCGCCGTCCACGCATGGATCCGGCTTGGCCGCCGGGTACGGACTTGGGACCGATTGCGGCCAACGCTGACGGCCACCGCCGAATTGCCAGCGCAGCAGATCGCGGAAACCAAGGGGCTCGATGCCGTCGGGATTGAAGAAATGCGTGCCGTCGAAATGATCGGACACCGGGCCGTTATAGTAGGGGTTGCGCCTTTTGGTCTTTCCGACAGGCACGCCTATTTCTCCAGTGTCGCCACCACCTCGACATGCGAGGTCCAGAGGAACTGGTCGATCGGCGTTACGCCAGTGATCCGGTAACCGCCCTCGACGAGGATCGCGAGGTCGCGCGCCAGCGTCAGCGGATTGCAGCTGACGGCCGCGATCTTCTTCACGCCTGAGCGGGCAAGCTCCTTGCACTGGAACTCGGCGCCGGCGCGCGGCGGATCGAAGACGACGGCGTCAAAGGGCTTGAACTCCTGCGTCATCAGGGCACGGCGGAAGAGATCGCGCTTTTCGACGCTGACCGGCTTCAGCCCCTGCGTATTGCGGGCGGCGTGATCAAGGGCTGCGAGCGCCTTTGCCTCGGCTTCGACGGCATGCACGCGGCCGATCCGCGCCAGCTGCAGCGAAAACGTGCCGGCGCCGGCAAACAGATCGGCGATCCGTTTCGCCTTGCCGACATGAGCGAGCACCAGCTGCGCCATCGCCTGTTCCGCCGGCTTCGTTGCCTGTGTGAAACCGCCCGGCGGCGGCGAAACCTGGATGCCGCCGAAATCGACCAGCGGCTTCGACGGCTCGATGAGGATTTCGCCGTTCAGCGAAACGCGGGCGATGCCGCGCAGGCTGAGCACCGTCTCCACCGCCTTGCGCCGCTGCGGGTCGGAGAGTTTCTTCACCTCGTCGACCGAGATATCGAGGCCGGAAAGCGTTTCGAGCACGGAGATCCGGAAAGGCTCGGCATTGGTCGCCAGCGATGCGGCAATCGCCCTGATCGCCGGCAGCCGGGCGATGATCCCTGCCGACGAGATCGGACACTCCTCGATCGCGACGATATGATGGCTTTCGGCCTGGTTGAAGCCGATCAGCATGTCCTTCTCGGTCTTGCGTGCCGCAAACACCACGCGCCGCCGTTCGCCAGGGCGGGCCGGAACGATCTCGCCGACCTCGGGTGTCAGCCCTTTCGATTTCAGCGCGTCGATGACCAGCTGGCGCTTGAAGGCGCGGTAGGGGGCATCTGCCAGGTGCTGCAGCGTGCAGCCGCCGCAGGTGCCGTTCAGGCCGTCCGGGCCGAAATGCCGGCAGGGCGGCTCCTGCCGGTCGGGCGAGGGCGTGGTGATCGACATGATCGTGCCCTGGCTCTTGACGCGGGCGATCGCCACCGTTTCCCCGGGCAGGGAGAAGGGCACATAGACAGGTCCGCCGGCATTGCTGGCGATGCCGTCGCCCTGGGCGCCGAGTTTTTCGATCGTGACGGTTTCGGTGCTCACGGTTTCAATCCTGCCAGAAGGAATTCCTGATTGCCGTCGCCGCCGGAAATCGGGGAGGGGATGAGGCCGAGGCTGTTCCAGCCCATGTCCTCGATGAACCAGCGCTGCAGTTCGGCCGCGACGGCGGGCGCCGAGGCGGGATCCTTCAGCAGTCCGCCCTTGCCGATCGCCTCGCGCCCGGCCTCGAACTGCGGCTTGACGAGCAGCACGGCGATAGCACCCGGCTCGGCGATCTCCAGCGCCGGCGCCAGCGCCAGCTTCAGCGAGATGAAGGAGACGTCGGAAACGATGAAGGTGGCGGGATGGCCGATATCATCTGCCGTCAGGTTGCGGGCGTTGAGGCCTTCCTTGCTGGTCACGCGCGGGTCGCCTGATATGCGCGGATGCATCTGCCCATGGCCGACATCGATCGCGGTGACATGGACGGCGCCCCGTTGCAGCAGCACCTCGGTGAAGCCGCCGGTGGAAGCGCCGATATCGAGACAGTGATGACCGGCGGGATCGAGCCGGAAATGCTCGAGCGCGGCGGCAAGCTTCAGCGCGGCGCGCGAGACATAGTCCTGCGCCGGATCGTCGATCTCGATGACGGCATGCTCGCCGAACGGCGCGCCGGCTTTGGTTACCACCTGGCCGCCGATCCTGACGGTGCCGCGCTGGACGGCGTCGCGGGCGCGCGAGCGGCTGGCGAAAAGGCCGCGGGAGACGAGAAGCTGGTCGAGACGTTGACTGTTTTGATCGGACATCGGCTGTGAATGACCGGCAAAGCCGCCGGTTGCAAGCATTTTGTTCCCAAGAGCGTCATTGACCCTCAAAAGCTTTCGGCGATAATCCTGCCGCGGCGATCGCGGGGCGGGCCGCAGACACGGGGGTGTTTTATGCTGAAGCTCTTCACTCTGCCTGTCGTGGGGCCTGTCGCGGTGGGGCCTATCGCTGCGGGGCTTGTCGCGGCGGGGATAGCATCGCCCGCATTTGCGAACGATACGATGGCCGAGGTCAAGACCGGCGGGCTGATCTTCGCCCAATCCGACGATGTCAGCATGGCGCAAGAGGATCTTTTCATCTCCGCTTCGGAAGTGCGGGTCGACTATGTCTTCGAGAACAGCTCCGACAAGGATGTCGAAAGCCTGGTCGCCTTCCCGATGCCTGACATCACGGGCCAGATCGACAACATCTCAGCCATCTCAGATTATGACAGCGACAATTTCCTGCATTTCTCCACCGTGCAGGATGGCAGGCCGATCAGTGCCAAACTGCAGCAGCGCGTCGTCTCGCTCGGCATCGACGTCACCGACGAGTTCGCCAAACACGGCATTCCTGTCCTGCCCTACAGCCAGAAGACCGCCGAGGCGCTCGCCAAGCTTCCCGAAGCCGTCCGCAAGGACTGGATCGCCCGCGGCCTGATCTATTCCATGGGTGCGGGCGATGCCGGGGGCGATCTCATGCCGCTCTGGACGCTGCGCTCGACCTATTGGTGGCGCACCACCTTTCCGGCGAAGAAGAAGGTCAGCGTCGAGCATCGTTACAAGCCGGCCGTCGGCGGCACAGTCGCCATCAGCTTTCTCGAAAATGGCGAGCCGAAGGGCGAACGCTTCGAGGAATATTCCCGCAAATACTGTCTGGACGGAGATTTCGTCAGGGTTGCCCAGCAGCGGGCCAGGGAAGCCGAGGCTGGAGGGGCGAACTATACCGAAAGCTGGATCTCCTATGTGCTGTCGACCGGCGCCAACTGGGCGGGGCCGATCCGGCGCTTCCAGCTGACGATCGACAAGGGCAAGCCCGCCAGCCTCATCAGCTTCTGCGGCAGCAACGTGCAGAAGATCGGTCCGACGACCTTCCGGATGACGGCTGAGGATTTCGATCCCGCGAAGGATTTCGATATCCTGATCCTCAATCCGCCGGAGGCGGCGCAATAATCAGCGGCCCCGACCGCCGCAGCGCACAAATTTAAACAAATTTAAAGCCCGTCCGCATAGGTTTGGCTTGATTGCAGCGGTTCGTCCGAACTGTTTCGTGCCATGACGGCGCCGGCGTCCTATCGCCAATCATGTTCTCAGGTTCAGAAGTCCCTGCGGTTGCGCCTTTCGCGCCACCCGCCTTTCGCTGCGTCGACTGTCGTCAGGAGAAATCACCGATGTCCGCCAAAAACATATCCTTGAACGGTAAGCTTGCGGCCACGTTCGCAGCCCTCATCCTCATTTTTGTCGCCGTTTCCGCTTTCGTTTATTCCAAGGCGACGGCGTCGGCGGCCGCTTCCGCCGAGCAGGAAAAGTCCGAGCTGCTCGTCAACCAGATCGACGATGCGCTGCAGGCGATGCTCGAACAGGCCGTCAATCTGCGCGGCTTCATCCTTTTCCGCAGTGACAGCACCTATGGCGATGTCTTCGCCAATCGCGAGCGCATGCTGAAGGCGATTGCCGCCGCCAAGCAGACGGCCGCTGGCGAGCCGCAGCTGGTCGAGATGATCGACGGCATGCAGAAGGCCGCCGACCTCTATTTCCATGAACTGGCCGAGCCGCAGACCAAGGCGCGCAAGGAAACCGACATGCCGATTGAAGAGGTCGTCAAGATCGGCGTCAACGCCGCCAAGGGCCAGCTCGACGGCTTCCGCCAGGCCTCCGCCAAGATCAAGGCCAGCGCCCGTGAAAAGTCGAATGCGCTCGCCGCGGTCCGCGCCGATGCCAACCGCGATCTGAAGACGACGCTGCTTGCCGGCGGCATCCTCGCCTCGCTGGCCGCTGCCGTGCTCGCCTGGCTGATGTCGCGCACCATCGTCCGCCCGGTCGTCGGCATGACCGCGGCCATGGATCGCCTTGCCGGCGGTCAGAACGACATCGAGGTTCCGGCGGTCGAGCGCGGCGACGAAATCGGCCGCATGGCCCAGTCGGTGCTGGTCTTCAAGCAGGCTGCGATCGAGAAGCTGCGCCTTGCCGGCGAGACCGACCGCATGCGCGATGACGCCGAGCGCCAGCGCCGGGCAAACGACGAGCAGAAGGCGCGCGAGGAAGGCGAGCTCCGCCATGCCATCGACGCTCTGGCGGGCGGCCTTGCCGAGCTTGCCAATGGCGATATGGCCGGTCGTATCCAGACGCCGTTCGCCGCACAATATGACAGCCTGCGCAATGACTTCAACCAGGCCGTCGAAAAGCTGCAGGCCGCTCTGCAGTCGGTCGGCCGCAACGCCTCGGCGATCAATGCCGGCGCCGGCGAAATCCGCTCGGCCGCCGACGATCTCGCCCACCGCACCGAGCAGCAGGCTGCCGCCGTCGAAGAGACTGCCGCAGCGCTCGAGGAAGTGACGACGACCGTGCGCGACAGCGCCAAGCGCGCCGAGGATGTCGGCAATCTCGTCGAGCGCACCCGCCTCGGCGCCGAAAAATCAGGTGAAGTCGTCCGCAAGGCGGTCTCCGCCATGCAGCAGATCGAGAAGTCCTCGGGCGAAATCTCCAACATCATCGGCGTCATCGACGACATCGCCTTCCAGACCAACCTCTTGGCTCTGAACGCAGGCGTCGAGGCAGCGCGCGCCGGCGATGCCGGCAAGGGCTTTGCCGTCGTCGCCCAGGAAGTGCGCGAACTCGCCCAGCGTTCGGCCAAGGCCGCCAAGGAGATCAAGGCTTTGATCACCACCTCGGGCGAACAGGTCGTCGCCGGCGTCTCGCTCGTCGGCGAGACCGGCAAGGCGCTGCAAGCGATCGTTTCCGAGGTGCAGGAGATCAACCACCACGTCAACGCCATCGTCACCGCCACCCGCGAACAGTCGATCGGCCTGCAGGAGATCAACACCGCCGTCAACAACATGGACCAGGGCACGCAGCAGAATGCCGCCATGGTCGAGGAGCAGACCGCGGCAAGCCATGCGCTCGCCCAGGAGGCAAACGCCCTCGACGAACTGCTGCGCCAGTTCAAGCTCGGCGAGGCAGCCCCGGCGCCGCGGGCAACCGTTGCCGGCGCAAACGCCCGCCCGGTCGCCTCTCCGGCCCACGCTCTCACCCGCACCGTCGCCAAGGCCTTCGGCGGCAGGCAGGCGAGCGCCGCGGCTGCCGTTCAGGAAGAGTGGACGGAGTTCTGAGAAGCGCTTTCTTCGGAAAGGCACGTTGAACAAAGGGGCGGTGCAGTGATGCGCCGCCTTTTTCTATTGAGATGACCTGCTTGGTGGCACCCTCATCCGCCTGCCGGCACCTTCTCCCCGAGGGGAGAAGAGTTTTGCGGCGACGTTTCGATTCCCTCTTCTCCCCTCGGGGAGAAGGTGCCCGTAGGGCGGATGAGGGGGCCACACGGCACGCCCTCACGTAGCCTCGGCTACCCAGCAACCCCAACCGCGACACCGCGCCCCAGCGCCTTGAACACCGTCGAGACGATGCCGGCGCGGTCGAGGCCCGCATGCGCGTTCATCGCTTCGGGCTTGGCCTGCTCCATCCAGATGTCGGGCATGACGAGCGAGCGCAGTTTCAGGCCGTTGTCGAGCAGGCCTTCGTTGGCGAGGAAGTGCATCACATGGCTGCCGAAGCCGCCGATCGAGCCTTCTTCGACGGTGATGACGATCTCGTGGTGGCGGGCAAGCTGGCGGATCAGCTCGTGATCGAGCGGCTTGGCGAAGCGCGCATCGGCGACCGTCGTCGACAGCCCCGCGGCATCGAGATCCTCGGCGGCGAGCAGACAATCGGCCAGCCTTGTGCCGAAGGAGAGCAGCGCTACCTTGGTGCCTTCCTTGACGATGCGGCCCTTGCCGATCTGCAGGATTTCGCCGCGCGCCGGCATGTCGACGCCGACGCCTTCGCCGCGCGGATAGCGGAACGAGATCGGCCCGGCATCATAGGCGACAGCCGTGCGCACCATGTGCTTGAGTTCGGCCTCATCGGCGGCCGCCATCACCACGAAGCCGGGCAGGGTGGTGAGGAAGGCGGTGTCGAAAGAGCCGGCATGGGTCGGCCCGTCGGCGCCGACGAAGCCGGCGCGGTCGATCGGAAAACGCACCGGCAGTCCCTGGATCGCCACGTCGTGCACGACCTGGTCGTAGGCGCGCTGCAGGAAGGTGGAGTAGAGGGCGGCGAAGGGCTTGTAGCCTTCCGCCGCAAGGCCGGCGGCGAAGGTCACGGCATGCTGTTCGGCGATGCCGACATCGAAGCAGCGAGACGGAAAGAGCTCGGCGAGCTTGTCGAGGCCGGTACCATTCGGCATGGCGGCGGTGATGCCGACGATCTTGTCGTCGAGCGCAGCCTCCTGCACCAGCGCTTCGGCAAAGACGCTGGTATAGCTCGGCGCATTCGGCTTGACCCTGGCCTGGGCGCCGGTGATGACGTCGAACTTGTTGACGCCGTGATATTTGTCGGCAGCTGCTTCCGCCGGCGGATAGCCCTTGCCCTTCTGGGTGACGACGTGGATCAGCACCGGTCCTCGGCCATTGTCGCGCACATTGCGCAACACGGGCAGCAGGTGGTCGAAGGAATGCCCGTCGATCGGGCCGATATGGTAGAAGCCCATCTCTTCGAACATCGTGCCGCCGGTGACATAGCCGCGCGCATGCTCGACGGCGCGGGTGATCGCCCGGTCGATGTTCTTGCCGAGATAGGCCGTCAGCTTCTTGCCGAGATCGCGGAAGCCCATATAGGTGCGGCCCGAGGCGAGGCGGGCGAGATAGGCGCTCATCGCGCCGGTCGGCGGCGCGATCGACATGTCGTTGTCGTTGAGGATGACGATCAGCCGGGCATCGAGCGCGCCGGCATTGTTCAGCGCCTCATAGGCCATGCCGGCCGACATCGCCCCGTCGCCGATGACGGCGATGACCCGGCGATCGGTCTTGTCGAGATCGGCGGCAATCGCCATGCCGAGGCCGGCCGAGATCGAGGTCGAGGAATGCGCCGCCCCGAAGGGATCATATTCGCTCTCGGCCCGGCGGGTGAAGCCGGACAGCCCGTCTTCCTGACGCAGCGTGCGGATGCGGTCGCGCCGGCCGGTGAGGATCTTGTGCGGATAACATTGATGGCCGACATCGAAGATCAGCCGGTCGTCAGGCGTGTCGAAGACGCTGTGGATGGCGATCGTCAGTTCGACGACGCCAAGACCGGCCCCGAGATGACCGCCGGTACGCGACACCGCATCGATCATCTCGTCCCGGACTTCGCGGGCGAGCTGCGGCAGGTCGCGATCCTCGAGCTTGCGCAGGTCGGCGGGATAGATGACCTGGTCGAGCAGGGGGGTCTTCGGCAGTTGTGTCACGGGCGGGCGCTCTTTCTTGCTTTTCCTTGTTCCGCTTTATTCGATTAGATTGCGGCAAAACAAGTGCATTTCAGGAACCGAAGGTTTTCACCCTAGAGCATGACGCTGAAAAGTGTGAGCAGTTTTGCACGATATCACGCTCTATTTCTGTGGTTAATCGAAGCCGGGTCGGCGAAATCGCCATGAGGTGGGGAAGCCCGATCTTCGCCGGGGCGTGTGCCGCTTCTCCCTGCCGTCGCGGTGGCAACCGAAGGAGAGGCGCTTGAATATGACACGGAATGGTAGCAAAGTCGCCGCACTGGCTGGGGGGACGGGGCATGGGAACGATTGTTGCAGCGCACGCCTATGTGAATAACGAGGTCGCCTATGTGGCCTGGGACATAGACGCCAGGATCGATGGATGTCTCGGGTTTGAAGTCGTCCGCGTTTATCTCGACGAGCAGGGTAAGGTCGCGAAAAGACCCGATGGTGCGGATGACCGCGTAACCTGTGCCGCGTGGGTCGCCTTCAAGGGTCAGCGCAATCGACACTGGCTGCCGCAAACGACGTCGCTTTGGCCGGTGCAGAAGCTGTCCTGGCGCGATCTCACGCTGCGCAAGCGGCGCAACGAAATGAGACGGCGGCCGGACGAGGTCCACCTGCGCTACGAAATCCGTCCGCTCGGCGACTTGAAGCCGGGCATGCAGGCGGCATCGGATCCGACGCCGCAGCCCGTCGAAATCAACAAGCGGGACGGAAACGGCAGGCCGATCAAGAAGGCTGACGGCAGCTATGAGAAGATCGCGGTCAAGGCCTATGAGGGGCCGCCGCGGCCGCTCGGTTATCTCGGGCCGGCTGTCGCCAGCAATCCCGTCCATGTGACGCGCAAGCGTGGCGCCTTCGAGTCCACCTTCACCAACGGCATTCTCGCCGCGCAGTGGCTGAGAAACGTCCTGCTGGAGGACGGCGTGAAGCAGCCGAACGAGCTGATCGAGATGATTTCCAACCCGTCGAACGGCATCCGTAAATATCTTGCCGGCGATGTCATTCCGATGCTCAAGGGCTTCATCAATGCGCCCGGCCGCTTCCTTGTCGCCCTCTATGAGCTGGAGGACGAGGAACTGCTGGAGCTGCTGCTTGCCAACAAGGACAAGTTGCGCATCATCCTCGCCAACACCGGAAAGGTCGGCGACGCCTGGGATGTGCGCAATGCGCATGCGCGTCAGGCGCTGGTCGATGCCGGCGTCGAAATTCACCACCGGATGTTCAACAATTCGAGCCAGATCGGCCACAACAAATTCGTCGTGCATATCCCCTCCGATGGCGCTGCGCGCAGCGTCTTCACCGGCAGCACCAACTGGACGGCGACCGGGCTTGCCGGCCAGTCCAACAACGCGTTGATCGTTCGCAACGATGCGGTTGCCGCCGCCTATGTCATCTATTGGGAGCGGATGCTGGAAGACAATGCGACGCTGGAAGCGCCCATCGAATTTGATGACGGCATGCCCGACAACCAGCAGAGCAAGAAGTTCCGACGCTTCAACGAGACGCCTTCTCTTGTCCCGATCGGCGATCAGGCCTTGGGGCCTTCGGTCGAGGCGTGGTTCTCACCGAACATGCAGAGCCGCAGAAAGGGCAAGGCAACGCCACCCGACCTTCGCGAAGTCTACCGGCTGATGCGCCGTGCCGAACATGCGGTGCTGTTTCTGGCCTTCTATCCCGGCCAGTCGGGCAGGGATTGCATTGTCGGCGAGGCGATCGATATCGGCCTGAAGGACCAGAAGCTGATCGTCACCGGCGCGGTTTCAAGCGCCCAGGCCATGCCCAACTACGTCGCCGGCAAGAAGAACGATCCCGACGATGAGGACGACGATGTCGACGCCGTCTCGCCTCACACATTCGAGGAGGCCAATGTCTCGATCGTCCGGGCTTCGCGCATCGACGACCGCCAGCTGTTGGCGGATTTCGGTGCGGAGGAACTGACGGCCAAGAAGGTGGGCGCCATCATCCACGACAAGGTGCTGGTGATCGATCCCCTGTCAGAGGATTGCGTCGTCGTGCTCGGCAGCCACAATCTCGGCTTCAAGGCCTCTTACGGCAATGACGAAAACATGCTGATCGTCAAAGGCGACCGTGCGCTTGCCGAGGCCTATGCGGTGCATATTCTCGATGTCTATGACCACTATCGGTTCCGCGCCGTCGAGGCCGAGTTGAAGCGCCAGGGCAAGAAGGGCTGGTCGGGCTTTCTCAATGTCGACGACAGTTGGCAGGACGGCTACGTCAACCGCACGAAGGGTGCGCTGACGCGATATTTCGCCAAGGGTTGAAGGTCCGGAGAGGTCGACGGCCGCGCTCCGCTGCTGCCGTCAGCCCTCCGGCAAAGGCACGAATTCCTCTTCGTCGCCGGGCACGATGTCGAAGCGGCCGGAGCGCCATTCCTCCTTGGCCTTTTCGATCCGCTCCTTCGAAGACGACACGAAATTCCACCAGATATAACGTTTCGAATTCAGGCTGGCACCGCCGAAGAGCATCAGGTGACAGCCATCGCGGCCGGCTTCCAGCGTGATTGCATCGCCCGGCCGGAAGACCAGCAGCTGGTCGGAGGCAAAACGGTCGCCCGATATGACGACTTCGCCCGAGAGCACGTAGACGGCGCGCTCTTCATGGGCCGCGCCGAAGGGAAATTTGGCGCCGGGCTGCAGGTCGAGATCGACATAGAGCGTGTCGGAGAAAACGCCGACCGGCGATGTCATGCCTTCGAACGAGCCGATGACCACACGCCCGCGCACGCCTGTTGTCTCGATCAGCGGCATCTCGGTCTTTTCCGTATGGGCGAAGGAGGGATCGATCTCCTCCTTGTCGTCGGGCAGCGCCAGCCAGGTCTGCAACCCCGACATCAGCAGCGGATGGCCGCGCAGATTGTCGGGCGTGCGCTCGGAATGCACGATGCCGCGGCCTGCCGTCATCAGGTTGATATCGCCGGGGCGGATGACCTTTTCGGTGCCGAGGCTGTCGCGATGGCGGATCTCGCCGTCGAAGAGATAGGTGACAGTGGACAGGCCGATATGCGGGTGCGGCTTGACGTCGAGCGCCTCATCCGGCTTCAGGATCGCCGGACCCATGCGGTCGAAGAAGATGAACGGGCCGACCAGCCGCCGCTGTCTCGTTGGCAGCGCGCGGCGCACCTGAAACCCGCCGATATCGCTGGTGCGCGGGATGATCAGGTTCTCGATTGCGTCGCAGGCGAAGGCATCGCCGGGCAGGGGATCTTTACCGGGAAAGAAGGACATCAGGGATCTCCGATCGCAAAGGCTTCAGGCACAGATAGTGCCTGGAGCGCCGCACGTCCAATCGGACGCGCTAAGGACGCTCCAGCACCTGAAAGCGCGCCGCACGTCCAATCGGACGCGCTAAGGACGCTCCAGACGTGAAAGTGCGCCGCGCGTCCAATCGGACGCTGCATGGCTCAGATCGCCGTGAAGCCGTTATCGACGAAGAGATGCGCGCCGTTGACGAAGCTCGACTCGTCGCTGGCGAGATAAAGGGCGGCGCGCGCCACATCCTCCGGCTCGCCGATCCGTCCCTGCTGGGCGGCAATGGCGGCGTCGGAAACATCGACGCCGAGCGCCTGCAGGTCGGCCACCTCGCGCAGGCCGTGCGGCGTGCGGATGAAGCCGGGGCAGACGGCGTTGCAGCGGATGTTGCGATCGCGGAATTCGACGGCGATGGCGCGGGCAAACATATGCACCGCCCCTTTGGTCGTGTCGTAGAGCACTTCCATCGGCGTGGCGGCGACCGCCGAGATCGACGAGGTGCAGACGATCGATCCGCCGCCGCTTTCAATCATCTTCGGCAGCACCGCCTTGGTCATCAGGAACATCGAGCGCACATTGACGGCGTGCAGCCAGTCCCATTCCTCGACGGTCGTTTCCAAGAAAGGTTTGATGACGATCGTGCCGGCATGGTTGAAGAGCACGGTGACGGCGCCATAACGCGCCTCGACAGCGGCGACGGCGGCATTGACGGCGGCTTCGTCGGAAACGTCAGCCGTCCAGCATTCGGCCTCGCCGCCGGCATCACGGATCGCTTTGACGGTCTCGGCGGCTGCATCGCCATTGCGGTCGATGATCGCAACGCGCGCGCCTTCTGCTGCAAAAAGCTTCGAGGCGGCACCGCCCATGCCGGTCGCGCCGCCCGAGATAATGGCGACCTTGCCCTTCAATCTGTCCGACATTTTTCCGTCCCCTCATCGTTTGCAAGGGGATCATAGATCGGTCTGAAGCCGATCGCCAAGCGCCTTCAAGAGAGTTCCGGTACGCCTCAGGCGCCGTCGAGCGGCTCGACGGCCTGCGGCTTGCCGGCGCGGTCGAGCCGGATCTTCTCGATGCGGTTTTCGGCTGCCGAAAGCAGGGTCTCGCAATGTTTCTTCAGCGCTTCGCCGCGCTCATAGATCTCGATGGATTCGTCCAGCGCCACATCGCCGCGTTCCAGCCGGGCGACGATGCTTTCGAGTTCGGCAACCGCCTTTTCGAAGGAAAGGCCTGATACCTCGGGCTTGGCGCTGTCAGTCATTCTCAACCCTTCATCATTCTCAGAATATGCATGCCCGCCGATTCGGCGAGTCCCTCCAGATCATAACCGCCTTCGAGCAGGCTGACGACCCGGTTCTTGGCGTGCCGGTCGGCCAGTTCGAGCACGCGCCCGGTCGCCCAGTCGAAATCCTCGCCGGTCAGGTTGATCTGCGCTAAGGGGTCGCGGTGATGGGCGTCGAAGCCGGCGGAGATGATGATCAGATCCGGCCGGAAATCGTCAAGAGCCGGCAGCACGCGCGATTTGAACGCCTCGCGGAAATGATCGCTGCCGACATTCGGCGAAAGCGGCGCATTGACGATGGTATTGTGCTTGCCCTTCTCGTCCTTGGCGCCGGTGCCGGGATAGAGCGGCATCTGATGCGTCGAGCAGAACAGCACCGAGGCATCGTCCCAGAAGATATCCTGCGTGCCGTTGCCGTGGTGCACGTCCCAGTCGACGATCGCGACGCGCTCGGCGCCATGCATCTTCTGCGCATGCCGGGCGGCGATCGCCGCATTGTTGAAGAAACAGAAGCCCATCGCCGTCATCTTCTCGGCATGGTGCCCCGGCGGGCGGGCGGCGACGAAGACATTGTCGGCCCGGCCGGTAAAGACGTCGTCGACTGCGGCCATCGCCCCGCCGATGCCGGTCAGCGCCGCCTGCAGGCTCTTTGGGCTGGCATAAGTATCGGCTTCGATCTGGTTGATCTCATCCTCTTCCTCGGGGATCTCCCGCATCACGGCGATCAGATGTTCTTCGGGATGGGCCAGCAGCACCGCATCCTCGCTCGCCTGCGGCGCCTGCCGGCGCTCCAGCCGCTCGAAATTCGGATGTTCCAGCGCGACATTGATGGCGCGGATCCTGTCCGATCGCTCCGGATGGCCGGCGGGGGTCACGTGTTCCAGGAAGATCGGGTGTTCATAAAGACGGGTGCTCATGGAGACACTCTATCGGTCGCTTATGTCATGTGCCACAGCAGATGGGGCATCGCCCGACGATTTCAACAAGCACCGTTGCCGCGCCGTCCGACCGTCCGCTGTATCATTGCGGCATTGCGGCGGTTACCTCGGAGGCGCTGTAACACTTTGAACTGTTGTATAATTTCATCCCTAAACCGGTTTCAGTTTAAGAAATTATGCAGTACTGTCGTCGACGGGGAATTTTGTAAGGCAGTTGCGTTGATGAGTCAGTCGAAACGTCCTGATGTGACGGACATACGCGTGCCGTTTCGCGATGTCGATATGAACGGCCGAATGTTTCTGGCCTCCTATATTTCCTATGCCGAATCCGTACTTGCAAGCTTCTGGTCGTCGCGGCCCGATGTCGATGACGAACCGGTCTATAGCCCCAGCAAGGTTTCCTGCATGCTCCACCGCCCACTGCACTACGACGAGCCGGTCACCTTCACCACCACCGTCGACAAGATCGGCATGCATTCCATCGGCTTCCTCGTTTCGATCGACACCGGGGAGGAGCGTGCCGCCGAGGTCGAGATCATCTGGCAGGCCCGCACCCGCGAGGACCAGTCGCCGGCCTCGCTGCCGGAGGAAACGCGCGACTGGCTGTATCGGTTTTTGGATTAGGGTGCCGTGCGGACGGCGGGATACGCTTCCGTTTTCAAGCTGGAGTCCAATCACCTGGCCGCCATGCTTGCGACCAGATCGCTGAATCTCTCTCCCTGAATGCCGACATGCGTCCGCAGCAGACGGCGAGCTTCGTCGCCGTCTCCGGCAAAGATCGCCTCGACGATGGCGCAATGTTCGGAGAAGGAGGTCGACAGGCGGTTGCGCACGCGCAGCTGGAGGCGGCGATAGGGCCGCAGGCGGCGGTGCAATTGCAGGCATTGCTCCTCGAGGAACTCGCTGCGGCCGGCTGCGTAGATGGCCTTATGGAATTCCTCATTGTCGTAATAATAGGCGTCGCTGTCACCGGCCGCGGCCGATTGTTCGCAGCGGCTGTGGGTGGCGGTGATCGCTTCCCGGGAGGCCTTGTCCAGCCGTCGGGCGGCGAGCGACCCGGCCAGGCCCTCCAGCTCGGCCATCACCTCGAACATTTCATAGACGCGGTGCGGCCCCGGATCGATGACGATGGCGCCTCTGCGCGGCCGAATTTCGATGAGGCCGATCGCATCGAGCTGCATCAGCGCCTCGCGCACCGGTGTACGGGAGACCCCGAAACGCGTCGCAAGCACCATTTCGTCGAGCCGCTCACCGGGGGAGAACTCGTTGGAAAGAATTGAATTTTCAATTTCATCCCGAAGCCATCGGCCGACATTTTCGGACATACGTCTCACTTCCATCATACATAAACACGATTCTTGTATACACGATTGTTGACCTCGTGTACGAAGAGTGTCATTCTACATACTACCGGTGAAACCCGACGATGGGAAGCAGCCGTCAAAACGATCCGTGCACCCGCGGCCGGCAGAAGAAACCAGCGGAAGAGAGGAGAATGGCATGTCTGAGGCTTCCTTCTTCACCGACATGCTGCAGAGCATCACCGATCGCGGACGCCAGCTTCTGTTTTCCGGCGCGCGCGCCACGCAGGCCGCCGCCAAGGCCGATCTCCAGACGCTCTGTGAAATGCTGCTGTCGAGCCGGGGCGAAGCCTCGGGCATGGCGCTTGCCGCCGAGATTCTCGATCGCTGGGAGGCGCTCGACAGTGAGGGCGCGCAGGCATTTCTCGATATGCTGCATGAAAAGTTCGGGCCCGACACGGTGAGGCTCGACCAGGCGATCGAAAACTACCGCACCGACAAAAGCTCTGCTGCGGTCATTGCCCTCCACCAGGCAGCCGAGCCGCGGCGACAGGAGCTTCTGCGCCGATTGAACCATGCCCCGAACGGCACGGCCAAGCTCGTGCGGATGCGCCAGCAGCTGCTTGCTTCCAAAGACCAATCCGAAGGTTATCACGCGCTTGACGCCGACTTCACCCATCTGTTCGGCTCCTGGTTCAATCGCGGTTTCCTGACGCTGCGTCCGATCGACTGGACGACGCCGGCTTACATCCTTGAAAAGATCATCAAATACGAGGCCGTGCACGAGATCGCCGGCTGGGAGGAACTGCGCCGCCGTCTGGCGCCGGCCGACCGTCGATGCTTTGCCTTCTTCCACCCCCGGCTGGCCGACGAGCCGCTGGTGTTCGTCGAGGTGGCGCTGACACGATCGGTGCCGAGCGCGATCGGCGATGTGCTCGTCGAGGGCAGGGAGCAGATCAATGCCGACGAGGCGACGACGGCCGTCTTCTATTCGATCTCCAACTGCCAGGACGGCCTGCGCGGCATCTCGTTCGGCAACTTCCTGATCAAGCAGGTCGTGGAAGACCTGCGCAGAGATCTGCCCGGCCTGAAGAATTTCGTCACGCTGTCGCCGGTGCCGGGCTTTGCCCGTTGGCTCGCCAAGGCGCGCCCGGAAACGCTGACGGCGCTCGACGACCCGAAATGGCCGGACAACGAGAAGACGGCGGCCGAAGTGGAGCGCGTGCTGTTGCCGCTTGCGGCGCGCTATTTCCTGGCCGAACGGACGCCGGAGGGCCGCCCCGTCGATCCCGTCGCCCGCTTCCATCTCGGCAACGGCGCTCGACTGGAAAGACTGAATTTTCTCGGCGACCGCTCGGCCAAGGCGATGCAGCAGGCCCACGGCCTGATGGTCAACTACCTCTACAAGCTCGACGACATCGTGGCCAACCACGAGGCCTTAGCGCAGCGCGGCGAAGTGATTGCCTCGCCGGCCGTCAAAAGCCTGCTCAGCCAGACCGACGAAAGCCGCCGCAGCGGCAATGGCCAGCAAGGCTCCCGGCCATTCGCACAGATAATGAACACAACGCTTGGAGGAGGGCGAAAGTGAGCAACCATCTTTTCGACGCCATGCGGGCGGCTGCGCCCGGTCACGCACCGTTCATCCGGATCGATGACACCCGCACATGGACCTATGACGACGCCTTCGCTCTTTCCGGCCGGCTTGCCGGCGCGATGGACACGCTCGGCATTCGCCCGGGCGACCGGGTGGCGGTGCAAGTCGAAAAAAGCGCCGAGGCATTGATCCTCTATCTCGCCTGCCTTCGAACCGGCGCGGTCTACCTGCCGCTCAACACCGCCTATACGCTGGCCGAGCTCGATTACTTTATTGGCGATGCGGAGCCGCGTCTGGTGGTCGTGGCGCCGGCTGCCCGGGAAGGCGTGGCGGCGATCGCCAAGTCCCACGGCGCGATCGTCGAAACGCTCGATGCCGATGGCCGCGGCTCGTTGCTGGATCTCGCCCGCGATGAGCCGGCCGACTTTGTCGATGCCTCACGCACTGCTGACGATCTGGCGGCGATCCTCTACACTTCGGGAACGACGGGCCGTTCCAAGGGGGCGATGCTCACCCATGGGAACCTGCTCTCGAACGCCCTGACCTTGCGGGACTATTGGCGCGTCACATCAGACGACCGGCTGATCCACGCCTTGCCGATCTTCCACACCCATGGGCTGTTCGTCGCCACGAACGTCACGCTGCTCGCCGGCGCCTCGATGTTCCTGCTGTCGAAATTCGACGCCGACGAGGTCGTTTCGCTGATGCCGGAGGCAACGATGCTGATGGGCGTGCCGACCTTTTACGTGCGCCTCCTGCAGAGCCCGCGCCTCGACAAGCAGGCGGTCGCCAACATCCGCCTGTTCATCTCCGGTTCGGCGCCACTGCTTGGCGAAACCCATACCGAGTTCCAGGCCCGCACCGGTCACGCCATTCTCGAGCGCTACGGCATGACCGAAACCAACATGAACACGTCGAACCCCTATGAGGGGAAACGCATTGCCGGAACGGTCGGCTTCCCGCTGCCTGACGTGACGGTGCGCGTCACCGATCCCGCCACCGGGCTCGAGCTGCCGCCTGATGAAACCGGCATGATCGAGATCAAGGGGCCGAACGTCTTCAAGGGCTATTGGCGTATGCCGGAAAAGACCGCGGCCGAATTCACCGCCGACGGTTTCTTCATCAGCGGCGATCTCGGCAAGATCGACCGGGACGGCTATATCCACATCGTCGGCCGCGGCAAGGACCTGGTGATTTCGGGCGGATACAACATCTACCCGAAGGAGGTCGAGGGTGAGATCGACCAGATCGAGGGTGTGGTCGAGAGCGCTGTCATCGGCGTGCCGCATCCCGATTTCGGAGAAGGTGTCACTGCCGTCGTCGTGCGCAGACCCGGCGCCGTGCTCGATGAAACGACCATCGTCAGCGCCCTTCAGGACCGTCTCGCCCGCTACAAACAACCCAAGCGCATCATCTTCGCCGAGGACCTGCCGCGCAACACGATGGGCAAGGTTCAGAAAAACATCCTGCGGCAGCAATACGCCGATCTTTATACAAGGACCTAGAGCAATTCCAGGAAAAGTGTGAAGCGGTTTTCCGTCGGGAATTGCGTAAAAACAAAGACTTAGAGCGGTTCTGCGTTTCCATGAAAAGCTGAACCGCTCTAAGGCGGCCGCGCCCTCTGGGAGGAGGGTGCGCCGGCATCCCGCATCGATCTTGAACACAACAGCTACGGCGCTGGAGGCGTCGGAGGGAGGGGAATCATGGGTATTGAATTACTGGCCATAGGCCTGCTGGTCGCCATGTTCATCATTGCGACGATCCAGCCGATCAACATGGGTGCGCTCGCCTTTGCCGGCGCCTTCGTGCTCGGCTCGATGATCCTCGGCATGAAGACCAACGATATATTTGCCGGTTTTCCGAGCGATCTGTTCCTGACGCTGGTCGCCGTCACCTACCTCTTCGCCATAGCGCAGATCAACGGCACGATCGACTGGCTCGTCGAATGCGCCGTGCGCCTGGTGCGCGGGCGGATCGGCTTGATTCCCTGGGTGATGTTCCTGGTTGCCGCCGTCATTACCGGTTTCGGGGCTCTTGGGCCGGCTGCGGTCGCCATTCTCGCACCCGTCGCCTTGAGCTTTGCCGTGCAGTACCGCATTCACCCGGTCATGATGGGCCTGATGGTGATCCATGGCGCGCAGGCGGGCGGCTTTTCGCCGATCAGCATCTATGGCGGCATCACCAATCAGATTGTCGCCAAGGCCGGCCTGCCTTTCGCGCCGACCTCGTTGTTTCTCTCCAGCTTCTTCTTCAACCTGGCGATCGCGGTGCTGGTCTTCTTCATTTTCGACGGCGCAAAGGTGATGAAGCAGGACGCCGCATCGCTTGGCCCCTTGCCCGAACTACATCCCGAGGGCGTGTCGGCGTCGATCAGAGGTCATGGCGGCACGCCGGCAAAACCGATCAGGGAACATGCCTATGGGACGGCGGCCGATACCGCGACGACGCTGCGCCTCAACAATGAGAGAATTACCACCTTGATCGGCCTGACGGCGCTCGGCATCGGCGCCCTGGTCTTCAAGTTCAACGTCGGCCTCGTCGCCATGACCGTGGCGGTCGCCCTGGCGCTGTTGTCGCCGAAGACCCAGAAGGCGGCGATCGACAAGGTCAGCTGGTCGACCGTGCTGCTGATTGCCGGCATCATCACCTATGTCGGCGTCATGGAGAAGGCCGGGACGGTCGATTACGTGGCGAACGGCATATCCAGTCTCGGCATGCCGCTGCTGGTGGCGCTGCTGCTTTGCTTTACCGGTGCTATCGTCTCGGCCTTCGCCTCCTCGACCGCGCTGCTCGGCGCGATCATCCCGCTCGCCGTTCCCTTCCTCCTGCAAGGGCATGTCAGCGCCATCGGCGTGGTCGCGGCGATCGCCATCTCGACGACGATCGTCGATACCAGCCCATTCTCGACCAACGGCGCCCTTGTCGTCGCCAATGCGCCGGACGACCGGCGGGAACAGGTGCTGCGGCAACTGCTGATCTACAGCGCGCTGATCGCCATCATCGGCCCGATCGTCGCCTGGCTGGTGTTCGTCGTGCCCGGGCTGGTGTGACGGCGCATGTCGGCAGACGCGCTTGCCGGCCTGACGGTCGCCCACTCCTCAGGCTTGATCACCGTGTCAGACGATGAGTATGGCGCGGATATCGTTGACATTGGTCAGGGTCGGCCCGGTTTTGACGAGATCGCCGATCTCGTCAAAGAAGGAATAGCTGTCGTGCGAAGCGAGATGAGCCCGGGCATCGAGTCCCTTCTTGAGGCCGCGCTCCAACGTGTCGGGAGTGACCACTGCACCCGCCGCATCTTCGGTGCCGTCGATGCCGTCGGTATCGCCGGCAATCGCCCATATTCCGGCATGTCCCTTGAGGGTCACCGCAAGTCCGAGGAGGAATTCGGTGTTGCGGCCACCGCGGCCCGCGGCTTCGCGGCCGATCGACACCGTCCCTTCGCCGCCCGACAAAAGAACGGCAGGTCCGCGAACGGGAAGCCCCTTGATCTTTGCCGATAGGGCGATGCCCGCCATGACCGTGCCGAGCTCGCGCGCCTCTCCCTCAATGGCATCGCCGAGGACAAGTGGTTGCAGGCCTGCGCTGGCGGCCGCTTTTGCCGCGCTCTCCAGGGCGAGCGAGGGGGCCGCGATGATGCGGACATCGCTCTCGAGATCGGCGGGCTTCGGTGTCTCGTCACCGCTGTCGAGGACGGCGCGTGCCGTATCGGGCAGGACGATCCTGTAGCGGGATAGGATGCCGCGAACCTCGTCGATCGTGCTTTGATCGGCGATCGTCGGGCCGGATGCGATCGATGCGGGATCATCGCCCGGCACATCGGAGATAACAAGGGTAACGACTTTCGCGGGCCGGGCGGCCAGGCCGAGACGGCCTCCCTTGATCCGCGAGAGGTGTTTGCGAACGGCGTTCATCTCGGAGATCGTCGCGCCGCTCGCCAGAAGCGCACGATTGACGCTCTGCTTGTCCGCCAAACTCATGCCGCCCGCCGGAGCGACCAGAAGCGCCGACCCGCCGCCCGAGATGAGAGCAATCACCAGATCGTCCGGTGTCAATCCGCGAACGGCCTGCAATAGATCGGCAGCCGCCGTTTGGCTCATCGCATCCGGAACGGGGTGCGATGCCTCGATGATGCGGATACGACCGGCAGGCACCGCGTGACCATAGCGTGTGACGACGACGCCGGAGACATCGACATCCGGCCAGGCGCTGTCGAGAGCGGCGGCCATGGCCGCCGACGCTTTTCCGGCGCCGACGACGATGCATCGGCCTCTCGGCTTGTCCGGGAGGTTCTTAAGAATCGCCCGCTGCGGATTGGCGCTTTCGACCGCTGCGTCAAAGATCTGATGCAGCACTGCCCGTGCTTTCTGATCGGTCCAGACCATCGGTGGATCGTTCAGACGTTCGATGCGTGGATTGCATCGACGACCGCGTCGGTGACTTCCTTGGTGTTGGCCGTCCCCCCGACATCAGGCGTCAATATGCCTGCCCCCGTCACCCGTTCGACGGCCCGCATCAGGCGTGCGGAAGCATCTGTTTCACCCAGATGGTCGAGCATCTGCGCCGCTGTCCAGAAGGTCGCCACCGGGTTTGCGATGCCCTTGCCGGTGATGTCGAAGGCAGAACCATGGATCGGCTCGAACATCGACGGGAAGCGGCGTTCCGGATCGATGTTGGCGGTCGGCGCGACGCCGAGGCTGCCCGCGAGCGCGCCGGCAAGGTCCGAGAGGATATCGGCATGGAGATTGGTGGCGACGATGGTGTCGAGGCTCCTGGGATTGAGGGTCATCCGCACGGTCATGGCGTCGACGAGCATCTTGTCCCAGGTGACATCAGGGAATTCCGTGGCCACTTCGGCCGCGATTTCATCCCACATCACCATGCCGTGCCGCTGGGCATTGGATTTGGTGACGACGGTCAGGAACTTGCGCGGCCGGGACTGGGCGAGCTTGAAAGCATAGCGCATGATGCGGGTGACGCCGACACGGGTGAAGATGGCGACCTCCGTGCCGACCTCTTCCGGCAGCCCCCTATGGGCACGGCCGCCATGGCCGGAATATTCGCCTTCGGAGTTTTCGCGGACGATAACCCAGTCCAGATCGCCCGGGCCGCAATTGCGCAGCGGCGGCGTGATCCCGGGCAAAATCTTCGTCGGGCGAACATTCGCATACTGGTCGAAGCCCTGGCAGATCGGCAGCCGCAAACCCCAGAGCGTGATGTGGTCGGGAACATCCGGCGCGCCGACGGCGCCGAAATAGATGGCGTCGAACTTCTTTAGCTGCTTCAGGCCATCGGACGGCATCATGACGCCGTGTTTTTTGTAATAGTCGGATCCCCAGTCGAAATTTTCGACGTTGAACTTGATCCCGCCTTCGCGCTTCTCGATGGCAGCCAGGACACGTGTGCCGGCCGCGATGACTTCAGGACCGATACCGTCGGCGGGGATGGTGGCGATTGCATATTCACGCATGGCTATTCTCCGATCGTGTCAGGGGTGATCAGTGTTGACTGGCGGCGCGGGTATCAGCCGCCTTGGGGCCGGACCGCGCCAGGACAAGTGTGAGGATTGCCGAGATCACCAGGAGCCCGGCGACGAAATAGAGGCCACCGGCGAAACTCCCGGTCGTGTCCTTGATCCACCCGATCATCGACGGACCGACGAAGCCGCCGAGATTGCCGATGGAGTTGATGGTGGCGATGCCGGCCGCCGCGGCCGGGCCGGACAGGAACAGGGTCGGCATGCTCCAGAGCGGCGGCTTCGAGCAGCTGATGCCGATGTTGACGAGGGTGAGAGCGATCAGGACCGTGTATACGCTGGTCGCACCGGTTGCGAAGGCCAGTCCTGCGGCCGCCAGCAGGCAGGCGCCGACCACGTGCCATGTCCGTTCGCCCGTCCTGTCGGAATGACGCGCCCAAAGAACCATGGCAACCACGGCGAAAATGCCGGGAACAGCATTGATGAAGCCGACCTGGAACGCTGACAGGCCGAACTGTTTGATGATCTGCGGAGCCCAGATGCCCAAGGTGTAAAGCCCGGCAGAGGTGCCGAAATAAACCAGGGCGAGGGCAAAGACGCGGATGTCGGCCAGTCCCGCCAGGATGCTGTGGCTGGCCTGGCTTTTGCCCGCCTGTTCGGCATTCATTGTTTTGACGAGCCAGCTGCGCTCTTCGTCGGTCAGCCATTTCGCCTTTTCCGGGCGATCGGTGAGATAGAAGAGGACGATGACACCCAGGATGATGGCTGGGGCTGCTTCGATCAGGAACATCCACTGCCAGCCGGCAAGGCCGAGAAGACCGTGCATTTCCATCAGCGCACCGGAGACCGGCGACCCCAGGACCGTGGAGAGCGGTGCTGCGGCCATGAAGATCGCGGTCACCGCGGCGCGGCGGCGGGCCGGGAACCAGAAGCTGAGATAGAGGATGATGCCGGGGAAAAAGCCCGCTTCGGCGACGCCGAGAAGAAAGCGCAGGATGTAGAAGCTGGTGGTCCCCTGCACGAACGCCATGAGGCCGGAGACGATCCCCCAGCTGATCATCACCCGAGCGATCCAGATGCGGGCGCCGACCTTGTTGAGAATGAGGTTCGAGGGAACCTCGAAGAGGAAATAACCGACGAAGAAGATGCCCGCACCGATGCCGAAGACGGTGGACGAGAAGCCGAGGTCCTGATTCATCGTCAGGGCGGCAAAGCCGATATTCACGCGGTCGAGGAACGCGATGAAATACAGCAGCATGATGAACGGTACGATGCGGAATGTGATTTTGCGCAAGACACGCGTTTCCAAGTCGTGAGTCACGACGGTCTCCTCCCGGAATGGATGATAACAGAGCGCACCTCCTGCGCTTGTGAACATCTATGACCACCGGCGGCTTGATCCTCAAGCGACACAAGAATATATAAAAATTTGATATAATCGAATTCCGGAGCAGACGTTCGTGGACCTGAACCAGCTTCGATGTTTCGTGTCGGTGGCCGATGAGCTTCATTTCGGGCGGGCCGCCCAAAAGCTCGGCCTCCTGCCGGCCTCGCTGTCGCGGCACATACGCCTGCTTGAAGAATCCCTCGGGACGCGGCTGATGGCGCGAACGACACGCAGCGTGTCGCTGACGGAAGACGGCCTCGTCCTCCTGGAAGGCGCGCGGGAGATCCTGGCCAAGACCGAAGCTCTTCAGCAACGGTTCCACACGTCCCGCCAGGCAAGAGCGGATGTTCTGCGGATCGGGGCGATCGACAGCGCGGCAGCAGGGCTCATACCGATGTTGCTGCACGATTTCCGGCAGCAGTGCCCCGACGTCTCGACGCAGTTGTTGGAAGACAAGACGATCAGGCTGATCCCCAAGCTCCTGTCGGGCTCATTGGATTTGGCATTCATCCGCGCCCCCGATATCGTCGACCCCAAGCTGAAGACGATGTTTCTTTTCCATGAGACCGCGGTCGTCGCCATGTCCGAGAGCCATCGGCTGGCGTCGAGAGCCAGCGTGAGAATCGAAGACCTCGCCGACGAACCGTTGATCGTCCCGGAGCGTCGGTCGCGCCCGCATAGCCATGACCTGACGATGAAGCTGTTCATCGAGGCGGGACTGCAGGCACGGGTGGCCCAGCTTGCGGAAGAAAAGCAGACGATCGTCAACCTCGTGGCCGCGCAGATCGGGCTGGCGATCGTACCCCAATGGACATCCCGGCTCGCCGTCAGCGGCGTCCGTTACATCGCTCTGGACATGGAGGGGAGGGCCGCCATGAACAAGCTGCCACTCTCGGTCGCGTGGTTGAAGGGCGTCCGCGATCCTGGACGAGACCGCATTCTGACCATGCTTCAAGACAAGCTGGCCCAATATGCCGAGCTTGCCTGACACTCGAATTCGATTGCCCCGCATCACAATGTTCTTTCCCCGAAGAGCGACGGCTTGAAGGGGAACCAGCCCGAAACGCTCTGCGCTGCAATTTAGGCAGCGCAGAGTTTTGACGTGATCCTGAATGTCATGAAAGTTTCATATTCAGGCTATTTCCAGGAGTGGGAAAGTAATCTACTATTTTAGTCAGGAAACGAGATTTCCTGAAACAACGAGAGGATACTGATTGGAGACATTTCTTGTGGCTACCGGGATCGTTGGAGGCTTCGCACTGATCTTTGCGCTGATCGCAAGGGCAGAAAGAGCCACCCAGGCCACCGCAAACACCAAGCGCAGGTGGGGCAATTCGGAAGGCTCCGGCGATGGAGGGGGAGGCTGGTTCGACGCCTCAGGCGACGGCGGCTGTGATGGCGGGGGAGATGGTGGAGGAGGAGACTAAATCAAACTGAAATCGATAGAATGCCCGACCGCCTCAAGGCGGTTTTTTGTTGCCCGGATTCCGGCCGTGACGGCAATAGACCGGAACGGAGACAGGGCTGCTGACGCTATCCCCCGGCAAGTGGCCATACTGAGCCACGATTATAATTCCCACGCCAAATGCGAGTATATTGCACCAATGCCCAAGTCCAGGTAGTAGTTGGCCAGGGTTTGGGGGGAATCGCTATGGTAAAATTTCAAGCCGGCAGTCCGTATATTTACGGTGTCGACGCACTACGATTTGTGTGCGCATTGATGGTGACGGTATTTCATCTTGGATTTGCTTCCTGGGCTTCGCCCTTATATCTGAGACCCTACAAAATGCCTCTGATTGAGAATGTCGCCCAACCCGGATGGGTCGGCGTCGAATTGTTCTTCGTCATATCGGGGCTCGTCATCGTCAACTCTGCCGCTGCAGCCACTCCGATGTCATTTCTCAAGGGACGAATTCTGCGGTTGTATCCGGCGGTATGGATTTGCGCATCACTGACGCTGATTGTCATCGCCACGCAAGATGTGAACAGACGTGTCATCAAGAACTACCTCAGATCGATCACTCTCTATCCCGGCGGCCCATGGATCGATGGTCGATATTGGACCCTGGCATGTGAGATCTGCTTCTACGCCCTGGTCTTCATCCTCTGCGCGACCGGTCTAAAGGTGAGGATGCCTGCCCTGGCGCTCGGCCTGTCGCTGGCCAGCACCGTTTTCGTTGCCCTGTTAAACGCCTTTCCCGATTCAGACAGTCTGGCCATATTCACGGAGACGGCCTGGCGGGCCATCCCGTTTTATTATGGCTGCCAATTTGCCATCGGCATCTACATCTACATATGGCTTTTGTCTCAAACTCGGATGAGCCGAATTTCCTGGGTGGGTTTTGCCTGCGCCTTGGTGACTGGGGCTGCCCAGATATATATGGCGGGCGAAAATACCAGCGACCGCACTCTCGCCGCAGCCGGTCATTCCTTCTCGCCGCTTCCCGCAATCGCAATCTGGGTGGCGGGGCTGATATCGATCGTCGCCGGCGTGACCTATGCCAGGCAGATCAGTCGTCTGCCGACCGGCTTCCTGCAATCGGTCAAAACCCTCGGCGCGATGACCTACCCGCTTTATCTTCTGCATTTCGCGATCGGCGTTCAACTTCTCGACTGGCTGACCGGTCTGGGGATGACACCGCTGCTAGCGCTGGCTTTGGCCGTTGCAATCATCTGTGCAATGTCGCTGGCTGTGTGCAAATGGGGAGAGCCTCCCATCCGCAGCATTTTACGATCGGTCTTCGACAGGCTTGGGCAGCGCGGTGCTGGTTTGCAGGCGAAAGAGTCTCGGGTGTAGCTGAGCCGAGGAGCCGCACGCCAGCTTGGTCAATCCAACGGCATCACAAAGGTGAAGCGTGTCTCCTCGTCATCGGAACTTACCATGATCGTCCCGCCATGGGCGCGGGCGATTTCCGAGGCGATGTGCAGACCGAGCCCCAATCCTCTTTGACTTGTCCCGGCTTCGCCTTTGAAGAAAGGTTGAAAGAGCCCTGTCATCGCATCGCTGGAAATCGGGGCGCCGCCATTGGCGATCCAAAGCTCCAGCCTTTGCTCGTCGGTTGCCGCAGAAAACCGCACCGGTTCATCCGGCGTTCCATGGGTCAGGGCATTTCCCAGAAGATTGGAGACCAGCTGACCGATCCGGCCGCTATCGCAATTTATCGGTCCGTCGAATTCGATGCTTACCTCGATTGCGCGGTCGGGATGGCTGGAGAGGAGTTCATCGATGACCTGCCGCAAGATCGGCTCGAGATTCTCCACTTGCTTCTTGAGCGTGATGCCGCCGCCCAATTGTCCGCGCGCGAAGTCGAGCACGTTGTCGATCAGGCCGGACATGCGGATGACGCTGCCCTGCATCAAATCGAGAATTTTCGTGGCGCGATCGGTCTGCTCTTCCTTTCGCAGCATGCGCGCCGCGGCCGCAATCGAGGCAAGCGGGTTGCGCAGGTCATGGCCGAGGATGGCGATGAACTGTTCCCGCAGCTCGGCGGTTTCCTGTTCGAGCTCGAGCTGGGATTTGACCATGGCACTGGCCGCGTCCGCGGCGGCGCGCGCGTCGACCAGTTCCCGTTCATACCGGCGACGCTCGGCGGCCTGAAACATCGTCACACGGGTGAAAAGCAAGGCGCCGTCTTCGGCACGCCGTTCCATTGCATTGGCGAGCACGGGCAGCTTTCTGCCATCTGATGTCACAAGATCGAGGGCAACCTCGTTGAAAAACCCCTGCATGCGCAGCAAGGGCGCAAAATGGGTTTCGTAGAATATCCGGCCCGGCATGTTGAGCAGATCATGGAGCCGTTTGCCGAGAAGCTGATCGACAGGGATGCCGATCCAGGCCGAAAGCGTCCGGTTCACCTTGACGATGCGCCCGTCCGGCTGCAGCGAAAGATAGCCGCAGGGTGCGTTTTCGTAGAGGTCCTCGAGGTCCTCGGTCGGCGGGGAGCCTTGCGTGCCGGCGCCGGTCATCAGACGAACCGCCGGATTGCCGATATGACCTCGCCGGGAGCGCTGAGGTTGGGGCAGTGGCCACTGGCGTTCAGCACGACCAATTGACTATCGGGGATCTGTTGATGGACGAATTCGCCGATCTCTTCGGAGGCGATGATATCGTCGCGGCATTGAAGGATCAGCGTTCTGGCGGTGACGCGCTGGAGGTCGCTGCGATTGTCCGACGTGAAGGTCACCCGTGCGAAGGCCTTGGCGATCTCGGGATCGGTGCGGCAGAAACTGTTTGTCAGCTCTTCGGCGAGTTCCGGTCGATCCGGATTGCCCATGATGACAGGCGCCATGGCGGCAGACCAGCCCATGTGATTGTCGTCCAACGACTGCAGGAGGTCGTCTATATCAGCCGCGCTGAAACCGCCGATATAGTCACCGTCGTTGATATAGCGCGGCGACGGCCCGACAAGGACCAGGCTTTCAAACAGGTCCGGCGCCTCAAGCGAGGCGATGACGCCGATCATCGCGCTGACGGAGTGCCCGACGAAGACGGTTTGCGTCAGGCCGAGCGCACGGCAAATTTCCACGAGGTCATCGGCATAACCGGACAGGGAAGAATATTTTCCGGCATCATAAGCCGCAAGATCGGATCGTCCCGCGCCGACGTGATCGAACAGCACCGTCTTGAAGTCACCTTCGAAAGCCGGCGCCACGAAGCGCCACATGTTCTGGTCGCATCCGAATCCATGCGAAAAGATCATCGCACGCTGGTCTTCGCCGCGGACTTGAACATGATTTCGATCGATGACGGTCATTTCGTCCTCTTCCCTGCTTTCGTAGCATGTTCGGGCTGTTTTGGATTGAGGAAAGATTATCCAGCCGCCAGCCGTTTGCTGCACAGCTCAGTCCATCACTTTCCGGAGCTTGAAGAAGAACCGCCGGGAGTCGTCGCGCACGCACATCATTCCGGCAATCTCGTCATCGTCAATCCTCCGGAAGTAGTCCACGATCGGCTGTTTGTCGTAGATCATCGCAGCCGTTTCGATGCCGTCGAGGGCCTGAAGCCGCAACGAAGCGGTCGTGCCTCTCGCTCGAAGCATCTTCTGCAGGTATGAGAACCAGCTGCGGGCGACGAACGTCCGGCCAAAGGGCGCCAACTTGATCGCCAGCCTAACCGGTAAGAAACTTGGCTCGAGCGGCACGAGCCGGCCCGGTCTCCACGTGAAGAGCAGGGCGTCCGCCCGCATGTCGGAATGGAAGCGCTTGCCAAACCAGTTGAGATTCTCGAGCACGCCGTCCAGTGGATGATCCGACGGAATACCGAGGCCGCTCCAAAGGCCGACCATCTCCTTCGGCTGGACAGGATCCAGCGAGCGGAACCAGGCAGCCATCTCCTCCTGCTGGTCGCCTCGCATGGGTTCTCCTTCAGGAACGTTCATTGCGGAAAAATGAAAGGAAGGTTTGGAAGTTCCCGTTCCTGCGGACCGGGCGGAGCGCCCGGTGAAGGCTTTCGCTTTTGGCCATCTGCGTCTTTAAGCCCAACGGCCCCCGAAGGGGCCGTCGGGTATTCGTAGACAATAACGGCTTGTGCGTCAGGCGCGCGACGGCAGCAGGGGATAACCGACCATGACGGCACGGCCAAGCAGGGCTGCGACGAAAGCCTTGATTACATCGCCGGGAATGAAGGCCATCGAGCCGACGAAGGCTTTCGTGAAGCCGAGGCCGGCGACGGTGGCGAGATAGGTGATGCCGAAGGCGTAGAGCACGACGATGCCGCCGGCCATGGCGGTGAGGAAGAAGCTCACCGTCTGCACCAGAGCGGATTGCTGATGGTTGACCAGCCGTTCGCTGAGATAGCCGGTGACGAAGGCGGCAAAGATCCAGCCGATCAGGAAGCCGGCCGTTGGTGACGCGAAGATCGCAAGCCCGCCGCGGCCGCCGGAAAGCACCGGCAGGCCGATGGCGACCAGCACCAGCACGATCAGCACGGCAATCGCCCCGCGCCGGGCTCCGAGCACGACGCCGGCCATCATGACGCCGAGGGATTGGGCGGTGATCGGCACCGGAATGAAGCCGAGCGAGATCGGCGGCAGCAGGCCGAGCGCCACGATGATCGCGGCAAAGAGGGCGGTAAGAACGAGGTCGCGAGTGCTCATCATGAATTCCGTGTTTATTAATCTTTAACTCACATGCCGCCGAATACCGCGCGCGTCAATCGCCGCGGCGATATTATCCGCATCCCTGAGCGTCAGGATGATCAGCGGCGCAAGCAGCGTTATCGGCCGGATTTTCAGCCCGCGCGCCCTGTGCGCCTCGCGAATCGCCTGATAACGGCCGACGATCTCAGGCACGAAACGCAGCACCAGCCCAAGCGCCAGGCCGATATCGTCGGCCTGCACCCAGCCGGTGCGTTCGAGCGGGCGGGCAAGGGCGGTCACCTCGTCGATGAAGGCGGTGATCGACGTCGTCGCCGTCACCGTGGCGGCGAGCAGCATCAGTGCGGTCAGCCGCAGCAGGGGTACCAGCGCCTGCTGCCAGGGATTGAAGATCAGGTTGAAGAGCGCCACGACCGCAATCGTCAGGAAGATCGGCCGCAGCCGCCTGAGGGCATCGGCAAACGGCAGGCCGACCATGCCATAGAGAACCGCCGTCAGCAGCACGGCGATCGAAAGCAGGACGAGGTTCTGGCTGATAAACAGCAGGACGCCGAAGGCCGTCAGCGACAACAGCTTCAGCCGCGGCGAAAGCCGGTGCATCACGCTGTTGCCCTCGACATAAAGCGATTGCATCAGGCGGCGATCTCCCTGTAGCGGGCGATCGCCTCGGCAGCCGGCGCATCGGCGGCAAGCCGGCCCTCATGAAACAGCAGCACCCGCTCGAAATCGGCGATCAGGTCGAGATCATGGGTGATGACGATGGCGCTTTCCGGGAGCCCGGCGATGATCCTTTCGACCAGCGCCCGGTTCTTGAGATCGAGCTGGTTGGTGGGTTCATCGAGGATCAGAATGCCCGGCCCCGTCGCCAGCACCGAGCAGAGAGCGGCCACCTGCAGCTCGCCGCCGGAAAGCTCGTGCGCGCGGCGATCGGCCAGCGCCTCAGCGCCGAAGCGGGCCAGCACCGCCTGGACCTTCGCCTCGATCTCCGCCTTGGTGAAGCCGCGCCGCTTCAGCCCGAAGGCGATGTCGTCTTTGACGATCGGCAGGATGATCTGGTTCTGCGGCGATTGGAAGATGAAGCCGACATCGGCCACCGCAGATTTCTCATCGCCGGTGTCGCGGCCATTGACGGTGACGCGGCCGATCGACGGCTTGGTCAATCCGTTGATCAGCCGCGCGAACGTGGTCTTGCCCGAACCGTTCAGCCCGATGACGCCGATGCGTTTCCCACTGATGCCAAGCGTCAGCGGCTGCAGCGCCACCCGCGCCCCGAAACTGACCCCCGCACCTTCGAAACGAATATCCAAACCCATCCCTCGCATTTTTCATCGGCTGAGATTGCCGATGCCGGCCCCTCATCTGCCTGCCGGCACCTCTACCTGGGTCGGGCCACGTGTCTCGACCCGTCCTTCCGACCCCCGCTCGCGGGGAGAAGGGATATGCCGCGCCGGCTTCCTTTACCCTCGACGTTGCGTTTGGCACGTCGCCTCGCCCCGTTTGCGGGGAGAGGGTTAGGGTGAGGGGCAGCTGCAGCCATTGCGCCAACCTGACAGCAGTGCTTCTACACGGGGAATCGAGGATGATGAAAGCGCAAATCGCGATGTTGATATTGGCTCGATATCGGGTGGCCGGAGCAACTCCAGCAAAAGTGCGCAGCGGTTTTGCGTCCGGGATTGCGGAAAACAAAGCGAGCGCATTTCCGTCACTCGAAGAAAAACGGAATGCGCTAGGAAGATTTTCCGGATTATGATGCGGTCATGACGAATCTGCTTTCCAATTCCGACGCCCGCCGTGTCTTTCTTGCCAAGCAGGGCCTCAGCGCTCCGCCGAACCGCGCCTTGACCAAGGACGGCCTGCTGCAGCTCATCCATGAGCTGGGTTTCGTCCAGGTGGACAGCATCCAGACGGTGGAGCGGGCGCATCACCAGATCCTGTTTTCCCGCAACCAGACCTACAGGCGCGAGCATCTCACGGCACTGCTCGAAAAGGATGGCGCGCTGTTCGAGCATTGGACGCATGACGCTTCCATCCTGCCGAGCGCCTTCTTCGTCTATTGGAAACACAAGTTCCGCCATCAGGAGCAGGTCATCATCGAGCGCTGGCGCAAATGGCGCGGCGAGGGTTTCGAGGCGGCTTTCGCCGAGACCTATGAGCGCGTTGAGCGCGACGGCGCGATCCTGGCGCGCGACGTCAAGGCCGACGGCCATGTTTCCGGCGGCTGGTGGAACTGGCATCCGAACAAGACGGCGCTCGAATATTTCTGGCACACCGGCAAGTTCGCCATCGCCGGTCGCTCGAATTTCCAGAAGATCTACGATCTCACCGAGCGCGTCGTTCCGGCCGAGTTCCGCGAACCGGAGGTGAGCCGCGAGGAATTCGTCGACTGGGCCTGCCGCGGCGCGCTCGCCCGGCTCGGCTTCGCCACCCATGGCGAGATATCGGCCTTCTGGAACCTGGTCTCGCCCGATGAGGCCAAGGCCTGGGTTTCAGCCCATTGCGACGAACTGATCGAAGTGCTGATCGAACCGGCGCTCGGCGGCAAGGCGCGCCCGTCCTGGGCCTTCGCCGATTTCCTCTCGACCCTCGACGATTATCCCGGGGCGCCGCCACGCATCCGCGTGCTCAGCCCCTTCGACCCGATGATCCGCGACCGCAACCGCACCGAACGCCTGTTCGGCTTCTTCTACCGTATCGAGATATTCGTGCCCGAGCCGAAGCGCGAATATGGCTACTACGTCTTCCCGCTGCTCGAAGGCGACAGGCTGATCGGACGCATCGACATGAAGGCGGATCGGAAAAAATCGACGCTCGACGTCAAACGGCTCTGGCTGGAACCGGGCGTGAAACCTTCGGCCGGGCGATTGGAGCGGCTGGAGGCGGAGTTGGATCGGGTTGCGCGGTTTGCGGGTGTGGAGAAGGTGGTGCTTTTGGATGGGTGGAGAGGGTAGTCGAATTACCCTCTGCGCCTCATCACGCACTCCCTCATCCCTGTGCTTGTCACAGGGATCCAGCGCACCCAAGTCCTTGGGTGCGGGAAACTCTCTTCGTAGAAGCAAATGAGTCATTCACGGCGCGGACGCGCCGTGGCTGGATTCCTGTGACAGGCACAGGAATGAGGGATGGCGAGGGTCGAAGCCCAAGCCTCCTCAGCAGATCTCTGTCTTGCTGATCTTGATCCCGAAACCTTCCAGGCCGACATAGTGGCGCTCGCGGCTGGTGAGCAGCTTGATCGAGCTGACGCCGAGATCCTTGAGGATCTGGGCACCGAGGCCGATTTCCAGCCATTCGCTGTCGCGCGTCTGGGCTTCGGCATGGGCTTCGCGGCCCTGGTTGCGGGCCTTGCGGCCGTTGTCGTGGTGGCCGACGCCGACCGAGCCTTCGCGCAGATAGACGATGACGCCGCGGCCTTCCTCGGAAATCTTCCGCATGTAGAAATCGACCGGGCTGTTCTTGCCGAAGAGATCCTCGGCGACATTTTCCGGATGCAGGCGCACCGGGATGTCGACGCCGTCGCGGATGTCGCCGAAGACGACGGCGAGATGCTGCATCGGATCCCAGGGCAGGGAATAGGTATGGGCCTTGGCCTTGCCGAACGGCGTGTCGACGTCGAAGCTGGTGCCGAGCTCGATCAGCGTTTCCTTGCGCTGGCGATAGGCGATGAGATCGGCGACGGAGACGAGTTTCAGCCCGTGCTGTTCGGCGAAGTCGACCACCTGCGGACCGCGCGTCACGGTGCCGTCATCGTTGACGAGTTCGGAGATGACGCCGATCGGCGGCAGGCCGGCAAGCTTGCAGAGGTCGACGGCGGCTTCGGTATGGCCGGAGCGCATCAGCACGCCGCCTTCGCGCGACACCAGCGGGAAGATGTGGCCGGGGCGGACGAAATCGGCGGCGCCGACATTCGGATTGGCGAGGTTGCGCACCGTCAGCGTCCGGTCGTCGGCCGAGATGCCCGTCGTCGTGCCATGCTTGAAATCGACCGAGACGGTGAAGGCCGTCGTATGGGCCGAATCGTTTTCCGCCACCATGGCGTTGAGGTTGAGGCGCTTGGCCTCTTCCTTCGGCATCGGCGCGCAGACGATGCCGGAGGTGTGGCGCACGATGAAGGCCATCTTCTCCGGCGTGGTATGGACGGCGGCGACGATCAGGTCGCCTTCGTTTTCGCGGTCATTGTCGTCCATGACGACGACGATCTCGCCGGCTTCGAAGGCCCTGATGGCGTCGACGACGCGCTTTTGGTCATAAGACATGGGCGAGCGCTCCTATTTCAGACGGCCGGTCTGGCCGCGGTCGCGAAGATAATGGTCGGCGATCGCGCAGGCGACCATCGCCTCGCCGATCGGCACGGCGCGGATGCCGACGCAGGGGTCGTGCCGGCCCTTCGTTCGGATGTCGACATTCTTGCCATCGGCATCGATCGACTGGCGTTCGGTCAGGATCGACGAGGTCGGCTTGACGGCGAAACGCGCCACCACCGGCTGCCCGGTGGAGATTCCGCCGAGAATACCGCCGGCATTGTTGGAAAGGAAGATCGGCGTGCCGTCATTGCCCATGCGCATCTCGTCGGCATTGTCTTCGCCCGAGGTTTCGGCAGCGGCAAAACCATTGCCGATTTCCACCCCCTTGACGGCGTTGATCGACATCAGCAGCGAGGCGATATCCTGGTCGAGCTTGGCATAGATCGGCGCACCGAGACCGGCAGGCACGCCTTCGGCGATCACTTCGATGACCGCGCCGATCGATGAGCCGGTCTTGCGGATGCCGTCGAGATATTCCTCCCAGACCGGTACGATCGCCGCATCCGGCGAGAAGAACGGGTTCTGCCCGACCTGGTCCCAATCCCAGTTGCGGCGGTCGATCTTATGCTTGCCGATCTGCACCAGCGCGCCGCGCACGGTAACACCCGGCACGACGAGGCGGGCGATGCCGCCGGCGGCAACCCGGGCGGCGGTTTCGCGCGCCGAGGAGCGGCCGCCGCCGCGATAATCGCGAATGCCGTATTTGAGGTCGTAGGTATAGTCGGCATGGCCGGGGCGGTACTGCCGGGCGATCTCGCCGTAATCCTTGGAGCGCTGGTCGGTATTTTCGATCAGCATGGAGATCGGCGTGCCGGTGGTCGTCATCGTCTCGCCATCGGCGTCGAGCATGACGCCGGACAGCACCTTCACCAGATCGTCCTCGCGCCGCTGCGTCACGAAACGGGATTGCCCTGGCTTGCGCTTGTCGAGCCAGACCTGCAGCTCCTCGAGCTTGAAGCGCAGCCCCGGAGGGCAGCCGTCGACGACGCAGCCGAGCGCCGGACCATGGCTTTCGCCCCAGGTGGTTACGCGGAAGAGGTGACCGAATGTATTGTGCGACATGTGTTCCCACGGTGGCGCGCCAAAGCCGGTTGCGCCATTGCTTGAAAAGGCGCGACACTCATAGGCCAAAAAACCGTCCAGGCAAAAGCCTTTCTTTGCGTCAAACCGGCAGGTGCGGAAATGCTGTTTCGGTCTTCTGGCGCGACCCTCTTTCCGCGGGCAGGGAAGGGGTCAGGCTGAGGCCGATCGGCGGGCGGCGGTCACGAGGCCAGCCGCCACCCCGTTCCTGTGGCTTCCGCAGAGAAATCGTCGAAGGAGAGGGGCCGCGAGAAGGCAAAGCCCTGCAGGATATCGCAGCCGAGATCGCGCAGCAGTTCGGCATGCGCTGCCGTCTCCACCCCTTCGGCCACCGTCTCGACGCCGAGCGAGCGGGCGATCTCGATGATCGAGCTGACCAGCGCCCGCTCCTGCGAGGCGTTGACGATTGGCTTCACCAGCTGGCGGTCGATCTTCAGCCGCTTGGGCTTCAGCTTCAACAGGCTGACGATCGAGGTATGGCCAGTGCCAAAATCGTCGATCTCGATATCGATGCCGAGCGCCTTGATGCGTTCGAGATTCTGCGAGGCAACATCTTCGCTCTCGTCGAGAAAGATCGATTCCACCAGTTCGAAGGAGAGTTCGCCGGGGCGGATATGCAGATCGGCGAGCGATTCCAGAAGGCTGCCGTCATGCAGCCGCCGCGCCGAGACATTGACCGAGACCTTGGGCACGGTGATGCCGTGCGCCGCCCAGCGCATCTTGTCGCGCAGCGCCGTTTCCAGCACGATCCGGTCGAGCATCTGCACGACATTGATCTCGTCGGCGATGCGCAGGAACTTGTCCGGCGTCAGCAACCCCTTGGAAGGATGCTTCCAGCGCACCAGCGCCTCGACGCCGGTCAGTTCCATCGTCCGGGCCGAGAATTGCGGCTGGTACCAGGCGGTGAATTCGCAATTGTCGATGCCGGCCAGGATCTCGTCGGCCGTGCGCTTGGTGTTGATGATATCGGCCTGGAGATTGTGATTGAAGAATTCGAAGCGGTTGCGGCCCATGCTCTTGGCGCGGTAGAGCGCGATATCGGCATTGATCAGCACCTTGCGTGCATCGACATGGATGCCGTTGGCAAGCGCCACCCCGATCGACACGCCGCAGCGGCAGGAGAAACCCTGGAAATCGATCGGCTGGCGCATCTCCTCGATGATCCGCGCCGATAGCTGCGCCATCTCCTTATCCCCGACGTCGAGCGCGAGGATGACGAATTCGTCGCCGCCGATGCGCGCGACGACGTCGCTGCCGCGGACATTCTTGGCGAGCACCTTCGAGGCATGCACCAGCATCGCATCGCCGGCGGCATGGCCGAGCGTGTCGTTGATGTCCTTGAAGCGGTCGAGATCGATGTGCAGGATCGAGAATTTCTGCCGCTGTTGGCGGCCGTCATTCGTCAGGCTTTCCAGGGCGATGTCGAGCTTGCGGCGGTTGGCGAGTGCGGTCAGCGGGTCGTGCAGCGAATTGTGCTCGATCCTGTTCTTGGCAGCCTCGAGCTCGATATTCTTGGCGACCGCCTCGTCCTTGGCGGCCTTCAGCCGGATCGTCATCAGCACGTCTTCGGTGGCGTCGAAGGCGATGCCCATGATCTTCATCTCGCCGGTCCCCGTCTGGTGGACCTTGCCGACCGAGCGCACATAACGCACCGAGCCGTCGTCGACGATCACCCGGCAGACGAGTGTGTGCGTATCTCCGTTCTGCCTGAGGTGGCGGGCGCTTTCGAGTGCGAGAGACCGGTCCTCGGGGTGGATGCAGCCAAGCCAGGTCTCCTCGGTCATGAAGCCGTTGCGCGGCGCAAGCCCATAGAGCTCGTGCATGCGCTCGTTCCAGATCGAGCCGCCCCGGCCGGGCCGCGCCTCCCATATGCCGCACTGATAGGAGTTGAGCGCCAGGTCGAGCCGGCTCGAAAGCTCGGCGAGCTGCCCCTCGCGGCTCGACAGCTCTTCAAGCGCCAGCTCCAGCTCGGCATTCTTGACCTCGCTCATATCCTTGGCCTTGCGCAGCGTGTCGGTGGTCACCGCATCGGCGGTCACGTCCCAGACGATGCCGATCGTCTTGCCGACGCCGCCGGCATCCGTATAGAAGGCGCCGACCGAGCGCAGATGCCGGATGCCGCCGTCGCCAAGCAGGATGCGGTATTGCGCCGTGCAGGCAACGCCGGCGACGCTGCAGCTGAAGAAATGCACCTCAGCGGTTTCACGGTCCTCGGGCAGGACCGCCGCCAGCCATTCGTCGAGCGCCCGGCTGCCTTCCTGCGCCGGCTTGCCGTGCAGGGCCGCCGCGCGTGCGTCCCAGAGCAGGCTGCTCGAATCATCCTGCAGCTCCCAGATGCCGATATTCGAAGATTCCAGCGCCAGATTGAGCCGCTGCGACAGTTCCAGCAATTTCGCTTCGCGCGTCTCCAGCTCGGTAATGTTGCGATTGCGCTCGCCGAGCAGGAGGGTCGCGAAGAAGATCGGGATGATGATGATGCAGCCGGCGGCAACGACGATCAGCCGCAGCTCGGTCTGGTTTTCCGGGATCGCGTCCCAGCCGCTGTTCGGCACGACGGAAAGCTCCCACTTGCCGCCGGCAAAGCCGATCTTCTGGCGCATCGGATCCTTGGCGTCGATATCGGACGACCCGAAGAAGGGGGCTGCCGTTGCGCTCGCCGCCGGCAAGCCGATATCGCGGATGGCGATGGAGAGATGGTCGAGATGCGGATAGCGTTCCTGATTCTCGCGGTCGCGCGCCGGCATCAGCCCGGTCGCCTCGTAGAACATCTTCTGGTCGATGACGAGCTCGACCGCTCCCCAGATCCGCCGCTGGCCGTTCTCCTTGACGAAGACCGGGAAGAATATGGCAAAGGCACCCCGGCCATCGGTGCTGACCGGACCGTAGAAGCGCGCCGACTGGTCGCCGGTGGCGGGCGTTATCGCCTGGCGGAAGAAGAGGGCTTCGCGCACGTCGCGGCCGATCCGCTCAGTGCCCGATTGCGGCGGGTAGACGTTGCTGACGATGAAATCAGGTGCGACGGCGATATGAATGAAAGGCGGATTCTGGATCAGCAGCCAGTTGATCTGGCGCTCCATCTCGTCCCGGTTCGCCGCGCTGACGGAGATCAGGTTCGCAAGGTCGCGGACGATGCTGAGGTCCATGCTGATCTCAGCCATGACCCGGGCGCGGATGAGATTCGCCTCGCTTTCGGTGCGGATATGAAGTTCGCGTTCATAAGCTGCAGTATTGGCCCGGTCGAGGCCGAAGCCGACCATGATGACGACAAGGGCGACGAGCGACGAAACCAGAAACGAGACGCGGGTATTCTTCAACACGCGCCGCAACTGCTTGCTGTCGCTCAGCCTGGATAACAAAATGAAACTCCCCTGTTGGCGAGCAACTGTAGGACGCGCGGGTTAATTTACGATTGCCCGCAGGCAGTGCCGAAAAATCCTGGGAAGGGAAAAACCGCAGTAAATGCGGCATCTTGATTATATTTAAAATCCTATTCATCAATTGGGCGGGAAAAGCCATTCTTACGGGCAATTTTCGCCATATTCAGGAGCTTATCTGTGGCCAGTCATTTTTTCGTGCAGCCTCTCGTGCAGCGTTTCAAAAGGATTGTCGCCATGCGTTTCGTCGTCGCCACGCTTTTGGCAACAGCAAGTTTCCTGTCGCCGATGAGCGGTTTTGCCGAGAGCGCCGATGTCGAGGCGACGATCAAGAAGGTCGACACAACAAACCTCGTGCTGACGCTCGATGACGGCAAGACCTATCAGGCGCCCGAGGAATTCAATTTCGACGGCCTCGAAGCCGGCGTGAAGGTGATCGTCTTCTATACCGAGGTCGACGGCAAGCGCGTCATCAACGATCTCGATATCGTCAAATAGGCGGCTTCTGGAGAATAGTTGTAGGAAGCACGCCTCGATCGTAGTGCGCGCGGATTGGGATGAAGAGGCTGGCGTATGGGTTGCCAGCAGCACGGATATCGAAGGGCTGGCCATCGAGGCCGACACTTTCGAAGCCCTCAAGCCCAAAGTTGTCGCTGTTGTAACCGATCTTTTCGAGCTGAATGGCTTCACTTCAAGTCTGCCGCAAATCCTGATTCACATCATCGCCAAACAGCTCGTTCGTATCCCCCATCCGACCTAACTGACCCGATTGGTGATGCTTACAGCCAGACGATCGTCCGCTCGGCGGTGTCGATCCTGGCGATCCGGTCCTGCGGGATTGCGCCTTCCGCAGCACTGCTCTTCGGCAGGTCTGAAATCGTCTGGAAAAGCGTGCGGATGACGCCGCCATGCGTCACGCAGACCGTCGGGCGATCGACGGATTGCAACCATGAGCCGGTGCGCCAGGAGAGGATTTCATAGCTTTCCGCGTCATCGCCGGGCGGGATGAAATCCCATTTGGAAGCGTTGCGTTCCGCCACCCGCTCGCGCTGCGTCGCCTTCAGCTCCTTGAGCGTCGAGCCCTCCCAGTCGCCGAAGGAAATCTCCACCAGCCGCGGATCGGTGCGATAGGCGAGCGGCGGCAGGCCCATGGCGGCGCGCATGATTTCCATCGTCGCGCGCGTGCGTCCGAGCGGGCTTGCGACAAAATCGAATTCGTCGGTTCTGTTGCCGAGAATCTCGGCAAGTGCCACGCCGTTCTGCCGGGCCTGTTCCAGGCCCGTGGCATTCATCGGGATATCTTTTTGACCTTGCAGGCGGCGCTCGGCATTCCAGGCGGTCTGGCCGTGTCTGATCACGTAGATAAGCACGGTCTCAGCCCCACTCGAAATGCTCTAGTCCTTGACGACGGAAATGTCGGGCGCGTCGACCGCCTTCATGCCGATGACATGATAACCGCTATCGGCATGGTGCACTTCGCCGGTGACGGAGCGCGACAGATCCGACAGGAGATAGAGGCCGACATCGCCAACTTCCTCGATGGTGACGGTGCGGCGCAGCGGCGCGTTATATTCGTTCCACTTCAGAATGTAGCGGAAATCGCCGATGCCCGAGGCGGCAAGTGTCTTGATCGGTCCGGCCGAGACGGCGTTGACGCGGATGTTCTGCGGTCCGAGGTCGACAGCGAGGTACTTGACGCTCGCTTCGAGCGCAGCCTTGGCGACGCCCATGACGTTATAGTTCGGCATCACCTTTTCGGCGCCGTAATAGGTCAGCGTCAGCATGGCGCCGCCATCCGTCATCAGCTTCTCGGCGCGGCGTGCGACCGAGGTGAAGGAATAGACGGAGATCTGCATCGTCTTGGCGAAATTGTCGGCCGAGGTGTCGACGTAGCGGCCGGTCAGCTCGTCCTTGTCGGAAAAGCCGATCGCATGCACGAGGAAATCGATCTTGCCCCAGAGCTTTTCGACGTTGCCGAAAACCTCATCGATGGTGGCTTCGTCGGCGACGTCGCAGTGGCCGACGAGCGTCGCGCCGATTTCGGCGGCGAGCGGCTCGACGCGCTTCTTCAGCGCATCGCCCTGATAGGTGAGCGCGACTTCTCCGCCCTGCGCATGAATGGCCTTGGCAATACCCCACGCAATCGAACGATTGTTGGCGACACCCATGATGACGCCGCGTTTGCCTGCCATGAGGCCGGATGCTTGAGCCATATTTCGCTCCCTAGGAATTCTGATCGATCCTGCCTATGGCATAGGCCGTTAATCGGTTCAAGCTTGGCCTGGATCATCAACTGTTAGGTATCGTAACAAAGGGTGCGATTGTCATAAAAATTTCACAGGAACAGGCCTTCGCGCATGCTCCGCATGAGATCGGTGACTTTGTCGTCGGGCTTTTCCCACAGGATAATGCGCAATTCGACGACGAGATCGCCTCTCCCACCCTCTTCGCGGGGCAATCCCTGGTCGGGGATTCTGATCGTCTTGTCCGAGCCCGACCAAGCGGGAATGGTAATGCTGAGCGGCCCGCTCGGCCCCTCGATGCGCGCCTCGGTGCCGAGCACGGCATTTTCGATGCTGAGCGGCAGCACCGCGTGCAGATCGAAACCGTCGACGGTGAAGCGCGGATCGGGTGCGATGCGGATGTTGATGACGGCGTCGCCCCGCTGCATGCCCGGCAGCTTGAAGCCCTGACCTTTGAGCCTGATCTCATGACCGTCCGTCGTGCCTGCCGGCAATGCGAAGCCGATTTCGCGGCCCTCCGGTAGCGACGCGGTGATCCAGCCGCTCTTCAAGACGTCGTCGATCGTCACCGTCGCCGTCGTCACCTCATCCGGTGCCTTTTCCAGGCCGGTATCCTTGGCGCCGGTGAAACGGCGCACCAGGTTTGTCAGGATGCTGAGCGGCAGCGGCAGGTTGGCGCCGGCATTGGCCGCAGCCTCGCCGATCTCCTCGTCGCCCTTGGGCTCGGCCTCGGCGGCGTCGCCGTCTGCGCGCCTGCCGGTCTCGCCCGTCTGCTGATTCTGTGTCTGCTGGTATTGTGCCTGCTGGGCGCGGCCCTGCGCCTGGCCGCCTGCCGCAGCGCGCGCCTGTGCGCCGAAAATGCGCTCCACCATCTCGTCGGCAGGCTCAGCCGCTCCCGCCTGTTGCCTGGCGCCTTCGGCGGCCGACTTCTGGGCGGCGCGTGCAAGCTCTTCCATCACCCGCTCGGCATTGGCCTGCGCCGCCTTGGCGCGGATCGCAGCCTCGCGCGCGGCCTGGCGCTGCTGCATGATCGTCTGTTCTTGTTTCTTGGCTTCCGCCATCCGCACGGCATTGTCGAACAGGCTGCGTTTACGCGGGTCCTTCAGCGTTTCATAGGCGCGGCCGATCTCGGCGAACCGGGCCGTCGCCGTCGGGTCGCCCTGATTGTGGTCGGGATGGGCTGATTTGGCCATGTTGCGCCAAGCCGCCTTGATCTCGTCTGCTGCCGCGTCGCGCTTGACGCCCAGAATTTTGTAAGGATCGCGCATGTCAAAACCGCCGGTGTTGCGATGCGGGAAGCCACGTCCTTGCCCGGCACCCCGAAACTCCAATATCAAGTGCGCGGCGCCACCCGCCGCAAAGGCAGGGAGAGCCACTCTCAACGCCGATCGTGCGTTGGAGTTGCTAATCACTTCTTATTTCTATGGAGAGATGTGGGGTGTTTCGCCCCGAATGGTTAGCTCTTTGCTAAGCATTCGGCGGAAAGGCGTCGGGCGTTAACCTGTCGGCGAGCCGGATCAGCTTTCCCGCGGAATTAACTTTCCGGCTGAAAGCTCAAAAGCTGCCAGTTGCCGCCGCCGACGAGGCAGGTCTTGCCGTAGAATTTGGCGATGCCGACATAGGAATGCCGGGTCGTGCGGAACTGGCGGCAGACCTGGCCTTGCTCGTTGTTCTCGACGATGGTTTCGATGACGCCGGCGCTGCCCGTCGATGCATTCGCCCAGGGAAGCGGCTGGCCCTCGAGCCGCTGCACGTCGGCCGAGGTCACGGCGTTGCGCACGGTCATCTCGTCGGAAAGCGTGTCGGTGCTCGGCGGCGTCTGCGGCACGGTGCCGGTGGCAACCGAGCGGTCGACCTTGGCCTCGCTCAAGAAATCCATGCCGCTGCCAACGCAGCCGGAAAGCGAAAGCATGGCGACGCCGATGACTAAGAACGCGCTGCTGCGTCGCCGCAGGCTCTTTGTATGGCGATATGACTTTGCTATGACTTCCACCCTGCGTCCTGTCCAGTTACCAAAAGCTGGGCGAGTTTTGAATAATCCGGGGCATTTGAACCAATATGTCGGCAAACGAGTTAACAAGCGGTGACTTTACCGAAAGTGGCGAACCCTTCAAGCTCTTTGCCGAATGGCTGAAAGAAGCGGAGGCTTCCGAACCCAGTGACCCGAACGCGGTGGCGCTGGCAACGGTCGATGAGGATGGTCTTCCCAATGTCCGCATGGTTCTCCTGAAGGGATTCGATGAAGACGGTTTCGTCTTCTACACCAATTTCGAGAGTCAGAAAGGCCGTGAAATTCTGGGCCAGAAAAAGGCCGCCATGTGCTTTCACTGGAAAAGCCTGCGCCGCCAGGTGAGGCTGCGCGGCCCCGTCGAGATCGTCACCGATGCCGAAGCCGACGCCTATTTCAAGACGCGTGCGCGCGGCAGCCGCATCGGCGCCTGGGCGTCCAAGCAGTCCCGCCCGCTCGAGAGCCGATTCGCGCTGGAGAAAGCCGTGGCCGAATATACCGCCCGTTATGCCATCGGCGAGATTCCGCGCCCGGCCCACTGGTCGGGCTTTCGCATCCGCCCGACCTCGATCGAATTCTGGAAGGACCAGAAATTCCGCCTGCATGACCGTGTCGAATTCCGCCGGCCTTCACCGGAAGGCGAATGGGACAAGGTGCGGATGTATCCCTGACAGGCTTACCTGCCCATCAGCTTCAGCGGGATCCCTGAGGCGAGCGCCGAGACGTAGCGCCGCTTCTGGTAGAAGCCGTTGAGCGAAAGGCGCGGGAGATAGCCGGTCAGCTGTGCTGCCGGCAGCCCGGGTTGCGTGGTGACCGCGAGGGTAAAGCCGAGATTGCGCGCAATGCGCGCCTCGCGGGCGGTCGCAGCCGCCGGCGTGCCGTAGGGATAGGCGATCGTATCGGGACGGATGCCGGCCACCGCCTCGACATAATCCGCCGAAACCTGCATTTCGATTCGCGCTTCGGCTTCCGGCAGGCGGGCGAGCGCGCGATGGCTGATCGTATGGGCGCCGAGGGATGCGAGCGGATGTGTCGCCAGCCATTGCAATTCGCCGGGACCCATCACCAGATCGCGGACGATATCCGTCGGCTCGATGCCGTTTTCCCGTGCCAGCATATCGATGGCGGCGACGGCGTGCGCCTCGTTGGAGCCGTGGATGTAGGCGGCGAAGCGATCGAAGGCAGTCCATTGCTGCTGCGGGCTGTCGAGCCCCAGCCGCTCGCTGCCGCGGCCGAAATCGAAGCGGATTTCCGGTGCCCGGCGCAGGAGGATGGCGAGCGTCTCCCACCAGATACTATGCGAGCCCTCGGCAAAACCCTTGGCGACGAATACCGTAAACGGCGCCTGATGCCGCGCGAACACCGGCAGCGCATGTTCCACATTGTTGCGGTATCCGTCGTCGAGCGTGAAGGCTGCGAACGGCGGCCCGCCCTCGGGTTCCGCCAAGAGCACCGGCACCTGATCGAGCGGCACGAAGCGATAGCCCTTCCGCCGCAACCGGTTGAGCGCCGCGTCGAGAAAACGCGGAGTGATTTCGAGATGCGCATTCGGCGCGAAGGCTTGCGGTACATGCGGGCGGACATGGTGCAGCGTGAAGACGACGCCACGCCCGCGCGCTTCGCGCATCAGTCCGGCAGCGGCGAGCAGCCAGGAAAGCTCGAGCCCGGCGCCGATCGCCGCGCGTTTTGCCAACCGCTTGAATTGTCCCGTCATGCGCCGTCCGTCCCTTGCCTTTGCGGGAACCTAGCAGCGGCGACTTAAGCCTTGCTGAATCCCGATTCGGCACGGGTCTTTGATTTCTTGTTAACCAAGGCGATGAAAAGACTAGAAAAATGATAGGCGTTGCCTCAAAGTCGCGCCAAACTTACGGCTTCTGTCACATTACGGCACAAATGCCGGTCCTGTCGCGGATCAACGTTTGAAGGGCCAGCGCATCAGGGGCCAGCGTCAGGGGCAAGCAGATGAGGGGAAGTGTATGAGAAAGCTTTTGGCGGCTGTTTTGACCGTAACGCTTGCCGTTTCGGCGCCGCTTGCAGCCCTTGCCGGCAACGCTTCGCTGATCCTCGATGCCCGTACAGGCAAGGTTCTCGCCGCTGAAAACGCCGATACGCTGAACCATCCGGCCTCGCTGACGAAGATGATGACGCTCTATCTCACCTTCGAGGCGCTGAAACGCGGCAAGATCGCCTGGGATACTCCGATCACAATGTCGAAATACGCCGCCGCCCGGCCGCCGACCAAGCTTGGCGTCAAGGCCGGCGGCACGATCACCGTGCGCGAGGCGGTCTATGGCATGATCGTCAAATCCGCCAATGATGCCGCCTCCGCCATGGGCGAGAAGCTCGCCGGCTCTGAAAGCGCTTTTGCCCGGATGATGACGGCCAAGGCCCGCCAGCTCGGCATGAGCCGCACCGTCTTCGTCAACGCCTCCGGCCTGCCGGACGGCCGTCAGGTCACCACGGCGCGCGACATGTCGACGCTCGCCGTCGCGCTGATGAAGAACTATCCGAACGAATACCGCCTGTTTTCGGCGGCAAGCTTCAATTTCCGCGGCCGGACCGTGCGCGGCCACAACAATCTGATGTACCGCTACCAGGGCATGGACGGCATCAAGACGGGCTACACCAACGCTTCCGGCTTCAACCTCGTCAGCGCCGTCAAGGACGGCAACCGCCGCGTGGTCGGCGTCGTCCTCGGCGGCCGCACCGCCCGCAGCCGCGACGCCAAGATGGCTGGTTTGCTCGACCGTTACCTCGGCCGTGCCTCCTCTTCCGGCGGCGCCAAGCTGGTGGCGAGCGTCGGCGCCAAGGAGGCTGTCGAAGTCGCGTCCGCCGCCGACGATTCCGATGTTCCGGTGCCGCTCAACGCACCGCGGCCGGCCGATGATCTCGGGGCCAAGAGCCTGGCTTATGCCGATGACGCCGTCGTGCCGCTGGAGCGTCCGGTCGCGATGGAGGAGATCCTGAACGCCGGCAAGACGCCGAAGACATCGGCAGAGAGGGCCGATGGCGACTGGCAGATCCAGATCTCGGCTGCTCCCAGCGCCGATGCGGCGCGTGCGCTTCTCGCCCAGGCGCAGTCGGAAGGCGGCGCGCCGCTCGTTTCCGCCTCGCCCTATACCGAGGCTGTCGGGCAGGGGGCGAACAGGATTTATCGCGCCCGCTTCGTCGGCTTCGCCAGCAAGGATGCCGCCGTCTCGGCCTGCGATGCACTGAGACAGCGCTCCTATGACTGCATGCTGCTGCCGGACCACAGCTGATCGCTGCCCAGCACTTTAGGCAATCCCGGCCTGGACCATCCCAGTCTGGACAATCGGCGGGAATCAGCGTCTCCTCCATAAACAAAAGGAGAACGCCCATGCTGCGCCGTCTCGCCGATCAGTTCGAAACCTCATCCGCGGCCTATGCCGCAGCCAACGGCATCGAGCGTGACCCCGACTGGTTTTTGCTGAAGCTGCAGGAGGAGGTGGGCGAACTCACCCAGGCCTGGAACCGCGTCACCGGCCGCGGTCGCCGCAGGGACCGGACGCCGGAAGAACTCGACCGCGATCTCGCCGACGAAACCGCCGACCTGCTCGGCCACATCCTGCTCTTTGCCCGCCGCAACGATATCGACCTTGCCGCGGCGATCGAAAGGAAGTGGCGGTTTCAGCCGGCGCTGGCGTCAAGATGAGGCGGGGCGCCTCATCTTCCAGAAATCGAGTCAGCCGACCTTATAGCGGTAGAATTTGCTGTCCACCGCCATCAGCGGAAAGGAGCGGGGCAGGGCGCTCTTGGCAATCTCGCTAAAGCCGTTCTTCTCGTAAAAACGATGCGCGGCGACGAACTTGTCCGTCGTGCCGAGGAAGATATCGGTGATGCCGGCATCCCTGGCGTGAGCGATCAGGCGATCGAGGAGCAGCGCCGCCACGCCGTGTTCGCGGCCGCGAACCTCGGCTGAGACGAACATCTTGCGCAGCGCCGCCTGGTTGTTGCCGATATCCTTCAGCCCGACCGTGCCGACGATGGCGCCGTCCTTGACGGCGACCCAGAACTGCCCTTTGCCGGACTGGTAGAAATCCGGGATGACCCTGAGATCCGGCTGCGCATCCGCGGTGATGTCGATGCCGAATTCCTCGCGCTGGATCGGCAGGATCACCGAAAGCACGGCATCGGCGTCATCTGATGCGAAGGTTCTGATTTCAATGTCCGCCATCAGAGAATCCTTTCGCCTCAGGTCTGCGTGCCGCCGACCGTCACCTGATCCATGCGCAGATGCGGCTGGCCGACGCCGACGGGAACCCATTGGCCGGCTTTGCCGCAATTGCCGATGCCGGTATCGAGCTTCATGTCGTTGCCGATCATCGACACCCGTTTCATTGCATCCGGTCCGTTGCCGATCAGCATGGCGCCCTTGATCGGCGCGCCGACCTTGCCGTTCTCGATCAGATAGGCCTCGGTGCAGCCGAAGACGAACTTGCCGGAGGTGATGTCCACCTGGCCGCCGCCGAAGGAGACGGCATAGATGCCCTTCTTCACCGAGGCGATGATCTCCTCGGGCGTCTTGTCGCCGCCGAGCATATAGGTGTTGGTCATGCGCGGCATCGGCACATGCGCATAGCCCTGGCGGCGGCCGTTGCCGGTGGGCGCCATGCCCATCAGCCGGGCATTCTGCCGATCCTGCATATAGCCGACGAGCTTGCCGTTTTCGATCAGCACGTTGTAGGCCGACGGCGTGCCCTCGTCGTCGATGGTGATCGAGCCGCGGCGGTTGTCGATCGTGCCGTCGTCGACGACGGTGACGCCGGGCGCGGCGACCATCTGGCCGAGAAGGCCTGAAAAGGCCGACGTCTTCTTGCGGTTGAAATCGCCTTCCAGCCCGTGACCGACCGCCTCGTGCAGCATGACGCCCGGCCAGCCGGAGCCGAGCACGACGTCCATCGTGCCCGCCGGCGCATCGATCGCCTCGAGATTGACGAGCGCCTGGCGCAGCGCCTCGTCGGCGCCATATTGCCAGCTGCCCTCGGCGATGAAGTCACCGAAGCCGATGCGCCCGCCATGGCCGTAGGAGCCGCTCTCCTGCCGCTCGCCTTCGCCGACCATCACCGAAATGTTGATGCGCGTCATCGGCCTGATGTCGCGCACGCGGTGCCCGTCAGCGCGCAGGATATCGACGACCTGCCAGCTGGCGGCGACCGAGGCCGTCACTTGCCGCACCTTATCGTCCTTGCCCCTGAGATAGGCGTCGATCTCCTGCAGGACCTTGACCTTTTCCTCGAAGCTCGGCTGGCCGATCGGGTTCTCGTCGCTGTAGAATTTCTTGTTGGTGCCCTGGGGTGCGGCGGCATAGGAGCCGGAATAGCCGCGCGTCACCGCGCCGACCGCATCGGCCGCCCGCTTCAGCGCCGCCACCGACAGATCGCCGGCATGCGCGTAACCCACAGCTTCGCCGGCAACGGCGCGCAGGCCGAAACCCTGTTCGGTGTTGAAGCTGCCGCCCTTCAGCCGGCCATTGTCGAAGGTCAGCGCTTCCGCCTGCGCATGCTCAATGAACAGTTCGCCGTCATCGGCGCCGGACAGCGCCTCGGCCACATGCTTGCGCATCGTCGCTTCATCGGCATCGAAAAGCGTCAGGAGATCGGTGGTCATGTCTTGTGCTCCGCTGAAGAGCAGGAGTGCTCATAGCCGATGTAGGTCTGTTGGATAGTCCGAGCAAGCCCCGGCCTCAAGGCAGGGCGTCGAAGCCTTCGGCAAAGCCCTTGAGGTCGACGGGGATGCCGATGCCTTCTTCCGGGGTCTGGAAGACGATGAAGGTTGCCTGGGCGCCGCTGCGGAAGGTCTTGAGCAGTTCGTCCTCGAGCACGACCTCGGCGTAACAGCCATCGGCGAAGCAGCGGACGAAATAGGCGCGGCCGATATCCTTGCCGTCGACATTGAGCCCGAGGCCGTTCGGCAGCAGCACGCCGAGCGGCGCGAGCACGCGGAGAATCTTCGACTTGCGGTCGGCCGTCTTCAAGACGACGACGGAAAGCCCGACTTCCGGACGATCCTCGGCGATGACGTTCTGCATCAGCGCGCATTGTTCGGTCGCAGCCCCGGCCGGCTTGTCGCAGACGACAGACCATGCGCCGTGATTGGACTTCACCGTTCCCGGCGCCTGTGGCTGCGTCTGGCCGGGCGTCACCTGTTCGATATTCGGCTTGGCGGCATTCGGCTGTTGCGGCGCGGGGGCAGGGGCCGGCGCGGCAGCGGGCGGCTTGGCCTGCGACGGCGTGGGTTGCTGTGCGAAAACGGGCGTCGTCGCTGCGGCCGCGATGCTGGCAGTCACGAGAAGCGACTGCGCGAGGGAACGGAAACCCATGGAAACCTCTGGATATCGAATCATTGCGGCTATTGTTGAAGCTGCCCACCAAAAATGAAAAGCCCCACCCCGTGAAAACCGGGGGACTGCGGCGGAAATTGGACCTTTCCGAAATAATGTGCGGCGCGCGGATTGGCCGGAAAGCCGATTTTTCATATGCTGATGAAAAACTTGGGATGTTTTGCCGTTCAGGGCTGCCTACGCTTTGAGCAAAAATGCCGCATAGACAATTGCTCTGACCTGTTGCGGCAAATGCCAAACTGTGGTTTGAAGCGCTGAAGATGGCAAGGATTCTGCGTTCTATTTTGCAGGTCAAGCGCTCGAGGGAGATAATAAGGTGATGAAGAAGGCTTATGCAGCCCTGACCACGCTGGTCTGTCTGCTTTTTGCTTCCGGCACATATGCCGACCAGCCAACGCCGTGGCAGGCAACGCTGCAGCCGGCGGCAACGCCGATCATGCGGGAAATCCACTGGTTCGAACAATATACTCTGTGGTTTATCGTTCCGATCACGCTTTTCGTTCTGGTCCTGCTCATCGTCGTCTGCGTCAAGTTCCGCGCCAGCGCGAACCCGGTTCCCTCGAAGACGAGCCACAATACGCTGATCGAGGTTGCCTGGACCGTGGGGCCGGTCCTGGTGCTTCTTCTTCTCGCCATTCCTTCGTTCAACCTGCTGACGGCGCAGCTGACGCTGCCTGAAAATCCCGACGTCACCATCAAGGCGACCGCCACCCAGTGGCAGTGGAACTATGAATATGAAGGCTCGGGCGAAAGCCCGCTCGCTTTCGATTCCTACCTCCTGAAGGATCAGGACCGCGCGAGCGCCGGCAAGGAAGACAAGTCGATCTATCCCAGGCTTCTCGCCGTCGATAACGAGCTGGTCCTGCCGGTCAACAAGACGGTCCGCGTTCTCGTGACCTCGGCGCCGACCGACGTCATCCACGCTTTCGCCATGCCGTCCTTCGGCGTCAAGATCGATGCCGTGCCGGGCCGTCTGAACGAGACCTGGTTCAGGGCCGAGCGCGAAGGCCTGTTCTATGGCCAGTGTTCCGAGCTCTGCGGCAAGGACCATGCGTTCATGCCGATCGCCATCCGCGTCGTCTCCGAGGACAAGTACAAGCAGTGGCTGACCACGGCCGCCAGTGACCTGCCCGGCGCCTACAAGACACTCATGGCCGCAACCGATGGTCCCGCAAAGACCCTCGACGTTGCCGAAGCACAGTAATTAAAGGGGATCGGGACAATGGCTGGACCTTCCGCTCACGACGATCATTCTCATGATCACGCCCACCACGACCACGCTCATGACGATCACCATGATCACGGGCACAAGCCGAGCTTTGCCAATCGCTGGCTGTTCTCGACCAACCACAAGGACATCGGCACGCTCTACCTGATCTTCGCGATCATTGCCGGCATCATCGGCGGCGCGCTGTCGGTTGCCATGCGCATGGAGCTGCAGGAGCCGGGCATCCAGATCTTCCACGGCCTGGCCTCGATGGTCTACGGCTATGAAGGCGATGCCGCGATCGACGGTGCCAAGCAGATGTTCAACATGTTCACCACAGCGCACGCGCTGATCATGATCTTCTTCATGGTCATGCCGGCGATGATCGGCGGCTTCGCCAACTGGATGGTGCCGATCATGATCGGCGCGCCCGACATGGCCTTCCCGCGCCTGAACAACATCTCCTTCTGGCTGATCGTTCCCGCCTTCGCGCTGCTGCTGCTGTCGATGTTCGTCGAAGGCCCGGCAGGCGCCTATGGCACGGGCGGCGGCTGGACGATGTATCCGCCGCTGGCGACAAGCGGCACGCCGGGACCGGCGGTCGACCTTGCGATCTTTGCGCTCCACATTGCCGGCGCCTCGTCGATCCTCGGTGCGATCAACTTCATCACCACGATCCTCAACATGCGCGCTCCGGGCATGACGCTGCACAAGATGCCGCTGTTTGCCTGGTCCGTGCTGATCACCGCCTTCCTGCTCTTGCTGTCGCTGCCGGTTCTGGCCGGCGGCATCACCATGCTGCTCACCGACCGCAACTTCGGCACCTCCTTCTTCTCTCCGGAAGGCGGCGGCGACCCGATCCTGTACCAGCACCTGTTCTGGTTCTTCGGTCACCCCGAGGTCTACATCCTCATCCTGCCGGGCTTCGGCATGATCAGCCACATCATCTCGACCTTCTCGAAGAAGCCGATCTTCGGCTATCTCGGCATGGCCTACGCCATGGTCGCGATCGGCGCTGTCGGCTTCGTCGTCTGGGCCCACCACATGTACACGGTCGGCCTGTCGCTCGACGCGCAGCGCTATTTCGTCTTCGCCACGATGGTCATCGCCGTTCCGACGGGCGTGAAGATCTTCTCCTGGATCGCGACGATGTGGGGCGGCTCGATCTCGTTCCGCACGCCGATGCTCTGGGCGATCGGCTTCATCTTCCTGTTCACGGTCGGCGGCGTCACCGGCGTCCAGCTTGCCAATGCCGGTCTCGACCGCTCGCTGCATGACACCTATTACGTCGTGGCCCACTTCCACTACGTTCTGTCGCTCGGCGCCGTCTTCGCGATCTTCGCCGGCTGGTACTACTGGTTCCCGAAGATGACCGGCTACATGTACAACGAGTTCGTCGGCAAGCTGCATTTCTGGATCATGTTCATCGGCGTCAACCTGGTGTTCTTCCCGCAGCACTTCCTCGGCCTCGCCGGCATGCCGCGCCGCTACATCGACTATCCGGATGCCTTTGCCGGCTGGAACTATGTGTCCTCCGTCGGCTCCTACATCTCGGCCTTCGGTGTGCTGATCTTCCTCTACGGCGTCTTCGAAGCCTTCGCCAAGAAGCGCGTCGCCGGCGACAATCCGTGGGGTGAGGGTGCGACGACGCTCGAATGGCAGCTGCCTTCGCCGCCGCCCTATCACCAGTGGGAACAGCTTCCGCGCATCAAGTAATTTGCGCGGGCATCAGGACGCCGCATTCGATACGGCGTCCTGATCTTGAGACATGCAGGACGGAATGATGACGGTCATCGACAATCACGGGGCGCTTGCAAAGGACGGCGAATTGTCGGAAGCGAGTGCGCGCGATTATTTCGAATTGTTGAAGCCACGGGTGATGTCGCTCGTGGTCTTCACTGCCTTTGCCGGTCTCGTGCTGGCGCCGGGCCACATCCATCCCGTCCTCGGCCTGATCGCCATTCTCTGTATCGCCGTCGGCGCCGGCGCCTCCGGGGCGCTGAACATGTGGTATGACGCCGATATCGACGCCGTCATGAGCCGCACCGCCAACCGTCCGATCCCGGCCGGCCGCATCGCGCCGTCGGAAGCGCTCGCCTTCGGCCTGGTGCTCTCGGGCTTTTCGGTGGTGATCCTCGGCCTGGCCGTCAACTGGCTCTCGGCCGGCATCCTCGCCTTCACCATCTTCTTCTACGCCGTCATCTACACCATGTGGCTGAAGCGCTCGACGCCGCAGAACATCGTCATCGGCGGCGCCGCCGGCGCCTTCCCGCCGATGATCGGCTGGGCCTGCGTGACCAACAGCGTGACGATCGAGAGCACCGTGCTGTTCATGATCATCTTCCTGTGGACGCCGGCGCATTTCTGGGCGCTTGCCCTCTTCAAGATGCGCGATTACGAAGCCGTCGGCGTGCCGATGCTGCCGAATGTCGCCGGCGAGCGGGTGACCAAGCATCAGATCGTCGCCTATGCTGTGCTGACCGCCATCTGCGCAGTCTTGCCGACCGTCCTCGGTTTCGCGAGCCTCGGCTACGGCTTCGTCGCTGCGGCGCTCGGCGCGATCTTCATATACTGTTCCATCGCCGTCTGGCGCATGCCCGACGGCGATCTGAAGATGATCCCGGCGAAGAAGCTCTTCGGCTTCTCGATCTTCTATCTCTTCGCCGTGTTCTCCGCCTTGATGATCGACCGGCTGGCTTCGGTGCTGGTCTCGCATGCGGGAGGTTGGTTCTGATGGAAATGGTCAAGCTGACGGAAGCGCAGCGCAAGTCGCGCCGCAACCGCAACGTCGCCCTCGGGCTGGTGCTTGCCGGCCTCGTCATTCTCTTCTACGCGATCACCATCGTGAAGATCGGCGGGGGAATGGCGGGATGAGCGAAAACGCCGGTACACCGAAGAAGCAGGGCCGCAACAACGGCGCCGTCGTGATGATGTGCCTGAGCTTCGTCTTCGGCATGGGGGCGATGAGCTATGCCGCCGTACCGCTCTACCGCATCTTCTGCCAGGTGACCGGTTATAACGGCACGACCCAGCGCGTCGACCAGGTGTCGAGTGTCGTGCTCGACCGCACCATGCGCGTTACCTTCGACGCCAATGTCGCGCCCGGTCTGCAGTGGGACTTCAAACCGGTCGAGCGTGAGGTCAATCCGAAGATCGGCGAGACCATTCAGGTGAATTTCACCGCCGAGAATCGCTCGAACGAAACCCAGCGCGGCCAGGCGGTGTTCAACGTCACCCCGGGCGAGGCAGGCGTCTATTTCAACAAGGTGCAATGTTTCTGCTTTACGGAAACGGACCTGAAGCCGGGCGAGAAGCTCGACATGCCGGTGGTGTTCTACATCGATCCTGACATCGTCAAGGCGGTGGAATCCAAGAACATCCATACGGTGACGCTGTCATATACGTTCTACCCGAAAGAGGGTCCGAAGCCGGTGGCTTCGAATGAGGGTGGAGCGGAGAAGATTGAAAAGAAACTTTGATCAAGGCTCGTTTCCGGCTATGCCGGGAGCGGAGTGAAGGAAGACATCCGGGGATAGCTACATGGCCGATGCTCATCAGAAGAATCACGACTATCACATCATCGATCCGAGCCCGTGGCCGATTCTCGCCTCGCTCGGCGCCTTCATCATGGCGATCGGCGGCGTCTGCTACATGCGCTACCTGAACGGCGGTTCGTTCAAGGTCGCCGGTGCGGAGCTTGCCAATCCCTGGCTTTTCTATATCGGCTTCGCTCTGGTCATCTATGTCATGTACGGCTGGTGGGCCGATACGGTGAAGGAAGCCCATGAGGGCGCCCACACCCGCGTCGTCTCGCTGCACCTGCGCTACGGCATGATCATGTTCATCGCTTCGGAAGTGATGTTCTTCGTTGCCTGGTTCTGGGCCTATTTCGACGCCAGCCTCTATCCGAACGAAGCGATCCAGGCCTCGCGCCTGCTTTACACCGGTGGCGTCTGGCCGCCGAAGGGCATCGAGGTCCTCGATCCCTGGCACCTGCCGATCTACAACACGGTCATTCTGCTGCTCTCGGGCACGACGGTCACCTGGGCGCACCATGCGCTGCTGCACAACGACCGCAAGGGCCTGGTCCAGGGCCTGACGCTGACGGTGCTGCTTGGTATCTTCTTCTCCAGCGTCCAGGCTTACGAATATGCCCACGCGCCTTTCGACTTCAAGAATTCGATCTACGGCGCGACCTTCTTCATGGCGACCGGCTTCCACGGTTTCCACGTTCTGGTCGGCACGATCTTCTTGGCTGTCTGCCTGATCCGCGCGTTGCGCGGCGACTTCACCCCGAAGCAGCATTTCGGTTTCGAGGCAGCCGCCTGGTACTGGCACTTCGTCGACGTCGTCTGGCTGTTCCTGTTCTTCTGCATCTACGTCTGGGGCGGCTGGGGCGCTCCGGTCGCCGGCTGATCGGAACGATATTTGAGAAAAGGCGGGCCCGGTGCCCGCCTTTTTTGTTGGTGGGTGTCGGTTTACTCGACCTCGGTCACGACTGTTCGCGCCAATGGCGGCCCCTCACCCTAACCCTCTCCCCGTTCTGACGGGGAGAGGGGACGTGCCCCCGCGAGAGGGCCTGTGGGGAACGGAGGGGTGCGGCGTATCCCCTTCGCCCCGCGAGCGGGGAGAAGGTGGCGGCAGCCGGATGAGGGGCCGCCGCCGGCAATCTCTGCGACCGAGGTAAGGGCTCCGTGCCCGCTCTCCATCGCCTCAGCGCGCCCCGGCGATCCGTTCGAAGGCCGAAGGTTCGGGAATGCCGAGATCCAGCTGATGGCGGATCGCCTCGGCGCATTCGAGCGGTGTCAGCACTGACGTATCGACCTCCATATCGTAGATGCCGGGCCGATGCACCTCGTCCTGCCAGCGTTGCACTGGTTCTGGAATGGGCACTTCCTCCGTGGCCCTGAGATAAAGCGTCTCGCGCCCTTCCTGGGCAGTTTCGCGCCGCTGCATGATTGTCTCGATCGGACAGCGCACGCCGACGAACAGCACGGGAAAATCCTCCAGTCGCCGGGCGCAATCGGCAAGAATGCCGAGCGGCTTGGTATAGCTGTCATGGTGGCCGAGATCGGCGATGACATTGAGGCCGAACCCGGCATGGATGGCGATCGACTCATAAAGGGCGGCATAGAGGAACGGCACCAGCTCTTCGAGGTCCGGCCGTTCGCCGCCCGGCCTGAGGCCGATGCCCGGGAGGTAGCGCTTCGGTGTCATGGCATTGTAGCTGTCGACGCCGAGGTTGATCCACGGCCCGTCGAAATGTTCCTGGACTGCGCGCGCAATGCTGGATTTTCCGCTTCGCGGCGCGCCGTTCAGGATGATGATCTGTGCGGAGTGGCTATCGTTAGTCATCAGTCTTCTTCTGTTTGGCGCGAATCGCTGAGGCGAAAAAGCGCAGGCATTTCCCTTCGTCCTGCGAATAATTTATGGGAGAGTTAAGGCAGCGTCGAAAAAGCCGCGGCCGCAAGGCTATGCAAAGGAATGGCATGAACGAGGACAGCGCCCATTTTCCCCCTGTCGATCCGGTAAAAACCGGCATCAAGGGCTGTTGCCCGCGCTGCGGCGAGGGCAAGCTGTTCGATGGCCTGTTGGGTCTGAAGCCGCGCTGCGCCGCCTGCGGCCTCGATTATTCCTTCGCCGATTCCGGTGACGGCCCGGCCGTCTTCGTCATCCTCATCGTCGGCTTCATCATCATCGGCATGGTGCTGTGGCTGCAAGTGAACTACGGGCCGCCGATCTGGGTGCATATCATGCTCTTCGGCCCGCTGACGATCATCCTGTCGCTCATGACGCTGCGCTGGTTCAAAGGCATCCTGATCGCCATGCAATACCGTCACAATGCCCGCGAAGGACGCCTGAGTGACTGATATCGACCGTGCCGCCCCGCGCCGCCGGCTGCCTGTGGCAACCGGCATCCTGGTGTTGATCGCGCTTGCCATCCTGATTTCGCTCGGCACCTGGCAGGTGGAACGCCTCCATTGGAAGGAGGGCCTGCTGGCCGATATCGCCGAACGGCAGGTCGCAGCACCCGTGCCGCTGGCCGATATCGAGGCGATGGCGGCTGCAAGTGGCGATATCGAATACCGCAAGGTCACCGCCACCGGCCGCTATATCAACAACAAGGAGCGGCACTTCTTCGCCACCTGGCGCGGCCAGACCGGCTACTACATCTATACCCCGCTGGAGCTTGCCGATGGGCGCGCGCTCTTCGTCAATCGCGGCTTCGTTCCCTTCGAGAACAAGGAGCCGGAGATGCGCATGCAGGGCCAGCTGACGGACCAGCAGACCGTCACCGGCCTGGCGCGCCAAAAGCTTCCCGGCAAACCGTCCTGGGTGGTGCCCGACAACGACGTCGCCAAGAACATCTTCTACTGGAAGGATCTCGACGTCATGGCGGAGAGCGTCGGGCTGGACAAGGCCCGTGTCATTCCCTTTTTCGTCGATGCCGATTCCACCCCCAATCCGGCCGGCCTGCCGATCGGCGGCGTCACCCAGGTCGACCTGCCGAACGACCACCTGCAATATGCCTTCACCTGGTACGGGCTCGCCGCCGTGCTCGTCGTCGTGGTGGCGATTTCCTGGTTCCGCAGGGGGAGCAAGGCACCCCCGCAATAGTATTGCTTCAATTCCTGGCCATATTGGGCTAGAGGTCCCTTATTCCCATGCGGGACGGAATTCTTGACGGAACAGACATGAATATTGCGGCGAAACCTCCTTTGACGATCAGGCTCTGCGGCCCGCGCGGCTTCTGCGCCGGCGTCGACCGCGCCATCCAGATCGTCGTGCTGGCGCTGAAATCCTATGGCGCGCCGGTCTATGTGCGTCACGAGATCGTCCACAATCGTTATGTGGTCGAAGGGCTGGAGGCCAAGGGCGCCGTCTTCGTCGAGGAACTGGACGAAATCCCGGCCGAACATCGCGCCCAGCCGGTGGTCTTCTCCGCCCATGGCGTGCCGAAATCCGTGCCCGAGGATGCGACAAGCCGCAACCTCTTCTATCTCGACGCCACCTGCCCGCTGGTCTCCAAGGTCCACAAGCAGGCGATGCGCCACAATCGCCTCGGCCGCCATGTCGTCCTGATCGGCCATGCCGGCCATCCCGAGGTGATCGGCACGATGGGGCAACTGCCGGAGGGCTCGGTGTCGCTGATCGAGACGATCGAGGATGCCGACGCCTATACGCCTGCCGATCCCCACAATCTCGGCTATGTCACCCAGACGACGCTGTCGGTCGACGATACGGCCGGCGTCATCACCCGCCTGCATGAGCGCTTCCCGAACCTGACGGCGCCGGCAGCCGACTCGATCTGTTATGCGACGACCAACCGCCAGGAAGTGGTGAAGCAGGCGGCCCCCGGCTGCGATCTCTTCATCATCGTCGGCGCCCCGAATTCGTCCAATTCCAAACGCCTCGTCGAAGTGGCGCTGAGGGCAGGGGCGAAGAAATCCATCCTCGTGCAGCGCGCCGCCGAGCTCGACTGGGATGAGATCGGCGCGATCTCGACGCTCGGCCTTTCCGCCGGCGCCTCCGCCCCGGAGGTCATCGTCAACGAGATCATCGAGGCCTTCCGCGCCCGCTTCGACGCCCGTGTCGAACTTGCCGAGACGGTACAGGAAAACGAACATTTCCTCGTCAACCGCGAACTGCGCAACATCGAGCTGACGACGGCCGACATGGCCTTCGTCAACGGCTAGATCGAGCCTTATCGCAGCCCGGCCAGTCGGTCGGGCAATCCAATATCAACAATGCAAAGACGAGACCTCACTTGGCAGTCTATACCGATATCGCCGAAGACGATCTGAAATGGTTCCTGACGGAATATGACGCAGGCACGCTGCTGTCCTACAAGGGCATCGCCGAAGGCGTCGAAAACTCCAACTTCCTGCTTCACACTTCCAAGGACCCGCTGATCCTGACGCTCTATGAAAAGCGCGTGGAAAAGACCGACCTGCCTTTCTTCCTCGGCCTGATGCAGCATCTCTCCGCCCGCGGTCTGTCCTGCCCGCTGCCGCTGCCGCGCCGCGACGGCGCGCTGCTCGGCTCGCTGTCCGGCCGTCCGGCGGCACTGATCTCCTTCCTCGAAGGCATGTGGCTGAGAAAACCGGAGGCCAAGCACTGCCGCGAGGTCGGCCGGGCGCTGGCCGCAATGCATGTGGCGGGCGATGGTTTCGAGCTGAAGCGGGCGAATGCGCTGTCGATCGACGGCTGGCGGGGGCTCTGGGAGAAATCCAAGGCGCGCGCCGACGAGGTCGAGCCCGGCCTGCAGACCGAGATCCGCAGCGAACTCGACTTTCTCTCCGCACACTGGCCGCAGAGCCTGCCTGCCGGCGTCATCCATGCCGACCTCTTTCCCGATAACGTCTTCTTCCTCGGCGATGAGCTCTCCGGCCTGATCGATTTCTATTTCGCCTGCAACGACCTGCTCGCCTATGACGTCTCGATCTGCCTGAATGCCTGGTGCTTCGAGAAGGATGGCGCGTATAACATCACCAAGGGCACGGCGATGCTTGCGGGCTACCAGAGCGTCCGGCCGCTGAGCGAGGCCGAGACAGCTGCCTTGCCGGTGCTGTCGCGCGGCTCGGCGCTGCGCTTCTTCCTGACCAGGCTCTATGACTGGCTGACGACGCCCGAAGGCGCCATGGTCACCAAGAAGGACCCGCTCGAATATCTCCGCAAGCTGCGCTTCCACCGCCAAATCAAATCGCCGGCCGAATACGGATTGAGCCTATGAAACACGTCGATATCTTCACCGACGGCGCATGCTCCGGCAATCCCGGCCCCGGCGGCTGGGGCGCCGTGCTGCGTTATGGCGATGTCGAAAAGGAGCTTTGCGGCGGCGAGGCGGATACGACCAACAACCGCATGGAGCTGCTGGCGGCAATTTCGGCGCTATCGGCCTTGAAGACGCCTTGCGAGGTCGATCTCTATACCGACAGCGCCTATGTCAAGGACGGCATCTCCAAGTGGATTTTCGGCTGGAAGAAAAACGGCTGGAAGACCGCAGACAAGAAGCCGGTGAAGAATGCCGAGCTCTGGCAGGCGCTTGAGGAAGCCCGCAGCCGCCACAAGGTGACGCTGCACTGGGTCAAGGGCCACGCCGGCCACCCCGAAAACGAACGCGCCGACGAACTCGCCCGCCGCGGCATGGAGCCGTTCAAGAAGGGCAAGGCGGTTTCGTTTTAATCAGCTCGCATTTTATCCGAGTTCGAAAGCCTACCGAAATTTCCATTGGATATGTTGCGGGTCCGATACGAGGATTTGCCCATGACGCTTGGTGGCCTTTTCGGGCGCGTTGCCTTTCAGATGTTCTTTGGCGTCCTGTTTGTTCTTTTCGCCGGGGGAGGCCTGTACTGGATAATCGCCATCTTTTTCACGATACCGGCGATCGGCCTGTCGCTTCTGATCTTTGCGCCTCTGGAATATCTTTCAGCAAGGTTGGGCGTCCGTTGGCTTGCCTGGATCGCCATGCCCTTCGTGGGCGCGCTTTGTCCACGGCTCGTCGCGCTTGTCGACTCAAATCCGAACTTTGCGTCCGGCGTTCATGACCTTGCATTTTTCTCCACCGCAGCGGGCGTTCTGTGGACCTTGTCTTCCGTCCTAAGCGCCTATCTTCACCTGCCAATCGTGCCGGACAAACGGCTTATCGATTAGTTCGCTGAAAACGCGATTGCGTGCTGGCTCATGGATCGCTGTCATGCCGTTGACGCTAGCCGATCCTTCCTTCAACCGCGGTGACAATGTTTCCATGCAGGTCCCTAGCGCGATTGAAGGAGGATGGTGCCGAGCCTATCCCTGGTTCATATCGCGCCGCACCAGATGCTGGACGCCGTCGGGCATCGTCTCGATGAGGTCACGCAGCGGCATCGGCTGCAGATCGAATTGGTCGAGGGCGGCCCGGCTTGGCAAAGCCCAACGAAATTCCAGATCGGCGGCGCCGTCGCGGATACGGTGGACGATATCGCTCTCATGGAAGGGCAGGGGCCTGAGAAGCTCCGCCTCATAATAGAAGCCGATTTCATGGACCCTTTGTCCCGGCAATTCGAAAAAATTCTCGATGACGAAGCACAGCGGTCCGACCGTGGCCTTGCAGCCGATCTCTTCTTCTATTTCACGTGCGAGCGTTTCGGCGCCCGCCTCATGAAACTCCACGCGGCCGCCGGGCAGCACCCAGAAAATGTCGCCGACGGCGCGATGGATGAGGATGTGCCCATGCGAGCGGATCAATGCACCGGCTCGAAATTGGAAGCGGGAATTGCTGGCATTCAGCACGATCATGGTTCGTTCGGCATCGTCCATGGTTTTTGCGTCCTCCAGGGTTATGCGACAAAGGCTTAGCTCGGGTTTGGAAGGCCGACAATGGGCCGGGTCGCATCTCCTCTCGCTCCCTCATCCCTGTGCTTGTCACAGGGATCCAGTGCGCCCAAGTCCTTGGGCGCGGGAGACTCTTTTCAAGGTCATAGGGAGTCATTCACCGCGCCGACGCGCGGTGGCTGGATTCCTGTGACGAGCACAGGAATGAGGGTGGGGATAGGGTGGCGCCTGACGGCAGCAGGGCCGCCGGTTGGCATTTCTCGCGCTGCATCAGCGAAGTTCGCTGATGCACACTTCCACCAATTCACCCCGCCTGTTGCTACTGCGCCGTCCCCGCGCCCTGGATCAGCCGGTGCAGATATTCAAGCTTGGCCACTACAGGTGAAGACAGCACGAAGGGGTAGGAGTCCGGCTGGCCCATGCTGCGCTGGATGGCGTTGATCGCGAGGCTGAGCGGCACCCAGGCGCTGACCAGCTGTTCGGCGCTTCTGGCCCTATAGGGGATGAAATCCACCTCGCCTGATATTTCCTCATGGCCGCGCGGATCGATCGCGATGCCGAAGGCGCGGGCCGTTTCCAGCGTATCGACGATATGGAGGTAATGGGCGAAGCATTCGGCGAAATCTTCCCAAGGGTGCGACGCCGCATAGGCGCTGATGAAATTGTCCTGCCATCCCAGGGGGGCGCCGCCGGCATAATGGCTCTGCAGGGCTGCGGCATAATCCTGCCGCTCGTCGCCGAAGACGGCGCGGAAATCGGCAAGGCCGCCGCGATCGCGCACCAGCTTGTTCCAGATGAAATGGCCGGCCTCATGGCGGAAATGGCCGAGCAGGGTGCGATAGGGTTCGTTCATCGAGCTGCGCGCCTGTTCGCGCGTCGCATCGTCGGCCTCGGCGGCACGGATGGTGATCAGGCCTTCCTCGTGGCCGGTCATGGCAGGCACGACATAGCCGTTGCTCTCGATCGAATCCTCGAGGAAATCGAAGACCAGGCCGCCCTGGGGGTCTTGCGCCCGATCGGGATGCGGCAGCCTCCAGCGCAAGAGCGAATAAAACAGATGGCGCTGCGCCTGGCTGATGCGCCGCCAGCGGTCGATGCCGTCCTGGGTGTCGGTGTTCGGCACCAGCCGGTTATGGCGGCAGGCCACGCAGAATTCGCTGTTCCCATCGCCGTCCACCAGCCAGTTGCAGATGTCGAGGCCGGCATTGGCGCAGAAGCGGACCTCACGCTCGGGATCGGAAACCAGCTGCCAGAGGATCTCGTCGCGCGGCTCCAGCGCATGCATGGCGAGATCGCCGGGCAGGAAGCCGAGGCGATGATTGCAGCGCACGCAGTGGCGATTGTCGAAGTGGACGACCTGATCGCAATTGTCGCAGGCAAAAAGCTTCATCGTGTCTATCTCTGCAAAGCATTGGCGTGGGGGATTAAAAATGCCTGCCGCGCGAGGGCGCAGCAGGCATGGTGATAAAGGATGAGCGTCTGGCTCAGAGCCGGTCGACGGCGCCCTTGAGCTTGTCCTTGACCTTGCCGGTTGCGACCTGGCCCTTGCCCTTGGCTTCCTGGACGGCGCCCTTGGCCTGCATTTCGCGATCGTCCGTGGCCTTGCCGACCGCCTGCTTGGTCTTGCCGGCAATTTCGTTTGCCTTACCGGAAATCTTGTCGCTGGTGCTACCCATATGTGATGTCTCCTTGGTCGGCATGGGCCTCTTGCCCATGCTTGCCGAAATGAAACGTCACTTGCGGCTATTCGTTCCCACTGGCGCGAACCAGCTATTTTCTCAGGCGGGCTGTTTCTCGAGCCTGCTGCTTCTCAGGCCAACTGCTTCTCAGGCCAAGTGCTTTTCAGGCATGCCCGGCTTCGGCCGAAAGCATGGCGGCGGTCACGCCCATGCCGGCGAGCGCCCGCTCGTATTTGTCGTCGAGACTGCGGTCGAAGATCAGTTCCTCATTGGCCGGGCAGGTGAGCCAGCCATTGTTGACGACTTCGCTCTCCAGCTGGCCGGCTGCCCAGGAGGAATAGCCGAGCAGCATCGTCGCCCGCGTCGGCCCGTTGCCCTTGGAGATGGCGCGCACGATGTCGAGCGTCGCCGTCAGGCAGATATCGTCGCTGACCGGGATCGAGGAGTCGCTGGCATAATCGTCCGAATGCAGCACAAAGCCGCGGCCGCTCTCCACCGGGCCGCCGGTCTGGATCGGGAAGTCGCGGGCGCGCTTCGGCAGCAAGATCGAATCTTCCTGCTTGATCATGTCGAGATGCTGCAGCACATCGGTGAAGGTGAGGCTCTGAGGACGGTTGATGACGAAGCCCATGGCGCCGGCATCCGAATGCGCGCAGATGTAAATCACGGTGCGCGCAAAATTGCGGTCTTCCATGCCGGGCATGGCGATGAGGAACTGGCCATCGAAGAAGCCACGTTCCCGTCTGTTCTTCAGCGTCGATAAGGACATCGTTCCTCCTGCTGCCAGACCGCACCAAGGCCTCGACAAGAGAAACATGGGCCAATGTCACACATCAATCAACTGAAAATGAAGATTTAAATCGCCGCGACTTCTGGCGGTCAAACACCGCTTTCGGTAAACCTTTGTTCCATGATGATTATTTCCTCAGTCCCGCGCGGTTTTTTGATTGCGGTCGTTTCGGCGGTCGCAGCACTTGTGCCGTTTTCTTCGGTTCATGCGGAAATGAGCGGCTGGGCGGAGAACGAAGGCGGCCGCATGCGCCTGGTGGCGCTTGCGCCCGATGCCGGCGGCAAAATCCGCGCAGCGCTTCAGATCGAGCCGAAACCCGGCTGGATCACCTATTGGAAAGAGCCCGGCGGCAATGGCATTCCGCCCCAGCTCACCATCGCGGCGGAAAGCGGCGTCACGCTCGATGCCATCGCCTATCCCGTTCCGAAACATTTTTTCAACGGCGCGATCGAGGATATTGCCTATGATGCGCCGGTGACGCTGCCGCTTTCGCTGAGTGCGGCCGGTAAAGGCCCGGTCGAGATCGATGCCAGTGCCTTCATCGGCATCTGCAAGGATATCTGCATTCCCTTCCAGGCGAATTTTCAGCTGAAGCTCGGCCCGGCCATGCAGTCGCGTCCGCAGGAGGAGGCGATCCTCCAGGCCGCCGATGCGAGCCTGCCGAAGCCGCCATCGGCGGATTTCGACGTGACCGCGCATGCGATGTCGCCGGACAGGAAGACGCTGTCGCTGACGCTGGTTTTGCCGAGTGAGGGGCCGGACGAAGGGAAAGCCGCCCCCGATATCATCGTCACCGGCCCGAGCGGCTATGCCTTCACCAAACAGATCGGCGGCAAGCGCGACGGCGCCACTTTCAAGGTCGATGTATCCATCGTCAAGCTGCCGAAGGATTACGACATATCGGGCAAGCGCTGGGGCGTGCTGGTGATCGATGGCGCAAGGGCGATGGAGACGACTCTTGCCTTTGAATGACTGGTCTTGCCTTTGAATGACCGGGTCTTATAGTCGCCGCAGAACCCCCGCGGCGCCCGCCGCCGCCAAGGCAGAACCCCAAAGCCACAACTCAAGGAGAAGACCATGACCATCGCGATCGGCGACAAGCTTCCTGCCGCCACCTTCAAGGAAAAGACGGCCGACGGTCCGGTCGAAATCACCACCGATCAGCTCTTCGCCGGCAAGCGCGTCGTGCTCTTTGCCGTGCCGGGCGCCTTCACGCCCACCTGCTCGCTGAACCACCTGCCGGGTTATCTCGAAAACCGCGACACCATCCTTGGCAAGGGCGTCGACGATATCGCCGTCGTTGCCGTCAATGACTGGCACGTGATGGGCGCCTGGGCGCAATCATCAGGCGGTATGGGCAAGATCCATTTCCTCGCCGATTGGGATGCCGGCTTCACCAAGGCCGTCGGCCTCGACGCCGACCTCTCCGCCGGCGGCCTCGGCCTCCGCTCCAAGCGTTATTCGATGCTGGTCGAGGACGGCGTGGTGAAAGCCCTCAACGTCGAGGAAAGCCCCGGCCAGGCAACCGTCTCGGGCGCTGCCGCGATGCTGGAACAGCTGTAAGCGTTTGAACAAGATCTGCCCCTCACCCTCTCCCCGTAAAAACGGGGCGAGGGGACGTGCTCTGCAACAGCGAGGTGGGAACCGAGAGGTTGCGGCTATCCCCCTTCGCCCCGCCTGCGGGGAGAGGTGGCGGCAGCCGGATGACGGGCACGCGCCGATGGCAGGTTTGGAGAAACGCGCCTCCCGGAGCGTCGCATCCTTAAGCATCATGACAGATGAAGGCGGCCGTTCGGTCGCCCTTTTCGACTATGCGAGCGTCACCGGCTTCCGCCGAGCCGTCAAACGAGCGACGAGCCCGCAAAAACCCAGCACCACCAAGGGCGGAACTGCATGCGCATATTCGCCATGGAAGAGAACCGTCGCCACAGCCGCCAGCATCACGGCACTCCCGAGCAGGGAACCGTAAAGGCGCAATGGTTTGACGATGAGCATGACTGCTGCGGTGAATTCGCAGACGGCGGTCAGATAATGGAAGCTTTCCGGATAACCCCACCGGGCGTAGTCCGCGGCAATTTCGGGGCTGACGAAGGTGTTGCCATAGGCGCCGATGAAGAAGAAGGCTGCAAGCAGCCAGGCAATGACGTTTGCCAGGGATAGGTTGACGAGAGACATCGGCGCGATCTCAACGCGGTGCTTGCAGAGTGAGAATGCGGCTCGCCAGACGCCAGCCTTCCGGCGTCCGCCGCAGCCGGTCGGTATAGGTCACGCTCGCCACTGCCCCGTTCGACAACAGGCCAAGCCCCTTCGAGACGGTGGTGATCTCGTCGCCCGCGCCTTCCTGAACATACACATTCGTCGTGTGATGGGCTTTCGCATGACCGTCCCGGCTGGCCATATGGCAGATCGCTGCAATGCCCGTGACCGGAGTAAAGCCGAAAACGCTCGAGTCGAAATATGCATCCTCGGTAAAGACTTCACCGAACCTGTCCCATGCATGGTTGTCGACGAGGTGGGCCCAGAGCGAGAGGATTTGGTTGATCTCGACGATGTCATCCGTCGTTGGTTTCATGTCTCATGGTCCTTGAAAGGGGATGGGAGCGAATTCGCTGTCGCGGGCGAAAAGGCGGATGCCCCGTCCTCGGGACGCCACATCCGCCGTGTCGGCTCAACGGTGGTGCGCATGCCGGGCCGTCAAGCGCCCGGCCGCGGGCCGTTACCAGTTGATCGGGCCATTGGTGTTGAAAAACTGGCCGGTGGGTCCGGCGTCATCCAGCAAGGCATATTTGACCGGGGCCCGAACGCCGTCTTCGATCGTGATGTAGCCGCCGCCTCTGTTCAATTCGGTCATGACATAACCGGGGCAGACGGCATTCACCTTGATCGGCGTATCTTTCAGCTCAAGGGCAAGCTGCACGGTCAGCATGTTGACCGCCGCCTTGGAGGCGGCATAACCAAGCCATTTGACATCGGGGGACGGATTGTTTGCATCGCCCGTCCACCAGAGCGAACCCACGCTGCTGGAAAGGTTGACGATGCGGCCACTGGCCGCCTTGCGGATCAGCGGCAACAGTTTCTGGGTCACGATCACCATTCCGATGAAATTGACCTCATAGGATTCACGCAGGGTTTCGACGGAGGCGACGCTGGGGAAATCGTCGGTGTCGAGCAGCAGGATGCCCGCATTGTTGATCAGGGTGTCGAGCCTGCCGAAGCGCTCGCCGATCGAAGAGGCGGCGGCGTCGATCGTATCAGGGCGATGGAGATCGATCTCGATCGCCTCGACCGCCAAGCCCTCCGCAATGTTTCGGCCTTTGCCCGCCCGGCGGCAAGATCGCGTGCGCCGAGAAGGACGAACACGCCTTCCCGGCCGAGCTGGCGAACCGTTTCAAAACCAAGGCCGCGGGTCGCGCCGGTGACGAGCGCAATCTTTTGATCTGTGGACATTTTATCTCCCAAGCAGGCGCGCTCGCAAGGCGAGGCTGTTTGCAATGACGTTGCTCAGCAACGCATCGTGAATTTGCATGGGAAATTATGTCTGTCAACGACAAATGTCACTAAGTGACATTTTATTCGAAGTGAACGACACCGGCGGCGCGATCGAAGAGATCGGTAAGAGACATGGCCGCTCCGCCATCCACCCAACTGTTTATCGATGCCCGAATGAGCGCGAAAACCGTTCCCGCGATCGTATAGGCGACAACATCCGGGAGCGGAGACCGTCTGTCCGGCGAGGCAAGAATATGGGCGATTTCGTCGATCAGTTCGGCGATCATCTGCTCCTTTCGCGCAGAAATGCTCCTGTTGGAGCGGATTGCCGTCTCGATGGCGAGAAAGAAACGCGACTTTTCATCGAACGCCGTAAGCATCGCCCGCGCGGCAGCAAGCAGTGCGACAACCGGCGGCTCCGAGGCGAGCCGCTCCGTCAGTTCCGCACGGATGATCGTCATGCCATCCTGCACCCAGCTGACGATCACATCCTCCTTTGTCGGGAAGTAGCGAAGCAGGGTGCGGGGCGACACGCTGACGGCGGCAGCGATATCGGCAATGGTCGTTTCCTCGAACCCTCGCTTGTGGATCAGCTCCAACCCGGCCTCGAGCAGCTGCGCGCGCGTGCGATCCTTCTTATCTTCCCGAAGTCCCAAAATTGTCTCCACGCTGACATGCGGCGGGCTTCTTTTGACACATCATGCCATTTGTCGTCCAGCGACAGAAATTTTGGGTGGAGGGGTGCCGCCATATCAGCCCCGTCCTTCGAGGTCCCGCGGGGGCACCTCAGGATGAGGCTGGGGAGAGGGCGCGTCCTGGAATGGGTCGGCGGCCGTTTGTCGAGCTTGTCAATTGTGTGAGCAACTGCGCGCTCCCCGCCTCAATCTCGCCGCAATCGTTATAACATAACGGTAATGTTATTACATTGTAGGATGCGCCATGCCCCCGAGCCCCGACCGCCCCTCCGTCAGCCTGCTGGGACAGTCGGCATTTTCTAGGGTCATCGGCATCACGCTGGTCCTTGCCGTGCTCTGGCTGGCGATCCACTGGGCGGTTCTGCTGCCATGACGCCGCTGATCCGTCTGGAGAATCTGACCGTCGCCTACAACAGGCACCCCGCCGTGCACCACGTCTCCGGCGCCTTCGCCTCCGGCAGCCTGACGGCGATCGCCGGGCCGAATGGGGCGGGCAAGTCGACGCTGCTGAAGGCGATCATGGGTGAGCTTCGCCCGGCCGAGGGCAGGGTCGAGCATCGGCTGGGGCGGGCGGAATTCGGTTACCTCCCGCAGGCGGCCGAGATCGACCGGCACTTTCCGATCTCGGTGATCGACACCGTCATGCTCGGCGCCTGGAAGAAGGTGGGAGCCTTTGGCCGCATCGCGCCCGGCGAGATGAAAAGGGCAGGCGAGGCGCTCGCCGCCGTTGGCCTCGAAGGTTTCGGCCGGCGCCATGTCGGGTCGCTCTCGGCCGGCCAGTTCCAGCGCTTGCTCTTTGCCCGCCTGCTGCTGCAGGATGCGGGCATCATCCTGCTCGACGAGCCGTTTACCGCAATCGATGCCCGCACGACCAGGGACCTCGTCGATATCGTCACCCGCTGGCATGGCGAGGGCCGCACGGTGATCGCCGTGCTGCACGATTTCGAACTCGTCCGCACGCATTTCCCGCAAACCCTGCTGCTCGCCCGCGAGCTGGTCGGCTGGGGTCCGACCACTGAGGTCATGTCATCCGCCAATCTGTTGAAGGCGCGCGCCATGGCCGAGCGCTGGGATGAGGATGCCGCTGCCTGCGATCCCGAACAGGCGCCGGCGGCATGACGGCTTACGATCTCTTCCTCGCACCCTTCGCCGATTTCGGCTTCATGCGCCGCGCCCTCGTCGCCTGCCTCTGCCTCGGGCTCGGCTCCGGCCCGATCGGCGTCTTCCTGATGCTCAGGCGCATGAGCCTGATGGGCGACGCGATGAGCCATGCCGTGCTGCCGGGAGCGGCGATCGGTTACCTCGTCGCCGGCTCGCTGTCGCTGACGGCGATGGGCCTCGGCGGCCTGATCGCCGGCCTGTCGGTGGCGCTGCTATCCGGCGCCGTCAGCCGGATGACCGTGCTGCAGGAGGATGCGAGCTTTGCCAGCTTCTATCTCGCGTCGCTGGCGCTCGGCGTGCTGATCGTCTCGCTGCGCGGCTCGAATATCGATCTCCTGCATGTGCTCTTCGGCACCATCCTGGCGATCGATGCGTCGGCCCTTTATCTGATCGGCGCGATCACCTCGCTGACCCTCGTCATCCTCGCCTTCATCTACCGGCCGCTGGTGGCCGAGTGCTTCGATCCGGGATTCCTGCGCGCCGTCGGCGGGCGCGGGCCGGTCTATCATGTGCTCTTCCTGCTGCTCGTCGTGCTGAACCTGGTCGCCAGCTTCCAGGCGCTCGGCACGCTGATGGCGGTCGGCCTGATGATGCTGCCGGCAGCGATCGCCCAGCTCTGGTCGCGCAGCCTGGCCGTGATGATGGCGATTGCGGCCGGAAGTGCCGCCGCATCCGGCTATCTCGGCCTGATCGCCTCCTACCATCTCGAACTCGCCTCCGGCCCGACGATCATCATGACGGCGGCGATCCTCTACGGCTTTTCGATTTTTTTCGCGCCCTCCGGCCTGGCCCGGCGCTTCTTTCCCCGCCCGCATTTGAAGGGCTGATCCCAAGGAGACTTCGATGAACCCGAAAAGACTGCTTCTCTCCGCAGCAATCCCCGTTTTGATGGCGCTGTCGGCCATACCAGCCTCCGCCGAAACACTGAAGGTTGTGGCGTCCTTCACGGTGCTTGCCGACGTCGTCAAACAGGTCGGCGGCGAGCATGTGAAGGTGACGAGCCTCGTCGGGCCGAACGGCGATCCCCATGAATTCGAGCCGTCGCCGGCAGATGCGAAGAATTTGAACGCGGCTCAGGTGACCTTCGTCAGCGGCGAGGGGCTGGAAGGCTGGATGGACCGGCTGATCACCGCCTCGGGCTACAAGGGCAAGCCGGTCACCGTCTCCGAAGGCATCGACACCCGTACTATGGAAGAGGACGGCGAGAAGATCACCGATCCGCATGTCTGGAACAGCCCCGTCAACGTCAAGATCTGGGTCGCCAATATCGAAAGGGCGCTGTCGGCGGCCGATCCGGCCGATGCGAGCGCCTTCAAGGCCAATGCCGAGAACTACACCAAGAAGCTTGACGCGCTGAACGCCTATGCCCATGCGAAATTCGACAAGGTCGCCGACGATCGCCGCAAGGTGCTGACCAGCCATGATGCCTTCGGCTATTTCGGCCGCGAATATAATATCAGCTTCCTCGCCCCGCTCGGTCTGTCCACGGAGAGCGAGGCCTCTGCCGCCGACGTCGCCAAGCTGATCGAGCAGATCAAGAGCGAGCGGGTGAAGGCCTATTTCTTCGAGAATTCCAACGATCCGCGCCTGGTCAAGCAGGTCGCCAAGGCAACCGGCGCCGAGCCCGGCGGCGAGCTCTATGTCGAATCGCTCTCCGACGCCAAGGGACCGGCGCCGACCTATGAAAAGATGTTCAAATACAATGTCGACCAGCTCGCCGCCGCCATGGCGAAATCGAGCTGATCAATTGAGGCACTGCGGGGTTTGCCCCCGCAGTCTTCACTGATTGAGGTCGAAGACCAGAATGCCAGCAAGGCCTCCATCCGTCGAGGAGACGATGCGCTCGCCCACAGCCACATGTTCGGGATGAATGAGATAAGCGTCGCGGGCTTCGGCACTTTCGAAGGTCACCGCAAAACCGTCGACGAAACCGCCATGCAGCCCCTCGGGCGAAACGTTCGGCCCGTATTTGATATCCAATATGCCGGGAATGACCTGTTTCAGGGCGACGATCGCGTCGAACAGCGATTGTTTGTCGTCGGCCGTCATCGCCGTCTTCAGCCGCAGGAATACGCAGTGCAGGATCATCATGGTCCTCCCGATTTTCTTTGGCTGGAGAATAGCGGCGAAAACCGGGAGAGCAATGAGATTTATTTTCACGCAGGCGTTGCGCTGCGGGCCGGGCCCCCACGCAGATTACATCTGGTCGGTCTTGACCAGGGGCCGCTTGTAGATCTTCTGGACGAGATCGCTCGCCAGCGTCCGGGCTTCGTCCTTCTGGGCCGCCGTCATCGGCCGGCAGGTGTTCCTGGTATTTGAACTGTCGAGCACGGTCGTGGAACCGGAATTGGCGATGACCAGATGCCAGCTGCAGGAGGCGACCCTGTCGATGGCGACGGCACCATGGCAACCGGTGGACAGGCAGAAGGCAACGGTGACCTGCGCCCCGTGGTCGCCTTTATAGGCCAGCTCGACGGCTTTCTTGATATCCGCGACCCATCGCTGGCATTGCGCCTGTTTTGCCCCCGGCTCGCAGCTCTTGGTGACGGGAGTGATGTCGCCGGCCTGAAGCGGCGATACGCAAAAAACACCCATCGAGAGGGCGAGCAGAAACTTGAGCATGGGATTTTCCTTGTGCAAGCAATGAGAGGCGCACATCGCAGGCCGTTGGTCAATGGCCGTTTATGGGAGGGAAGGGGCGCGACTGACAGCTTTTAGCCAACACCATCCTGTAATCGAACGCTCTCGTCTGCTGCTGGACGATGATTGGGACGGCGCTTTCCGGAAAGGCCTCGGCTTGCTGCTCTATCGCCTTGCTGGGAGACAATGAACATTCGTCATTTCCGGACGAGACAGTGCCGGATTCCGAGCGCGTGCCATGGGTGATCGCGGATCCTTCCGCGACATGGATTCCTGGCTATTTCCGCAGGATTTTCTCCATCGCTTTCCCCTTCGCGAGTTCGTCGATCAATTTGTCCAGATAGCGGATTTCCCGCATCGTCGTTTCTTGGATGTCTTCCACGCGAACGCCGCAGATCACGCCTGTAATCAACGATCGGGAGGAATTCATCTGAGGCGCTTGCGCAAAGAAATCCTCGAAGTTGGTCTTCTCAGCCAACTGATCGTCCAGGCTCTGCTGGCTATGCCCCGTCAGCCAACAGATGATGTCATCGACCTCTGTCTTCGTGCGCCCCTTCTTCTCTGCCTTGGCGACATAGTGAGGGTAGACGCTCGCGACGCTGACTGAATAGATACGATGCTTCGTCATGCCTGCTCCTCAACGTTCCAGATGTTTTCCGGCTTGAGATAGCTGATTTCTAGACCTCAGACGACCGCCACGGGGCCGGCTGCGGACCGGAAGCTTTGAGGTCTTGGCCAAGAAGAGGCAGGTCATCCGCTCTCCACGCCAAAATTTTCTGCCAAGACGCCTTTGATCTGATGTCCGCTTTCGGGCGATGCAAGCCTATCGGAACGACAGAAATGGAGGCGCATTACCGCCCGGCAGCATGGGCTCGGTCGGTGATCTCTGGCCGCATTTCTGCTAAAGTTCGGAAGCAAATCGCCCGCGATGTCACCAACTGCCGAAGTGTGAAGGGCGCAACGGACTGACGGGCCTCTCGCTTATCAGGCCTCTTGTCTTGAAGGAGGAACGCCAGGATGAGCACCGACCTGGATACCGTGCGGTCCTATAATACGGTCGCGGCGGAGTACGCTGCGGAGGCCGCGGCGATGCCCGAATGGGTCGCGACAGAGATCGATGCGTTCGTGACCGGGCTGGGCGGCTCGGGCAGGGTGCTGGAGATCGGAAGCGGTGGCGGGCGAGATGCACTTGCGCTTGAGAAGCGGGGAATGAGCGTCCGGCGCACCGACATTGCAAAGGGTTTCGTCGAACTGCTTCGCGAAAATGGCTTCGAGTCCGACCTGTTGGACCCGCTGACCGAAGACTTGGCCGACCCGCAGCGTCCCGGCACGCCGTACGACGGGATCTGGGCCTGTGCCTGCCTGATTCATGTCGCGCGCGAGGATTTCGGCACGGTGCTCGGACGGCTTGCCGAGGCGACCCGGACCGGTGGCCGATTGCACGCCTCGGTAAGAGAGGGCGACGGCGAGGATGTGTCCACACATGGCAATGCTGCAGCGCCCCGGCGCTACGTCGAGACGTACTGGCGCGAGTCTGCCCTGCGGTCCGCACTCACGGACGCCGGCTGGATCGTCAGCGAGATACGTCTGTGCGTCGGAAAGCCCCATGATCGGTGGCTCAGCGTTCGGGCGAGTCGGGCGTGACGCACATGGAACTTGCGGGAATGGCCGTTCCGCTCAGGCCCGTTTCGTCAGCGGAAAGCGGTCGCGCAGCAGCCGCAGTACCGATTCCGAAGGGATCGGCGGCCCGAACAGGTAGCTCTGGCCGTAGCTGCAGCCCATCTTGGCGAGTTCGATCGCGTCCTCGTTGGATTCGATCCCCTCCGCCACCACCTTCATCTCAAGCTCGCGCGCCATCGATATCACCGACCGGAGCACGGTCGCCTTCTTGTCGCTGCCGTCGCGCACCAGCGCCTTGTCGAGCTTGATCGTGTCGAAGGGGAAGCGGGTGAGATAGGCGAGCGACGAATAGCCGGTGCCGAAATCGTCGAGCGCCAGCCCGATGCCGGCCTCCTTCAGCTTCTGCAGCACAAGGCGGGCCTGTTCCGGATTTTCCATCACCATGGATTCCGTCAGTTCGAGCTTGAGGCGCGAGGGATGGCAATGCGTCTTGGCGAGAACCGAGCGCACGTCGTCATAGAGCTCGTTGTTGAGCAGCTGCACGCTCGACAGATTGATCGAGACGAAGATCGGCAATTCGCCGGTCTGGTGCTGCCAGCTCATCAGATCGTTGGTCGCCTGTTCCAGCGCGAACATGCCGAGCGGGCCGATGAGATCGGAGGACTCGGCGATCGGAATGAATTCGGATGGCGGGATATTGCCGCGTTTGGGATGTTCCCACCGCATCAGCGCCTCGAAACCGGCAATCTCGACATCCTCAAGCCTGGCGATCGGCTGATAGACCATCGACAATTCCTTGCGCTCGATGGCGCGGCGCAGATCCGTTTCCAGCTGCAGCCGGTCGGTGCCGAAATCGCGGAAGGCCGGCTGGAACGGTTCGACGCGGTTGCCGCCCGCCCGTTTTGCCCGGTACATCGCAAGCTCGGCATCGCTGAGCAGGCCGGTGGCGCTTTCCTGCCGGTCGACCCAGGAGGCGAGCCCCACCGAGGCCGTCAGGATGATCTCGCGATTGGCGAAGTTGATCGGCACCATGATCGCCTTGCTGATCGCATCGGCGAAATCGGCGACCTTGGCCGGATTGTGCTCGGACACCAGGATCAGGCCGAACTGGTCGCCGGCAAGCCGGGCCAGCGTGTCCTGCGGCTTCAACAGCCGGCGCAGGCGCCGCGTCAGGGCGATCAGGATGTTGTCGCCGGCAGCCACCCCGAGCGAATCATTGACCAGCTTGTAGCGGTCGATGTCGATCACCATCACCGTCGGCCGCAGCGTGTCGCCGCCCGGCGCCAGCGCCAGCACCGATTGCAGCCGGTCGAGGAAGACCTGGCGGTTCGGCAGGCCGGTCAGATTGTCGTGCAGCGCATCGTGCAGCAGCCGCTCGACGGAATTCTTCTGCTCGGTCACGTCGACGATCGTGCCGACGCAGCGGATGATCTCGCCGTTCGAGCCGAGCACCGGCCGGGCGCGGATCAGCAGCCAGTGGAAATGCCCGTCCTCGGCGCGGATGCGGAACTCGTGGTTCAGCCGCCCGCGGCGATGTTCGAGCAGCACGTCGAGTGTCGCGCGGAAGCGGTCGCGGTCGTCGGGATGCAGCCGCGGCAGCCAGTTGCGCGCCGCGCCATGCATGGTCCCCGGCGATAGGCCGAGCTTGGTCGAGACATCGGGAATGGTAACGACGCGGTCGCGCGCCACATCCCAATCCCAGACCATGTCGCCGGAGCCGGTGAGCGCCAGCGATTGCCGCTCAAGATCGGAAAACAGCCCCTGCTGGAACGCGCCGCCGGCAAAGGCATGCTGCATCACGGTGAAGCCGATCAGAAGCACGATGAGCACCAGGCCGCCGCCGAGGGCGGGCTGGATGATGTCGTTGTCGAGCCGCCCGGTGACCGTCAGCCACGCCCCGAACAGCCAGACGAGGATCAGCGCCCAGGCCGGCACCAGCAGGATAGCGCGGTCGTAGCGGTTGAAGCCGAGATAGATGATGAGCAAGAGCCCCATCGTCGCCGTCAGCGCGAAGGAAAGCCTGGCGATACCGGCGGCGATCGACGGATCGTAGATCGCCACGCCGAAGAGCAGGGCAAGGCCGAGCACCCAGGCAAGCGTGGCGTAGCCGAGATGCGCATGCCAGCGGTTGAGGTTCAGATAGGTGAACAGGAAGATGACGAAACTCGACGCCAGCGCCACCTCCGCGCAGGCGCGCCATATTCGCTGGTCCGCCGATGCGACGCTGATGAGCTTGCCGAGGAAGCCGAAGTCGACGCAGATATAGCCGAGCACCGCCCAGGCGAGGGCCGCCGTCGCCGGCAGCATCGAGGTGCCCTTGACGACGAAGAGAATGGTCAGGAACACGGCGAGCAGGCCGGCAATGCCGAGCACGATGCCGCGATAGAGCGTGAAGGCGTTGATCGTATCCTTGTAGGCGTTCGGTTCCCAGAGATAGATCTGCGGCAGCTCCGGCGTCGACAGTTCGGCGACGAAGGTGATGACGGCGCCGGGGTTCAGCGTGATGCGGAAGACGTCGGCCTCGTCGCTCGGCTGCCGGTCGAGCGCGAAGCCTTCGCTCGGGGTGATGGCGCTGATGCGCTGCGAGCCGAGATCCGGCCAGAACAGCTTGGAATTGACCAGGCGGAAATGCGGCGCGACGATGACGCGCTCGAGCTGTTCCTCCGAGACATTGGCGAGCGCAAACACCGCCCAGTCGCCCTGATGGTTCTCCGAGCTCGCCCTGACCTCGATGCGGCGGCGGATACCGTCCGCACCCGCGGCCGTCGAAACCTGGAAGGCCTCGCCCTGGTTCACATAGATCTCGGTCGTCGCGGTCAGGTCGAGCGCGGTATCGTCGCGGGAAATCTTCACCGGTTCGGCCGCCTGGGCCGTACCCGCCACGAAGGCGAAGGCCGCCAGGAAAAGGGCTGCGATCACCGCGATCACTCGTCCGGACGGTGACTTGGGCAGCATGCGGTCTCTGGTCATCGGCTGTCGGTTTTCCTGCCTTTATCCGTATCGGTGGCGAGACGTGAAAACATCACATGATCATGCCACTGACCGTTGATCTTCAAATATCCGCGCAGATAGCCTTCTCGCTGAAACCCGGCCTTTTCAAGCAGACGGATGCTGCGCGCGTTATCTGGAATACAGGCTGCTTCGATACGGTGCAACTCAAGCCCGGTGAAGATGTAAGGAATAACCATTTGCAAGGCGGCGAACATGTGCCCCTGGCCGGCATGGCGCTCGCCCATCCAGTAGCCGATCATGCAGCTTTGTGCCGCACCCCTCCTGATGTAGCCGATGGTGATGCCGCCGACGAGCGTCATGTCGCCTTTGAGGAAAATGAACAGCGGGACCGCCTGGCCCGAGGCATATTCCTGCTTGCCGCGGATGACGCGGGCGCGATAGGCGCCCTCGGTCAACTCGTCGCGCCGCCAGGTCGGCTCCCAGGGTTCGAGGAATTTGCGGCTTTCGGCGCGCAGCCGGTGCCACTGGTTGAAATCCTGGTAGCGCGGCAGGCGCAGGAGATATCTGTCGTTCTCCAGCTCCACCGCTTCCGGCTGCCGCGACAGAAACCGAAAAACGGATTTTGCCATCGATTACTCCCGGCAGACGGACGTCGGATCAGCTTGCCTGCAGCGTCTTCGACGCCGGGACCGAAAGCGAGGCGGTGATATCTTCCATCGGCGCGAGCTGCTCCAACGGCCCGATCGCCGAAAGCGTCGGCACCGTGTCGTAGAACAGCCGGCCGGCAAGGTCGGTCAGCCGCTCGATGGTGATGCCTTCCAGCCGCTCCATCATCTCCGGATTGGAAATCGGCCGGCCGTAGAGCATCATCTGCCTGGCGATCTGGCCGGCGCGGGCTGCCGGGCTCTCCTGGCCCATCAGCAGCTGGGCGCGGATCTGGGCGCGGGCGCGTTCGATTTCCTTCTGGTGAATGGCATCGGTGGACTTGTGCAGCTCGTCGATGATGACCGGCAACAGCTCCGGCAGGTTTTCACCGCCGGTCGCGGCATGAATGCCGAAGATGCCGGTGTCGGAAAAGCCCCAGTGGAAGGCATAGACGGAATAACAGAGGCCGCGGAACTCGCGCACTTCCTGGAAGAGCCTGGAGGACATGCCGCCGCCAAGAATATTGGCGAGGATCTGCGAGCAGTAGAAATCGCGGGCATGATAGGGCTTGCCCTCGAAGCCGAGCAGGATCTGGGCGTCCATCAGGTCGCGCGGTTCGCGCACGCTGCCGCCGATATAACGCGCCGCTTCCATGACGGGCGGGGCAGAAGGCGAAGTCGGCAGGCTCGCAAAACGATCCTCGACCATGCGGACGAATTCATCATGCTCGACGGCGCCGGTCGCCACCACGAACATGCGGTCGGTCGTGTAGTTGCGGCCGAGATAGCCGCGGATCTGCTGCGGCGTGAAGGAGACGACGGTCTCCGGCGTGCCGAGGATCGCCCGGCCGAGCGTCTGGTCGCGATAGGCGGCTTCGGAGAACCGGTCGAACACCACGTCGTCGGGCGTATCGTTGGCGGCGTTGATCTCCTGCAGGATCACCTGCTTCTCACGCTCCAGCTCCTCCTCCTCGAAAGCCGATTCCGTCAGGATGTCGGCGAGGATATCGACGGCGAGCGGCACATGATCCTTGAGCACGCGGGCATAATAGGAGGTCGTCTCGGTCGAGGTCGCGGCGTTGACTTCGCCGCCGACATCCTCGATCTCCTCGGCAATCTGGCGGGCCGAGCGGCGCGCCGTGCCCTTGAAAGCCATGTGTTCGAGCAGGTGGGCGATGCCGTGCTCGTCTCCCGTCTCGTTACGCGATCCTGATTTGATCCAGACTCCGAGCGCAACGCTTTCAAGGTGCGGCATGGTTTCTGTGACTACTGTCAGCCCGGATTTGAGCCGGGTGCACTCAACTGTCATTGGCTATCTTTCTGCGCCTGCTGTCGTCTCGCCACGGGCATGTTTGCCGATAAAAGTCTCAACGGCTTTCAGCTCCGGCTTGATGATCTGGAAACGCTCCTCCCTGTGCATCACATCAGCAAGCCACGTCGGAAGCGCCGGGTCAATACCGCAAGCGGATTTTACGGCGACGGGGAATTTCGCCGGATGCGCGGTCGAAAGCGTCACCATCGGCGTATTCGGCTTCTCTTTCTTCGCCGCAACGAAGACGCCGATCGCCGAATGCGGATCCAGCAGATAACCGGTCTCGGCATGGGTCTTGCGGATCGTCTCGGCCACCTGTTTCTCGCTGGTGCGGCCGGCGCGGAAGTCGCGGCGGATCGCCTTCAGCGCTTCAGGAGCAATCTCGAAGCCATTGGATTGTTTGAGACTCTCCATCGCCGCGCGCACCTTCGAGGCGTCGCGCCCATAGGCTTCGAACAGCAGCCGTTCGAAGTTCGAGGAGATCTGGATGTCCATCGACGGCGAGCTCGTCGCCTTGACCGCCTTCATGTCGTAGCGGCCGGTCTTCAGCGTCCGCGCCAGAATGTCGTTCTCGTTGGTGGCGATCACCAGCCGGTCGATCGGCAGGCCCATGCGCTTGGCGCAATAGCCGGCGAAGATGTCGCCGAAATTGCCGGTGGGCACCGTGAACGAGATCTTCCGGTCGGGTCCGCCGAGGGCGACGGCCGCCGTGAAATAATAGACGATCTGGGCCATGATGCGGGCCCAGTTGATCGAATTGACGCCGGATAGACGAACCTTGTCGCGGAAGGCCACGTCGTTGAACATCGCCTTCACCAGGTTCTGGCAATCGTCGAAATTGCCCTCGACGGCAAGCGCATGCACGTTTGGCGAAGACGAAGTCGTCATCTGCCGCTGCTGCACCGGCGAGACCTTGCCGTGCGGGAAGAGAATGAAGATATCGGTGCGCTCGCGGCCCGCAAAGGCGTCGATCGCCGCCCCGCCGGTATCGCCCGAAGTGGCGCCGACGATCGTCGCCCGCTCGCCGCGCTTTTCCAGCGCATAGTCCATCAGCCGGGCGAGCAGCTGCATCGCCACGTCCTTGAAGGCGAGCGTCGTGCCGTGGAAGAGCTCCATGACGAAGCTGTTCGGCCCGGTCTGGACGAGCGGCGCGATCGCCGGGTGGCGGAAGGTGCCGTAGGCCTCGTCGATCATCGCCCGGAACGTGTCGTCGGGGATCTCGCCGTTGGTGAAGGGCGACAGGATGGTGAAGGCCACTTCCTGATAGGTCTTGCCGCGCAGTGCCCGGATCTCCTTCTTCGAGAAGCTCGGCCATTTACGGGGAACGTAGAGCCCGCCGTCGCGTGCCAGCCCGGTCAGCAGGGCGTCGCAAAAGCCGAGGGAAGGGGCCTCGCCGCGGGTCGAGATATAGTCCACGTTCGTCATCCTTGATCTATCGCTGGAAGAAATCCGGCCGGGCGCAGCCGTGGCTTGCTCTGCCGAAAATTGGAGAGGGGCTGCCCCGTCGGCACGCCATCGCGGGTATCCTGTTGAAGTTGCCCGCATCCGGCGGCGAAAAGTGCATCAAAACGGCGCTTACCCAATCGATTTTTGTTTGCGCCGCTGATATAGACCATCGCAAACCGTCATGAAAGGCCTCGCGGAAAAGACATGGGGCCTCCAAGAAACGCTTGTACAAGGGATGGAATATGGTGCTCGGCAAGGTCTCGCGTCTCATCGTCTCCGCATCTTTTCTTGCCCTGCTCGCCGGCTGCAACTCGCTCGGCATAGGCGGAGACAGCAAGTCGTCTGCACCGCCGACCCAGCCGAACGGCACCGCCCAGATCATGCCGCTGGCACCCGCCAATCCCTCGTCGAACAATCCGTCGATCGGCACGGCCACGACCGCGCAGGGCACCGTTGCCCCGGTCGTCCAGGGCGCCTGCCCGCAGATCTTCATGCGTGACCAGGATGCGATCTTCCGCACCTATGCCAAGGGCAAGAAGGACGATCCGCAGCAGATCGTCTACCAGGCCTCCTTCGGCGATTACACCCGCCAGTGCACGCTGAACGACACCAACCTGACGATGACGGTCGTCGCCCAGCTGCGCCTGATCACCGGCCCGGCCGGTGCGCCGGGCCCGCTGACGCTGCCGATCCGCGTCACAATCCTCGACGGCGAGAACGTGCTCTATTCCGAGGTCACCAAGTTCGCGACCGAGATCCCGGCAGGTGCGCCTGGCACGCAGGTGATCTTCCGCAAGGAAGGCATCAAGATGCCGGTCGGCGCAGGCGCCCTGGTGCGCGTCAATGTCGGCTTCGACACCCAGCCGGCGAAGACCAAGAAGAGCAGCTAAGCAATTCGGCCTTCGGCCTGCACCGGCCTGGGAGCTCATCGATAGCGGCCCCTCATCCGGCTGCCGCCACCCGGTCAGGCTAGGATGAGGGCAGCCGTACGCTCAAACCAGAGCGGGCTAGCGGGCTTCGGGCGCCTCAGAGAACGTTGTCCCAGGCGGCCAAGGCGGCGACGACGCCCGGCAGGTCGTTCATGCGCGAGATCGCCGTTTCGGCGCCGGCATCGGTCAATTTATCGGCATGGGCGGGATAGCTGTGCGAGGCGCCGGTAAAGCCGATGACGCGCATGCCGGCGGCGCGCGCCGCATGCACGCCGTGCACGGAATCTTCGACCACGACGACCTTGTCGGGCGAAACACCCATCTGGCTTGCGCCGTGCAGGAAGATATCGGGCTTCGGCTTGGCGCGGTCGGGGCCGAGATCCTTGGCGGAAAAGATGTTGGGTGCAAAAAGCGGCTTCAGCCCCACCTTGGTCAGCATCATGTCGAGCCGCTTGGTGCTGGAATTCGAGCAGATGCAGCGCTTCATCGGCAGCCGGGAGACGGCGAATTCGACGCCCGTAATGGCCTTGACGTCCTGCGCCAGCCGGAGGTCGAGCATCTTTTCCGACTTGTCGAGCAGCGAGGCCGAAAGCGGGATGCTCGCCTCGCGCTCGATCTGCAGCAGGATGTTGCGCCATGTCATGCCGGCGAAACGCTCGCCCATTTCCTCGACGCCGATCGGGTAGCCGGCCTCCGTCAGCAGCGCGGATTCGACTTCCGCCGCGATGATTTCGGAATCGACGAGAACGCCGTCGCAGTCGAAGATGATGAGGTCGAAGCCGTCCATATGTTCACGCCTTGCTGAAATCTGGGCCGAAAGCCTGGGTCTTGTCCGGGGATGCTGCGGCTTTACACGATGCCCGCCCAAAGCTCAACCGGATCTCAAGCATGGCTGCGATGCGGCAAGCGACCGGCTCCGGCGTTGCTGCCGGATCGGCGGCGTAAGCCACCGTCATCCAGCCCTCGACAAGCAGGAACTCGCTTGCCACCGAAGGCGCATCGGAGGGAGCCGGAAGGCACAATCGCACGCCGCATCAGCCGAATGCTCGCCTAGCATCGTGCGCGGCGCTATCAGGTGAGAGTCCCTGGAGATGACCGTGGAATGACGTCGGCAGGATTGCCCGCCAACGTCATGGCAAGCTTAAAGCGAGCTCAGAAACGCGAGGGACGGCATAAAGAAATATTCGCCTCCCTTCATCTTCACCGCTTGAGGAACGGTCGCAACGGTCTTGAGGGAGCCGGGATCACCCCAGATGGCCGCTCCTTCCATATCTGGTCGCGCAGCATCTTGTTTTGTTTGACCGATGACCGGATCGACCCCAGGCGCTGGAAAGCCGGTCGGCACAGCTGGGAAACCGGGATTGTTTGCCCAATTTTTCTGCGTGAATTCGAACTGATTGGCTATATCACTGTTGAACGCCATGAATAACAGGCCGACGTATTTACTCGGTTTGTTCTCGATCTTGCCATCGTTCGGATTATCTGTTCGCACGCCATAGGTTTGGCCGCGTCGGGCCATCAGGTGCTTTCGTTCGCCAGCACTGTTTTCGAACCCGCCCGACCCGCGCGGATTGGTTTTTCGGATATGCCCTGAAAAGGGACACTTCGCGCCGCTCTTGTCGCTGAAGTAGTTGAAGTTGTTCGGGACGGGTGACTCAACGCCGTCTTCTGACTGCATCGTGACCGGCGTTCCGTCCTCAAAGCGCCCGACGACCATGGCGCCGGCCCTTTCGTCATCAGCTCCGAACAAGCGATCTGCAAGTTTCTGCTCTTGCCTTTTGAACCGGCGGACGTTTTGTTCCAGCTTCCGGTATACGAAGTAACTTCCGAAATGAACGGCCGGATCGGGCGCTGCTGGATCTGGAACAATAACCTGTTCTAATGGGAAAGCCGGATCCCAGTTCGCAATTCCATCTGTCGCGTTTTCTTCCGCGTCGATGTCTTCCAGCAGAAACAGCGGCTGGCTGCGCCCATCGACATAGCCGAAGTGTTCGATACCTTCTCTATTGTCATTGTGAAGGCCCAGGCCATCTTGCGTCCCCACGATTGTTACCCCATGCGAGGCCTGGATCAAGTTTACCACCTGATCGTGAGCGGTGACCTTGGTGTCATTGAGCATATCTCCCACCAGAACGACCGCATGGATGGGATTGCGAAAATAAGCATCCCACCTGCTGACATCAGGGTCATTCAAGTCGGATTTTTGCATGCCCGCGCGAAATATCGGATCGCTCGGCCTTTGGGCGATTTGGAGGGCTTGATAGCCCTCGTCTGTAAGGCCAAGCCCAATGTACGGCGTTCCCGGCGTCGAAGGTTTGGCTTTGAATGCTTCAATTTCCATTAAATGCTGCTTTGCCGATTTCATCAGCGTCGTGGAAATAGCCCGAAGGAAGTTTTTCGCAGCTTCCTTATCGTCAAACCGCAGAAAAAACAGAGTCAAAAACTCACGAACATGCGCCTTGATGATGTTAGGTTGAAGGTTGACAAGCATAATGCTGTCGTCGGCAGATGGATTTTTCCATGAGATTGGAGAATTTAACGTGACGGACATCTTGCGTTCCCCCGTTAATGACATCGTCATTAAACAACAGGTAGCATATTAGAGTCAACGCAACCATTTATTGTTTGATTTGTATTTCCAATGGCGTGTTGAATCTTTTGCCATTTTTGATCTGCAAACGAACCTATTGGCATCAGGGTGCGCTAGATGTCCTCGATGCTGCGGGTGAGGCGGTAGTGGACTTTGATCTGATTTATCGCCCGCCCTCTGGGATAGGCTCTGCTGCCACTGCCGGAGAGTGCAGTCGCTGCCGGTCGCCTTCCGCTGAGAAGATGATCGGGCGACTCTCCGCCGTCCGGCGCGCCCAGCCTTTGTCGAAGAAACCTGACAGCAGGGCCTCGCCGAGACGGCCGGCAAGATCAGCCCGCCTTTCGTTTCAGTCGAGGCAGGAGCGGCAGCCGCGATGATCTGAGGTCCTCGACGTCGCGGGAATGGAAATGGCGAGCAGACAGAAGCCGTCAGGCCGCCAGCTGCCCGCTCCGGCGTCCAGCGGCAGATGGCGTCGAAGCCGTCGCGCGCAGCTTGAACCGGGAAACGAGTTCACGCAGCTTGGCGGCTTCCTCGGCAAGATGACCGGATGCCGCGGTTGATTGCTCCACCATTGCCGCGTTCTGTTGGGTCACCTGATCCATGGAATTGACGGCGGTGTTGACTTCGGCAAGGCCGGTCGACTGTTCTCTTGCCGAGACGGCGATGGCATCCATGTGCTGATTGATGCGGGCGATCTGTTCGCTGATCGCCTTCAGAACCTGGCTGGTGTCGAGAACCAGCTTGACGCCGCTTTCCACTTCCACCGACGATTTCTGGATGTGGCCTTTGATTTCCTTTGCCGCCTGGGCCGATCTCTGGGCGAGTTCGCGCACTTCCTGGGCCACCACCGCAAAGCCCTTGCCCGCCTCTCCGGCGCGCGCCGCTTCGACACCGGCGTTCAGCGCCAGCAGATTGGTCTGGAAGGCGATCTCGTCGATCACGCCGATAATGCTGGAGATCTGCTGCGACGAAGCCTCGATGCGGCGCATGGCCTCTTCGGCATGCGACACGACCTCCGAAGACTTGGCGGCATTGCGGTTCGCATCGGTCGCTTCACTGCGCGCCTCGTCGGTGCGCTTGCTCGAGTTCGAGACATTGGCGGTGATCTGATCGAGCGCTGCGGCGGTTTCTTCGAGCGAGGCTGCCTGCTGTTCGGTGCGTTTGGACAGATCGCCGGCCCCGGATGCGATTTCCCGGGTGCCTTCGTCGATCGCGGCAATGGCGGCCGCAATGGCGCCGAGCGTTTGGTCGAGCTGGCGGATCGACATGTTGAAATCATGCCGGAGGCCCTCGAAATCAGGTGCGAACGGCTCGTCGATCTGGAAGGCGAGATCGCCGGATGCGAGCCGCTTCAGGCCGGCGGCAAGGCCGGATGTCGCCGCCCGCAGCCGAACGGCTGCATCTTCGTCGGCCTGTTTGCGGGCCGTCAGCCGTTCGGTTTCGCCCTGCAACCGGGCTGCCTCGGCGTCTTGCTCGAGCTGCCTGTTGGCAATTGCCGCCTGGCGGAAGATTTCGACGGCCGATGCCATCGTTCCGATTTCGTCCGAGCGGCCGATCCCCGTGCAGGCAATGGCCGTGTCACCGCCGGCAAGCCTTTGCATATCGTTGGAAAGCGCCAGGATCGGCTTGGTTACGGTCTTGCGCGTCAGGAAATAGAGACCAATGGCGAACAATGCGGCTGCGGCCAGAAGTGCTTTCAGAGCGATATCGACCGAAGCCTTGACGTCGGCGCTACGCTTGGAGATTTCGTCCGACGCGGCGGTGATCTCGTCGCCGGCCTGTTCCATGGCCGTTTCCAACGTCGAGAATTGCTGCATGAATGCGGGCAGGGCCTTCAAGGCCGCCGAAGGATCCTGGTTTGCCAGATCCACGATTTTCGTGGCGCTTTCGATATAGCTCAGAAGCGGAGGTTCGATGCTGGCAAGCAGCGCTTTGGTCTTGTCGTCGGCGGCAAGCGCCTTGTTGGCGGCAATCATCTCGCGAAACGACGCGTCGTGTTCCACCAGGTCCGCCTTCACCGCGGCCGCTTCTATGCCCGCTGCCGGATTGGACGCCAGCATCGATGCCAGCACGTCCGCGCGCATCGCGTCATGCATCATGTCGGCCTGCATGTGGTTGCGCAGAATTTGCGCCGACCGGGCAACGTCGGCGTTGTTTTCCGACAGGGTCGAGGCCGACCAGATACCGACCCCCGTGGCGCCACCCGCCAAGGCGAAAATCGCGATGCTCGCAATGATGATCTTATGCTGGATCGACGCCATGACAGGGCTCTCTCGTTAATTTAGAACGTGAGAGTACGGGAATATGCTTAATGATTTCTCAGCACCGATCCTTAGTGGCGTGAAAACAATAGGTTGCATTCGATATTTCATTTTCGATGAAAGGTTGATCTGTGCATTGTGGCCGCTCATTGCTGCTTCACGGTCTTGGGCGTAGCATGCAGCCGCACAAGGAGAGGGACCATGAGGCTTTCAGCTTTCGTCCGACCGGCGGCAGCCGTAGTGCTGCTGTTTGCCTTCACATCCACCGACGTCAACGCCAGGGGAAAGCACCGAAGCTGTGCGCAGCTGCAGGCGATGAAGGATAATGCCCTGACCGGCGGAAAGCATGCCGGGGATGGCACCGACAAGAGAGCCAAGGTCGAAAGGAAGATGAGGAAGAAGGGCTGCCAGAGCTAAGCCGCCGATAGCGTGCGAGTACCGAGAGAACATGGACCGGCAGCAGGCGAGCCTGTTACCGAAACGGCAGACTGCGCCTTCTTTGAGAACGGCGCGACATCCATCAAATCCGCGTCATGCAGTTCTAACCGCGGCCCCAGGACTACCTTTGGCATTCTCATGCACTAGATGGCGATCGAGGAGGACGTCACCGCCGCTATGGGGAGGAGAACAAGCGGCATGCCAAGGAACGGACGAAGAGGAAGACCGCATGACGATCGAGGACATCATCGAGACCCTGGAAAAGACTGATATGCCCGACAGCCGGATCGACGCCTTCATCACCTGTGCTTTCCTGCTGAAGCAATTCCGGCCGGCCGAACCGGACGATTTCGACGGTCCCCACGACTACATGCCGAGCAGTATCAAGTCGCCGCATGGTTTCCTGATGGCGCGTTCGTTCACGCATGATGTCAATCACGCCATCGATCTGTGCCGGGAGGTGCAGCCGGATGCGGTTTGGCACCTCGCCTGCGGCCGCCAGACATCGGACGAGTCGCTTTACGGTGCGCAGCTGCGCGAGATCGATGAGGGCGAAAGCGTGCTCGGTGAAGCCGAGAGCAACCACGCGGCGCTGGCGCTCACTCTCGCGGCGCTGCGGGCGCATGTGCGGCAGGAAGATGAAAAGAGGGCAGGGGCATGAGGCCGCCGGAAACGGCCTTAGCACCTCCTGCAGACCGGCAATAAGCTACGGATCGACCGGAAACAGCCTCAGAAACTGCCGGTCGCCTTCCGGCGAAAACAGGATCGAGCGGCTCTCGGCCGTGCGCCGCGCCCAGCCCTTGTCGAGGAAGCTTGACAGCAGCGCCTTGCCGAGGCTGCCGGCGAGGTGGGTGCGTCTTTCGCTCCAGTCGAGGCAGGAGCGGCAGAGCGGCCGGCGCGAGGATCTGAGGTCGCCGACATCGATGCCGATGCATTTGAGGTCGCCTTCGCCCTTTTCCGTCAGCACCAGGCCTTCGCCGACCGCCTCGATCGAGCCGGAGGCAATCAGGCTGTCGAGCATGCGCACGCCGTAATCGCCGGCAAGATGATCGTAGCAGATGCGCGCCTTGCGCAGCGCCGGCTCCTTCGGTCCCGGCTGGTGGCGCAGGTGCCCGCGTCCGGCGGCAAAACCCATCATGCTTTCGATCAGCCGGGCAACGGCCTCGTCGGCGAGCGTGAAATATCGGTGGCGTCCCTGCTTGCGCTGGGCAAGCAGCCCGCCGGCTTCGAGCTTGGCGAGATGGGTGCTCGCCGTCTGTACGGTGATGCCGCCGACGCCGGCAAGCTCGGTCGCCGTGAGCGCCCGGCCGCCGGTGAGTGCCGCCAGCATGTTGGCGCGGGCGGGATCGCCGATCAGCGCGCCGATCTGCGCAATGTCTGGGCCTTCCTTCATAGTTCGATCGTAACCGAAGCATCGCCGTCGGGCAATGTGCGAAAACGGCCCAGGAGAGCACTGAGACAGCAAAGGAGAAACGATATGATCACCTGCTTCATCCGCTATCAGATCGACCCCTTCAAGAAGGAAGCGTTTGCCGAATATGCCCGCAACTGGGGCCAGGCGATTCCGAAGAACGGTGCCGACCTGATCGGCTATTACGGCCCGCACGAGGGATCGGCGACGACGGCTTACGGCGTCTATAATATCGAGAGCCTCGCCGCCTATGAAGCCTATCGCGCCCGGCTGGCGTCCGACCCGCTCGGCCGCGAGAATTACGAATTTGCCCGACGCGAGCGCTTCATCCTGAAGGAAGATCGCATCTTCCTCAAAAATGTCTCCGCCCCTCACGCCAAGCTGGTGCTGCCATGATCGCCGTCATCTTCGAAGTCGTGCCCTATATGGGCGAACGCCACAAATATCTGGATCTTGCCGGCGAGTTGCGCAGCGAGCTCGAAAAGATCGACGGCTTCATATCGATCGAGCGTTTCGAGAACCTGACGAACCGCGGCAAGCTGCTGTCGCTCTCCTTCTTCCGCGACGAGGCGGCCGTCAAGGAGTGGCGCAATCTCGAGGCGCACCGGGCCGCGCAGCAGGCCGGCCGCGGCGGCATCTTCGCCGATTACCGCCTGCGGATCGCCAGCGTCGTCCGTGATTACGGCATGTTCGAACGCGACGAGGCGCCGGCCGACAGCCGCAGGATTCACAATGCCGCCTGATCGCCGGCATCGGCAAAGTCTGCCGCTCACTCATCGGCCGGCCGAATAAATTCCCGAAATCGGCCACCGCTTCAGGCTTTGGTAACTAAGTTGCGTAACCATAACGGACAGTTAAGCGTAGAGCGTATGAGTGAGTATCAGAATGGCATCAGTTTTTCCGCTTGCCGACCTCAAGGCTTCCGTCAAGTCGGATTCCCGGCCGGGATCCCGGTCGGATTCCTGGGTTGACACGATCATCAAGGGCGATTGCGTCAGCGCCCTCGAAGCTTTGCCCAGCCACTCCGTCGATATCATCTTTGCCGACCCGCCGTATAATCTCCAGCTCGGCGGAACGCTGCATCGTCCCGATCAGTCGCTGGTCGATGCGGTCGACGACGAATGGGATCAGTTCGCCTCCTTCGAGGCCTATGACGCCTTCACCCGTGCCTGGCTGCTGGCCTGCCGGCGGGTGCTGAAGCCGACAGGCTCGATCTGGGTGATCGGCTCCTACCACAATATCTTCCGCGTCGGCGCCACGCTGCAGGATCTGAACTTCTGGATCCTCAACGACATCATCTGGCGCAAGACCAACCCGATGCCGAATTTCAAGGGCCGCCGTTTCCAGAACGCCCATGAGACGATGATCTGGGCGAGCCCCAACGCCAAGGCCAAGGGCTATACCTTCAATTACGATGCGATGAAGGCGGCCAATGACGACGTGCAGATGCGCTCCGACTGGCTGTTCCCGATCTGCAATGGCGGCGAGCGGCTGAAGGGCGAGGACGGCAAGAAGGTGCATCCGACGCAGAAGCCGGAAGCGTTGCTTGCCCGCGTCATCATGGCCTCGACCAAGCCCGGCGATATCGTGCTCGATCCTTTCTTCGGCTCGGGAACGACGGGTGCGGTCGCCAAGCGTCTTGGCCGCCACTTCGTCGGCATCGAGCGCGAGCAGGATTATATCGATGCGGCCTCGGCCCGCATCGCCGCCGTCGAGCCGCTCGGCAAGGCGGAACTGACCGTCATGACCGGCAAGAAGGCCGAAGTCCGCGTTGCCTTCAACGTGCTGGTCGAAAGCGGCCTGATCAAGCCCGGCCAGGTGCTGACCGACGCCAAGCGCCGCTACAGCGCCATCGTGCGCGCCGACGGCACCGTGGCCTCAGGCGGCGAGGCCGGCTCCATTCATCGTCTCGGCGCCAAGGTGCAGGGTCTCGATGCATGCAACGGATGGACCTTCTGGCATTTCGAAGACGGGCAGTCCCTGCGCCCGATCGACGATCTCAGGTCCGTCATCCGCAGTGATCTGGCAAAGGTGGAGTGAGCACCACCTTCGCAAGATCGAGATACCTTCTTCCGATTTCCCTCCAGTTGCGGGGGAAGGCCAAGGCGCCCGGAGTTCAAGCTCCGGGCGTCTTCTATTTGCGCTGTACCAGCAAAACTGCGCAGCGGTTTTGCTGGAACGCGGTCATCAGAACTCTTGATAATCGGTGACCTCGACCCGCGTGACGCGCCCTTCCGCATTGAAGGTGATTGTCTCCTCGCCCTCGCGGATCAGCGGCTTGCCCGTCTTGCTGTGGGTGGCGCGCACCGACCAGACCGATCGGCCGGAGAGCGGCGTCAACGTTTCCACCAGCGAATTTTCCGCCGTCTGATCGGGATAGTCGTCGAAATAGCGCCGGAAGGCAGCCATGATCTCAGGCCGGCCGGCAAGACTGCCGACACCGTTCGAGACATAGGTCGCATCCTCGGCGAAATAGGCCTCGATGGCGGGAAAATCGAGGGCGTTGATGGCGGCGTGAAAGCGCTCGATTTCTTCTGCGGGGTCGAAAGCCATGGATCTCAGACCTTCAATCCGTAAGCGGCGAGATCGCTGCGCAGCTTCTCCGCACCCGAAAACAGCACCGCATTCCAGCCATAGGCCTTGGCGCCTTCGACATTGACCGGCGCGTCGTCGATGAAGATCGTGGCCGCGGGATCGAGGCCGAAGCTTTTCGTATGCGTCTCGTAGATGGCGATATCCGGCTTGATCAGGCCGACATCGCCGGAAACGGTGACGCCGCGCGGTCGGTTGAGGAAGGGGAAGCGTTGCTGCGCCTCGCGGAAAGTGTCGGAGGCGAAGTTGGTCAGCATCGTCACGTCGCGCCCTTCGGCGATCAGCCCCTCCATGATCGCGACGCTGTCCTCATAGGCGTGCGGCACCATCTCGTGCCAATATTTGCGGAAGGCGCGGATCTGTTCCTCACGTGCCGGGTGCTGTTCGATCAGCAGCGCTTCGGCCTCCGCCCAGCTGCGGCCGCGGTCCTGCTCGATGTTCCAGTCATGGGTGCAGATATTGGCGAAGAACCAGTTGCGCTCGGCCTCATCCGGGATCAGGCGGCTGAAGGGAAGATGCGGATCGTAATGAATGAGGACTTTGCCGATATCGAAAACAATATGCTTTATGCCGGTGGTCATGGTCATCCCTTGGATGTTTTAAACGCGAGAGGAATAGCCGCTGCGATCGCCTTTTTCATGACGGTCGGCAGCGCCTGCGCTTCAAGATTTGTAACCGGCTCCCACCATCCGTCATTCGTGCCGACCTTGCCGGCGATCACCGCACGCCAGATCGACAGCCTGAGCTCGAAATGGGTGAAGACGTGGATGACGGTGCCACAGGACTGCCATGCCGCCTCGAAGGGCGCGGCCGCAGCCGAGGTCTCGCCGTCGATGCGCGCCGTCCAGGCTGTCGTCGGCACCTCGGTCATGCCGCCAAGCAGGCCGCTGTCGATGCGCCGCCGCAGCAGGATTTCGCCATCGCCAGTCACCGCGATGAAGGCTGCGCCGTAGCGCACCGGTTTCTCTTTCTTCCCCGCCTTGACCGGAAACAGCTCGGGATCGGAAAGTTTGAGCGCCTCGCAGGCACCCCGGAACGGACAGAGCGAACAGGCCGGCCGCTTCGGCGTGCAGATCGTCGCACCGAGATCCATCATCGCCTGGGCGAAATCGCCGGGGCGTTCTGCCGGCGTCAGCAGCGCCACCTTTTCCTTCATCGGGGGCTTGGCGGCCGGCAGCGGTGTTTCGATGGCATAGAGCCTGGAGATCACCCGCTCGACATTGCCGTCCATGACGGCCGCCTGCCGGTTGAAGGCGATGGCCGCGACGGCTGCGGCCGTATAGTCGCCGATGCCGGGGAGCGACTTCAGGCCCTCCTCGGTGTCGGGAAAGACGCCGCCATGCTCTGTCGCCACCGCCTCGGCGCATTTCTTCAGGTTGCGAGCCCGGGCGTAATAGCCGAGCCCCGCCCAGGCGGCCATGACAGCGTCATTCTCCGCAGCGGCAAGATCGGTCACCTCGGGCCAGCGCTTGAGAAACCGCTCGAAATAGGGTTTGACCGCCTGCACCGTCGTCTGCTGCAGCATCACCTCGGAAAGCCAGACGTGATAGGGATCGGCCTTGACGCCGCGGGCCGCCATGCCGGGCGAGACACGCCAGGGCAGGTCGCGGTGGTGGCGATCGTACCAGTCGAGGAGGGGCTTTGCCGAGGGCGTGTCGAGTGTGGTGATCGTCATGATTTGCCGCGATGGGGGGAAGTGCCTATACTTGGCGAAGCAATGCCGCGCGATCAAGTCGGCCGCGCCGATTGCCTGTGCGATTGGCGGCGGCGCCCAAGGGTTTCGATGAGTTATCCACGCAAAGATGTAAAGCAGATTTCCGAGCTGGCGAACGGGTTGATCGATCCCGTCCTGGCGCGGCGCGCCGGCATCAACACGGCGCTGCTCGGCTCGTGGAGCGAAATCGCCGGCGAGGATTTCGCCGATTGCACCCGGCCGGAAAAAATCGCCTGGGCCCGCGGCGGCAATGAGGCCGGCGGCTTCCGCCCCGGTGTGCTCACCATCGCCTGCGAAGGCGCGCGCGCGCTGTTCCTCACCCATGCCCAGGGCGAACTCATCCAGCGCATCAACAGCTTCTTCGGCTTCGCCGCCGTCCACCAGATCCGCATCGTCCAGAAGCCCGTCTCACAACCCATCCGCCGCTCCCGCACCCCGGCGCCGCTGAAAGGCGAAGCCGCCCGCAAGCTCGAAGGCATGATGGAGGGGATCGAGAACGACAAGCTGCGCCAGGCGATCCAGCGCTTAGGGACCGCGGTGATGGGGAAGCGGGGGAATCAGCGCTGACGTCCAGGACCGCCGCTAAACGACACCCTTCTTCAAGATGAAGTTGCCATAGGGCCGTATCTCCCCTGTCTGAACCACGGCAAAGCAAGATTCAGCCAGTGGATAGTAGGCGAAGCGCTCGATGGGCCTGCTCGTGATGCTGCGCTTTTCCGCCTTCGAGCAGAGCAATTCCACATCCGCATGAACGGGTAGCATGATGCCAGTTTGATCCGGATCCTCCATATGCATGAGCGGCTGTTCGACGAAATGATCGAGCGGCATGACCGCCAGGATCGCCGCTATGGCGTCTGGCGCGCTGGCCGCGTTCATCGATATGAGCCTGCCGCTGACGGTCTTTTTCGACACGCGGCACGCCGAGAAATTCTTGTCGACAAGCAGGTTTGTCATGGTCTCGAGGACATGCCGGAAGGGGGAGAGCCGCGCGAGGATTTTGCCCCGGGCGTGCGAATTCTGGTTTTCGAGCGGCGTCTGGCGATCGCTTACCGGATCGTGAAGGATCGGGTGCAGGTGTTGAGACTGTTTTATGCCGGCCGAAATACGCCTTCGGCCTTCCGTGAAAACTGAGAACCGCCGATTTCGGACGCAACGTGCGCTTTTGGTCCCATCACGGTCACAATTCTTTGAAGGAAGTTGGTGATCCGTGGCTTGTGAGCGGCCGCAAGCCGTTATATCGCACAATCACGCCGTCAATCTCATTAGTTATGGGGAATCCATGCAGATGTCCGAAATGCAACTGACGAAACGCCGCCTGCTCAGCGGTATCGCCATCGCCGCAGCTGCCGTCGCGCTTGTCGCCTGCAACGACAGCAAGGACGCTGCCGATGCTTCGTCCTCCGGCAAGACCATGGCCGACGGCACCAATGTCGACACCATGCAGACGGCGGCCACAGCGGCGACCGACATGCCGGAGTCTGACGGCGATGTCGATATGGCCGAGGTGCTGAAGCCCGGCGCGCTGCCGGAGATGGCGCTGGGCAAGGCCGACGCCCCGGTCAAGATCGTCGAATATATGTCGATGACCTGCCCGCATTGCGCCCACTTCCACAACACCACCTTCGACACGATCAAGCAGAAGTACGTCGACAGCGGCAAGGTGCAGTTCATCATCCGCGAATTCCCCTTCGACCCGCGCGCCGCCGCAGCCTTCATGCTCGCCCGCTGCAGCTCTTCCAATCCCGAACAGTTGAGCACGCCGGAACAGTATTTCCCGATGGTTTCGATGCTGTTCAAGCAGCAGCAGATCTGGGCCGCCGCCGATGACGGCCGCGCCGCACTGCTGCAGATGTCGAAGCTTGCCGGATTTACTGAGGATAGCTTCACGAAATGCTTGACGAACCAGAAGCTTCTGGATGAAGTGAACGCCACGCGGGAAAGAGGTTCCAAGGATTTCGGCGTCAACGCCACCCCGACTTTCCTCATCAATGGCAAGCGCTACTCTGGAGACATGCCGGTTGACACCATGTCGAAGCTCATCGACAGCCTGCTCTGAACCGGATCGTTTCGATAGAACGGGCGACGGCGAAAGCCGTGCGCCCGTTTTTTTGTGGCTGCGTGACAAGCCCGCCCGGCACGCCGGAGCTTCTGCATGAAGTTCAACAAGCTGCGCCTGGTCGGCTTCAAATCCTTCGTCGAGCCGACGGAATTCATCATCGAAAGGGGGCTGACCGGCGTCGTCGGGCCGAATGGCTGCGGCAAGTCGAACCTCGTCGAAGCGCTGCGCTGGGTGATGGGCGAGAATTCCTACAAGAACATGCGCGCATCCGGCATGGACGACGTGATCTTTTCGGGTTCCGGCAACCGCCCGGCGCGCAACACCGCCGAAGTGGCGCTCTATCTCGACAATGGCGAGCGCACCGCACCGGCCGCCTTCAACGACAGCGACGAGATCCAGGTCACCCGCCGCATCGAGCGTGAGCAGGGCTCGCTCTATCGCATCAACGGCAAGGAAAGCCGCGCCAAGGACGTGCAGCTGCTGTTTGCCGACGCCTCCACCGGCGCGCGTTCGCCCTCGATGGTCGGGCAGGGGCGCATCGGCGAGCTGATCCAGGCCAAGCCGCAGGCCCGCCGCCAGCTGCTGGAAGAGGCGGCCGGCATATCGGGCCTGCATTCCCGCCGCCACGAGGCCGAACTGCGGCTGCGCGCCGCCGAAGGCAATCTCGAGCGTCTCGACGACGTCACCTCGCAGCTCGAAAGCCAGATAGAGAGCCTGAAGCGCCAGGCCCGCCAGGCCAACCGCTTCAAGACGCTGTCTGCCGACATCCGCGCCCGCGAGGCGATGCTCTTGCATATCCGCTGGGTGCAGGCCAAGGAAGCCGAAGCCGAGGCCGACAGCGCGCTGAACCAGGCGACATCAGTCGTCGCCGAAAAGGCGCAGCTGCAGATGGAGGCGGCGAAGAACCAGGGCATCGCCAGCCTGAAGCTGCCGGAACTGCGCGAGGGCGAGGCCCGCGGGGCCGCCGCGCTGCAGCGCCTGCAGATTGCCAGAAGCCAGCTCGAGGAAGATGCCGGCCGCATCCTGCGCCGCCGCGATGAGCTGACCCGCCGTCTTGCCCAGCTTGCCGAGGATATTCGCCGCGAGGAGCGGCTGGTGGCCGACAATGCCGTCATCCTGGCCAAGCTCGATGCCGAAGAGGCGGAGATTGCAGAAATCCTCGCCGATTCCGGCCGTTATGCCGAGGAGACCCGCGAGGCATTCGAGGGCGCGGCGGCCAAACTGGCCGATAGCGAGCGCATCTTCACCCAGCTGACGGCCGAGCGCGCGGAAGCCGCTGCCGGCCGCAACCAGCTGGAACGCGCCATCCGCGATCTCACCGACCGGCGGATGCGCCTCGAACGGCAGATGGATGAGGCAAACCAAGAACTCTCCGCCGTCGGCGAGAAGATATCAGGCCTGCCCGATCCGGACGAAAAACGCGCCATCGTCGAGGCCGGCGAAATGGCCGTTGCCGACGCCGAAGCCGCCGTCCAGGTGGTCGAACAGGCGCTGACATCAGCCCGCCAGACCGAGGCGCTGTCGCGCGCCCCGGTCGAGCAGGCCCGCTCGGCGCTGAATGCGCTGGAGACCGAGGCGCGAACCATTTCCCGCATGCTCGCTGCCGGTGCCGCCGCCGGTAAATTTCCGCCGGTTGCCGACGAGCTGAAGGTCGATCGCGGCTTCGAAACCGCGCTCGGCGCTGCGCTTGGCGACGATCTGGAATCGCCGCTTGATGCCGAGGCCCCGGCCCATTGGTCGGTCAATGGCGACGGCGCCGCCGATCCCGCGCTTCCCACCGGCGTAACACCGCTGCTCGACCATGTCCGCGCGCCCGCCGCGCTGACCCGCCGCCTGCGCCAGATCGGCCTGGTCGCGGGAGCGGAAGCGCAGTTGCTGATGGCGGCGCTGAAAACAGGCCAGCGGCTGGTGACGAAAGAGGGCGCCGTCTATCGTTGGGATGGCCATGTCACCGGTGCCGATGCCCCGAGTGCCGCGGCCCTACGCCTTGCCCAGAAGAACCGCCTGGCCGAACTCGAAGGCGAGGCCGCTCTTGCCCGCGACGTGCTTGCCGAAGCCGAGGAGCGGCAGGCGGCGGCAGCTGAGGCGATCCGCGCCGAGGAGCGCCGGCTTGCCGAGGCGCGCGACATGAGCCGCCTGTCGGCGCGCCATCTCGCCGAAGCCCGCGATGCGCTTGCCGCCGCCGAGCGTGCCTCCGGCGATCTCATCCGCCGCCGCGACGTCGTCAGCGAGGCCGCCAGCCAGCTGCGCGCGCAGCTGGAGGAGATCGCCGTCCAGGAGGAAAATGCCCGCATCGAACTGGAGGACGCGCCCGATCTCACCGCGATCGACGAGCGGCTGCGCTTCCAGCAGGCCGAAGTTGCGACCGATCGCGGCGCGCTCGCCGAAAGCCGAGCCCGCCATGAAAGCCTGGCCAGGGAAAACGACGCCCGCCAGCGCCGCATCATGGCGATCGGCCAGGAGCGCGAGACCTGGCGCCAGCGGGCGGCAAGCGGCGAAGATCATGTCGCCACGCTGCGCGAGCGCGAGGAAGAGGCGCGCGAAGAGGCAGCCGAGCTGGAATTGGCGCCTGATGAATTCGACGACAAGCGCCGTGCCCTGCTCAGCGAATTGCAAAAGGCCGAGGAGGCGCGCCGCCAGGCCAGCGATCTGCTGGCTGAGGCAGAACGCATCCAGCGCGAGGCCGACCAAAAGGCGACGACGGCATTGTCGGAACTTGCCGAATGCCGCGAACGCCGCGGCCGCGCCGAGGAGCGCCTGGTCTCTGCCCGCGAGAAGCGGCAGGAAAGCGAAGGCCGCATCCGCGAGGTCCTGAACGTCGCCCCCCACGAGGCGCTGCAACTGACCGGCCGCCCGGCCATGCAGGCGCTTCCCGATCCGCGCGAGGTCGAGCGCGAGCTGGAGCGTCTGAGGATCGAGCGCGAGCGGCTCGGCGCCGTCAACCTGCGCGCCGATGAGGAGCAGAAGGAACTGAGCGAGAAGCTCGAAGCGCTGATCAAGGAGCGCGACGACGTCATCGATGCGATCCGCAAGCTGCGCGGCGCCATCCAGAGCCTCAACCGAGAGGGCCGCGAGCGGCTGATCGCCGCCTTCGACATCGTCAACGCCCAGTTCCAGCGGCTGTTCACCCATCTGTTCGGCGGCGGCACCGCCGAGCTGCAACTGATCGAATCCGACGATCCGCTCGAAGCCGGCCTGGAAATCCTCGCCCGTCCGCCTGGCAAGAAGCCGCAGACCATGACGCTGCTATCGGGCGGCGAACAGGCGCTGACGGCGATGGCGCTGATCTTCGCCGTCTTCCTCACCAATCCGGCGCCGATCTGCGTGCTCGACGAAGTGGATGCGCCGCTCGACGACCACAATGTCGAGCGCTACTGCAATCTGATGGACGAAATGGCGGCCTCCACCGAGACCCGCTTCGTCATCATCACCCACAATCCGATCACCATGGCCCGCATGAACCGCCTCTTCGGCGTCACCATGGCTGAGCAGGGCGTCTCCCAGCTCGTCTCCGTCGACCTGCAGACGGCCGAGCGCCTGCGCGAGATTGCCTGAAGTTTTGTAGGGGAGAGCCTTGCGGTGTCTCTCTGCCTTGGGGAAGAGTGACATTTCTTATTTGCACAGGCCGGCAGTGCTTGCGGGGTGGATCCTCGGGTCAAGCCCTGGGATGACGGAGTGTGGGGCTGACAAGACAATGCTCCGGGCGTCTCCTCTCTTGCCGTCGCGCCCTCCGTCTCCGCATCCACATCGGCACCGGCTCTGACGCAATTTCAGCAAAGCTCTGGTGCGGTTTTGCGCCCAGAAATTGCGTAAAATCAAATGGCAGGAAATAAACACCAAAAAAGGTCGGCTTCCCAGCCTCCCGTACCCCATTTGGGTGATGCTCTTTTCGCTGACTTGCATTAGAAGTTGTTTCAACGCAACCTAATTACTTTGCTGCAAAGCGAGCGATCAAAGGTTGTGAGTTGTCGAATTTACGTGCGGTTTTCCGGGCGAGGGCAAGAATCGGAAACCGTTGGAGCAATTCCAGGAGAAGCAGCGATCTGTTTTCCCCGGAATTGCGTAAAACGAAGGTCAGAGCGGTTCTCTTTATAAAGAGCTGAACCGTTCCTGGGTTGAGGGACCCCCCGTCCGGTTTTCCTGGCCGGACGGAAACAAGGCTTTGCGGGACTTTGTTGCAGTCCCGCAAAGCTTTTTTTATGCCTTCTCTTATGTCCGGGCGATGTTTCAATCGTTTCGCCTCTGGCCGCAGCCAAGATTTATTGTGCAACGCAACATTTTGCCGCATTTGTCGATTTTCATTTCAACTCCAAGGCATTAAGCTGATAACTCAGACTGATGACACTGCCTGCCTGCTTCTCTTTCGTCACGCTTCGGGCTCGTGCCCCGGCATCTGCAACCGATCTACGCAGCAGATCCTCGGCACAAGGCCTGGGATGACGCCGAGAAAAGAGCGAGCTTTGTCAACAAACTGAGGGATTGAGCTGATCCCGGTTTGGTGTTGGGGGGAAGATGACCAAGTGGGTCTATAGGTTCGGCGACGGGCAGGCTGAGGGCCGGGCGCGCGATCACGAGATTCTGGGCGGCAAGGGCGCCAATCTCGCGGAGATGTGCAGCCTCGGGCTGCCGGTGCCGCCGGGGCTGACGATCGTCAGCGACGCCTGCACCACCTATTACAAGAACGGCCGCCGCATCGAGGAGGCCGTGAAGGCTGAAGTCCGCGCCGGCATTGCCGAGATAGAGGCGATCACCGGCCGCCATTTCGGTTCCGTCAGCCAGCCGCTGCTCTTGTCGGTGCGCTCCGGCGCCCGCGTTTCCATGCCGGGCATGATGGACACGGTGCTCAATCTCGGCCTCAACGACGAGACCGTGCAGGCGCTCGGCCACGATGCCGGCGATGCGCGTTTTGCCTGGGACAGCTACCGCCGCTTCATCCAGATGTATGCCGATGTCGTCATGGGTCTCGGCAACGACGCCTTCGAGGAGATCCTGGAAGACGAGAAGGCCAAGCTCGGCCATGAATTCGATACCGAGCTCAGCGCCTCGGAATGGCAGCATATCGTCTCGCTCTACAAGAAGCTGATCGAGGAGGAGCTGGAGCAGGAATTCCCGCAGGATCCCGAAGTCCAGCTCTGGGGTGCGGTCGGCGCGGTCTTTTCCAGCTGGATGAGTGCGCGCGCCGTCACCTACCGCCAGCTCCACAATATTCCGGAAGGATGGGGCACGGCGATCAACATCCAGGCGATGGTCTTCGGCAATCTCGGCAATTCTTCCGCCACCGGCGTCGCCTTCACCCGCAACCCCTCGACCGGCGAGAAGGCGCTTTACGGCGAATTCCTGGTCAATGCCCAGGGCGAGGATGTCGTGGCCGGCATCCGCACGCCGCAAAGCATCACCGAGGAGGGGCGGATTTCCTCCGGCTCCGAAAAGCCCTCGATGGAAAAGCTGATGCCGGAGGCTTTTCGCGAGCTCTGCCGCATCTGCACCGAGCTCGAGATCCATTACCGCGACATGCAGGATATCGAATTCACCATCGAGCGCGGCAGGCTGTGGATGCTGCAGACCCGTTCAGGCAAGCGCTCGACCCGGGCGGCGATGAAGATCGCCGTCGACATGGTCGATGAGGGCGTGATCACCGAGGACGAGGCGGTGCTGCGCATCGAGCCTTCCAGCCTCGACCAGCTGCTGCATCCAACGATCGATCCGCGCGTCACCCGCCAGGTGATCGGCACCGGGCTGCCGGCCTCGCCCGGCGCTGCCACCGGCGCCATCGTCTTCACCGCGGAAGAGGCCGTCGAGGCGGAATCCGAAGGCCGCAAGGTCATCCTGCTCCGAGTCGAAACCAGCCCCGAGGATATTCACGGCATGCATGCCGCCGAAGGCATCCTGACGACGCGCGGCGGCATGACCAGCCATGCGGCGGTGGTTGCCCGCGGCATGGGCATCCCCTGCGTCGTCGGCGCCGGCACCATGCGCATCGATCAACGCAACGAGCGGCTGCTCGGCGTCGGCGTGACGCTGAAGAAGGGCGATATCATCACCATCGACGGCTCGGCCGGCCAGGTGCTGAAGGGTGAGGTGCCGATGACCCAGCCGGAGCTGTCGGGCGATTTCGGCCGCATCATGGGCTGGGCCGACCGCGCCCGGCGCATGACGGTGCGCACCAATGCCGACACGCCGGCCGATGCGCGCGCCGCCCGCTCTTTCGGCGCCGAGGGCATCGGCCTTTGCCGCACCGAGCACATGTTCTTCGAGGGCGAGCGCATCCATGTGATGCGCGAGATGATCCTGGCCGTCGATGAGAAGGGCAGGCGGGTGGCGCTCGACAAGCTCTTGCCGATGCAGCGGCTGGATTTCACCGGCCTCTTCACCGTCATGCACGGCCTGCCGGTGACGATCCGCCTGCTCGATCCGCCGCTGCACGAATTCCTGCCGAAGACCGATGACGAGGTCGCCGAAGTCGCCTTCGCCATGGGCATGGAGGCGACCGTGCTGCGCCAGCGCGTCGATGCGCTGCACGAGTTCAACCCGATGCTCGGCCATCGCGGCTGCCGGCTGGCGATCTCCTATCCCGAAATCGTCGAGATGCAGGCCCGCGCCATCTTCGAGGCGGCGATTGCCGCGGCCCAGGAGACGGGGGCCGCCGTCGTGCCGGAGATCATGGTGCCGCTGGTCGGCCTGCGCTCCGAACTCGATTACGTCAAGGCGTGTATCGACGCGGTGGCCGGCAATGTGATGAGCGAGGCCGGCATGAAGATCGATTATCTCGTCGGCACGATGATCGAGCTGCCGCGCGCGGCCCTTCGCGCCCATGTGATTGCCGAAGCCGCCGAATTCTTCTCCTTCGGCACCAACGACCTGACGCAGACCACCTTCGGCATCTCGCGCGACGACGCCTCGGCCTTCATCCCCACCTATCAGCGCAAGGGCATCATCGAGCACGATCCCTTCATCTCGCTCGATTTCGACGGTGTCGGCGAATTAATCAGCATCGCCGCCGAACGCGGTCGGCGCACCCGCAACGACATGAAGCTCGGCATCTGCGGCGAACATGGCGGCGACCCGGCCTCGATCCGCTTCTGCGAAACGATCGGCCTCGATTATGTCTCCTGCTCGCCCTTCCGCGTGCCGATCGCCAGACTGGCGGCGGCGCAGGCGGTGATCTCAGGCGGTCTGGAAGAGATCCGGCGGGGTCCGAAAGACCTGCGGGGAAGCTTGTAAGACAGTCGGTGGAGCGTAAAAAAAGATAGTGCGGTTCTGCGCTTCCGTTAAAAGCGGAACCGCGGGGCAGGGGCGTCCATGGCACTCAGTGATGATGCCGCCAGTGATCGCGGTAGATATACGGCCCGTTCAGATCCCAGGCCATGCTCTGCATCAGCTCGGCGCTCTGCGCCCGTGATTCGGCCCGCCGGTCGAGTTCGATGCGCTGCAGGCAGGTGGCAAAACCATCCGTGCCGCGCCGGAAGCCGTAGCCGAGGCACCGCTGCTCATCCGCCGCCCGCCGCTCCTCCGGCGTCATCGTCTGGCAGGCGGAGAGCCCGGCGATGATGGTGGCTAGGGCGGTGACGAGAAGGGGATAGCGCATGGGTTTATTCCTTGGAATGCATTTCCCAGAGGAAAGTCCTTTCAGCCGATGCCGTCAAGCCGCCCTTCATCCGCCTGCCGGCACCGACCGGGGTCGAGACGAGTGGCTCGGCTATGTCTACGCCGCCCCGGCCGGATCCCCGATCGGCAGCAGCGCCGGATTGAGCGGCGGATCCTGCGGGTTCTTCGTATCGGCCGGGTCCTGCGCCGGCGTCAGCGGCGGTTTTTGCTGGATGGGGTCGGGAATGCCGGGGGTCGGCGTCGGGCCGCGCGGCGTATCGGCATTGGGTGTCGGGATCGGGTCTTTGTTGGGCATGAGTGCCTCCTTTTCGAAAAAGGAACGGCATCGTCCGCATATGGTTCCACTTTCGCCACCGGACATTCCTCTGTATGAGGGGACTGGAAAACACTGGAACGAGCATGGCCATTCGCGATCGATTTTCGAAAAAACTGAGCTGCCCGCAATGCGGCAATGAGGGCTTTGCCGAGGCCTCGGAAGTTGATGATCCCAAGCGCAAGCACCCGGATTTCAAGGTCGATCAGCTGCCGCGCGGTTTTGGCGTGCAACGGCCTGCCAATCAGCAGGAAAATTTCGTGATCAAGTGCGAATGCGGGCGCAAGTTTCCCTTCCGCAGCGTTGCGGAAGCCGCGGCCGAGCGTCGCTAAAATGTTGATCTAGAACCTAGATCCGCTCCAGCAATTCGACGAAGGCATCGGCAAAACGCACCAGCGGCGCGGTGTCTTCATCCGGCGCCTGCATGCGGATCTCCGTGCCGTGATCATCGAGTAGCGCCAGCACGACGCGCATCGCCTGGCCGTCGCCTGGAATGCGCAGCACGGCGATGCGGCGGCAATCCTGCACGAGGCCTGCGGCCGGCAGGTCGAACAGCAGTTCGCCGCCGGAGCGTTCGGCTGCCCGGCGCACCGCCTCGCAGAAGCCAGCCTCGCCGCCGGTATAACCTTCGAGCGAAAGTTCGAGCTCGAGCAGCTCCATCGGCAGCGTCGGCTCGGACTGGTGGTCGATCCCGCCAAGCGCAGACGCCTGCGGCCTTGCTGCTATCTCGGGTGAAATCATCCCGTCTCTCCTGTCTCTCTATCGGAGATGAAACCGCGGCAGAATGGCCTTTTTTTGGCATATCAGCAAGGGCTTATGAAGCAGCCCCCGTCTCGTCATGGCCTTCGCCGTGGATTCAAACGCAATGCTTCAGACAATGGTTTCAATTTAGCCGAATCTTGCCCCAGATCCGGATGATTTTAGGCCGGGCCGGCCAAAAATCTGAATCCGGATCTAAATCAAAGAATAGAGCATGATGTCGTCCGAAAACCGCTTCACACTTTTCGGCATCTTGCTCTAAACAGGGGTGAGGCGATTTGCGTGGTCGAACCCGCGGGCGCTGACGAGCAACCGGTAAGTTTGATGGCCATCCGCTTCGACCGTCCCGTTTCCAGCGCCGCCCGCTTTTCGCGGCTGCTCGGGGCGTTTTCCCTGGTGCTGGCGCTGGCGGTGATCATCGCCCACCGCTTCGGCGGTCTGGCCACACCCTATCTGGTGCTGCTGTTGATTGCCGCCGCCGGCGGCGCGCTGCTCGCCGCCATGCTCGCAGCCCTCGGGCTGCGCAGCCTCTGGATGACGGGGGCCGAAGGCGGGCTGGCGGCGCTGGCAGCACTGATCTATGCCGCCTTTCCGCTTGCTATCGGCGCCTTTGCTACCGAGAACTATCTGACGCTGCCTGATATTTACGACGTCTCCACCGATCCGGTCTCCGCACCCGACTGGCTGTCGCCGCCGCACTCCGACCAGATCTGGCTGAAGCGCAATCCGGAGGTGACACCGGAGGATCGCGAAAAGCAGCTCACCGCCTATCCCGAACTGACCGGCCGGCGTTATGAAGGCGCACTCGACCGCGTGCTGGAAGCAGTGCGCAAGGTCGCCAAGATGAGCGGCATCACGATTACCCACAGCAACGGCGACACCGAGCCCGGCCGCGATCCCGAGGACATGCCGGTCAAGCCGCCGCAGCCGAACGACGATGCCGTGGCCGATGCGCCCGATATCATCCCCGTGCCGACGCCGCGCCCCTATGACGACGACGTCGCCAAGCTGATCCGCGGCGCCAACGGCGTGACGCTGCAGGGCACCACCCGCACGCTGATCCTCGGCCTGCGCTTCGATATCCTCATCCGGCTGCGCGAAGAAGCCGAAACCACCTTCGTCGACATCCGCGTCGCCTCCCGCTACGGCCAGCACGACCTCGGCTTCAGCGCCGAAATCGCCGGCGATTATCTGAAGGCGCTGGATGCCGAGCTCTTGGGGATTGCGGGTGGGTGAGCCGCGGTGGCGCAAAGCGCCAGCAATCGATCCAGTGAATCGATTGCAGTTGCGAACGCCCTGAGCCCAAGCGAAGGGCCGGGATAGGGTGCGGCGGACTCGACGCCCTGCGAGCCGCAGCCTCTCGATTCCCTCTTCTCCCCGAGAGGAGAAGAGATTTGCGGCAATCTCTCCGTTCCTCGCTCGCTCTCGCAGGGTTCGACCTCACTAAGGTTAGGGTGAGGGGCACCTATCCGCGCAAACCGACAGGCACATCACCGTCACCCCTCCACCACCAACCACCCGGTATACCGCACCACCAACCCCGTCAGCCGCCCACCGATTTCCACATGAAAGTGGAACCGCCCATCCTGCTCCTCCTCATAGGTATCGCCACCCGGCGCCAGAAACAGCGGCAGCGGAATCCCGCAAAACCGCCAGCCGCGCACCACGAGCCGCAGCCTGTCCCCATCCGGCACCGGCGCCATCAGCACCCGGAACGGCCCGAACACCTCGGCGAGCAGGTGCCGGTCGCGGCCCTTGCCTTCGGCCTGCCAGCTGCGGAACACCTTGCCGCCGAAATCGCGGGTCCAGATCTCCCTGTCGCCATCACTCACAAAACGCACCGTGACCGGCACATCCTCACCCGCCTTGGGAAAGCCGATGACCCCGGCGACGATCCGCGCCAGCAGCCCGCCGCCGCGCTCGATCCGCGCCCGGCCGGAGGCAACGCGGGCGCCGCCGGCATGCAGGGCTGATAGGGCGGGCGGCAGCCGCTCCCAGGCGCTGCCGAGAATCCTGTGGTAGAGAGGCAGGGGCGCCTCCTCGTTTTCCATCCGGATGCCGGATGTGATCTGAAAACGTCGGAACGCCGCTTCGAAATCCGCAAGCCGCAATTCCCCCGCCGCCGGCCGGGCGCCATTCTCCGGCCGCACGCCGCTGAGCAGCCGGCGCACCAGCGCGTCGACGCCGATGATGGGAATGAACGGCCCGTCATCACCTTCGGCAATCAGATGCCAGCCAGCTGTCAGCTTGCTCCCCGCGTGATCGACGCCGCCGGCGCGGACGAACATGCCGCCGCGATGTTCGCCGATCGCGAAAGCATGGCTGGCGCGCTGCAGCAGTCGAGAAAACGGCAGCAGCGACGGCAATAGCCGGAGGTGGACGAGCCGTGCCGCAAGGCTGAGCAAGTGCTGCAGCGGCTGCGGCTGCGTGCCGACCCCGGTGAAGCTGGATTTAAGATCAGCAAAGCGCCCCGGCAGCAGCGCCAGGTCAGGCGCATCGACCAGCAGGAATTTCCGGCTGCGCAGCGGCGGAACCCCCGGCGGCGCCACCGTCACCCGCATCGCATCGATCAGCCCGCGCCCGGCGGCCGGCTGCCCATTGCGCAGCACCGTGACCTTCCTGCCGGCATAGGTGGCGATTGCTCTCACGACATTGAGCCCGATCCGCACATGCGGCGAGGGGGCAATGCCGGCCGCGACACTGTCGATCCGCGAGAAATGCGGCGCCATCGCATCGAGTGCCGCGAAGGAGAGAGCGGGCAGGCTGCTCAGCCCCGAGAGCGCGAAGGTGCCCTTGGCCTTGGCCGCCGCATCGAGCCCATCGATGCCGGCGACGAAACCGGTGCTGTCGGCGATATCGGCATAATCGATACTCAGATCGATGCAGGCCTCGACCACCTTATAGGCATCCTCCCCGAAGGTCTGGAACGGCCCCGAGGCATCGACGACGAGATGCGGCCGCAGCCGCGTCAGCTGTTCGGTGAGATCGCCGTCTCGGTCGAAGCTGACGGCCTGCACCATCGCGCCGAGATTGTTGCTGCCCAGGCCCTCGGCTCCATCCTTCGGCGTCCGCAGATCTGCAACGAAATCGTCGGCCTTTTCAAGCGAGCGCCCGGCAACCAAGAGCCTCAGCCTGGGTTGATCGCCAAGCAGCCGGGCAAGCCGCCCGCCGAACGTGCCGTATCCGCCGATGATGAGCAGCGAGAACCGGTCGTCGCTCATGTGATGAAGCGGCTTCGCTGCTCCGGCGTCGGCACCATGCAGCTTTGCCGCCCGGCAATCTTCAGCCGGTTGCGGGCGATGAATTCATAGAGCGCATCGGCCGCCCGCCGCGGCAGCAGCCGGAAGAGCTTGACCAGCGAATAGGGAAAGCCGAGGCCCGCCACCATGCGGATCGAGCCGTCGGATTTGAAGAAGGCGCGGCCGTTTTCGATCAGGATATTGGTCTCGTAGTCGCGCGCGTGCAGCCCGTAATGCCGGTAGAGCGCTTCGCCGAGCGGTGTCTGCGCCGCGAGGAAGCGGTATCGCTGCCGCTTGTCATGTTTCAGCGCGAATTTCACCCAGCCGGAGCAGAATACGCATTGGCCATCGAAAACGATCAACGGCCGGTCATCGGCAAAACCGGGCACATCGGCATCGTCGCGATAGCTGTAATCGGCTCGGGGCGTCATCCCTATCTCCCTGTTGCCGGCCGGTAGAGGGCGGCAAGCGAAGGCGGCCCATCCGCCGCAATCTCGCCGCGCTGCAAAAGGTCCTCGATATGGGCGAGCACGGAAAGGGCCGCCGCCCCATGCAGCTTCGGATCGGTATCGCGATAGATCACCTTCACCATCTCGGCGATCCGCCCGTCGCCGGCCTGGACGCGCGCCAGCACCGCCTGCTCGCGCCTGAGGCGATGCGCCTTCAGCGCCCGGAGGAAACTGGCCGGCTGCGTCACCGGCCCGCCATGGCCGGGCAGCAACAGCCGGTCCTCGCGTTCAATCAGCCGCTCGAGCGAGGCCATGTAATCCGCCATCGAACCATCCGGGGGTGCCACGATCGAGGTCGACCAGGCCATGACGTGATCGCCGGAGAAGAGGATGTCTCGCCCCGCGAGCGCGAAGGCGGCATGATTGGCCGTGTGCCCCGGCGTCAGCACCGCGCTCAGCGCCCAGCCATCGCCCGATACGGTCTGATCGTCACCGAGCACTATATCGGGCACGAAAGATAGATCCGAGCTTTCGGAAAAGGGATTGGTCTCACCCTCGCGCAGCGGCCGCGCCGGCCGGTGCGGCCCTTGCCCCACCGTTACCGCCCCCGTCGCCGTCTGCAGGCGCTTGGCCAGCGGCGAGTGGTCGCGATGTGTGTGGCTGACGAAGATATGCGTCACCGCGCGGCCGGCGAGCGCTGCCATCAGCACCTGAAAATGCGCCTCGTCCTCCGGACCGGGATCGATGACCGCGACGGAGGAAGCGCCGACGATATAGCTGTTGGTGCCGAAAAAGGTGAAAGGCCCGGGATTGTTCGCGGTGATCCGCTCGACCCCTGCAACAACCGGCACGGCTTGCCCATAGGCCGGCTCGAAAGCGAGGTCGAATGCGGGACTGTCCATGAAGGAATGATCTCGGGCCGATGACGTCGCCACTTCCTAGCACGACGGCGGGTGCTGCGCAGCGCATAAATCTGCGTCGGGCTAAACTTAGTCATTGTGACAGTCGAAGAGCTTTGCTAATCAGGCGTCGATTTGAGCAAGCGGTTTCCGCTCAAGCTCTGGTGGGGCGTCGCCAAGCGGTAAGGCAACGGTTTTTGGTACCGTCATCCCTGGTTCGAATCCAGGCGCCCCAGCCAGCTCTCGTGTTTTTCGGGATAAAACAGCCATTTAGATGACATTACAAAGTGCTCACCGTAACAATTCAGCGTAGCAGCTTAGCTTTCGACAGTTCAATCTGGCAACGCGTCGTCTTCGTCTCGCTCGCCAAGCAACGCCATGCGCCAAAATTGTTCTGCCTGCTTGGCTAAAATCCGCTCCCGTTCCTTTAGGCTTGACGCTTCACCGCTCACTGCTAGGCGTGCATCTTCCACAAAGTCGCAGCTGCAATCGGTCAGGCGGAACAGATGATTGTAGATCGGCCTCGTGTCCACTTCCTTCATGAGTGAGTGTGCCATGAACGTGTCGCGGAACGCTTTCAAGGTCCTCAATCCGCCACGCCCGAACTTGCCTCTAAAGGTGTTCGAGTATCCAGCCGACGCCCGACCCAGAGCCGACGCACAATCTTCTTCAAAGACGTTCGCGAATGTCCTGTCGTGAGGAAGCCAGTTCCGCGCGCGGGCATTGAGCTCTTTCTGGCATCGCTTCTGACGTAAAAGGCGAACGGCGAGTGGAATGGAGGCAACGTCCCGCGAATTCACGGGCGGTTGCGGTTCCCTACATCATAGAGTCGAGCTAGATGCATAGCGAGATCGAATGCTAAGCTCTGCATGATCGTATTGAAGGCGTCCGCTCCGGGGAGTGTTCGGCATCGCCTGAACGATAGCGTTGCCGGCTTCCATCGTGGCTTCGATGCGGATCGCGTTGACTACGTTCCGATAGAGGATCGGCATCATTTTATCGAGGCGGGCAATAGCGTCCGCTTTGGATAGCCTCACAACCTTCTTTTTCTTTGCCATTATTTCTTCGAAGGGGAGAAAATTTCGACAAGTTTTTTCGCCCGTCGCGTCGTGTCATATAGCAAGAAGTAAAAGCGCTTGTCACCTTGGATAGAGTAATGATTCAATTTATGATATTCTACGTTGTCAGCTGCTAATGACAACTGATAGTAAATATTCGAGAGTTCGTCCTTTAAACCTGACAGATCGACCCTTGCTCGACGCTCGCCAGCAATCTCCACGCTAACGAGGACGCTACCGTTATCCAAGCTCGTCTCTACAAAGAGCAGCCCTAAGCGAATCAGATTGCTGATCGAGGATGACGTGACATGTTCACCGATTGAGGCGCTTTCTGAACTTCATTCCCCATACGCGAATCTCCACCCGTCAAAGTCTAATAGTGGCTCTGTCTTCAACCACAAACAAGGAGCCCGCCGGTGTAGATCGGCAGGCTTTCTTGTTCAGGTCAGTCGCGTCTTCTCCGCTGATATCCTGGTGTTGATTGTAAGGTTGCATACCTGGTCGGGCCTCGCCACGGCTGATCTACTGTGAGCCATCGACGCGCTGCACCTCGTAGTAGCCATCGCCCTCGCTCAGGAAGTATTCTGATTGAGCAGGGAGTATTTTCCGATCCAGTTTCACTGCCGCAAGCGGATTGTGAACGACCGCCATTGGTCGGGTTTCTCCGATCGCCAGAAGCTCATCAACATCCACAGCCCAAATTGCACTGACTGGCGAGAATTCAGGATCAAAAAATGTGTCCGCCGGTACCGCTGCGCCCTTAGGCTTAGCGATATATGTACGATGTTGAAGACCCGAACCGGCTTGCTGAAGAGTTTGACGATCGATAGTCACCTGTAGCGGGCGGCAAAAGTAGCCTCGACGGCGTAAGGCAATTGGCTTATCCCGTGAAGTTCCGGAATTGCACCGCCGAAGCCGCGCAATAGTCGCCCGTTGATGGCGATAACGTAGGCGTCGCTGGGTGTTACGATCCCCTTCTCAATGTAGCCAGGAATCCGCTCTCCCGTTTTACGATCCGCTCTCCCAAGCAGCTTCTCCGCTTTCTCTTTAATGGCAGACGTCCAGCGCAAGAGAATTTCTTCATGAGGAAGCGAGACAACATTTCCGCTAACGTGATTGATCCATTCGTCAGGAAGCCCCCTGGGTTCTGGCGTGACCACCTCTATCCATAGACGGCCTTTTCCTAGATCGATAAGAAAGTCTGGCCCTGGCTCTTGGTGCAGCGGCTTGAGGCCAGCGGTGATAAGTTGGTCGGCGAGAAGGATTTCCGATAATTGCTGCCAGAAAGCATTGGGATTTTCCGAGCAAAGCTTTTTTTCTGCATCTCCGTCAACGAGGTTCGAACCAAGGATGCGCATGCACAGCTCGCAAACGGCTTCCCGAATTTCCGATCCTTTGGCGCTGGTCCAAGGATAGCGCCGCTCAATTGATGCTTTCAGATCCATTGTTTGGAAGGTGGTCCTTGTCAACGCGTGTTTTCCGATAGCCCGGCCGACCATGTCGCGTCGATCGGCGGCGGGCGCATGAGTTTGTGTCCAGCCTGCGGCCGCGAAACATTGGAGCCTGACGAGACGTTCAAGACATCATAACGAGCTCGGCCTCAGCCGTGATTACGCATGGGGTTGTGGTATCACCATGCAGGCGGCCGTGGCATACGATCTTAACATGATACCGTGCGAAACCGTCTGCGTCGTCCGAATCCGGCTCTCCTTCCGGCTCGAAGAAACAAGTTATCACCGCCGTAGATGGCAACCGTCCATCCTCCTTTCCTGGCATTAAACAGTTCACAATTGTGCCGGGTAGCCCAAACGCTTCTTGCGGCCGATCACTCTCACCAATCTTAACGTTATGTGGAAAGAGTTTGACACGGTTAATCGGCACCGCTTCGAGGTAATTGACACTCAGCGGACGCCGGTTGCGGTTCGTAACAGTGATCTGAGCGACAGGCGAAAAATCCTCTCCGACAGTGCACCGTACCATCATATCGGGCTCGACGTTCCCCAACTGATGATCAATTTGCTTCTCCTGGGCCGCGACCTGCCTTCTAAGCGCGAAGAGTGTCACAAACGCAGCGAGCGCCGCCGCCCAGCCACTGGTTGCGGTCAACCATTCGCGCAAGCAAATCTCATCTTCCCTACAGAACAGCGACCGTGTTGGAGTAAAGCCGGAAATCACAACCATGACTACGATGATCATAATCGCCCCGGCGATAGGAGCGGCCCACTTGTCCATGAAATTCATCGCATTGGCTCCCCCAGATCCGGCGCGATTGTATTCATCGTGGATGCTGGGCGGCAAGGGTCGCGGGCGGAAACATTCCGTCGGTCAAAGGGGCCGCATGTGGCGCCGGCGCATATAGATGACCGGGGTCTATTCGTCCGAGCAGCCGGCGGGGGAAGTCGCACAGCGCCTTTCGCAGGTTCGAGTGCGGCAACTCCCGATAGCCCGCCGGTCTTGCGCCTCACCCACGCTCTGCGAACAGACGGACACCCGTCACTTCCGCAAGCTTCGCCACCAGCGCATCCTGAAATCCAGCATCAGCAACTTCCGCCGCCGCCTCCCGCCGCTGCCGATGATACCAATACCCGCCACTCACCTTCGCCGCGCCATCATCGCTCATCGCGAGCCACGTCTGCGTAAGATGCCCCATCTCCAGGTCATCGGGCGCGCCGGCGCCGCCCATCTTGGTCGGCACCCAGCCGGGGTCCACCGCGTTGCTGAGAACATCCGGCCAATGGCGGGCGAGGGCGGCGGCGAGGGTGGCGATGTAGAGCTTGCTTTCCGAATAGGCCTGGCTGGCGTTCCACGGCCGCTTCTTCCAGTCGATATCGTCAAGGGCGCTGCTGCCGCTGCGGTGCATGCCGCTGCTGAGATAGACCAGGCGATCGGGGCGGGTGATCCAGGCGGTGAGCAGATAGGGGGCAAGCACATTCACCGCCAGCGTCTTGGCGTGACCATCCGGCGTTTCGCCGCGGCTCCGCTCGAGGTAGATGCCGGCATTGTGGATGACGGCATCCATGCGGCCGATGGCGTTGACCTGCTCGGCAATCGAGCGCGTTTCGGTGGCGCTGGCGAGATCGCCGATGACAAGCCCAAGTGCCGCAGCCGAAATCTCGGCGAGGGCGGAGGCGCGCTCGCGGGAGCGGGCGTGCAGCACGACGTCATGGCCCTCCTTCATCAGGGTGCGGGCGGCGGCAAGGCCGAGGCCATCGGTGGAACCGGTGATGAAGATGCGGCTCATGGGGTTTCCCTTCGCGGTGGCGTGGAGGGCGCAGAGTGCTTGGGTAGGGGTGCCTGGGTCAAGGTGGGATGGTGGACAAGTCCGCCAGCGAGTGGGTGCGGTTTTGCAGATTGGTTCCCACCTATTCCGTCATCCTCGGGCTTGACCCGAGGATCCATACGCAGCACTCGACGTACGTGAGTTCACGCATAGGAGCCCCCTGCCGCTCCGTCTGTCGACGGCGAGCGCAATGCTCGGGGCATGGGTCCTCGGGTCAAGCCCGAGGATGACGGAGGAGGTGGTGGGGCTCGGCGAAAAACGGCGGCGCCATGGATCCCAGGCTCAAGGCCTGGGATGACGGAGTGTGTGGTGATGCGGCGGCCAAGCCACGGTTTGTTGCCTCCGCCCCTCACTCCACCCAGCGCCACCTCACATACTCTCCCGCCGCCGCTCCGCCCCCGCCGCAATCGTCTGCACCAGCTCATCCACTTCCCGCGCCAGCCGCTCCAGCGGCAAGCCGACGAAGCGGCCTTCCAGGCTGATGCTGACGACGCCGTGGACGGCGCCGAAGAGGGTGCGGGCGCGAATGGCGCGGTCTTCGGGGGGCATGTCGGGCTGCAGTTCGGCCAGCGGTTCGGCGATCACATCCATCAGGAAGAGGTGTTCGTCGAGATGCCATTGCGGCGTCGGGCTGGTTTCCGGCGGGAAGTGCTCGAACAACGCCTTCCAGAGGTTCCGGTGCTCGACGGCGAAGCTCAAGTAACCCTGGGCTAGGTTGCGCAGCCGGTCGGTTGGCGGCCGGTCCTTGGTTTCATCAAGGGTGAGCCTTGCCTCCAGCGCCTTCAGCGTTCCCGAATTGACGTGAATGACGAGCTCGGCGAGATCTGAAAAGACCGTGTAGAGGCCGCCGAGCGCGCAGCCGGCATCCTGGGTGATGTCGCGGGCCCGGAGATTGGTGAGCCCGTCCCTGGCGATCCGCTCGCGCGCCGCCTCGATCAGCCGGGCCTTCAGGTCTTCGCGTTTTTCTTCTCGTCTGCCGGCCATTAACCATTCCACTTCGATTTTTTGAACGACGTTCAAAATTTATCTTGAACGACGTTCATGATTCTGGCATAACACCTCTTGTGAACAACGTTCATAAACCGGAGGAAGCAAATGTTCAAACTGATTTCCATTTTGTTGCGGGGCAGGGCGCATGATGCCGAACAGGCTTTCGCCGACTGCCACGCCGTGCCGCTGCTTTCCCAGCAGATCCGCGATGCCGCCCAATCGATCCAGTCGGCCCGCCGCAGCGTCGCCGTCACCATCGCCCAGAACGAACAGGAGAGGGCGCAGCACGGCACGATCGTTGCCCGCATCGCCGATCTCGAGACCCGCGCCACCGCGGCCCTTGCCAAGGGCAATGAGGGCCTGGCCCGCGAGGCGGCCGAGGCGATCGCTTTTCTCGAGGCCGAGCGCGATGCATCTGAGAAGGCGCAAGCCCAGTTCACCCAAGCGATCGACAAGCTGAAAGGGATCGTGCGGGCCTCCGAGGCGCGGCTGCAGGAGTTGCAGCGCGGCGAGCGGTTGGCGCGGGCGACACAGGAGGCGCAGAAGCTCGATGTGTCAGTCGCCGGCCCGGGCTTTGCCACGCTCGACGATGCCGAGGAGACGCTGGCCCGCCTTCGCCTGCGCCAGAGCCAGAATGAACTGACGGCCGCCGCGCTCAAGGACATGGAAGGCGCCATCCGCCCGGCCGCCATCATCGAAAAGCTTGCCAATGCCGGCTTCGGCGCGCCGCTGCGCTCATCCGCCGATGATGTGCTGGCGCGGCTGAAGAGCCGCATCACGCCTGCTGCCTGAAATTGTATCCATCCAACCATTCATCCATCGAACCATAGGGACCACTGATATGAACGACAGTTTCCAGAAACATTCCGCCAGCTGGGTCAGCTTCTCCTACATCTCCTTCGGCTCGGCCGCCTTCATGCTGGCGCTTGGCCTTTACATGATGCCGCTCGATCTCTGGGGCAAAGGCTATCTCGCCATGGGCATTCTGATGCTGGTGCAGACCACGGTGAACATCACCAAGACGCTGCGCGACAACGCCGAATCCGAGAAGCTGATCCGCAAGGTCGAGGATGCCCGCACCGAGAAACTCCTGGTCAAGTTCAATCGTAACGATGAAGATTGATCTTGGTTAACCACAGCGCAGAGTTGTTATCGCATTCAACTTTTGCGTAACAACTCTGTGGCCTTCTCTGCCAGTCGAAAGAGGGACCCGCCGTGCAAAACAATCTGATGACCTCCAGGAAATTCGCGCCGCTGTTCTGGACCCAGTTCCTGACGGCTTTCAACGACAATTTCCTCAAGAACACCCTGGTGTTCCTCATTCTCTTCAAGATGTCGGCCAGTGAGGGCGCCGCCCTGGTGACGCTCGCCGGCGTCATCCTCATCGTGCCCTTCCTGCTGCTCTCCGCACTCGGCGGCGAACTCGCCGACAAGCACGACAAGGCCAAAATCGCCGAGCTGCTGAAACGCTGCGAGATCGCGGTCGCCGCCCTGGCCGTCGTTGGCCTCGCCTTCTCGTCGATCTTCGTGCTGATGGCGGCGCTGTTCGGCTTCGGCATCGTTTCGGCGCTGTTCGGGCCGATCAAATACGGCATCCTGCCTGATCACCTCGAACGCCGCGACCTGCCGAAGGCCAATGCCTGGATCGAAGGCGGCACCTTCATCGCCATCCTCGCCGGCACGATCATCGCCGCGCTCGCCTTCTCCGGCGGTGAAAACGTGCTGATCTTCGGCACGATGATGATGGGGCTTTCGGTGCTCTGCTGGCTTGCCAGCCGGATGATCCCGCCGACCGGCTCCAAGGCGCCGGATCTGGAGATCGACCGCAATGTCATCCGCTCCAGCTACACCCTCGTCAAGGAAATCCGCGAGGATAAACGGCTGTGGCGTTCGGCGCTGATGAACTGCTGGTTCTGGCTGGTCGGCGCCTTCGTTCTCTCCATCCTGCCGACCATGGTGACCGAGCTGCTCGGCGGCTCCGAGCTCGTCGTGCCGGCCTATCTCACCGTCTTTGCCATCGCCGTTGCCGTCGGTTCGGCCATTGCCGCCTGGATGTCGTCGGGCCGCATCGTGCTGCTGCCGGCCCCGGTCGGCACGGCGCTGCTTGGCCTCTTCAGCCTCGATCTCGCCTGGAACCTCTGGGGCCTGGTTTCCACAAGCCACGCGACGACGATCGCTGGTTTCTTTGCCGGCCAGAATACCATCCGCGTCGCCATCGATCTCGCCGGCATGGCCATATCAGGCGCCTTCATCGCCGTGCCCACCTTCGCCGCCCTGCAGACCTGGGCGCATGAGGACCGCCGCGCCCGCGTCATCGGCGCCGCCAATGTGCTGTCGGCGCTGTTCATCACCGTCGGCCTCGGCCTGGTCGCCGCCATCCAGGCGCTCGGCGCCTCCATTCCGCAGATCCTGATCGGCCTCGGCATCATCAATTTCGCCGTCGCCTGGCTGATGCTGAAGACGCTGCCGACCAATCCCTTCCGCGATTTCATCTCGATCCTGTTCCGCGCCTTCATGCGGCTTGAGGTCGAAGGGCTGGAGAATATCAAGAAGGCCGGCCGCGCGCCGATCATTGCCCTCAACCATGTCAGCCTGCTCGATGGCGCCCTGGCGCTTGCCATCACCGAGGAAGAGCCCACCTTTGCCGTCGACTACAAGATCGCCCAGGCCTGGTGGGTGCGGCCCTTCCTGAAGATGTGCAAATTCCTGCCGCTCGACCCGACCAAGCCGATGGCGACGCGCTCGCTGATCAAGGTGGTGCAGGATGGCAGCCCGATCGGCATCTTCCCCGAAGGCCGCCTGACGGTGACCGGCACGCTGATGAAGGTCTATGATGGCGCCGCCATGGTCGCCGACAAAACAGGCTCGATGGTCGTGCCGGTGAAGATCGACGGGCTGGAGAAGAGCTATCTCTCCTATCTCGACAACGGCAAGATCCGCCGCCGGCTGTTCCCCAAGGTCAAGGTCACCATTCTCGAACCGGTGAAGCTGGAAGTGCCGCCGGAGCTGAAAGGCCGCAAGCGCCGCACGGCGGCGGGTGCCGCCCTCTATCAGGTGATGTCGAACCTGCTGTTCCAGACCGCCGATACCTCGTCGACCGTGCTCGACCGCGTCATTCAGGCCGGCCATGAATTCGGCATGGGCAAGCTCGCCGTCGAAGATCCGGTCACCGGCCGGCTGACCTATGGCAAGCTGCTCACAGGGGCGGCCGTGCTCGGCGCCAAATTCCGCGCCCGCTTCCCGGAAACCAACCTCGGCGTCATGCTGCCGAATGCCAATGGTGCGGCCGCCACGCTGCTCGGCGTCATGACGGCGGGCAAGGTGCCGGCGATGCTGAACTTCACTGCCGGCGCCGCCAATATCCTCTCCGCCTGCAAGGCCGCCGAAGTCAGGCATGTGCTGACCTCGCGCGCCTTCGTCACCCAGGCCAAGCTCGGACCTGTCATCGAGGAGATGGAAAAGCAGGTGACGATCGTCTGGCTCGATGATCTCCGGGCCGAAATCGGCCTCAAGGACAAGATCCTGGGTTATCTCAGGAAGGCGCGGCCGCTGGTGAAGCGTAAGCCGGATGATCCGGCCGTCATCCTCTTCACCTCGGGCTCCGAGGGCACGCCGAAGGGCGTGGTGCTGACCCACCGCAACATCCTGTCGAACGCCGCCCAGGCCGCCGCCCGCATCGATTTCCACAGCGGCGACAAGGTGTTCAACATCCTGCCGGTCTTCCATTCTTTCGGGCTGACGGCGGGCACTGTGCTGCCGCTGATCTCGGGCGTGCCGGTCTATTTCTATCCGTCGCCGCTGCATTACCGCATCGTGCCGGAGCTGATCTATGTCTCCAACGCCACGATCATCTTCGGCACCGATACCTTCCTCAACGGTTATTCCAGGACGGCGCATCCTTACGACTTCCGCTCGATCCGCTACATCTTCTCGGGCGCCGAGCCGGTGAAGGCCGCCACCCGCCAGACCTATATGGAAAAATTCGGCCTGCGCATCCTGGAAGGTTACGGCGTCACCGAGACCGCGCCTGTGATTTCGATCAACACACCGATGTACAACAAGTCAGGCACGGTCGGCAAAATCCTGCCGGGCATGGAATGGAAGCTCGAACCGGTGCCCGGCATCGATGAGGGCGGCCGGCTGCATGTGCGCGGCGCCAATGTCATGGCCGGCTACCTCCGTGCCGAAAAGCCCGGCGTGCTCGAGCCGCTCGCCGACGGCTGGCACGACACCGGCGACATCGTCACCATCGACGAGGACGGTTTCGTCAAGATCCGCGGCCGCGCCAAACGCTTCGCCAAGATCGGCGGCGAAATGATCTCGCTCGCCGCCGTCGAGACGCTGGCCGCCGAGCTCTGGCCGGGCGCGCTGTCGGTCGTCTCCTCGCTGCCCGACGCCAAGAAGGGCGAGCGCCTGGTGCTCCTGACCGACGCCCCCACCGCCACCCGCGCCGAATTCCTCGCCTTCGCCAAATCCAGGGGCGCCATGGACATGATGGTCCCGGCCGAGGTCAATATCGGCAAGGTGCCGGTGCTCGGCTCCGGCAAGGTAGATTTCGTCGCGGCGCGGAAGCTGGCGGAAGCTGCGGTGCAGGCGGGGGAGGCGGCGTGAGGGCGTAGGGTTCGGGGGTCTCGCGTGGCCCCCGCTGGCCTGCCGGCCCCGTGGCTCGACCCTGGGCCTGGTAGGGCAGAGGGGTATTCAAGCACCGCCTCCCTCCGTCATCCCAGGGCTTGACCTGGGATCCATGCGGCTGGCACTGGTGGACTGGGATGGCATCCAACTGGGGTAAATTTTGAAGCCTCGTGCCGGGTTGTGGATCCCAGGGTCAAGCCCTGGGATGACGGAGTTTGGGGAGGGCAATTGGCAAGAGGCGGAACGTCTGGAGGAATTTCAGGGAGATGCACGAGCCGTTTTGCATTTGCATGGCTTAAATCGGCAATCCGATAAATGCTGCACACTTCGCTATTTGTCGCACACGTTTCCCCCACCCTCCGTCATCCCAGGGCTTGACCCTGGGATCCATGCGCAGAGCACCCCAGAAGACGCAGCCGGCATCACCACAACGTAAGATAAAGATCGTCCCACTCGGGATTCATGGTTTCGACCAGGTCGATCTTCCATTGCCGGTACCATCGCTTCAACGACTTCTCGCGCTGGATCGCACTGCCGATGTCCCAGTGCTCCTCATACCAGACGAGACGGGTGCATCCGTATTTCCAGGCAAAGCCCGGCGTCAGCCCCTCGCGATGCTCATAGATGCGGCGCTCCAGATCGGATGTCACGCCGATATAGAGCGTGCCATTTTTCTGATTGGTGACGATGTAAACATATCCCGCCATTCCGGCAGAGTGCGTGGCTGTGGATCCCAGGGTCAAGCCCTGGGATGCCGGAGTTTGGGGAGGGCAATTGGCAAGAGGCGGGACGTCTGGATGAATTTCAGCAAGGTGCACGAGCAGTTTTGCATTGGCATGGCGTAAATCGGCAATTCGATAAACGCTGCACACCTCGCTATTTGTCGCACACGTTTCCACCACCTCCGTCATCCCAGGGCTTGACCCTGGGATCCATGCGGCACGCGCCGAGGGCGGTGGCCTATGGCGTCGGCCCGCTTGCCGCGGTCGGCGTCGGATTCTTCAGCCTGAGAGCAAGAATGAGCGGCACGGCCAGCGCATAGACGGCGACGACCGAGAGCCAGATTGCGCCCGGCCATGCCTGGCGGACGAGGAAATAGACGCTGGAGAAGCCAAGCGGCGCGACGATCGAGGCGAGGCTGACGACCGAGGCGAGCACGCCCTGGAACTGGCCTTGCCTGCTCTCATCCACCTGCCGGCTGGCGAGCGACTGCAGCGCCGGCACGCCGATGCCGCCGAGCGTGAAGACCGGCATGATCGAAAAGATCATCCAGCCCTGGCCGGCAAAGGCCATGACGGTCAGCGCCATCGCGGCGCCGGCGATGCCGGTCAGGATTGCCCCGCGTTCGCCGAGCAATTTGACCGCCGGTCCCGGAAGGAGGGCCTGGGTCAGCGTCTGGCAGATGCCGAAGGCGCCGAGGGAAAGGCCGATCGAAAGCCCGCTCCAATGGAAGGCGTCGCTGCCCCAGAGCGCCCAGCAGGTGCCGTAGGCCTCGCCGGTGGCGCTGAAGATGAAGAAGAGGGTGACGACAGGCAGCAGGCTTTTGACCTCCAGCACCGCGTGCAGCGGCTTCAGCGGATTGAGCGCCGAAAGCGCGATCTTCTCCCGGCTGCCGGGGCGCGATTCCGGCAGGACGAAGAAGGCGAGCAGCAGGTTCAAGCCATTGAGCGCGGCCGCCGCCATGAAGGGCAGCCGCAGCCAGTGATCACCGAGGACGCCGCCGGCGACCGGGCCGATGATGAAGCCGAGGCCGAACATGGCGTTGAAAAGCCCGAAGCGGCGGGCGCGCTTCGCCTCGGGCGAGATGTCGGTGATATAGGCGGTCGCCACCGACACGTTGGCGCTCGTCAGGCCGGCGATGGCGCGGCCGAGAAACAGCATCGGCAGATTGGCCGCAAAGGCGAGGAACAGATAGTTGACGGCAGCGCCGGCGAGCGAAATCAACAGCACCGGCCGGCGGCCGATCCGGTCGCTGAGGGCCCCGAGCACCGGCGCGAAAATGAACTGCATGACCGCATAGAGCGCGGTCAGCGTGCCGATATAGGCCGCGACGTTTTCGGCATGGGTGATATCGCGCAGCAGCGCGGGCAGGATGGGGAAGATCAGGCCGATGCCGACGGCATCGAGGACAATGGCGGTGAAAATGACGATAAGGGATCTGGTCATGGCGCGTTCCGGGTCGACGCAAGCGCACGAGCGCCGTTCGAGCGCCAATGGACTCACGATGAGGCCTGAGCTGATCAGGCGTTTGGTTTCTGGGAGGTGCTGGCCGATCCATGCTGCAAAGGCATGAATGGCGTGTGCTCGACCACCTGGACGACCATTCGTCCACCTGTTTACTCCGCCACTGAGCGGATCAAGGGAGGCAGCCGCTTTTCGCGACGGGCAATAGATACGCCGGAGGGCTGAATGCGACAAGCCCCTTTTTGCGCCGGATTTGGTTGCGGGCTGTCGGGATATTGAGAGCGGGGTCGATGGGCCATCCGCTGCAACGGCGGACCTGGCGGAATCTGCTCTTCGTGCAGAAGCCGGCTTGCGGCAGAAGCAGCAGCCGCGAACGAAAACAGGCGGCACCTGGGGCCGCCTGTGAGCTGCTTCGGACGAAGCGTCCGTTACTTCTGTTCCGGCGCCAGGAACTCGGCGCAATAGGACGGGCCGTTGACGCCAGGGATATCGGCGACGGTGCGGATGTCGCGGATCGTGTAATCGGAGCTGGTGGTGATTTCCGCCTGGCAGCGCAGATAGGCGGTGCGGGCGGACGCGATCTGCTTGCCGCGCTTACCGTCGGCGCCTTCGGCGTATTTCGCCGGAATGCGCACGGTCTTGTAGCCGCCGCGCCAGGTATAGACGGTGGTCGAGCCTTGCTCGCTGTCGCTGATCGGCGGCCCGTAGGCGGCAAAGAAGATGCCGGCCGATTTGCCGACCCAGCGGGCCTCGATCGGATTGCCGGCGGAAGGAATGGTCGTGCATCCGGCAAGCGCAATTGCAAGCCCGGCCGCGGTCATGGTGCGGAAATTCATCGTGTCGTCCTGATCTCTAGCGCATTGGCTGCGAAGCCCGCCCTCGTGAGCGGTTTCGCCTGTCCCGTCTGCCCTTTAGCGCGGAACCCGGCAAAAGAAAATTGCCCGTTTGAGACTTCCGTTCGATTTGCGGGAAGTGTGGCTTTTTGCTGCAGTCGCGTGATCTCGAGCCTGTCACGTCACCGTCAAAAATTCCGCCGGTTTTTTGGAATTTGGTGCTTGTGCAACCAGATAGGCTGTTCTATAGAAGCGCCGCTGGTCACGGAGTGTAGCGCAGTCTGGTAGCGCACCACGTTCGGGACGTGGGGGTCGAGTGTTCGAATCACTCCACTCCGACCAGCTAGAAACCCCGCTCCGGCGGGGTTTTTCGTTTCTGCTGATCTCAGCCCAAAGTCCCCCGGATTCACCGGAGCGAGGTCAACCGCCCGAAAACCCGTCCTTCTCCGGTTATAATTTTTCTGCAGGAAGGTATAACCGAAGCGCGGCTGGCGGAAGCTCGGTGCATCGGCAACGCAAGAATCGAAGTTCGAGCCGATCCCAGGTTTTGAGCTGCGTCTCCATCCAGGTGCCCCAAGCGCAATTTGCGGACCGCACGAGCGCCGCTCTGGATTTCGGACTCATCTATGCTAGCATCGAGGCCTGCGTGACTGGCGATGAAGGTGGATACCACCGGGGAGCGTGGGAATTTGGCCGCTCGCCTGGGCATCTGGATCATTTTTGCGAAGGTGTCCCATGTCGTCCCGCATCGAAAGTGAACGGCTTGCGAATTGTCTAGCCGAACTTGATCAACTCACGAATTGGGAACGCCGCCCGCGCGGCGATATGCGGGTCGATCTGGAGCCGATGCGCGATCTCGCCCGTCGGCTTGGCGATCCCCAGAACAGCTTTCGTATCGTCCATGTGGCCGGCACCAAGGGCAAAGGCTCGACTTGCGCCCTGATCGAGGCGGGTCTTGCGCAGGCGGGCTTCGCCGTCGGGCGATATGCCTCGCCGCATGTCATGCACATCACCGAGCGGGTCAGCATTGATGGCCGTCCGGTCGGCGAGGAGCGCCTGGCGGACGCGCTTGGGGCAGCGCTGGCGGCATTCAAAGACGCAAGGCGAGAGGCGACAGCCGCGCAGGGAGCAACCTGGTTCGATATCCTGACGGTTTCGGCCTTGCTGATCTTCAGCATGGAAGGCGTGGAGTGGGCCGTTCTCGAAACCGGACTTGGAGGGCGGTGGGACTCGACCAATATCGTTCAAAGCGATGTCGCCGTTATCACCAATATCGATCTCGAGCACACCGAAATCCTCGGCAAAACCCGCGCCGCCATTGCTTTCGAGAAGGCGGGAATCATAAAGCCCGGCACAACGGTCGTCACCCTCCTGCCGGAGGCGGACGAGGCAGGCGCCGTCATATCCGCCCGGGCAGCAGAACTCGGCTCTGCCGTGCGACGCCCCATGGTGCCGGCCGACGCAACGATTGAGCAGCGGAATGTTGCCGTGGCGGCAGCGGTTCTGGATGTCCTCGGAAAAATGGGCGTCATGACAAAGGGCGCAGGCGCGGTGTCGGAGCCTCTTGGAGCACAGCTCCTCGATCCCTCGACGATCGAAGCTGCCCGCCTGCCGGGACGGCTCGAAAAAATCGCCGTCGTCACCAGCCACGGCGATAAGGTCAACGTGGTGCTGGACGGCGCGCATGTTCCCTTCAACCTTGCTGCGGTTCTGAGCGACCTCTCGCAGGAAGAAAAGTACCGCGCTCCCTGCATTGCCGTCGTGTCAATCGCGGAAGACAAGGACGCGGCAGGCTTGCTGTCGACGATGACGCGCCACGATATATCGATCATCTTCACCACCGTCGGCGCCAGATCGCGTTCGCCGGAACAGCTGAAGACGATTGCAGACAGCCTCGGGCTGCTGAGCATCGTCGTGCCGGACCCGCTCGAGGCCTATCAGGAAGCACTGGCCGGCGCCGCGGAATCGGGCGCATGGGTTCTCGTGACGGGATCGCTTTATCTCGTCGGCATTATCCGTGCGGCGTGAGCCCGAGCGGGTGTGAATGACTCCGACCGGAACGCGGTGGAGAAGAAGCCGCCGCCGATGGAACGTGCGACGCTGTGCTGCGATCTCAGCCGCCGACTGTGATTTCACCATCCGCAACACGTTTGACAAATATCTTCAGACCTTCATGCCTCAGTTTCTTCCAACCGCCGTCGGAAACCATTGATTTAGCCAGATCGGCAAACCCGGTCGTGAGGTAGGGAACCTGCGATGCCGGTCGTTTGCCGAGCGCTTGAATCAAGCAGTCAGTTCTTGGTGGGGACGAGAATGAGTTTCCTGAACGTTTCATGCCGATCTCCAAATGATCTGTGCCATCTGGAAATCTGATCGTCCCATAGCCGCACTTGGCCGCGGCATTCACTTCGGCCTTGGAGAGATTGTCTTGCAGAAGAAATGACAGCTGGCTGAAAGTGTTGTCGGTGTAGTCGAACTGACCCAGTACGATGAAGTCCAGCTCGTTCTGCCCCTTCTTGGCGCCTTTGATCTTGCCATAGAAGTTGGAATTCACCTTGGTGTCCTTGCCTGTCTTCATGGCAAGCATTTCGCCCAGCTTGATATAGGTCCTCGGTTTTGACGAAACGTTTTCGGTACCAGCCGCGGCGTTGCCTGAAGGCAGACTGGCGGTCTCCGGCTTGGCATAGGCGTCAGCGAAGGCTCGCAGTGTCGTGAGATTGAGCGCTTGGGGAAGCGAACCGCTCTCGAACTTGCGGCAAGAGAGAGCGGCTTGCCGTGTTGCCTTGTCAGGCTTGCCCTCAACATTCCCTGGCTTGCAGCCCAAATGAGCCAGTTGCTGCTGCAACGTCTTGAGCAAAACTGCTTGTTCGGCGGAATAGACGCTGACGCCGCGGGTTACACTGACATTGCGGACATCGATGCCGATACCATCCGGCTGCACCACGTCAAACTGGGACGTATGATGGTCATAGTTCTTCCATTCATTGCCCCAACCCATCATCACCGGGCCGAGAATGAAGTTGAATGATTTTGGGTCGCGGTTTGATTGCGGCTCGCACTCGTTCGATTCCCAGCAATGCGGAGCCTGGTTGGTTGCTTCGCCTTCGGCGGCGTAGATCACCTTGTTGTCGCAGCTTGCCGTAACCCATCCGCTGTCATCGTTTGCCCATCGGATTTTCAGCGAGAATGTCGCCCATTTGCCGAAATCTTCCGGTTTTTGGCACTGACGGGCGAGAAAGTTGACGCCGTTGCGCGTGTCGGCCTTCAGCATGTAGATGAAATTGTGGATTGCCGGTCCTTCCCAGGACGCGAAACGCAAATGGCTGTCCCAGCCGTCGGGATAAAAGCCATTTGCGGAGTTGTTGTGCCAGCCTTTGTAGGCAAAAGTCGGATCGAGCCGGAAATCAAACTTGTATTCGACGCTTTCGCCAACCCTCATGTCTCGCGTATAGCGAATCGTGGAGCGGACGTTGCCATTGCGACAATCATTTTCGCCCCGTCCATCTCCATAGTCGACGTTGGAACACTGACGGTCGAATATTTCAAACCGGGTCACGCCGCCCTTGACCTCAGGTCTGACCGATCCGTTGAACTTGTGGCGCTCAAAACCTTTGGGGAGCGGATCGGCAGTCGCTGCTGCGTGGGTCGCAAAAACCATAAGCGCGCCAACCGCCAGTCCAACGATAGGATTTTTCAGCATAGCCCCCTCTCCAAATTGGACTCCAACCATATCACGATCTCTTTTGGAGGGTCGGGTTTAGATCAGGTTCAGATCGGTGCGGATGCAATTAGCGACGACACCCAAGTCCAACACGGAATTCTGGACGAACAAGTTCGAGAAGACCGTATCGCCTGATCGGCGCATCATGGCCGAGATCGAAAGGTTGGGTTGGTGGGGATGCCACACAGGGCCGGCGGTCGAGGCTATGTGCTCGGAGCCCCAGCGCTCAGCAGCGCCCGTACCAATGCCGCCTGGTTGCGTACGCCGGTTTTGTCGAAGATGCGCTGTAGCTGGGTGCGCAACGTGTTGACACTGACCCCGAGCAGATCGGCGGCGGCTGCGAGATCGTGGCCATCGACGATCAGGCGGGCAAGCCGGGTCTGCGCCGGCGAGAGGCCGAAGACCTCCCGCGCGCTCGCGATCCGGCGCACCACAGTCTCGGCGTCGTCGAAGGAGACCAGCGCCTTGCCGTCCTCGAGCAGAACCCAGCAGTGGAGCGGAATCCCGGCCGCGTCTTCGCCAAGCGCCACCGCCCAGGCCTGCTTCGGCGCGATGTTCAGCGGCCTCTGGCTCTGCAGCTCGCGGAACGCCAGGCGCACCGCCTCCCGCAGTGCTGCGTCGTGTTCGCGCTGCCGGGCACGCAGGCGGCCGGCGGCGGCGACGAGCCCGGGATGGCCGTGCATCCGCTCCCGCGCCAGCCGGTTCGTCCAGAGGATCCTGGCATCCGTGTCGACCTCGATCAGCGGGCAGTTCGCCTCCTCGACGCTGCTCTCCATCATCACCATGCAGCCGATCTTCCAGGCGCCGTCGATCCGCTGGAGGATCCGCAGCTGGCGCTTGCGATCTTCGCCGGTGTCGCTGCCGATCTGATCGAAGGTCATCCAGGCCATGTTGCCGTCGACGACGATGTTGACCTTTTCCCAGCGGACGCGCTCCGAAAAGGCATATTTCTCCGGGAATCGCTCGACGATCTTCCTGATCCGCGCGGCGATCGGGTCCCAGCCTTCGTCCACCCGGACGCCGAGCGAAGCGAAATATTCCATCCGCCGGGTCTGCGGCGACTGCACCCAGTGGCTCGCCAGCGCCTCGAAGTCCCGCTGCAGCCAGGCCTCGGTTTCGGCGCGGATCACGGCCATGATCGCCGCCCGGTCAGCCTCGCTGTCGTCCATCGCGCGGTCCCCCACAACGGATCGCAGCATAGCATGATCGGTCTGTCGGAGCATGACGGCACCTCATGTGTGGATGACGCCGGCCAGCAGCAGCGTCAGGCCGGCGGTCGCGGCAGTCAGCCCGAGTAGCCGAAGCCTCAGGCGCGGCAGGGTGATCTGATTTCGGTAGTATCGGTACTCGGCCGCGGCGCCCATCGGCGTGGGGCGGCGGCGGTTTGGCATGTGCGCGGCGACGAGACTCTGAAGGTCCATTGTGTTGCCTCCCGGTTCGGGCTTCATCTGCCGCATTCTCGCACGCATCCGAGCCGGGCCCTGTCATGCAGACGGAGGACATCGCGCTCGGCGCCCGGCTGGCGAACGAAGAATCATCTCAACCGGAACGAGTCCCGCGGTGATTCGTTGAGTCGCGTATTTCCAGCGTGAGGGGATGCATCATGAGCAAACGACGAAGGTTCAAGCCGGTGAAGATCACCATCAATGGCAAGGTGAGGACGGTCTATAATGTTGTTCAGGCCGGCAACACCTTGCTGAATGATTGGCCCGAGCAGACGCCGGCGGCGAAGGCGGCCGAACGGCTTGTGCTCGACGTGTTCAATGATGTCGCCGGGCCCGAGCAGGTGCGGCGGGCGTTCATTACCGCGGCGAAGGCGAGCGACATCAAGTTCAGTTCCTGACCGGCGGTGTCGGCAAAAGCCCTGGCTCACTTCCATGACACATGCTCCTGGTTTCGCAGATCCCGGGTTTTGAACTGTGTCTCCATCCAGGCGGCCGAGATGATCGCCGCGAGGAAACCGAAGGCGAGACAGGCGATCGCCTGGGTCCGCCACGAGACGAAGGTGACCGGCGCCGGGGTGACGGGCTTTTGCGCGCAGTCACCGGGTGGGCAGGCGCAGCCGGAAAAGGCCTTGATCAGGCAATCGCTCATGATGCGCCGCCTTTCACCGTATCGATGGCGGCGAGGATTTTCTGGTGAAGCGGGCAGCCGTGATCGTCGCTGCCGTGGAAAAAGCGTTCGGCCTCCACCAGCGCCTCCAGGAGATCGGGTGCCCCTGCGGTGAAGCGGGCCGTGGCACGGGTCTTTTCGCTTGCTCCGGCCCACCGGGCGGCGGGACGGGAAGGGCGCTCGGTCGATGGTTCGGATGTGGGATTGGCGGCAGACATCTCCGTTCCCCTCAGGCGTAAAGCTGATCATTGTCGGTGATGCCCATGATCTCGCGGGCATAGCGGTAGTGCTCCTCGACGCTTGCCGCAGCGCCCCGCAGCCAGGACGGGCCGCGGATCGAATGTTCGGGACGGCGCAGGAAGGCAAAGCCGAGGGCGCCCATGCGCTGGGCCTCGTTGGCCATATAGGCGCGGCAGTCGCCCATCGTGCGCGCCGCATTCCAGCGGGCGTCCCGCTTGCTCTCCTCTGTCTCGATCTTGCGAATGTGCTGCATCGCCTGTCCTCTCGCGCCTCTGGTCGGCTTGTGAGGTTAAGGTATTTATTATACCCGATCCCGTCAACGGAAAAAGGTATAAAAAATACCTCTTGGATTGACGAGGTACGAATCGTAGGCGTATGTCTTGATCAAGTGATTGGGCGACCGGGTGCAACTCCCGAGCTGACGAAGCCCAGCGGCGCGGGAAGCGAAAGTCCTTAAGTGCGCTGTCAGAAAATCAGGACGAGGGCGAAGCGAATGGCCCCTCTGGCACGTGTCCCATCCCGGCTCCGGCCTTCAGGACTTGGCCAATGCTCTCCCGGCTTCATGGGCTTTGCTCATGGGGTAGGGGGAAGCTTTGGCCGGAACCCTCCCTCACCAGCCTTCAGGAACCTTCTCCTCCTAAGCTGAAGAGAGAGGAATGAGAACTGAAGTTGGAGTATGAAGCTACGAGAAAAAAAGAGGCCGGCCATGCGCAGCGACATCGAAATCACCGACGAGGTGATCGAGGCGGGCCTGGCATCACCGAGTTCTACGATCCGTGGGAGGAGAAGCTGCCGAAGGATATGTTTCCCGCCGCCATCCGGTCCATCCTGGTGGCGGTGTCGCGAGTGGTGCGCGAACGGCATCCGGAGCTTCCGCAATTTGTGGCTTCAGAGGATGCGTCGTCCCGATATCCCTCGTGATCCCGGCTGGGGATCGGCGAGCTTCGGAGCGAAATCCTACAGGCCGTACATCTCCCGCGCCGCGCTGTATGCCAGGAGAAGCACCGCCGCCGTGACGATGTAGAATCAGATTCTGCCGGCGCGCGATGAAGGGCGGATCATCCTGTTTTTTCTATTGAATTTGATTGATTCGCGGCATCGTTTCCGCGCCTTGCGCTCTCATCCCTACATCTCGATGATCGATCGGCGGACGCGACCGACGATGGTGACGGCGCCCTGGAATTCCGGCGGCGGCACGTCCTCGTAGGAGGCGGGCTGGAAGGGCGGGTTGTCGTTCGGGCGATAGCGCTTGTAGGTCGCGGCGCCCGTTTCGTCGGCGACGACATAGAGCGCGTTCGGCGCCAGGCGCTTGTCGCGCAGATTGACGAAGATGATCGAGCCCGGCGGCGAGATCTTGTTCATCGAATTGCCCTCGACCTCGAGCGCGATCCATTCGCCATCGGGCAGATCGAGGGCGGCGACCGTCGGGAATTCCGAGAAGTCGGTGATCGGCGCCTGCTCGCTGAGCTGGCCGGCGCTGACCCAGGAGATCTTCGGCACATCGGCGACGGAGACCGGCAGCTCATCGGGATCGAGCGCGTTGCCGGTGCCGAACTGCAGCCAGTTGAGATTGACCTTGAAAGCGCGGGCATACTTCTTCGCATCGGCGATGCCGAAGCCGTTACGGCCGGATTCATGCGCCTTGTAGACATTCGCATTCCAGCCGAACCGATCGACGATCGCCTTCGGCCCGGCAAAGCCAGCATTCTTCCTGGCCATGACGAGGCGCTTTGCGCGTTCTTCGCGTTCAAATTGTTCCTGATCTTTCAACATGATATAAAAAATACCCTAAATTAAGGTACATGTCATGCCCTAATGTGCTTGACATATCGGGTATTAATTGTACCCTAATCGCCATGACAAACACCGACATCATCAACAACGGGCCAGCCTTTCGGACTGGAGGAGACGCCATGAGGTTCACCATTTCCTCGGAGGATAGGCTCGCCATGGACGTCGTGCCGACCGGCGTCGTCATTCACCGGCCGCAAGGCCCAAGGGGAGGGCGGATGTCCGCGATACCAGTTCGCAACGAGGATATCCCCTTCCTCGCCAAGGCCCTGCAGCAGGTGCTGAACGCCAACCGGGAGGTGGAGTCGCTGTGACCATCTCCACCCCGCCCGCCCGCTACACCGGCTGCCCGAATTGCGGCAAAGCGCTGTCGATCGCCGAGGTGATCGAGCGCCACTGCGAGACTTGCAGCCGGCCGACCAGCCCGAAAGAGCTGCGGGAGATCGCCCCCGGCGCTCTTCCGATCCCCGATCCCGACAGCCTCACTCCTCCCTGACGGCTATCGGTGGCTGGCGTCGTTGCCCTCCCTCGGCGACGCCGGCATCCCGGGCGCGACGATGTCGTGCCCGCCGGGCGCGCTCGTGCCCGACCCAGGCGGCGGCCTGGCAGACGACCGGAGCTTTTGCTCCGCAACAGAGCCGGGCTCCGGTCGTCATCCGTGAAAAATCAAAGACGTTGGCAGCACCCGCTTCGGCGGGAACGGCGAACCGCGTTCGAAAGAAGGATCAAGCGATGAGCTTCCAGCTCAAGGCCGCCCCGGCGCAGCAAGGCACCCACATGAACGCGCTCGAGCTCTTCCGCTCCGGCCGGGACTATATCGAAATCGCTGCCATCCTCGGCGTGTCGGTGCCGTCCGTCGAAACCGAGATCCACACGCTTCGAAGCGCCGAGAAGGGCGACACCGCCCAGCAGGACCATGCCGGCGCGGAGATTCGCCGCTTTCCCCGCCGCCCCCTCAAGCCGGGCACGCCGGTCAATTTCGCCGGCGGCCGACGGCGGCTGCGGGTTTGAGGCCGGCCATCTCAATCGGGAAAGGAACATCGCATGGCGAAGGAAACAATGAACCAGGAGATCATGGACATCCTCAGCCCGGTGCTGGGGGAGGAGCTGGCAGCGGCGATCATCGAGCATCGCAAACGCACGCTGAAGAAGCCGCTGACGGTTTATGCGGCGAGGATGCAGGCGCGGGAATATCTGGCGACCGGCGACCCGGTCGGCGCCGCCGAGATGCAGATCTTCCGCGGCTGGCAGGCGATCAAATGCGACTGGTACCTCAAGGAGAAGGCGAGGGAGGCCGGGTCGATCAACAGCAGTACGAGAAGGACGACAGTGGATGCCGCAAGAGATTTCCTCTCCGGTGAAGATCATAGCTGGGATGCTTTCGGGTTTCCCGGCATCCGCAGGCACTGATCCCGACATGCAGATCCGCGCCTATCTCGTCGCGATCGAGGGCATTCCGCTGGAGGCGGTCTGGCAGGCGGCCAAACTCTTCATCTGCGGAAAGGTCCGGGATCATAACCGCGCCTTCGCTCCGAGCTGCGCCAGTTTCGCCGAGCAATGCCGCCATCAGCAGGCGGCGATCGAGGCGGAGAGCCGCCCGCGCATGGAGGCCGAGCCGGAGAGGCCGCAGCCGAAGGTCGCCGCCTACAAGATGCAGCTGCTGCGCGACGCCGCCAATGGCAGCCGCAACGCCAAGCGGGAGCTCGCCAGGATGTTCCCCGACAACCCGATCATTGCAAGGGCCGCACGACCTGAGGAGGCATTGAGATGACCATCACATTCTGGACGGAAGACAAGATCGTCAAGGCGGAAAAGCTCTGGAAGGAAGGGCTGTCGGCAAGAGAGATCGCCGTCATGTTCGGATCGAAGAAGAACACCGTCATCAACATGGCATCCCGCAACCGCGACAGGTTTCCCTCGAGGCAGGACGCCTGGCATCCGCAGCCGAAGGCGGGCCCGCCCGTCCAGCCGATCCGCCACCCCGACCGCGTGACGCGGGTGACCATGTCGGGCGCGCATGTGACGATGCCGCGCGTGCCGTGCATCGATGGATATGCAGAGCCATGAGCAACGTCACCCCCCGCGAAACCGAAATCATCCGCTGGATGGCGGCGGGCAAGACGGCCGCCGAGATCGGCACCATTCTCGGCATCTCCCACATCACGGTGAATACGCACATATCAAACGCCAAGGCGCGGCTCGGCGTCTTCAAGGATACGGCGCTGGTCGCCGCGGCACTCAGAAACGGCATCATTCGATAGAAGGACGATCAGCATGGGCGGCAAAGCCACCAAGGTGAAGACAGGACGGGTCAACAAGGGCGCCGGCCGGCCGCGCAAGGAGAATGTCGAGCGCTTTCCCTGCGGCAAGATCAAGCCCTTCGAAACCGAGAAGGAGAATATCAGCGTGGCGATATCAGCCCGCCGCCGCATCCACGGCTTTGACAGGACGGTGGCCGACGAGACGGTCAAGAGCCCCTTTGCCGGCTATACCCTCGGCCGCATCTTCCTCGCCGGCCTGATCACCGCCGAACAGCGCCAGGCCGGCGACGACTATGCCGAGGCGATCGCCCGCTACCACAAGACCACAGGCATTCCGGCCCCGAGCCCGCGGGCGCAATCGCTCTTTGCCGTCAAGGGCCACGAAGGCGAGGTGACCGACACCCACGCCGACCGCGCCCGCAAGGCCAGCAACCGCATGATGGCCCTGCAGGGCATCCTGCTGCGCTGCCCTGATGGACCGCAGGTCAGGAGCACGGTCTATAATGTGACGGTGATGGACTACGACCATTTGCGCCAGATGCCGCCGCAGCAATTGTTGTGGCTGCGGCGGGGGTTGACGGCGTTGCGCGGGGCGAGGGGTGGGTGATAATGGGGCAGAAGCCTCATGTCTCTCAGTCAGATTTGCGGCTAGACGGGTCCAGTAGCCTTCAAAGTCCCTTCACATGCGTTCCGCTACCACGTTGTGTCGTCGGCCAAGCTCTGATCGGCTATTCGTGGACAATCAAAGGTAAACGGCGGCGCACCTCCGGGTGTTGCCTTCACCTACGCGCCCGGCCGCGGCGGGCAAGATGCCGAGCGGATATTGCAGGGGTTTACGGGTATCCTTCAGGTTGACGCCTACGCCGGATATAATCGGCTGATCGCACCGGATCGTGCCGGTCCCAACATCTGGCTAGCCTTTTGTTGGGCGCATGCCCGGCGCAAGCTGGTTGAGATCGCCCGCAACGGCTCGGCACCGATTGCCGAGGAAGGCGTGAAGCGGATCGGCGAACTCTATCGCGTCGAAGGCGAGCTGCGCGGTCTCGGAGCGATTTTGCTGTCAGGCCAAACCGGTGCTTATGTAGTCATAAAAATTTTCCAATGATCCCGATGACATAAGGCTCCACTGGCAGGATCATGGCCTGTCGTCGAGAGCTTCATCAGGCGCGTTGGGCTGACCGCAAAGTCAATAAACTTCGCGTTCAGCCCAATCGTTCGCAAGTCGCTGTCTTAGCCCTTAGCGAACTTCTGGACAGCGAGCACGTCGAAATAGTCCCGCCACTCGACAATCTTGTCGCCTTCGACCTCGAAGATTCCCATAATCATCACGCGCCCGATTTCACTGCCGTCGGCACGCTCGAACCGGTCGAGCCTTTCGGTGAGAACGCGGGGGCCGTCTGCGGCTATTGCGAGCATGTCGATATGGACGGTCGAGATGCCCATCGATTTCTCCAGTTCGTCGATCATGGCGATGGCCTCGTCGACGCCCGTCGTAACTGATACACCTTCGTTGACCCAGCGCGTGTTGGGCGTGAGCCAACGACGGACCGCTGGTCTTCCGCCGTCTTCAACGAACGCCGCGCAAAAGGCCGAAACAGTTTCGATTGGGGTGGGCATGACAGTTTCTCCTGGATCATCAGAAGCCCCAATGGCCTCCGTCTTTAAAGCGACAATAGGATTTGAACCGCGATGCTACGATGCCGGAACTTCCGTCATTCTTGCCCGTTCTTCCGGAGCGCTTGATAGGACTGGGCAATCGGCTTAGTGTCGCTCAATGACAGAACTTGACAAAATACGCGACATAGCAATGCGCCACGCAGGCAGTCCGAGTCTTAAATTGCCGAGGCTGTTCGCTTACACTCTCGACCATACGACCGAGATCGACCCGCTGATCTATGATCCGGCGGCATCCTTGGTGATACAGGGCACTCAGCGCATGTTTATCGGCGACAAGAAGTTCGAGTACGGACCTGGTCAAAGCATGATCGTCGCGGCCGAGATCGCCGCGTTGGGACAGGTATGCGAGGCTTCACAAGATAGACCGTTTGTCGCAGTCGGTCTTTTTTTGGACCCGGCTCTTTTGTCCGACCTCGTCCTTGAGATGGCAGCGATGCCCGAGTTGCCGATTGAATCGGGATACGGTGTCAGCACTGCGAGTGCGTCGCTTCTCGGCGCTTGGGGCAGACTGCTGGAACTGCTCGATCGCCCGACCGAAATCCCGGTCATGGCTAAGCTTCTGGAGCATGAACTCATGTTTCGGCTGCTGATGGGCCCGCACGGAGGCCTCTTGCGCCAGATTGCCGGGTCAGATTCTCGACTGATGCACATTCGAAAGGCCATGACCTGGATACGCGACCATTACACCGAACGTCTCGATTTCAAGGCGGTCGCGGCTCTTGCAGGCATGAGCGTATCCGTTTTTTACGACCGCTTTAAAGCCGTCGCCGCCGTCAGTCCGCTTCAGTATCAGAAATACATTCGGCTCCATGAGGCGCGCCGACGCATGATCGCAAATCAGGCAGGTGCGGCCGAGGTGGGGTTCGCGGTTGGTTACGAGAGCGCCTCGCAGTTCAGCCGTGAGTACAGACGTCTCTTTGGAGCGCCTCCGGGCCAAGACACTAAAAGAGCGAAGGCGGGATTATTGGGAGGCACTACTCCGCCAAGAGTGCTTGGTGCTCGGCCAGATGGTGCCTGAACAGTTGGCCGTATTCCCGAACCACGGCCGCGACGACGCTCTCTCGTGGAGCCAAAGCCTCGGGCCATTGTGTTATGCGCGGGAGACCTGAAATAACATCTGCGCCACGGTCGGGTCGATGAACTCGAAATACCGGAACACAGCCGCGGTTGACCACACTGAACAGGCGGCTCAACGAGCGGTGTATCGATGCCGCGCAGCTCGCCGCCGGTGAACGCGTCGTCGACTTTGGAGCCGGCCTTGGTCAGTATTCGCGGATGATGGCACGGGTCACGGGCGTCCCAGTGCTCGGGCTGGAGCGAAGTCCCGAACAGATCGCCGAGGCGTTGCGCCAAGCGGCGGCCGACGACGATACCGCAATGATCGAGATGAGGCAGGGCGACGTCCTCGATCCGCCCCTTCGTGACGACGAGCTAGGTCGGTTCGACGTCGCTCACGCTCGCTTCGTCCTTGAGCACATACCCGACCCGCTGCAGGTGGTTCGCAACATGGCGCGCGCGGTGCGGCCGGGTGGCCGTGTGATCCTGTCCGATGACGACTACGACGGTCTGCGGCTATGGCGGGAACCCCCGGGGTTCTCGCCGGTCTGAAACGCCTATCAGCGCACCTATGACAGGCATTGCAACGACCCTATCGTCGGGCGCCGCCTCGTGCAGTTGCTTCACCAGGCGGACCTACGTCCACGCCGTAACACGCTTGTCTTTTTCGGCGGTTGCGCGGGTGATGCCGATTTCGAGGATGTGGTTCGCAACATTGCGAGCATCGTCGACGAAGCGATCGACGACATCGTGGCGACCGGGCTTTCACGAGACGCGGTCACGGCAGGTCTCGACACCTTGATCGAGTGGAGCAGGGCGCCAGCTTCGGCGGTGTGGTTCGGCATGTCATGGGCAGAAGGGATTCGGCCCCTCTGACGTCGGCAGCCCGTAGACTGCCGATTTCGGCGATGATCGCATGAAGCCGTCCTCCTGCTTCGCACCATCGATGACGAAGGTGTCGACAAAGTCCCCGAGCCCCAGCGCTGCGTCACGCAGCGATCCTCCGTCCGTGCTGTCCTGCATGCGGCTTGTGGCAGGAACCGATTGTTGCTCACATAAATCCTGGATTCCGGGGTAGGTATTTGACCCACTCACCGAAGCCGGGTGCTGCCCAGCACGTCGGTGGCTGCCAAATCCTGCGCCCGGGCTGGCCTGTAAATGACAGAGATCGAGGACTCCCCACAGCAATATCAAACGGGGTGAACACGCCCCGCAGTGTCGCAAATGCCCCGACGTCACGCTGCTCGGCCCGCTGAGGTGATTACAGCCGTCTGCCTTGATGGGAAGGCTTCACGAGGCTGAGAATGTCACCATGACACCGCGCTGGCGAAAGTAGGCCTGCATTCGCTTCCTGCCGGACCGGTTATTCTGCACGAGCCTGGCCGGGTCGAATACGGCCTCTTTTAAACCCGCCCGCGTCAACGCCGCCTTGAGAGCGGCGATATGCGCGTCGATGTCGGCGTTATCAGCCTGGAGCGACTCATAAATGCGGTTTGTTGCATCGGCTACGGTCGGTTCGCTCACTATTACACTCCTGTTGTCGTCTGGCTGGCCTGACCGTATTGGGGTGAAACCGGTTCACGTCAATGGGTGACAGTGAATTGGAAGATCTCGTCCGCTTTCGAAGATGAAGCACAGAAGCAGCCCTGCCATCGGGGTTTGCCGTCGAAACCTCACGGCAACAAAGCGCCAAAAGCCGCCATTCCGCCCCAGCGGGTGATCAGATCACGAATTCCTCCTGGTACGTCTGTGGCTCGGGAACGACCGTAACCTCCACCGGAATGATCCAATTGGCCGCGTAGCTCTCGCAGTCGGAACGCTGGAGGTCGGGCTGCGCGCTCCCCGCCCCATCGACAGCGCGACATCGCAGTGTATATCGCCCCACTTCTTCAGGGGTCCACATGTACTCCCACAAGCGCCATGCAAAGGGACGTTCTGTTTCGAGGAGCCTTCCCTCGCGCCAGCCCCTGCCATCTCCGGTGCAGACCTGCACCTGCCGGATAGGAGCCTCTCCGCTCCAGGCGGCTCCAAAAATCCGGTACGGTTGGCCGGCGATGAGCTGCGCCCCCTGGACGGGACGCGCGATCTGCGCTTTGACCTCCATCTCCGCAAGGGGGACCAGCCTGGGTTCCCCGAGGTTGCGCTCCCAACGGAAATAGTCGCGCGCCTGCCAGTAGCCAAGGAACGGTTGCTCCACAACCGTGATATCCGTGATCCACTTGACCCAAGCCATGCCGAACCAGCCACCCACGACCGCGCGCAGCGGGTAGCCGTGATCGCGCGTCAACGGCGCCTCGTTCATCGAATAGGCAAGGATCGTGCTGTCAGCGATGGCCTTCTCAAGCGGTAAACTGCGCGCAAAAGCGATGGGACCGGGAGAAGCCGTTTTCTTGTTCGTGTCGACGACGCCGCTGTCGGCGCCTGCGAGCAGAACCTCACATGCGGTTGGCTTAACGCCTGCCATTTCCAAAATCTCGCGCAGAAGAACACCTGTCCACGCGGCATTGCCGACGGCTCCGTTCTGCCACTGCAACCCCTCCTTCGGCGGCTCATAGTAGACGCGCCCGTTCCCTGCACACTCGACGACGGCTGATAAAGTCGTGCTCCGCATCGCCTTGATGCTGTCGAGGTCAAGTTCGATCGGCCGCTCCACCGCCCCGCCGACGCGCAATCTCCAGTCTCGCGCATCGATGTCCGGCGACGCAAAATGGTTTCGCACGAAGAACTGCTCGGTCGGGATCAGCCAATCGGAGAGCGACGCAAACGGAAACTCGATATTCGGTGGGGATTTCTGTCGAACTATCAGACTGGGTTGCTGTGGTGTCGGCATCGTCCTCGTCTCCCCTTTGAACGTCGGCTCTCGGTCGCGCAAATTCGGGTGCGATCACACCGCCCCTCGCAGTGCGTCTGTCGCATTCCGCCTTCGGGCCGCATCCTAACACATAGCACGTTCCTTGGATCGACCTCGAACGGCAGCAAAGGGCGGTAAAGCAGCCTTATCCTTCGATAAGCAAGCCTCCGTCCGGCGGTGCTATTTCAAAGGCAGGAACAGCTCCGCGACCTCGGAACACCACGCCCGAGAGAGTCAACAGACCCCGGTACCAGCGCCCGTCGTCACGCTTTCACCACCGAGAAGAACAGGAACCGCGGCTTGGTCGTCAGGCTCTGATAGGCCTGCGGAAAAAGTGCGCGGGCTTGCGGGTCGGGCTGGGGCTCGCTGACGGTGTCGATCTGAAAGCGGGCCGACTTCAGCGCCTCGAACATGGCGTGCAGCGGCCGATGCCAGAAGCGCATGGCGATCTCCCTTCCGCCGCGCTGCCAGGTCTCATCGAAGCTGTAGGTCTCGAAATAATTGTCGCGGCCGGTCGAGGCGTGATCCATGAAGGGATGGTGCGTGGAAAAAACCAGGCGACCGCCTGCCGCGAGCAGCCGGTTGAATTCCGAAAGCGGCCTCGACCAGTCGGGCAGATAATGCATGACGAGCGAGGCAAGGATCAGGTCGAAAGCCTTGTCCTCGAATGGCAAGGGCTCGTTGAGATCAGCGGTCAGCAGGCGCGCGCGCCCTTCCAGGCGACGCTGCGCGATATCAAGCATGCCGGCACTTGCGTCGATCCCGGTCACGACAGCCCCGCGCTCGATCAGCGCTGCCGCATGCGCCCCGCCGCCGCATCCGGCATCGAGCACGGAAAGCCCGGCGGCGTCGCCAACCAGGGCAAGAATAGCCGGCCGCTCGTAATAGGCATTCCAGGCATTGACCTCGTTATCGGCATCATAAGCCGCCGCGAACGCATCATAATCATTCTCGGCCAAGATTTTCCCCTTTTCAGAGACTGTTCGAGGATGCCTGAGGGGCAGGAGTTTGCCCGATCGAGCTGTATAGTCAGAGTTGGCTGCGTCGGCAAAGTTTGAACTCAGGTCTCGGCCTCGGTGCATTAGCCTGGGAGCGTCACCGGCCTGCCATGAGGCGTGCTGAGATAGGCTTGACGCCATGCGCTCTCGCGCCGATCCACTTCCGAATAAGACGCTATTCCGGTACGATCGAGAACAAGTTCGAGGGCCGCCTTGAACGCCCCGTAATAGGTCGCATCGTCGTCGGTCTCACCAGCGCGTGCGCGCTTTTCGAGCTCCGCGCCCAGGGTTTGCGACCAGTCCTCCGGGTCCAGTTTTCCCGAAGCGAGCAGCAGTTCGACAATCGCGACGACTTGCGCATGCCATTGCTCCTGGAAGGCAGGATTTCGGTCGCGAGATCGAAGACAAGCACGGGAAATCTCAGGCCGGGTCAAGGTAGCTCTCCCACATGTCGATCAGCAGCACGTCGCGGCTGTCAGCCGCTTCGGGCCAAAGCTCCTTCATATCGAAGCGAACCGCGTAGGTCTGCTCGATGGAAATTCTGCCGGTCGCGGAAAGATCCGGCAGAGGCTGCGGCCCTGTCACGCTTTCGACGATACCGCGGCGCCCTCGCACGTAGGATGGCAAACGGGTGTGCATCGAACCGCTGTCTCGCTTGGCGAGGACCTTGTCGCCGGGTTTGAAGGAATCAATGGTTTTCGCGCTCTCTGCCTGCGGCGGCATATGGCGCAACTGCATCGTCGCAGACCTTGCATGCCCGTCCACGAATTCCTGGACATCTGCAATGCCTTCATCGATCGCCGTGACCATCATTGCCAGCATCCACTTTTCGAAATAGTCGAAGCGGAGATAGAGGTCGGGCGGCAACCGTTCCAGAACGTGGCGATACCAGTCGAGCGTCCATCCGGTTTCTTGCTGGCTGAGTTTCGACATCGACATCATCGCAATCGCCCAGACACGTGCTTTCCATTCTTCAGGAAACATGCGCTGGTCATCATCGAACTGGTGTAAAACCGGCCCAAATCCCTGTCTGCCGCCGAGATCGTGGATAGTATCCATCAACTGGCCCTCGGCGCGAGATCCCTGGCCGTGCCGATCATCGAGTTGCGGGTGACGAGCGTGGCAAGCTGCTCTTCCGACCAGCCTTCGGTCCCGTCGGGCCGCTGCGGAATGACCATGTAACGACGATCGGATGTTGAATCCCATACCCTGATCTCTACGGATTCCGGCAACACGATGCCGAACTCCTGCAGGACGCCACGAGGATTGCGGACGGCACGCGCCCTGTACTCGGTCGATTTATACCAGGAAGGCGACATGCCGAGGATGCCGAGCGGATAGCAGGAGCACAGGGTGCAGACGATCAGGTTGTGAACATCCGGCGTGTTGAAGACTGCGCGCAGATTGTAATCCGGCTCGACGCTTGGCACCACCTCTGCAAAAGCAGAGATCGCATTCCCCGCCAGCCGATCGGCGAAGGCTTGATCCGTCCAGGCATGTGCAATCACCTTGGCGCCGTTCATCGGCCCGACATTCTCTGAATAGTTGTCGAGCCACATGTCGACAGCATCGGCACCGAGAAAGCCCTTTTCGGTCAGAACCGTTTCCAGGGCCTTCAGACGCAACGCCGGTGCCGGCGGAAGGTGGCTATGCAATTCGCGATGAAGTTTGGCGGCCTTGTCAGAGTCATACGAGGTCATGGCGCTCCCCCTGGCTGACAATCATTTTCGGCGTCAAGTAGTAGCGCAAAAAGCGCGTTTTGTCATGTCTGCGGCAGGCCGCCCGCCATCAGAGGCCTGCAAATCGGACGGGCCGCGCCAAGAGGGAATCTATGCCGGCGAATGAGGCGGGAGCGGTTCCTTCATCGTCTGGCGCTGGCCTTTCCTGCGGTTCGCTGCTCGGCGGCGAGAGCTGTTCGCCGCCGAGCGGGCAGTCGCACGCCCTACGGCGTAACCGTCAGCCTGGCTTGCATCCCGGCTTCGTAGTGGCCCTTCATGTTGCAGAAGAGCAGGTAGGTCCCCGGCGTCAGCCTGGCGTTCAGCTTGCCGCTGGCGCCTGGTTTCAGATCGGAAACCTCGCCCAGGCTTTTCAGCTTCGATTCATCGATGCGATTCTTTGTGGCGTTGACCGGGATGGGCAGGTCCGGGGATTTCAGGCGAACGACGACCATTTCATGCTGCTCGGTCATCGCATCGTTGTGGACTGCGAAGGTCGCGGGGCCGGCTTTCACCGTTGGCGGGTCGAGCTTCAGCGACATCGCCCCGCCGCCCTCTCCATCTTCCGTGACATTGATCACCGTGGCGGCAAAGCTTGTTCCGGCCGAGCAGGCGAGAATGGCAGCTCCGGCAAGCAGGGGCAGCAATCTGGCACGTGGTTTCATCGTTGGTCTCCGTCTGTGGTGGGTGAGGGCGCTGAGCGGCGTGCTCAAGCCAAGGATCATCCGGTGCGGCACGCAGTGGGTCGCTATCGTCATCGAAGGCGCGTTGGTTGCATTCTGATCGGGGGAAGGGAAGTGCCCGCTGCGTGTCGCAAGAGAGCTGGTAGCGCGGCATTCTTACGCGTCCTTTGCCGGGACTATACCAATCCGTAAGAATGCAGGCCTGGGCACTCTGCCGGCCACTTTACGAAAATGTATAGCTGGGGCGAGGTCCCCGTGAGGTTTGGAGCGCAGGCTTGGCGCCGTCATTGCCAAGTCGAGGTAGCTCTCTCATGAATATGCGCGCCGCGCCTGCCACCCTTATGCCGGCCATTCATCCGGTCAGCCTGCGGGTCAACACCTACCTGATCAATCTCGACCGTGCGCCATTGCGCAGGTTTCGAATGGAGCGCCTGCTGGCAAGCGTCGGCCTTGCCTTCGAGCGTGTGGCGGCGGTCGATGGCGCGGGCCTAAGCCTGCCGCATCCGGGCTTCGACGAAGCGGCCTATCTCAGCCGGCACGGCCGCCGGCCGAACCCTTTCGAGATCGGCTGCTATCTCAGCCATGTCGAATGCGCCAGGCGCTTCCTTGCCGACGATGCCGAGTTCGCGCTCATTCTGGAAGACGATCTCGATTTCGATGACGATCTGGCCGAGCTGATCGACGCCGCCCTCGAGCATCAGGCGCGCTGGGACATCCTGCGTCTGTCCACCGTCAGTTCCGGGAAAAAGCACAAGGTGGAGCCGCTGACCGCGTCGCGCTCGCTTGCCATCGCGCTCACCCGCGAGAAGGGGTCCGGCGCCTATCTGATCAATCGCAAGGCGGCCGGGTGGATTGCCGGTGCGCTTCTGCCCATGTGCCTGCCCTATGATCTCGCCTTCGATCTGGAGTTCGATGAAGGGCTGAGCGCCTGCTTCGTCGACCCGGCGCCGGTGAGCCAAAGGGCGGATCCCTGTTCCCAGATACAGGCAGGGCTGTCGACCTACCGGCTTGGCCGCCGCCGGCCATGGAGCGTCCTGCCCTATCGCACGGCCGCTGAAATGCGCCGGTTTGCGCGCCGCTTGCGCCGTCTCGCGGCTTGGAGGGTGAGCGGTTAGAACCGCTCCCCCGGGGATGAGCGACTAGAACCGCTCCCCCGGGGATGAGCGGCTAGAACCGCTCCCCCGGGGATGAGCGACTAGAACCGCTCCCCCGGGGATGAGCGGTCAGAACCGCTCCCCCGGCATTAGCGGGAAGCCGATCGAAACGATGAGGCCGGGATGATTGTCCGCCATGGTGATATCAGCCGAATGCAGCTCGGCGATGGCCTTGACGAGGCTGAGTCCGAGGCCGCTTCCCGGTGTCGTGCGGCTCTTGTCGAGCCGGTAGAGACGCCGGAAGACCTTGTCCCTTTCGCCAGCGGGAATGCCGGGGCCGCTATCGGCGACCGAGAGGACGGCGCGGCCGCCCTGGCGGCGGAGCGAAACCGTGATGTCGGTTCCGGCCGGGCAGTGGTTGATCGCGTTTTCCACCAGGTTGGCGATCATCTGCGTCAACAGATCGCGGTCGCCCCAAATGAGCGCGGGACAGCGCTCCGCGATCGTCAAGGACTGGCGCGCATCTTCCGCGACATCGACATAGACTTCGGAAATCACGGCCAGCACGGCATCGATGTCGGTCGCCTGGAAACGCTCCTTGCGGGCGCCGGCCTCGATCTGGGAAATGCGCAGCAGCGCCTCGAAGGTGGCGTTGATCCGGTCGCTCTCGTGTCTCGCTTCGTCAAGCAGAGCCGAAACATCCGCCTGCCGGTCATTTCCAGCCACCGCGGCATCCAGCGTCAGGCGCAACCGGTTGAGCGGCGTCTTCAGATCGTGGGCGATATCGGCACTCACCTGCCGCATGCTCTCGACCAATCTCTGCAGCCGCTCCAGCGCCGCGTTGATCTGGAGCGCCACCATATCGAGATCGTCGCCGTTGCCGCTGATGGCAATGCGGGCGTCGAGCGCGCCGTGCGAGACGTCGTTCATCGTAAGGGCGACCCGGTCCAGCCGCGCCTGGGCACGAACGGCAAGAAAGACGCCGCCGCCGATCGCCGTCGCCACGACGATCGCGGCGGCCCATTCGAAGCTCACCAGCACGATCCGCAGCATCTCGTCGACATCGTTGAAGTTTTCCGCCACCACCAGGCTGTAGGGGCCGACGGTCGACACCTGCATCCGATAGCGTTCGTGCCCCTTCAGCCCGACATCCCTGGAGGTGACGGTATAGACGCCGTTCGGGATGCGGGGTGCGGCGAAATTGCCGGCAAGTTTGCGCCCGCCTGCATCGGTTAGCGAATAAAGCCCGTCGGAGGTCGATTGGAAGCTCGCATAATTGTTCAGCGTGTTGACCAGATCCTCGGTGTCATTGGGTTCGTAGGTCGAGACGATCAGCGAATTCATCTCGCCCAGCGACTGTTCGAGATCGCGCGCAAGGCCGAGGCGCAGCATGTGATAGATGATCGTGCCGCTCAAGATGAAGGCGACGACGAACAGCACGCCGAAGGTGACGGCAAGCCGGAACGGCGTGCTCCTGCGCAGGCTGGAGCATGATGCCGAAAAGTGTGCGCGGCTTTCGGACGACATCATGCTCTTACTCTTTAAATTGCGAACAGGATGGGCCTGAAATCATCCTGTTCGAGGCGCATGCAGGCTGTATCCGGTGTTGCGGACGGTGTGCAGAAGCGGGGCCTCAAACGGCTTGTCGACCTTGGCTCTCAGCCGGCTGATATGGGTCTCGACGACGCTGGTCTTCGGATCGAAGTGGAAATCCCAGACCCGTTCCAGCAGCATGGTCTTGGTGATGACCCGGCCTTCGCCGCGCATCAGCACCTCGAGCAGGGTGAATTCGCGCGGCTGCAGCTCGATCATCTGCCCGGCGCGGCGGGCCTCCCGGCGGATCAGATCGAGCTCGAGATCGGCAACCTTCAGCACCGTCCGCTGCTCCTGCACCGGCGGGCGGCGGCCAAGCGCATTGACGCGCGCCAGAAGCTCGGAGAAGGCGAAGGGTTTGACCAGATAATCGTCGCCGCCCGCCTCCAGCCCCTCGACCCGATCGTCGACGCCGCCGATCGACGTCAGGAACAGCGCCGGTGTGCCGACCTTGGCAGCCCTAAGTGAACGCACGATCGCCAACCCGTCGAGGCCCGGAAGCATGCGATCGACGACGATGACGTCATAGGCCTCGCGCTGCGCCTGAAACAGTCCGTCGCGGCCGTCGCCGAACACGTCACAGACATGCCCTGCCTCGGAGAAGCCCTTGGCGATATAATCGGACGTCTTCGTATCGTCCTCGATAAGCAGGATTCGCATCAGCCCGATCGTTCCCGACTTGCCTGGATGGCGAGATTTAGCCGAGAGGACGGCTTGGCCACAACTTACCGATTGGTAAGGTGATGGGGGAGGAGCGGCTTCAGGCGCACCGGGCGCCAATAGTTTCCCGCCGTTCCTTGGACGACGGCGACAAGCCGCGCCACGTCAAAGGCCGAAGCGTCCGCAAGAAAGCGGGATGAATGCGGATCGTCGACGCCGCCGATCGATGTCAGGAACAGCGGCGATGTGCAACGAAACGCCAGGCGGAAGCCGCCGCCCGCCTATCAACGGCGGTGGGAACTGTCGGACAGAGGAGGAGAAGGCCATGAACAAAAGTAACTGGAAAGTCGGGCTTCGCGCCAAGCTGGAGCATCTCGTCGACGACTGCGTTGAGGCCGGGGCCAGGCAGCAGGACGTCTTCGATGCGATCATCAAGGAGATCGGCAATCTGCGCGCAGCCCTCGAGCGCGACCCCGATCCCGCGGACGACGAGGTGATAGAGGAACCTTCCAACGATTGGCCCGCGGCCGACAGGTGACTGAATCAGATCGCGAGGCGCACATGACCTCCTGGGGGCGGGGGCTTATGGAACCAACTGGCGCCGCCGAAGGTTATAGTCTTGTCGCTTGGCAATCGGTTTAGCTCGACCTGCGAGACGCGATAGCCGGCGTATTTCACAATGGGGAATTGCTATGGAAAATGCAGGTATCGGCTGGATCGCCGCAATCATCATCGGCGGCATTGCCGGCTGGCTCGCCGAATTGCTCATGAAGAGCAACATGGGCGTGCTCATGAACATCATACTCGGTATTGTCGGCGCCATCGTCGCCAACTTTATCCTGTCGCTCTTCGGCGTCGCCCTGGGCGGCTGGCTGGGTTATCTGATCGCGGGCTTCATCGGAGCCTGCATCCTGATCGCCGTTGCCAGAATGGTCAGACGTACGGCCTGATGGAGCCGAGGCGGCCCGCCCGGCCGCCTTCATCACGCTCTCGGGTCGCGCTCACGCGCGGCTTGAGGCGCGGCAGTTCCGTGTCATAGCGCGCGCCGCGAATTGCGTCGTAGCGACCAGCCGTGACTGAATTCAGAAGAGACGATCGACAAATTGCTCGGTCTCCCACGTCCTGAGGAAATGCGCTTCCCGCGCAATCCAGCCGACAGTCTCGCTTCCCCATTCCTGCGCCCGGCTTGCATATTCGCCCATCAGCCAGATGTGGCGGACGATCACAAAGCGAAGGGCGGCTTCGAAGTCATCCGGAGTGATCGGCCGGACGGCTCGATAGCCTTCGAGGAATACGTCCCACATGGCGGTCGATTTCCGGCCAAAGGATACTTGCGCCCACAGGAAGACCGACAGGTCGTAAGCGAGGTATCCCCGACCGCCGTCGTCAAAGTCGAAAAATATGGCTTCACCGGCATCGTTGATACGCGCATTGAAGCCGTGGCAATCCCCATGGCAATGAGTCCAGGTCAGATCGGCGAAGGCTTCGATTGCCTTTGCGGTTCGCGCGGCGATGTTCTCAAGATCGCTGCGGACCTCGGCGTCTTCCACGATGCCGCTATCGCGTATTCGGGCGAGTGGGCGATGCAGCAAGTGTTCGAGGTCAAGCCGATAGAGCGCTTCATCCGGCGAAAATGTCTCGGCGGCATTGTGCATCAGGGCAAGCGTCCTGCCGTTGGCCGAGGCATCGCCGGCATCCATTGCAGACGGTTTGCGGCCGTCGATCGCCCGGAAGAGCACGCCGTGGCGGGCACCCTCTGGCGCGTATCCCTGAACGAACATCGCGCCCTCGCGTGTCGGAAGGGACGCTGCGACCGGAACGCCCGATTGCAAAAGGTGCGCCAGAAATGCCGTTTCGGTCTTGACGTCGGCTGGACCGCGCGCGCGGCGGTGGGAAAGCCGGAAGACATAATGCTCGCCGTTGCCGCCGACGACGAGATACACATCGTTCAAGCCGCGTTGAAGCAATCGGCAGGAAATCGGCCCGGCAAGCGGATAGTGCTTGCTGATGAACTGTTCGACAGCCTCGACCTGAGGCGTCGAATAGAGCGGATCAAAGTCGAACATAGGCGCTGTCCGTAGGGCTTTGCGAGAGGGCTGTTTCCGACGTCGCCGGGGGCAGTCTTTCTCGGTGGCGAGGAGACCATGGAGCGGGCGCGGTGTAAGCCCGTACCATTGCAATAAGCTGCTGATTGAATAAGGTGAATGGCGATATTAATAAAACTATGAGATGAAAAACGAAATGCTGGGTGTGCGATTTTTCAAAGAAAATCTTATTTCGATTTCTGTGCTTTCCATAATTTTAGGTCTGTCTGGATGCGTTACCATTAAGAACGGTATCGCTATGTCTGAGGATCATAGCCGAGCTCTGAGTGGGGAGCGGACAAAAATGGGCCAGTCCTACAATTTGAATGCAAACTGCACCGTTGCGACGATTGCCAAGATAAAATTGGTGCAAGCCCCGGCGCATGGCTCGGTTGATTTCGTCAAAGAGAATATTTTTCCCAATTATAGAGACGGCATTCGCGATAAATGCAACTCCAGGAAGTCTCTCGGCGTGTCGGAATACTATACTTCAAAGAGCGGATATTTTGGACGTGACATGTATAAGGTGAGAGTGTCCTACGGGGAGGGAACCATCAAGGACGTTACCGTCAACATCAATGTCATCAAGAACTAGGGTGAAGCGTCCCATCCGTAAACTCGTTGCAATTTTGCTGGCCGTGTGGCTGTTGCCGGGAGTCCTCGCCGGCAAATCTGCTGTCGTCACCGGCCGAGGCACCAGTCCGGGCCTCTTTGTGGAAGTCTGAGCCCGCAGGCCGAGCAAGCTCAACCGCCGCAGCGCTGCTCCTTGCATTCAGCCGGCATCCGAACGCTGGCTTGCGGGGGAGGAAACACTTAATTTATCCACTCATCATTCCCGATCGACAGCAGATGGGCCATTGCGTCGGTAATCACGTGGTTGTCGTAGGGTTTGGAGAAAAACCGGCTGCCGGTGGGGAGGCTGCTTTCTTCGAGGATGGCTTCGCCGGATGCAACAATCAACCTGACGGGCGGCCACCGATCCCTGATGTAATGAGATAGCTTGATGCCATCCATCGTGCCGGGCATCTGAACATCGGTGAAGACCAGATCGACATCGTTTCGCGACTCAAGGATGCGAATTGCCTCGTCCGCATCACGCGCCTCCAGCGCTTCGTATCCCGCAGAGAGCACCAGATCGACGGCACCCATCCGAATGATCGTGCTGTCTTCGACGACCAGGACGACCGCCTTGCCATTTTTCATCGCTCACTCGGCCAAATTGGAGTGTGAACCTCGTGGGGCTCCGCTAGTGTAGCGCTTGGGAAGCCAATCGGTTCCTACGCGGCCGTAGAAATGTCGGTTCGCAAACCGGCGCTTTCCCGGTGGTTGATTGTGACGGCCGTGCCGGGGCCGGTCCCGAGGCCGGCCTTTGGGGTCTGGCAAAGCTGAGCGAAGCCGGCACGAAGTTCGACTTTACCGCCGTAGTGCGTCGAGAGTTGCCGTTGCAGGCCCGCAATCGACATGACCCGGTGATGGGTGCCTGCGCGCTTCCGCCGACTGGATCCGGCGGTGATGATGACGAATGCTCATTGTCTCGGAGCCAGGCCGTCGAGCAGGAAATCGAGGCCTTTGCGGAAGGCGCCGTCCCAATCATTGTCGAGCAGCAGGCGGGAACGTTCGATTGTCGGATAGTGTTGGCTGAGATCCGTCAGGCGCTGCTGCGCGGCGGCCCTGTCGTCGTCCGAGAGCTCGAAGTTCGCCCGGGTGATGGTGGCGCCGATCACATAGTTCCAGAGCGACCATATCGCGACGTTCAAATCCGCGTCGGCGACACCGGCTTTGGACAGGGTCTTGCCCAGCAGTTCCAGGCGGCTGAGGATGTTCGGGCCGAGCGCCCGGCGCGGCAAAAGCGATGCCGACCAGGGATGGCGCAGCATGCCGGCGCGCCAGTCTTCGAGCATATGGATGATTTCCCCGCGCCAGTCCTGGGGCGCGACGATTTCAGGCGGCCGGCGATATTCGAGCACCGCGTCGAGCGCCAGATCGAAGACCGCCTCCTTGTTGCCGACGTGCCAATAGAGGCTCATCGCGCCCGCGCCGAGGCGATCGGCGAGCCGGCGCATCTTCAAGCCGTCGAGGCCTTCGGCGTCCAGCAGTTCCACCGCGCTCGCCACGATCCGTTCCAGCGAGAGGGGCGCTTCGCCGCGCGGCTCCGGCCCGGGCCGGGGTGAGGCGACCGTCCGTCGAGACTGTTTGCTCTCAGCGCCGCTGCGTTTGGCTGCCATCCGTTTTCCCCAGTGATCAGAACGCCGATCTAAACCGACAATGCCAGGAATGTCGATCCTGACCGATTGACTCGTACAGCGTACGATGACATTGAATCGTACATTGTACGAGTCATTCAATCCTGCTGGCCGCGAGGGTCGTTCCTCGCAATCCCCAGATCCCGAAAGAAAATCATGTCACGCGCAATCAATCATCTGCTTATCGGAGGGTTCATCATCATGACCATGGCAATTCCCACTGCGACGACAGCCAATGCGAAGGATCTCAAGCTTGAGATCGTCAATCCGAAAAACCTCTACGACCCGACGCCGAATGGCTACAGCACGGCGGTGATCGTGCCCCGCGACGCCAGGCTCGCCTATATCTCCGGGCAGGGCGGCCAGGACGGGACGGGAACCTTATCGCCCGACTTCGCCGTCCAGGTGAAGCAGGCTTACGCAAATCTGCGCACCGCTCTCGAGGGGCTCGGCGCCAGGCCGGATCAGGTCGCCAAGCTCACGGTTTTCGTGGTCGATCATGACATGTCCAAGCTTGAGGTGTTGACCAGGAACGTCAAGGACATGTTCGGCGAAACCCTGCCGGCGCAGACGCTGATCCCCGTTCCCAAGCTGGCGATCGACCCCATGCTCTTCGAGGTCGAAGCTGTCGTCATTCTGGAATAGCGGCGGGGCGCAGGTGTGAACGACACGGACGGTCACCCCGCGCTCCGTCTATCCCGGTCCTGTTCCGAGGATCGACTCTGGCCGCCATCAGCAGCGGGCATGACGGCTCAGGCCCGCTTCCGCCGCATCTGCGTGACGCTCCGCCAGACGGCCGAAACCAGGAAGTATAAGGCGCCGAGGCTGGCATATCCGGCGATATTGGCAATGGACGGCGGTTCCGGCATGCGTGCCTGGGCGATGAAGAAGGCGCCCGCCACCGCGGATTGACCGCCGCTGAGGACCATGGCCCACTGGCCGCCATCGGTCTTCCAGCGCCGGACAGCGGTTGTAAGCTGCAGCAGGCCGGAAAAGATGGCCCACAGGCCAAAGACGCCGAGAACCCAGTTCATGCTCATCGTCAGCGCGACGATCACGGCAGCTGTCGTCACCGCGCTGACGATGACGTTGACCGCCTGGCTGCGGTTGTTTGCCAGGCCGCCATTGCGGGCTGCGTCGACCAGGTTGGCAGCGGCATCCCAGGCCGGATAGAGGATCAGCAAACCCGCCGCGAGGGCAGGCGACTGGCGCCCGACCGTCAAGGCCGCCGCCACCCAGATTGCGGAAAAGGCTGCGCGCGAGACATAGTAGCGCGTCAGCCACTGTTCCCGATCGCCAGATGCGATGGTGGTTTGATCATTGGCGGGGAGAATAGCTCTGGTCATTTTGTCTTCCTACTAGTTGGTAGTTTCACTGGTCATAGGAGTCGCTCCGGGCTTATGTCGCCGGAGATCTTATCGAGTGGCGGTCGGAGACAGGCGCTGCAAGGTGGGCGCCAGAATGGTGGCGAAGATCTCCGGAGCCCCATAAGCCCGGGCTGACAGCATGGCGCCATGGACGGAGGCCATGAAGGCTTCAGCCTCGACGCGCGGTTCGCTCGACAGTCTCAAGCTCCCGTCCTTCAAGCCTCGTTCCATCACCGAGGTCAGCCATGTCGAAGCAAAACGGAAAAACGCCTTGACCTCGGCCGCGACCTCCGGCGGCAGCGCCGGCAGTTCGCTCGCCAGCAGGGCGCAGACGCAAAAAGGCCTGCTGGCGTCCTCGATGCACTGGGCCCAGTGGCCGGCATAGGCCTGGAGAAGCGCCAGCGGATCCCGCACCTGCTGCTCGAGGCCGGCGATACCCGCCTCGGCATCTTCGCGATATCGCACGACAAGCGTGCGCACCAGGTCGGTTTTGCTCGGAAAATGGTGATGGATGCTGGCCTTGCGAATCCCGACGACGGCAGCGATATCGGCATAGCTGAAGCCGTTATAGCCTCCGGTCATGATCAGTGCGCGGGCGGAAGCCAGGATCTCGTCGGACGTCGTCAAAAGGTTGCTCATGGCTTTGATCTACCTTCCAGTAGGAAGGCTGTCAAGCCGAGGGCGGAATTTCTGCCATCACCCTTGGTCGAAACTCGACAGGCTTCGCCTTGATACGGGCGAAAAGCGTTGGCGGCGTCGGTTGTAGCGACCGGTCTTGACTCGCCTCCAACACCCAGAACATAATCAGAACATCTAATATGCGGAATGGAGTTCTGGATGTGCGGCCGCGTCTACATCAAGACATCGCTTGAGGAACTGGTGCGCAATTTCGCCTTCGCAGAGCGAGGCGCGATCGATGCACTCGGAAACCGATTTCCGCGCTATAACGGCGCGCCGACGCTGGATTACCCGATCATCATTCGCGACATGGTCCGCGAGCCGGATGTCATGGGGCCGGTGTTCGCCTCGGCGCGCTGGGGGCTGATGCCGGCATGGATGAAGCCGGGTGGCCGGCCGCCGCCGATCAATGCGCGCTGCGAGGGCATCAGTACCAACGGCCTGTTCCGCTCGGCTTACAGATCGCGGCGATGTCTGGTGCCGATCAACGGTTTCTTCGAATGGAAGGATATCTTCGGCACGGGCAAGAACAAGCAGCCCTATGCGATCGCCATGGCTGACGGCTCGCCCTTCGCGCTCGCCGGCATCTGGGAGATATGGAAAGATCCTGCCGGCATCGAGATCCGGAACTTTGCGATCGTGACCTGTGAGCCGAATGCGATGATGGCGCAGATCCATGACCGCATGCCGGTCGTCCTGCACCGCGAGGATTACGAGCGCTGGCTGTCGCCGGAGCCTGACCCGAACGACCTGATGAAACCGTTCCCGGCGGAGCTGATGACCATGTGGCCGATCGGCCGCAATGTGGGTTCGCCCAAGAATGACACGGCTGACATCATCGATCCGATCGACCCCGATCCGGAACCGACGCTGATCTGAATTCACCGGCTCGGGCGGGAGCCATCCATCAACGATGCGGTCAAAGAGATACCTCGCGAGAGGACAGGACGACGCATGCCAGAACAAATCACATGGAAATCGTGGGAACATGTCAGTGGCCGAGAAATCAAGTACAAATGGCGGCACGCCTGGAAGGAAAAAGCCGGCGACGATTACGTCGCTTTTGACGGCGATACCCAGATCGGAAGGATATTCCGGTCACAGGCAGGCGGAGGGATCGATAATCGCTGGTTCTGGATCGTGGCGGCTGACGGCAGCCATCGATTGGATTGGCCATCGGCCGGATACGAGGACAGCGCCTATGTCGCCTCGAGGCGGCTGGAGATGATCTATGAGAGCATCAAGAGCGGGAAATCAAGGATGGCGCAGCCATGAGCATTGAAGGCCATTCGAGCGCGCCCGGCGCCAATGAGATCGTCGAGCATTATTGCGAGCACCGGCTTGCCGACGGCACACGCTGCAAGGAATGGGGAGGCTGGGGCCACAGCCCATCCCCGGCCGTGCCGACGCGCTGGTGGTGTTGGGAACACTTCCCGCACAAGACACTCGAACAGGAACAGGCGCTCAGGCGGAAGCTGGAGGCGGCCGGGAAAATCATCCACTGAAGTTGGCTGATGATCCCGCGTTGAAGCGGAAAGCAAAGCCTCCGCCATCAGCCGTCGGTCGAGACGGTGAGGGATTTCCACGCCTCGATCTCCTGCTGCAGGCGAGCGATCCTGTCCGACACGTGGCTGAGGGCGTCGCTGCCGAGCAGAAGCTGCGGCGGCGGATTATCGGATTCGACCAGCTCCAGCACCGCCGCCGCCAGTTTGGCGGGGTCGCCGAGCTGCTTGCCGCTGACGGCCTGTCGCGCCTGGCGTATCGGATCGAAAAGGGCGTCATAGTCGGCGATGGACCGCGCTGTGCGCACCATCGATCGTCCGGCCCAGTCCGTCCGGAAGGAACCAGGGCAAAGGGTCGTCACATGGACACCGAACGGAGCCATTTCCGCACGCATCACCTCCGATATGCCTTGAAGCGCAAATTTGCTGCCGCAATAATAAGCGATGCCGGGCATGGTGATCATGCCGCCCATCGAGGTGACGTTGACGATGAACCCGCGGCGTCGCGCGCGGAACCGTGGCAGAAATGCCTTGGCAACGGCGACGGCGCCGAACACGTTCACGTCGAACTGCCGCCGCATCTCTTCGATCGGCGACTCCTCGAGCACGCCCTCATGGCCGTAGCCGGCATTGTTGATCAGCACGTCGACAGGCCCATGCTCCTCCTCCGCCTGCCGGACGACATCATCGATACGGTCGAACGCGGTGACGTCGCAGAGGACCGGCCGCAGGCCAGGCAGGGTTTTGGCGAGCGCTGTGCGCGAGGCTTGCGAGCGCATGGTGCCGATCACCCTGTGGCCGGCCTGAAGAGCCGCAGACGCGATGGCCAGCCCGAAGCCGGAATTCGATCCGGTGATGAAAAAGGTCTTTCGTGACATCGGCAAACATTCCTTGATTGAGGGTGGATTTTGACAAATAGTATGAAGAACCCGGTGCTTCGATGGCGGATTCTCTGAATATGTTGCCAAATCCTATGTCAGGCGATCGCGACCGATCGAAGCGGCGAGAGATGGTCGCGTTGGCCGGAGGCCTCGCGCCGCGTCACGGATACAATCCGACCGCGCTCAATTCCGTCCGCATCTTGCGCACCGAAGCCGTGCTCCACGACATCCCGGTGCTCTATAAGCCCGGCGCGGTTTTCGTCTTGCAGGGCAGCAAGCAGGGCATGCTCGAAGGCGAGGTCTTCCTCTATGACGAGGAGCATTATCTGGCGGTGTCGCTGCCTGTCCCGTTTCGGATGACGTCGACGGCCAGTCCCGAGCGGCCATTGCTGGCGGTCTATGTCGAGTTCGATATGCAGATGGCAGCCGAGATCGCGCTGCAGGTGGAACAGCATGCCGAACTGCCGGGCGACGAGCCGAGAAGCCTGGTGTCGAGCAGGATGGATGGCGATATCGAGGATGTCCTGCTGCGCCTGCTGACGGCGCTACGCAGCAGCGTTGAGATTGCCGTGCTTGGCGCCGGCCTTCTGCGCGAACTGCACTACCGGGTCCTGGTCGGTCCGCAAGGCGGCGCGATGATCGCCGCCCTCCAGCAGAAAGGCAGATCCGGAAAGATTATCCGGAGCCTCGCCTGGTTGCGGGAAAACTATGGCCTGGAGATTGCCGTCACCGATCTGGCAAGAGAGGTGGGCATGAGCGTTCCCTCCTACCATGTCCATTTCAAGGATCTGACCGGCAACAGCCCGATGCAATATGTCAAAGCCATGCGGCTTCACGAAGCAAGATTGATGATCGCGCGCCGGACGAGAACGATCGCCGAGGTCGCGGCTTCGGTCGGCTACGCCAGCCCGGCGCAGTTCAGCCGCGACTTCAAACGGCATTTCGGGCGCACCGCCTCGGAAGAGATCAAGTGGGTCCAGCGCCACCTCGGCGAGCCGGGTGACGATCGCGGCTAGCTCGTTTGGTCGGCCGCCTGCGCAGCGGCGGTCAGCGGGCAGGCGGGATACCGGCGCCGCCGATGGCGACGTGAGGATTCATGCGCCCGACGGTGCAACGGCCCGCAACGCGGTCCTGACGATCGCATCGCCGAACTCCGGCGAGACCGGGCGATGGCCGACCAGCAGCCGGAAGAAGACCGGTCCGTAGATCATGTCGAGCAGCGCCTCCATATCAGGCGGCGCCACGATCTCTCCGCGAGCCAGAGCCTGCTCCAGGATGACACGACCGGCGTTGCGGCTCGACAGGATCACCCGATTGCGGAAGGCCTTGGTGAATTCGCTTTCCGGATCGGCGGCCGCAAGTGCCATGGTGATCTGCCGCCCGCGCGTGCTCGCAAAGGCCGTCACCAGTCCGCTCATCTGCGCGCCGAGAGCCGCCTGCGCAGTGGCCCCTCCAACCTCCGTTTCCGGGAGCCGGTTGACCAGAAGAGCGGCCATCGCCAGTTCCTGCGCATTGGCCCAGGAGCGATAGATCGTCGGCTTGCCGACACCGGACCGCGCCGCCACGGCTTCGATCGTCATGCGGCCGAAACCTTCGGCCATCAGGATTTCATGGGCGGCCTCCAAGGCGCGCCTCTGCGCGGCAGCGCTTGGCGGCCGCCCTCTTTTCCTAGGTGTTGCACTGCGCTCTTGACTCATATCATTACGATACGTAACGTTATTAAAGAAACCAGTCAAGGAGGATCATCCATGCCGAGTTTTGCCCGAAAAGTGAGCGCCTACTTCATCGTCAAGGATGCGGCACGCGCCATCGACTTCTACAAGGAGGCGTTCGGCGCCACGGAAGTCTTCCGCATGACCGATCCTTCGGACGGGCGGATCGGCCATGCCGAGCTGCGTTTCGGAGAGACGCTGATGATGTTGGCGGACGAATATCCGGACTTCGGCGCCCTTTCTCCCGATACCGTCGGAGGCTCGCCGGTAACCTTCCACATGGACACGGCGTCGACCGACGCCGCACTGGCGCAGGCGCTGTCGGCCGGGGCGACGATGTTGCGCCCGGCGACCGACCAGAGTTTTGGCGAGCGGGTGGCCCAGGTGCTTGATCCCTTCGGTCATCGCTGGATGTTGTCGCAAACCATCGAGCAGGTCACACCGGAGGAGATGCAACGCCGCTGGAACGAGGACATGTCGGCGTGAGCGCCGCCGCGACGAGATGAGAAAAAATGACGCTGGTGGCGATACCGATCGCCGACTCGAATCTGATTTGCAGCCCTTGGAAATCCCACCGATTCAAGACAAACTCATCCCGCTCTAGCGGGGGGACCATGATGGAAAACCACGAGCCGTTTTTACGCGAGGCGATCGCGCTCTCGAAATCCGCGATGGAACGTGGCAACGAACCATTTGGCTCGGTGCTGGTGAAGGACGGCGAAGTCATCCTGCGCGCCGAAAACAGCGTCTTCACCGGCCACGATATGACGAACCATGCCGAGATGAACCTGGTTAAACTGGCCGCACAGCACTACGACACGGCGTTTCTCGCTGACTGCACGCTCTACACCAGCACCGAGCCCTGCGCGATGTGCTCCGGGGCGATTTACTGGTCGGGCATCGGGCGCATGGTGTTTGCCTGCTCGGAAACGCGGCTTGGCGAGATCGCCGGGATCGGCTTGAACGTGCCGAGCCGGGCGGTGCTGCAAACCGGCGCGCGCACCGTCACCGTGGTTGGCCCGACGAACCTCGAAGACGAAGCCGCCGACGTCCATCAGCAATTCTGGCCGAAGCATCTGGGCAAGACTTAGAGCGCCTGCGTCCTTTGACGCTCTCTCTCGATAACAATCATGGGCACAATTGAAGCCCAGATAGCAGTGATCTGCATGCTCGCCATTGATAGTCGAGCGCTGGCGCTGTAGCGTCCGCTTCGCAATCCGGACGAACGAAACAGGAGGCTCTTATGCCAACGGGTACGGTTAAATTCTTCAACGACGACAAGGGCTTCGGCTTCATCACGCCTGAGGGCGGCGGACAGGATGTGTTTGTTCACGTCTCTGCCCTGCAACGCGGCGGTTCGCTCCGCGAAGGCGATAAGGTCAGCTTCGAGGTCGGACAGGACCGCAAGACCGGCAAGTCCAAGGCTGAGAACGTCTCGGTCCTCTGACCGGGCGGCAATGCCGACTATTGAGGGGGCGTTCGCCCCTTCAACTGCCCGGGAAACTGGCCGTAAGCGGTCAGAATGGCCTTGATCAGGCCCGGGAAGCGTTCGTCGAGCTCCGCGCAGCGGGTTTGATTGAGCATCTCCACACCCTGGCGCTCGCTGACGATCAGCCCCGACTCCCGCAATACCTTGAAATGATTCGACAGCGACGACTTCGGGATGACGCGCTCCCCGAACTCCGCGAGGGCAGAACACGTCCTGCCGCAGGCAGCACCGGCAAGCTGCGCGAAAATTGCGGCGCGCTCCGGATCGGCAAGCGCATAGAGAATCGCTTCGGGCCGGATGTCCTCTAATGCTGGGTGAAAGAGCGGTCGCATAAATTTTATATAGCCGCACTTGACATCAAGATCAATAGTTCCGAATTTCTGAACTACGGAACAAGGTCGCCACTCCCGACGGCCGTCCGAGTCAAAAGGAATTCGATATGGCTAAGCTCACGGGAAAGGTTGCCGTGGTCACCGGCGCCTCCAAAGGGATCGGCGCTGCGATTGCCAAGGCTTTTGCGGCAGAGGGTGCACAGGTGGTGGTGAATTACGCTTCGAGCAAGGCCGGCGCGGACGCCGTGGTTGAGGCGATCCACGCGGCCGGCGGCAAGGCCATCGCGGTCCAGGGCGATGTTTCGAAAGCCGAACAGGCACAGGGGCTGGTCGATGCTGCGGTCAAGCAGTTCGGCAAGCTCGACGTGCTGGTCAACAACTCCGGCGTCTATGAATTCGCGCCGATCGAAGAGGTGACCGAGGAGCAGTATCGGCGCATCTTCGACGTGAATGTTCTGGGCGTTCTGCTGACAACCCAGGCAGCGGCCAAGCATCTCGGCGAGGGCGGCAGCATCATCAACATCTCGTCGGTGGTCACCAGCCTGGCGCCGCCGGCCTCTTCGGTCTACACGGGCACGAAGGGCGCCGTGGAGGGCATCAACAGCGTGCTTGCCAAGGAGCTCGGCCCGCGCAAGATCCGGGTCAACGCCATCTTGCCCGGGATCGTGGAGACCGAAGGTACGCACACCGCCGGCGTCATCGGCTCGGATTTCGAGCAGACCTTGGTGGCCCAGACGCCGCTCGGCCGCACCGGCCAGCCGGACGATATCGCCGGCGTCGCGGTCTTCCTCGCTTCCGACGATGCCCGCTGGCTGACCGGCGAGCGCTTGGCCGCCAGCGGCGGTTTTCGCTGATCGTCCAGTGCCCGCGTGCGCAGTGATGGCGCACGCCGACGCCAACGCAGAAAGGAAACGCCAGAGCATCGCCCTGGCGTTTCGGTTCAGGCCACCAGGCCCTTGGTCAGTTCCAGCGCCTGCCGTTCGAACAGCCGGCGATAGATGCCGTCCTTGAGCCGGATCAGCGCCTGATGGTCGCCCTCTTCGACAATCTTGCCCTTGTCGAAGACCAGCAGCCGGTCCAGCGCCCTGACCGTCGACAGCCGATGGGCGATGACAAGCGTGGTGCGGCCGTGCATCAGCCGTTCCATCGCCTGCTGGATCTGCACTTCGCTCTCGCTGTCGAGGCTCGAGGTCGCCTCGTCCAGGATCAGCACCGGTGCATCGGCCAGGAAGGCCCGGGCAATGGCGACACGCTGCCGCTCGCCGCCCGACAGTTTGACGCCGCGTTCCCCCACCATCGTCTCATAGCCCTTGGGCAGGTCCATGATGAAGTCGTGGGCGCTCGCCTGTTTCGCCGCCTGCTCGATCTCGCGCCGCGAGGCGTTCGGCCTGGAATAGGCGATGTTTTCCGCCAGCGTGCGGTGGAACAGGATGGGCTCCTGCTGCACGATGGCGATCTGGCCGCGCAAGCTGGATTGCCTGACCCCTGATATATCCTGCCCGTCGATGCGGATCGAACCCGACTTCACGTCGAAGAGGCGCTGGATGAGCTTGACGAAGGTCGTCTTGCCCGAGCCCGAATGCCCCACCAGACCCACGCGCTCACCCGGCTTGATGGTGACCGAAAAGTCCTCATAAAGCGGAGTGGGATGCGCGCCATACTGGAAGGTGACGCGATCGAAGACGATCTCGCCCTCGCCAATCCTGATCGGCGTGGCGTTCGGCCTGTCCTCGATGCCGAGCGGCATCTTGTCGAGCAGCACCAGCTCTTCCATATCGTTGACGGCACGCTGCAGGTTGCGGATGTCCTGGCCGACATTGCGCAGATAGCCTTGCAGAACGAAGAACATCGCCAGCACGAAGGTGATGTCGCCTGGTGTCGCCAGCCCCTTTTGCCACATCACCAGGCCCGTTCCCAAAATGCCGGCCTGCATGGAAACCATCATGAAGCCCTGGATCGTGCCGCTCAATGTGCCGCGCTTCCATGTCCGCCGCGTGCGGCTGTCCCATCTGGCGAGCACATGGCTCAGCCGCCGCTCTTCGCGGCTCTCGGCGCCGAAGGCCTTGACCACCGCATTGCAGCTGATGGCATCGGCCAGCGCACCGCCGAGCTTGGTGTCCCAGGCATTGGCAAGCCTTGCCGCCGGCGACACGAAACCCATGGAAAGCGCCACGGTCACGCCGATATAGACGAGGGACCCGAAAGCGACGATCAGGCCCATCACCGGCCAATAGCTGCCGAGCACGATGCTGGCGCCGACCAGCATGACGATGGACGGCAGCAGGGCGACCAGCAGCAGGTCGTTGAGCGCGTCGAGCGCCCACATGCCGCGGGTGATCTTGCGCACCGTCGAACCGGCAAAGCTGTTGGCGTGCCAGTCGGTGGAGAACCGCTGCACCTTGTGGAAGCCGTCATTGACGACATCCGCCATGGTGCGCAGCGTCAGCCGGATGATGCCGTTGAAGATGAACCAGCGCAGCGCCACGCTGGTCAGGCCGAGCGCCACGACGATGACGAAGGCGCTGAGCGCACCATCCGCCGCATTGCCGCCGGCAATGGCATCGACGATCCGGCCGGAGAAAACCGGCACCATGACTTCGGCCAGCGTGCTTGCAATCACCAGCACGATGATCGCGCCCACCAGGACAGGCCGATGGCGCCAATGATGAAAAACAAAGCCGAGCACATGGCGATAAGCATCGGCGCGGAAATCGAGCTTCTTGCGAGTCATTTTAATCGCTCGGCCCCGTTTCGGCGGCCGGTCCTCAAAATAGAGAGTTGGATGGCACAGCCCAAACGGGAGACAAACTGATCCCGTCAGATCAAATTGGGCTGTGAGGGAAGTGAAACCGCATGGCGCGCGCTTAAGGCGGGCCGCGAATGGAAATGACCTACTGTCGGGACATTCCGCACGGGAAGACTTCGATGATTGCTAGTGTCATGCAACGCCTCCCTTGTGTTCGATCTGAAACGGTGACCATTTTGTAGCGAATGAGATTGCCGTTGCCAAGCGGGTTTTTACAACCTTACGGAAAGTGATGCGCAAACGACACAATTGGGGGACTGGGAAAAGGTCATAGATACGCGCAACGATCACTGCGCCCCACGGGATTTCCGCATTTCGGCATCGCGCCACTGCTGCCATTGTTGCCTCAGCTTGCTCCGGGACATGCCGATGGATTCATCGAGAAGCTCGACTTTGAGAATCCGTTCGGTGCGGAAATGGCGGAAGGCTTGTTTCGATTGGCACCACGCGATCAACAGGCTGTGCGTGTCGTCATAGCCGAGAAGCACAGGCCAGACGATGCGGCGGGTGATCGTTCCATCCGCCGCGCGATAGTCGAGTTCGAGCTTGCGGCCCTCCCTGATCGCCAACCTCAGCGGACGTGTATCGCGTGTCGCATCGCCGCCGCCGACATCATCCGGTTTGATGCCGACGGCGGGTTGGGCAATATGGGGAAGAAGGTCCTGCGGCATGACCGATGTGATCTTCGCCATCACATCGCCGGCGGCATTCCGCATGGCCGCGTCATTCAACCTTGCCACCATTTGAACGCCGAGCACGACGGCCTCGATCTCATCGGGCGTCAGCATCAGCGGCGGCATGTCATATCGCCGATCGAGGACGTAGCCGAACCCCGCTTCACCCTCGATCGGAACACGCTGGGCCATCAGGTGTGCGATATCGCGGTAGACGGTTCGCCGCGCGACCTCGAGTTCCCCCGCGAGCTCGGACGAGGTCACCGGGCGGCTCGACCGTCGAAGAATCTGGATGATCTGAAAAAGCCGATCCGCTTTTCGCATGCCTGATGACTCCTGCTGCCACAACGCTGTCAGCACGGCTATGGCACAAAAGCAAGGAAAGAGACGGCCGCACAGCCAAGGAGAAGATCATGAAGTTCGCATCCACCCGCCTCATTGCCGCGGATATCACAGGCATGATGGCCTTTTATGAGCTGGTGACCGGCTGCCGCGCCGACTGGCTTGCACCCGTCTTCGCCGAGATCGTCACCCCCGGCGCGAGCCTCGCAATCGGCAGCGCGCAAACCGTGGCCTTGTTCAGCGAGGGCAGTGCGGAGCCCGGCGCCAACAGGACAGCCATTCTCGAGTTCATGGTCTCGGACGTCGATGCGGAATTCGCGCGGCTCAAGGACCAGGTCACGGTCGTGCACGCACCCAAGGATTTGCCGTGGGGCAACCGGACGATGCAGATTTCCGATCCCGAAGGCACACGCGTCGCCCTCTATACACCCGTCACCGACGCCGCGAGACGCCGTTTCGCCGGCCGTTGATCGGCCGACGCTGATGGGGCCGGAGCTTTTGTTTGAGGAAGTTCCGCCCGCAGACGACCGCAACCAGCGCGGCGCGTCGGCTGCTTCCGGCCCGAACCGGTCATGGGCCGTCGCAAAAATCCGCCGCGAAACTCCAACTTTTAGAGTTTTGCGGCGAGCATCCTTGAACGCGGGAAAGACCGGAGTATCGCATAAGTCAGGATTTGTGCGGCGAACCATCTCGTGGAAGGGCAACTCCGGCCTATAGTGGCTTTCGGAAGAACACGACGCGTTGGGTCTCCTCAAATCCTAAAGCGGTATGGAGCGCATGGCTGGCTGAATTCTCTATCGGCGCGTCAGAGCCAAACTCAACACACCCAAGCGACTTACCCCAATCGGCAACGGCATCGCAAAGCAACCGTGCGATACCCTTTCGCCTGTCAACGGGCCTGATATAAATCCCTTCGAGGAATAGAACGGGCGAGCTGCTGCATCCATTCACATAATCATGTCGCAAAGTGGCCTCAGCAAACCCGACAGCTTCATTCGCAGCATTTCGAGCGATGAACGCGACGGCGTCTCCACTTTCTGAAAGCAACGCCCGGCCCAACTCAGCGCGATGATATTCGAGCGAGTGATGCGGCCACAGCGCAACGCGAAGTTCCGCCCACGGCTCAACATCTTTTATGGTCCCAATCGCGATAATCGATTCCATAGTGAGGTTCTCTTTTGTCGCGAAATTCCCGATTAAAGCGACAGTTGTTTTCCTGACTTTTGCAACGTCGCAGAATAGACGGTTTTGAAATGCCGGCAATGTCCGGCATTGGCGCATTCCGGCCGGGACGAAGCTCTCGCATAAAAGCACAGCTACGCAGTCATTGATGATCGCGGGGCCGCTATCGGCCCCGAAGCGGTCATCAGTCGCAACCGAAAGTTAAGGTTCAACCGACAAGTTCGGGCACGGGGCGCTGAGCATGTGATATCGATCGCGTCCGGTGTCCGTCGAGAGTCGACATGAAATTTCGGTTGATTGCAGTATTTCTGATTATCTTGCCAACCGTTTCGACCGCGCAAGAACACAAGCGTCGTTTTCCCAAATATCAATTCTTCTATTGTACGGCCGTCCATATGAAACTGGCCGAAACCTACGGGAAAACAGGTGATACGGTCGCCGAAGCCCTTCACACCCTAGAGGCGGACTTTCTGTACCAAAAAGGAAAGAATGACCTTGTTGAGATTGGAAAGTCTCCGGAGGACGCCGATAGGCGAGTCCAAAAACATCGGGATGGCATTGATAATGAATTGCAGAGTACGCCAAACAGGATTCGGATTATGCTGCGCCTCTGTAACTCATTCTTTCCAGAGCGAGCGAACCGGCCCAGAAATCGGGCGTAGAAATCTCTGCGTGAGAGACCCTGGTGGCGGGCCGTCCCTAAAGCATCGAAAGGTCAGGCGGAGCATGATCACATCGATGATAACACCACTATTGTGGCATCGATTATGATGGTTGGTGTCTATGGGCATCGAACGGAGGGCCAGTTGGTCGATACCATTCGCCTCAGGGCGCGTTGTAAACCGTGATTCACTTGCGGCTTCGACGGCAGGGCGGCTGACCGGCCTGCAAACAGACCGTTATCGTTATTGGAATTTTCGAATTTTGTACCGAGGTTCATGAATGCAACTTCTCTCTTTGCTAATCCTTTTCCGTGACGGCTTTGACGATTTGACTGCGCTACAAGCCGCGCTTGCCCAGTACCGTGAACCCCTTAGGCAGGTCGCTCCGGACCACTTGAAATTCGGTGCACCGGTTGAACTGGACGTTCAATTGGCCAGCGAGAGCGACGTGCTGATTGAATCCCAAGAGATTGCGGAATTTTTCCCTCATAAGGACAGCAGCGAAATTGCACTCTGCAATCAGCGTATCGAACTGTCATGGGAGATGAAAGCCGATCCTGGCTTGATCACAAATCTCATCGGTTTTGTGCAGCCTGAGGTACGTCGCCTGGTCGGCAAGTGTTGGACTTTCGACCCCGCCGGGGGCGCGTGGTTTTAACTGCCCCGCAAAATTGACGACGGCTCGAAGCAGTCACGGGCATAGTCCGACTGACTCAGAAAGGTTTTAGGCTCTCGCTGTTACGATCCATATCGAGGCGACCGGTGTTGCGCCAGCCGGGTGGCCAAGGCCCGCGAGTGCTCCGCGCAATTTGGGTTCAGCCGCCAACTTGATCGCGGGGTTCTCACGAGCAATTTTACCAAGCGGGCCAATGCTCAGCAGCATGCGCGTCATTGCGTCAACGTCACCGCTGGTCACTGCTTCGGCCGCTCCCGACCCTAGGCATACCCGCCCTGAGAGCGAGGCGGCCGCTCATGCGTATTGCAAAACCAATTGCAATTTGAAATCAGTCGAGCTATTTTACCACCCGCGCGGATGTGCCCTTTAAGGAAAGGAAGTGGCATGGCTAAGCTCGTGTTCGGAATGAACCAGTCGCTGGACGGCTACGTCGATCATACGGAATTTGGGCCAAGCCCGACGCTCTTTCGCCACTTCATCGAGGGGACCGAGCGGCTGGCGGGCAGTGTCTATGGCCGCCGAATGTATGAGATCATGCGTTACTGGGACGACGATCAGCCTGAATGGGGTGCAGACGAACAAGCCTTCGCGCAAGCGTGGCGGAAGCAGCCAAAATGGGTGGTCTCGCGCTCGCTGACGCCTGTCGGCCCCAACGCCACGCTTGTTACGGGTGATCTCGAGACCGCGATCCGCAAGTTGAAGGCCGAGCGCGACGGGGAGATCGAAGTTGCCGGCCCGAACCTGGCGCGAAGCCTGACCGAACTCGGCTTGATCGATGAGTATCAGATCTACCTGCACCCCGTCGTGCTTGGTCACGGTACGCCCTATTTCGCCGCACCGCGGCCGCCGCTTCGCCTTGTGGCCCATGATCGGATCGACGAGAATGTGATCCGCTTGACCTACGTCCCTGCCTGATCGCCCGGCTTGCCGGATGGAAATCCGATCGGGTCAGGGGTGGACCCAGCGCGAGGAGGTGAGGGCGCCGAGATTGTCATAGGCAAAGACCGCGCGCCGGTTGTCGGCATGGCGCAGCTGGAACCAGTCGAGCGTCTCGGCCCGGAATATCAGCACGCCGAAGAAGGCCCGTCCGTCGGCGTCTGCGACCGTACCCTCGCTCGCAGGCCACTCCTCGATGTCGTCGCCCGGCGGCCCGCCCATATAGGTGCTGCGTGTCGATGGCGGCAGCAGGCTCCAGGCCTCGGCCGCGCGTTGGCTTGCCGGTCCATAGAGTTCGGCCGATCCCTGAAGGCGAAGCTGCACTTTTAACTGCGGGCCGAAGCCGAGGATGGCGACCGAAGGGTTGGCCGATATTTCCTGCCATTTCGGGCTTCTGACATCGGTATGGATTTCCAGGATGCGCCGCGCCGCATCCGCGCGCCGCAGCACGACCATGCGGGCCTGCGGCCGGCCGCCGGCATCGACCGAACACAGGTTCAGGTAGCGGAAGGCCGACTGCGGATCGGCAGTCGCGCCTTCGAGTTCGGCCCAGGCCGATGCATCGACCTCGGCGAGGGTCACCGTGCCGCCTCCACCTTGGCATTCCTTGTCTCGCCGTCTTTGACGATCCAGCAGCACATCGCTGTTCTCCCCCAGCGTTGAAAGCGATCCCGATCAGACAGACCGGGTCAGGCCGCCGTCAATCTTGAGGCTCTGGCCGGTGATATAACCCGCCCCTTCGGAAACGAGGAAGGAAATCGTCGCGGCCACTTCGGCGCTGGTGCCGTAGCGCTTCATCGGCACGCTGTCGCGGCGCTCCTCCGTCGCCGGCAAGCTGTCGATCCAGCCCGGCAACACGTTGTTGATACGAATGCCGTCGCCCGCAAAGGTATCGGCGTAAATCTTGGTGTAGGCGGCAAGCCCGGCGCGGAAGACGGCCGAGGTCGGGAACATTGCCGACGGTTCGGCCACCCAGGCGGTGGAGATATTGACGATCGCGCCCGACTTCTGCGCCTGCATGATCGGCGTGACCAGGCGAACCGAACGGATGACATTCATCAGATAGATGTCGAGGCCGGTATGCCACTGTTCGTCGGTGATCTCGGTGATCGGTGCACGGGGCCCGTGACCGGCGCTGTTGACGAGGGCGTCGATCCGGCCCCACTTTTCCATGCAGGCGTCGACCAACCGCTTCAGGTCGTCGTTGGACTGGTTCGAGCCGGTCACGCCGATGCCGCCAAGTTCGTTGGCCAGCGCCTCGCCCTTGCCGGACGAGGAGAGGATGGCGACCTTGAAGCCGTCGGCCGCCAGCCGCCTTGCCGCCTCCGCACCCATGCCGCTGCCGCCAGCCGTAATGATCGCTACCTTTTCTACTGCCATCGTCGCCATCCCTGCTCGATTTTACGCCCATTGCCGGGCCTTGATCCTTCGAATACCATGCGCCTTCAATGAGAGCGAACCAGTTTTCCTGAAATATCCCTGTAGAAAAACTATCGAATGTCCATCGGCAATCTCCCATCCCTCAACGCTCTCAGGGCCTTCGATGTGGCGGCGCGGCATCTGAACTTCCGGCTCGCCGCCGAAGAACTCGGCGTGACGCAGGGCGCGGTCGCCCAGCATGTGCGCGGGCTGGAGGCGGAACTCGGGGTGACCTTGTTCGAGCGCCTGCCGAAATCCTTGGCGCTGACGGGCGAGGGGCGCAGCTATGTCGCCGACGTCAGGCGCGCCTTCGAACTGCTTGCCAATGCCACCGCCAACCTGAAGCCGCAGCCGGTGAAACTGACCGTCAGCACGACGCCGACCTTCGCCTCGAAATGGCTGATACCGCGCCTGCCGGACTTTACCGCCAAACATCCCGGCCACGACCTGCACATCCTCGCCACCGATCGAATCTCCAGCTTCCAGACGGATGGCGTCGATCTCGCTGTCCGCTACGGCACGCCGCCCTTCGGTCCCGGCCTTGCCGCCGAGCTGCTGTTCGAGCAGGACATCATTGCGGTCTGCAATCCGGGCCTCGTCCCGGCAGGCCGCGAGCCGCGCAATGCCGGTGAACTCACGCGCCACACCCTGCTGCACGACGTGCACAATTTCTGGCCGGAATATATCGACCGCTTCCTCGGCGGCGGCGATCCCACGCTGTTTCGCGGCATCAGCTTCTCGCAGACATCGCACGCGATCGAAGCCGCGATCGCCGGACAAGGCATCGCCATGGCGACCCGGGCTTTCGTCTCGACCGATATCGAGGCAGGCAGGCTGCGGCAGGTCTTCAATGGCGTGCTCAGAGCGCGGGCGGGCTTCTATCTGGTGAAGCCGCGCTACCGGAAGTCGGAAGCGGTGGACAAGCTTCAGGATTGGCTATGGTCGCAGGTGCAGGGCTGACTGTCTGCTCATCTTCCGTCAGTCGCCACATGTTCGGGAAGCGGCCGCATGGGGAAGGCAACACACCAGGCGACAGGCACCAACCCCGTCATTTCTTTTCCTCCCAGTATCTTTGCCAGAGGTCGAGCCTGGGTTTCAGCGTATCGGCTCCGAACGTCGCGCCGCGATTGGTGAAGTCGAAGACCCTGCCGACGGATGGGTCGTGGTGAGGCCATCTTGGCCATGAGCCGCCATTGGGGTCACCGCTCGTTGCAAATTGAACCCAGTAGGCACTCGCCAATGTGGCCATGGCCCAGTCGGCAGGTGTAACCTTGTCTTTCACCAGGGCGTTTGGGATGTTGAGCGTATAGGGAATTTCGAAGCCGTGCAGAGTGCCTTTCCATGTCGGATCGTTGCGGAGAGCCTCGGCGACATAGGAGAAACGATACCACCACGTCAGTTGACCCGCGCGGATCATCTCGTCAGCGAGATGGCGAGACGGTTCGACAAGCGTTTTGTCGGCCAGAACCTGCTGCGTCAACTCATCGAGGGCCTCTTGGCCTGTGGGATCATAGAGCGTCCGGGCTTCGGCCGCATGGTTGCCGAGCAGGGCGAAGAGATCGTCTTTCGTCGCGGCCTCACCGATACCGAGATCACGACTATTTGCCCCGACGATGACCGGAACCGGCGCTTGACGGCCTGCCGCAAAAGCCGCTTCCGGCGTTTCGAGCAAAAACCGTCCGTCAAGAATCGAGCCGGAGATGCCGATGACCGGCTTGCCTGTCGACATTCCCGCCATCACCTCTGGTGCCGATGCGCCTTCGGTCAGTTTTTCCGCAGGCAGCGCCCGAAGGGCCTTGAGAGCGTCGGCATCGCGACCATTGATGCCAAGAGAAGCCGCATAGTCCAAGGCGGTTTTCTCTGCTTCTTTCAACGGTGACAAGGGAGTGCTCTGCGCACGCGCGGTCGGGAGACCCGGTGACTGGAGAATGGCGCCGCGGAAAAGCCCCCGTGATAACGGCGATATCATGTGCGCCATCACCGAGCCGCCACCGGCCGACTCGCCGAAGATCGTCACTTTCTTCGGATCGCCGCCGAAGGCTTCGATATTTTGCTGGACCCATTTCAAGGCTGCAAGCTGATCCATGTAGCCATAGTTGCCGACGGGCTCGTCGGGGGATTCCTTTATCAGCGCCGGATGGGCAAAATAGCCGAGCCGCCCCATGCGGTAGTTCATGCTGACGAACACGACTCTGCGGGCGGCCAGCTGACTACCGGGATATTGAGGGGTGTTTCCATGAACAAGAGCGCCGCCGTAAATCCAGACCATCACCGGGAGCGGTGTTTTGGAGCGCTTGGCGGGTGTCCAGACATTGAGCGTCAAACAATCCTCCGACTTCGGCAGGTCGTCGGTCTGCATGCAGGACGGACCGAAATCGCGGGCATCCCTGGTCCCGCTCCAGGGCTTCATCGGTCGGGGATTTCGCCATCTCAGATCACCGACCGGTGGCGCCGCATAAGGAATGCCTTTGAAGCTGACGACTGAGCCCGACCTCTCACCCTTCAGCGTTCCGCTGTCGATTGTAACGGTGTCGTCCGCCGCACCCAAGCGTGGCGCGAAAGTCATCTGACAGGATGCGACCGCGAAAAAGAGCAGAAACTTGTGACTGCGTTTCACAAACACTGCACCCTCCAACCGCCAGGTTCAGGGTAAAATACTCCGATAGAGCGGCATCGAACAGCGTCCATCCGACGTCGACCAAAGTCCGGAAGCGGCAGGCATCGTCGGTATCGCCTTCAGCCCTGAAGGCTCGCGCCACGCTTCATTCGCCGATACCCCCGACAAGCTCCCATATATCGACCTTCTCGGCCCGTCCCTTGATCTGCACCAGGCCGAGCGGGCGAAGCTCGAAGCGATCGGCCACAGTGTCGTGTATGGCTGCACTCACCAGGATCGAGGTGTTGAAGTCCTTGTTCAATCCTTCCAGGCGTGAGGCGACATTGATCGTATCGCCCATGGCCGTGTACTGCTGACGCGAGATTGCGCCGAAGCTGCCGACGACCGCCGGGCCGGTGTGCAAGCCAAAGCGGGTGAAGAGTTCGGGGCGGCCGTTCAAGCGATTGGCTTCGTTCAGGCCGTCCACCGCCGCTTTCATGGCAAGCGCGCATCGGCAGCCGTTTTCGGCATGTCCGGCATCTGGAACAGGGGCGTTCCACATGACGAAAATGGAATCGCCGAGATATTGCACGACGGTGCCGCCATGGCGCTCGGCGATGGTGTTCAGGAGTTCGAAATAGGCCGACAGCGTATCGACCACATCCTCGGGTGAGTTGAGCTCGGAGATGGTGGTGAAGTCTCTGATGTCGGTGAACAGCACCGTCACATCCTGCCGCTTCGCCTTGACGAGCGTTCTTGCCTCGGGATCGATGATCCGCCGGACGACTTCACGCGGGACATAGAGGGCAAACTGGCTGATGGCATGACGGCTGGCCGCCAGCGCGCTCGCCAGCGTGTTGATCTCCGATATCCAGGAATGCGACATGGGCTTTTCGCCGATGTCGAGATCGCCGATCCTGCGCGCCTCGTCGGCGAGACGATAGAGGGAGCGGCTGACCATGCGCGACAGCAGCACCGATGCGGCGACACCTGCTATCACGAAGGCGCTGGCGATGAGGAGATTGTGCAGGAGCAGCCGATTGGCCTCGGCCACCAGGTCCTCCAGCGGCACGACGATTGCGGCCACGCTTCCCTGGAACAGGCCGGAGACGCTGACGGGGGCGAGCTGCACCAGATGGCTTTCGCCATCGAAATCGACCCGCGCCAGGCCGCCGGCGGCAAAGGCCGGATCCTGCCGCAACCTCGCCACGGTTTTAAGGCTCGCGTCGAAGCTGTTTGCACTCGCGGCAAAGCCCCCCGATGTCCTCGACCACAATCCGATGATCCTGTTCATGATATCGGGGTCGGAATGGGCGACGAGATCACCGCTGCCATCGATGATGTAAGCACGGGCATGCGGCGAAATCTCGCGCGTGTCCAGCAGGCGGCTGATGGTCTGCAGGTGAATGTTGATGCCGACGACCACCTGACCATCGTTCCGCATCGGCGCGGCGATCGTCAGCGTCGGAACATTGAGCGTGCCGGTGATATAGGGGCCGACGGAGACAGGCAAACCGTCCTGGACGACGGATTGATACCACGGGCGTTGCCGAGGATCGAAGGATGCAACTTCGACGTCGCGCTCGCCGATCTCTCTTGCCTGGCTGTCGAGAAAGCGAAGCGTCGAGATGACGTCGGCGCTCTGTCTCCCGGCGATCGTCCGGATCGCGAAAGCCGTGCCATCCGGGGTTGCGAGGGTCCGGCGGACATCCTGCCTTTCGGTGTTGATGGCCTGCAGGTATGAGCCGTCGGGATAGCCGGTGTAGATGCTCGTCGCGTTGGGGACGTTTCGCAGGACCTCCAGAAAGAATTGCTGTTTCGCGTCGATATCCCGAGGCGGCGGGGAGGCAAGCTGCGGCAGGGTCGATGCGAGTGCGACCGCCTCGATGCCTCCCTGCAGCGTATTGCGATATCCCTCGATCAGCCGCAGGCTCATCTCGCGCATCTGCTTGGCGCCGGCGCTGACCGCTGCATCGCTTCCGTGGCTGAATGCCATCCAGATGATCGGCGTCGACGTGCACAGCAGCGATGCGACGACCAGGACGCCGAGATGCAGTCTTAAGGGTTTGGACCAGCCCACGAGATTTTCCTCGAATGCTCTCCTGCCTTGCCGGGCAGGAACGAGCACTCCCAACGATTTCAAGCTAACCGCTTTTTGAAAGCTTGCACAAGGCGGCGAAGTCAGTGCCGAAAACGATTGGGATCAGCGGGGTTGCGCGGGCGGTGTCAGCGCTTGAATTCGGGCTCGCTGCGATCGAGCGCGCGCTTGACCGACTCCAGATGCAGCCGGGCCGATTCCGGGTCGCCTTCGCGCATCTGCCGATACGCCGCTTGCGCAATCTCCGGCGCGACGGGAAGGACCTGGCGCCCGGTCGAGAGCGCAAGCGTCTGCACTTCGCAGGCGCGCTCGAGATAATAGAGGTCGTCCCAGGCCTCGGCGATATTGGGTGCGCAGACCATCACCCCGTGATGCTTCATGAAGACGATGTCGGCATCGCCGATCGCAGCCGCGATCCGGTCGCCCTCGCGCGCGTCGAGCGCCAGGCCGTTATAGTTGCGGTCGACGGCCGTGCGCCCGTAGAATTTCAAGGCGGTCTGCCCGGCAAAGATCAGCGGATCGCCCTCCGTCATCGAGAGGGCGGTGGTATAAGGCATATGGGTGTGGAACGCCGCCCTGGCACGGGGAACGTTCTTGTGAATCCGGGCGTGGATGTAAAAGGCGGTGGCCTCGGGCTGGCCGCTGCCCGACACGACGTTGCCGTGAAAATCGCAGATCAGCAGCATCGAGGCCGTCAGCTCGGCAAACGCGTAGCCGTAAGGGTTGACGATGAACAGGTCGTCGTAACCGGGAACGACGGCCGAGAAGTGGTTGCAGATCCCTTCCTCCATGCCGAGTCGCGCCGCCATCCGGAAACAGGCTGCAAGATCGACGCGAGCCTGCCAGATGTCATCCGTATCGAGTTTCGGCTGATTGGGGCCGCCGGCAGGCGATGGGGCTGTGTTGAGGGAGTGCGCCATGGGGTCGTCTCGGATTGGTGTCGGAAGGAGAGGGGCTGTGTTCTGGATTACGCCCGGATTGGTCTGGCATCAAGCCGGCTGGGAGCAAAGATGGTTCGCTTCATATCCAGTGGCAGGGCGGGCATATTTTCATTCAGCCAATTCGCGCATGACCTTGATCAGCTCCGACTTGCCTTCGAAGCCGATGCCCGGCAGCTCGGGCATCAGGATATGGCCATCGACCACCTCGACGCCATCGGGGAAGCCGCCATAGGGCTGGAACAGATCGGGATAGCTTTCGTTGCCGCCGAGGCCGAGCCCGGCGGCAATGTTGAGCGACATCTGGTGGCCGCCATGCGGGATGCAGCGCGACGGCGACCAGCCGAACTGACGCAGCACGTCTAGCGTTCGCAAATATTCGACCAGGCCGTAGGAAAGGGCGCAGTCGAACTGCAGGTAATCGCGGTCCGGCCGCATGCCGCCGTAACGCAGCAGGTTGCGGGCATCCTGATGGGAGAACAGGTTTTCGCCGGTCGCCATCGGTGCGTCGTAAAATTCCGAGATGGCGGCCAGCAAAGCGTAGTCCAGCGGATCGCCGATCTCCTCGTACCAGAACAGCGGATAGTCGCGCAGCATCTTGGCATAGGCGATGCCGGTCTCGAGATCGAAGCGCCCGTTGGCGTCGACCGCAAGCTGCGCCTGCGAACCGATCTCCTCCAGCACGGCTTCGATGCGGCCCCGGTCCTCGTCGATCGACGCACCGCCGATCTTCATCTTGACGACGGTATAGCCGCGGTCGAGATAGCTCCGCATCTCCGCCCGCAGAGCGCTGTTGTCCTTGCCGGGGTAGTAGTATCCGCCGGCGGCATAGACGAAGACCTTCGGGTTGGCCTCCCGGCCTTTCATCTCGGCGAGAAGACGAAACAGCGGCTTGCCCTCGATCTTGGCCACCGCGTCCCAGACCGCCATGTCGATGGTGCCGACGGCGACCGAGCGCTCGCCGTGGCCGCCGGGCTTCTCGTTGGTCATCATCCTCGCCCAGACCCTGTGCGGATCGAGATTGCTGCCGGCGTCGTTCATCAGGCTTTCCGGCGCCGCTTCGAGGATGCGGTCCCTGAAGCGCTCGCGGATCAAGCCGCCCTGGCCGTAGCGGCCGTTGGAGTTGAAGCCATATCCGACGACGCGGCGCCCATCCCTGACGACATCGGTGACGACGGCAACCAGGCTGGCGGTCATCTTGCTGAAATCGATAAAGGCGTTGCGGATCGGCGAAGCGATCGGCTTCGTGACCTCGCAGATGTCCATGATGCGCATGACGGGCTCCATTCCCTTCGCCGAAGGCGGCTGATGCCGATGGTTTCATTTTGATGTGCGGCGGTCGGCGCGTCCAATGCCGATGCGGGTTCTATCAGTGCCGTTTCGGCATCATCACTTTGCGCAAACAGGCAGAGAACCGCAAAGAAACATTGATTTGTCAGGCGCTATACCGTCTTTTCAGTGTTTACATGGCACTACAACCGTCAAAGGAAACCGTCCGTGGAGACCGCATGGCTCGCCGACCTCCAGGCTCTTGCCGAAACGCTGAACTTCTCGAGAGCGGCGGAAAGGCGCAACATCACCCAGCCCGCCTTCGGACGTCGCATCAAGGCGCTGGAAGAATGGTGCGGGTGGGAATTGGTCGATCGCTCGACACACCGGCTGAAGCTGACGCCGGCGGGAGAGCTGATGCTGGAGGCGGCGAGCGATATTGCCGCAAGGCTTGAACGCGCCGCCCGCGATCTCGCGCAGATCAAGGCGGCGACATCGACCGTCACCTTCGCGGCCACCCACGCGCTCTCCTTCATCTTTTTCCCCTCCTGGATTCAAGGGTTGGGGCACAGCGCCGCCGCCATGCCCATCCGGCTGCTCTCGGACAATATGAACGAATGCGAGAAGATCATGCTGGAAGGGCGGGCCCAGTTCCTGCTGTGTCATTACCAGGAACACAGCGGCATCCGGCTGGACATGCAAAATTATCGCCATGTCGTGCTCGATGCCGACCGGCTCGTCCCGGTCTGCGCCCGAAAGAAGGACGGAGAGCCGCTTTACAGCCTCACCGGCGCGACGGGCGTTCCGCTTCTCGCCTTCGAAGAAAAGTCCGGCATGGGGCGCATCCTGGCCGCAAACCTTTCCCAGCGCATGCAGTCGCTGCGTCTCGACACGGTGTTCACCTCACACCTCGCCATGGCGCTGAAGGCGCTGGCGATCGAGGCAAAGGGCGTTGCCTGGATTCCGCTGAGCCTTGCAAGCGACGAGACAGGCCCCGGCGGCCGGCTCGCCTTCGCCGGGTCTGAGGAGTGGGCCGTCGATGTGCAGATCGTCCTGATGAGGCCGCGGGCGCGCATGACCGAAATCGCCGAGAGCTTCTGGACCCTGGTGTGCACCAGGGATTGACCTGACGGCGCATGGTGCAATGATCCGTGTGGATCAGCAACGAGAGGTTGGCATGTCGATCGCTACCTTGCCCGCGCCACCCCATTACGTCGTCTGCTTCTCATCGCAACGAACCGAGGTCGAAGACGGCTATGGCGACGTCGGCGCTGCGATGGTGGAGCTGGCGAAGCAGCAACCCGGCTTCCTGGGTTTCGAAAGCGCCCGCCGTGCCGACGGTTTCGGCATCATCAACTCTTATTGGCGGGACGAGGAAAGCATCCGGGCCTGGAAAGCGGTTATCGATCACGTCGAGGCGCAACGCCGGGGCCGGACTGACTGGTATAGGCGCTATGAAATCCGCGTCGCCCTCGTTCAAAGAGCCTATGGATTCGAAGCGGATGCCGCCAAGCTGCGATGATCCTTGCCCTGCCATCGGCCGCTGGTATGGATCCCAGGCTCGAGGCCTGGGATGACGGAGGGTGGGGGCGCGAAGGGGCCTGTTGACTGTATTGCCAACACAGGGTTGTATCGAGTGTCGACGCAGGAGGCACGGGCGCGGATGAACTTCGTGAGGCTTATTGGATTATTAGGTTCGATGGCATGGATTGTTTACGGGCCGTGGGCCAATGCCGGCTCCTTGGGTGATGCGACTTTTAAGAACATCCCAATTGGCCAAGCAGCGAAGTTGTCGGATCTATCGTCCTTTGATGCTCAGGCGGTTTGCCTGCTTCAGCCTTACCAAGACCGACTGTCTTCCAAAGACGCGTTCGCCGCCAGAGTGAACATGTATCTCGTCGCGAACAACTACGTTGCGGATGAGGGCCATTTTGCATTCGTGCTCGTTGGGAAGGAAACAATCGAGTTCGCCCCGTTCAAACGGTCCCAAAAGCTTGACGTCTTGGCAAGGCACGAGATTTCCTCATCGGCCGAGGAGATGTTGCCGAAGGGTTTTGCGCCGCACGACTGCGCCAGCGGTCAATCTGCAGGCTTTGTGAAGATCGGACTGCGCGCAAGAACCTATGTCGTGCTTGGTGAACTGCCCTAGGCACGCAATCGCTGACGCGATCCGGTATTTTGATCCGATGGGGATGTGACTGAGATGGCCGGCGAGGATCTCCGCGGGAGGCGGGTCGGGGGGCAGGGTCTCGACTTCACCCTGCGTCTTCCTCGGGCTTGAGCCGAGGATCCAAGCTGGGCTCCATCAGCCACGGGCATTGTACCGGAAGGTAGCTCATAGGAACGAGGCGGCTATGCAGATCGGGGCCATCTGGTTGCCCAGGATCATAGAAGATGCCGTTATCGGCATCATAGAGGATGAAGTGGTCTCCTTCGACATGGACTACCGCTACCCCGCAAACATCGTCCCAGCTCCGCCAGTCCGCCAGCCCAACGCGCTCAGGACGTCGCGCAGTTCTTTCCATGTTGTGTAATGATTGGTCTGAACGCCCCAATCGATCATGCTGGCAATTTGGTCGTAGGGTTTGCCCGTCAACATCTGCAAGACGAAAACGCCGCAGCCATCATTCCTTGGACATTGCGTAACAAATTCGAAGCGGACCTTATCGGCTGCGGGTTGTGTCAATGTTCAGTTCCTGCGGTTAGGTGTCGGACGGCGCCTTGAGTATCGACTCCCATGACACCCACGTAGCTGGTTGCTTCGAATTGCCTTCCTTGGACATTCAACTAAACGTTTGACGGGGCGGTCTCGATGCTGTTGGCAAGTGACTTTAGAGCGTGCTGCCAAATTGCGGCTGCACTTTCTGGCGGCGGCGTGGATGTGACGTCCAAGACCAGGGTGTTTGGATGCTTCGGATCAAAAACCTTGTCTCGCCGGCTTCTCTCCCTGGAGGCTTGCGCATCGGTCGCTTTCAGATCGTTGCGGCGCGCGGGCATGGAGATACGACGTGCCAGCTCATCTTCGTCGCAGAGCAGTCTCACGGGCACCAGGACAGCCCCGCATTGCCGAGCGGCATCGGCGAACTGCTGGTAGGTGCGAAGACTGCGCTGATCACCATCCCGGCCCGCATGCGTGAAGATGAAGTTGGCGGAAAGGGTGGTGTATTCGGCAATTGCATCCAACACGGTTTGCCGAATTCGTCCCGTATAATCCCATATTCCTTCAGGAAGGTGGCCCGTTCCATCATCGTCCAGGAGACGCAGAACCGGGTTGTTGAACCAGTGATTGTCGATGACTTTCGCCGAGGACAGGCTTTGCAACTCCCTTGCGATCGTCAGTTTTCCAACGCCCGGAAAACCGATCAGCAAAATAAAGATGCGCATCATCCTATGCCTTCAGATGCCGAGGGATCACGTGGGGCGCAGAATAGGCGATATACCGAATGCTGCAATGAGCACTTATGGCGCAGTGCTGAAGAGTCCGCCTTTCCCAATGGTGAGCAGAGACTGACGCCGGCCCCTGCCTTGCTTTCTCTCGCATCGGAACTACGGTGCCGACAGGGTTGAGGGCGTTGATTGGGGGAGTAGTCGCGTGCGTTTCTTTGCAGCTTTGGTGGTTGCGGTCCTCCTGAGCGGCGAGGCGCGTGCTGTGTGCCCTCTCGACGACACCTTGAAGCTCTGCGTGTTGAATGGTCGAAGCCTGGCTGCCCTGCACAGTGGTGCCGACCGCGGCGATTGGGCGGTTGAAGCGCTTTCTTCCCCGGTCAACCCAATCTCGGAGCCTCGAACCGGCAGTGAGTTTTACACGATGCCGAGTGGGTTACGGTTCGCATTGCATTATCAGGAATACCGAAACCTCTTCTCTGCCTCCTGCACGATCGATATATTCCCAGCCGTGGCAAAGGCTGGCCCGGAAAACTGGCGTTGTTCGAATGCTGAACTTGAAGCCTTCGAAGCTGGGCTCTCCGCTGCCTCATTGGGTTCAATAACGAAAGAGCAGAGGCCAAAGAGCGGCACAGCCTATTTGATGGAAAGCCCAAGCGCCTGGATGACAGTGGTGGTCGCAGATGGCGGCACGCAGAAAGGCCTGTTGAATGCATGGGTCGAGACGTCAGTCCTCAAGCGGCCGTAGGGTATGCCGTGGGAGTAGAAGGCCCAAAGGCGACCATGAGAAACCGTAGCAAACCGCGCTTGGGAAAACACAGCGCCGACACTCCAGCGGTCGACGCGTTCACACGCAATGCACTTGCATCAGATCAGACCTGGCTGCCGGATATGATGGCTGACGGAAAGCCACCCCTTACCGCTGAAGCCTATGTAGAGGGCTATCTCGCGAGTCCTGGCGAATGGTATTGGTCGACGATCTTGCTGCACGATCCGAAAGAGATCGTGCTGAAGCGGGTTCTCGCCATTGTCGATCAAGCCGAATTGCCCGGCCACGAGCAAGCGCTCGGCCAGTTGGGCGCCGGTCCGCTCGAAGACATGATGTCGGATGAATTGCTGGATCATCTACAACATCGGCTGCCGTTCACGCCTGCCATGCGATATGCGCTCAGCCAGGTTCGAATGTCCGGCGAACCTCCTGTCTTGCAACAGCGTCTCAATGCCATGTTTTTACGGTAGCGCCTCGACGATAGCGCGCATGGATCCGAGGCGCGAGGCCTGGGGTGGATGCTACAGCAGACAGACTTCCGGCTTTAGTTCGTCAGGTAGGTTTGAAGGAATGTGCGAACGCTGCGGATGGATTTTCCTGCGGCGTCCGGATTGTATTTTTCGATGTGACCCAACACCCTTTTTCCCACCTTGAACTCCGGGGCGTCAAAATCATGGTAGGTGCCCTTGTAGATATTGAGCTCGATGGGTGGGCTATCGTCACTCATCTTGGCAAGCCTCTTCCGGCATCGCTCGGCCGGGCTCCAATTGTCTCGATCGCCGGTTAAAATCAAGATCGGCACCGTCGCATCGACCTGCGTTGCCGCACAGAGGGGATAGTAGGCAACCGCCGCGGTGAATTTGCGGTCCATCAGCTGTTCGTTGCCTTCGATTTTCGTTCCCTCCAGCGTCGCCGTGCCGCCAGTTGAAAAGCCCATCAAGGCAACGCGCCTGATATCGACAAAGCTTTGTTTCGATAAAAAATTCAAAGCGCCGTAGGCGTCGAAGACACGATCGGGGAGATGGCTTTGACACGGATCGCTGATATTGCGGGTGGTGAAGCTATCGACAACGAGCACGACGTAGCCCCATGAGACCAGTCGTTTCGGCCAAAGCTCCTTGATGCTCAGACGCATACCCTCGCATCCATGCAGGACGACGACCGCCGGGAAAGGGCCATCACCGCCGGGGCGGGACAGATATCCCCGCAGGGGCGTACCTTGCGGTTGCGAAAGAATTTCTCCCTGTTCTCGCGCCTTGCTTATTCGAAAGGGGCTTAGCTTGACGGGCGCGCTTTCGAAGTGAACCAGTTCGTCGGCATCAGCCGGGTTTGCGGCGAACGTGACGCCGAGAAAAGCGGCAAGGCAAAGAAAAAGTCTCGTGGTTTTCACTGAGCTTCTCCAACGTTGGATCAGCAGCCTGCAGATTATACGCCGGACCTGAAGGCGCGCAAAGCGGGTGGCGTTCGGCTGCCGATTGGGTTGGATTGGCTGGATTAAATTACCGCGCGTGGCGGCCAGAAGCGCTTGATCACCCCCTGGCAGGTCGTTTATGACTACCGTAAATTCAGGCTGCGAGATTTGAATCCAGGGGGATGTCCACCAAATCGGCAACGCTCTCCTGTCGTATGCGCCTGGCTAAGGCTTGCGGACCGGTCATTTTTGAAGTCCGGACAGCTTCCTCAGATCATCGTTGATCCTGCTCTGCCATCCTCTTCCGCCTGACCGGTAGTGTGCGATCACATCAGGATCGAGCCGGATGCTGATGGTCTGCTTCGTCTGTTCGAGCGTCGGTCGGCCTCTGCCTCTGCGTATCTCGTCGACATGGTCGAAAAACGCATCCGGAAGGATCTCTACCGCCGGCCGGGTCGATGCAAGCTCCTCATCGGTGAGTTCGGGACCATCGACTGCATCCCAATCCTCTTTCGAGTAGCCATGGCCGGGCTGAAATTCCTTCTTGACGGGATATTTAGCGGTCACGAAAGCACCTTGCTTTCCTTGTTGCTGGCTGGGCGAAAGCTGATGAGCGAAACGGCCTCGCTGCCAAGCAGCGCATAGACGACGACGGCGGTTCCGTCCTCAATAGCCGATGGCGTTGAAGCGGCCGCCGTGGCTGGCGTAATCACTGCATCTTCCAGTCGAAGAAATACACGTCTCCGAAATCGAGGCCAAGCTTCTGAAGATTGGCGATCCTCTTTGCTTCGTCCCAGGTGATTTTCACCACTTGTAAGTACATTAATTCGCGACGTCATGCAAATATGCGTACATACAAAAATAAATTCAGTTGGACGCTGTGCAACCCAAATTTGCTCCCAAGCGACGGAGCGATCCCTGCGCGAAATATCGCGCGGGATGGCACCACTTCACGCCGCATCAAGATAAAGCTCCCCTCTTTAAGGAGAACAGCAATGTTCGCCTCGATTGCTCCGGCCTCGCGGGCCGCCGTGGTGACGCCGAACGATACCGCCATCGTCGGTGCGCGTGCGCTTGATATCGGCACGGCGGGCGACGTTGCCATTGCGTCGTGGCGCTGACCGGGACCACGGCATCCAATATCGTCGCGCTTTTTTAGAGAATTCGGCGGCAGCGCCTCATGGGAAGACCGATCAAGTTCAGCCAGGCGATCGCCGAGAAGATCTGCGAGCGCATCGCCGACAGAGAAAGCCTGCGGTCGATCTGCCGTGACGAGGACATGCCGGCGAAATCGACCGTGCTGTCCTGGCTGGCGGACGAGGAGAAGGCGGCGTTTCGGGCACGCTACGCCCTGGCGCGCGAGCTCCTGGCCGACGATTTCGTCGACGAGATGGTCGAGATCGCCGACGATCGCAGCAATGACTGGATCGAGAAGAAGAATGCCGCCGGCGAGACCACCGGCTGGCAGGAGAATGGCGAGGCGATACGGCGGTCGCAGCTGCGCATCGCCACCCGCCAATGGGTCGCCGAGACGCTGAAGCCGAAGAAATATGGGGCCAAGGTCGAGCTCGATCATGGCGTGACCGGAACATGTCGAAGGGATATCGATGGCGATGGCTGTCTTGCGCGGCACGGCCGCGCCTTGACGGGCTAGAACGTGGTTTCTTGTACTAGCCACCAGACGGGAAAAAATGCCAGTGAGATAGCAGCCAGCCAGACCGAGGCGAACTTGATCAGATACAGTCGTCTCGCTTTGGCTTCGTTCCACTCGTAGTACATCGCCAACTCCAAACTTTAGGCGTCGCTACTGAAACACCGCTCCAGCGATGAGTCGAGTGCGGAACTGCAACACTTGGCAACGGCTCGCTTCGGCGCGCGTTTTTCTTTTCCATCACGATCTGGAGCTTCCCATGCAACTCGTCTCCGACTGGAAGCGGGTGCTTCGCCATGCCCGCTCCGTCCAGTTATGGGCGGCGGCATTCCGGCGTCAAGATCGTTGCCTTCCGCTGCTCGGCCGCACTGTCTCCACCCGCATAGTCCCGCTGACATCAGTCGGCACCGTTGGCCACCGCAACGATCGCCTCCGGCATCAATGGGTTGGCGACGGGGCAGACGGTTTCGATCTCCGGCGCCACGCAGACAGAATGTAACGGCAATGTGATCATCACGGTCACCGGGCCGAACAGTTTCACTTACAATTTCGCGGGATCTGCCACCATGCCGGCAACAGGCACGGTCAGCGCCAACGACCTCTATCTCCGGGCGGAGTATCAAAACTTTTCGGCCAACAATACGTGGCCGGCAGATGGCACGGATGCTTCCGGCAAATGGCGCCTTCGTAGCGACATTCTCGCGAAAACGAATGCTTGCTGCGACGAGGCGATCGACACCTACGCGGCATGGGTTTCCGGCTTCCGGGATGGCGTCTGGCCGGGCATGCTGGAGCTGCCGAGCACCGTGGTGACGGTGCAGTCGGGAACGGACGGGGTTGTGACCTACACGACGATCGAAGTGGCGGATGCCAGCATTTTCGCGCCGGAGCAGGAGATCAACACCTATGCCGGGCCGGATGGCATTGCCCGCCTGTCGACCACCTCGATCGGGAGCATCTCCGGCAATGCGATTACCATCTCGATCCCGCGCGCCACGGTGCTACCGGTCGGCTCCATCGTGCGCCCGAGCGTCACGCCGGATGGCGTTCATCCCTACGGCGCTGTGATCGACGGTGTCGCCAATGGCATTCCCCAGTCCGAAAAGCTGAAATTTTATCCCTAGGTGAGCACCGAGAGCGATGACATCCAATGACGATATCCTCCGCGCGCTCGGGCGTGTCGAGGGCAGGCTGACAGGCATCGAGGACAATGTCGCGCTTCTGCGCAGGGAGGTCAGCGACGAAAAGACCAACGCGCACGACAGCCGCGCCGTGATCCACGCGCGGCTCGATGAGCAAGCCAGACAGATCGCCCATCTCGATACCAGCGTGGCGATCAGCGGCGGCGCGGATGCGCAGATCCGCCAGGAGATCAGGAGCCTCAAAGAGACCGTCGAGAAGAACCAGGAGATGGTCGCGCCGGCGCTTGAAGACTGGAAACGAATGAAATCGATCGGCTATGGCATCTCCGGGCTGATCGCCTTTGCCGGCCTGACGATCGGTGGCATTATTGCCTATGCGAGCGATGGCGCGGTGGCGGCGTTGCGACATTGGTTGAAGATCAATTGAGTTGAGGGCGCCGATTGTCCGCGGCTTCGAACCTCCATCGCACTCGCAGCATGCCTCAATCAGCCGTTTTTTGATCGGCGGAGCTACGTTGCCAAATCCAACCAACCAAACCCTAAATTTTAGGCATCGCTAACGAACAAATCGGCCGCCTGTTGGTTCTCCTCTCAGGAGGAAACGGTCATGAAAACCATGAGCAATCGCCAAGTTCGCATTCCCGGCCCGCGAGAGCACGATGTTGCCGAGCATTGCCGCAAGTTTGGGATCGGCCCGGCGGAGGAGAAGAAGCTGAAGAAACTTCTCGGGTCTCGGGCGCCGCTCCATGAAATCCAGGCCAATGCTCCGCCACGGCAGCCAAGGTGGCGTTAGAGAATTTCGGGAAAACTGCGAAGCGGTTTCCGTCGGGAAGTGCGTAAAACAAAGGTTGGAGCGGTTCGGCTTTCATCAAGGCTGAGCCGCTTTAACGTGAGAAGGGGACGGCGCATCTGATTGTTTCACGCGGCATTACAGCAATGATTCAAAGATTGAGCGGAACAGAGCAGTGCCGCAAACGCTCGCGAAAGAGGTATTGTTGCCTGGGTTTGAAATGGGCGATCTTGCTTGCACATGAGCCGGTTGTTCGGCTCGTTCCGCTTCGCTCCGCTGAAAGCCCCGCTCCGGCGGGGTTTTTGTTGGCGCGGGATGTGGCCGTCGATTTTCGCCCGGCCGGAGCCTGTCCGTATGACGGCTGCCGTCTTGCCCGGACAGGTTGTCTATTATCCCTCTGTCGGTTTTCCCGGGGGGTGTGGTGTCGGATCTCTGCCGGGAACTTCCACCAATATCGGGGGTTTTGCCCGCGGATCGCGCGGTAGGTTTCGTCTCCTGTACCCACTGCTACCCCTGCAGTTGCTGCGCGGTCCACTGATATCAACGGGATGACGGATGAGGCTTTGCATCTCGGCGATCGCCAGCGGGCGAAGCCGTCTGTCGTTCGTCATCGGCGTCTGGAGATTCAGCCCTTCGAAGACGCAGGTGTGTGTTTGTGTCGACGTCCGCATGTGAAATGGCTCACGACGGCACAGCTGCGCGGGGGTCGCCTATCAGTGCCGCAGTTGGCGCGACAGCATCAGGATGTAATCGTCGGCGATATCGGCAACCACCATGGCGGCTTCCGCGGCCGTGTATCCCCTGCCGACGGCGTCGCTGACGATCTTCATGACGGCGGGTTCAAGTGCTTCCCGGCAGTCGGAAAGGCTTTCGGCATGCGGGCATTTGGCACGAAATTCCAATACGTTGTTCATGGCATACCCTCCATTTGATGTTGCTGCGCCCTATGCGTCAGTTGCCCGATCCCCGGAAGAACCAAGCCTTGGTCCCGGTGGAGCGTCGCTCGCGGGGACCAGAATGACTATCGTAAGAATACGATGGCATAGGCCGCCACGTATTCAAGCGCGCGCTGATATTAAGGTAAGCCAGTAGGGTTAATTCGTCCGCTGATGTTGCATCGTGGCATCGGAGGCTGCCGCAGGCCGGATTGCGATAAGAGGTGGCGCCTCCGAGGTTGTCTTCGGTCAGACGCTGATGCGGCGGCCGGCCTTGTCTGCTTCTTTGCGATTGGCGCCGTGTTTTTCGATGATGGTCCTGGCATCCTCGTTGGAAATGCGGTGTTTTTTCGCGAAGTAGATGACATCGTAGGGGCCGTCAGTCGTAGCCGCTTTGGCGGGCTGGACCTTATTCGCTTTGTCATTGGTCATGATTTTTCCTTCCTTGGAAATGTTGGGCTGGCCATCAGTCCATGTCGGCGCAGACCAGCACCTATCGTCTCCGGATCGGGGATCGGAGAACCGGCAATCTCAACTCGGTGTCCGTCGAAGACTTGGCTTCGTCCGCCCTATCGATGCGCCCGGGCCGTCATATGTTTTTCCCAGATCTGCGTCGCCTGCGCTGCCGTGCCGGTCTTGTGGAAGCGCAGCAGGTGCAGTCCTTCCGCCCGTCGTTTCTCGTTGAAGGCGCTGTTTTCGTAGTCGGTGCCTTCGACAATGCTCTCGCTTTGAAGAACGGCCTTCAATTCCTGCACATAGTGTCCGGTGATGTTGAAAAGCGCTTCATTCTCGGGTGCGTCTGTCATCGTTTTCCCTATGGGTGGTCGCGTGGCATTCAACGCGGTGCCGGTTCAGCAGGCCACGTCGGTAAGATGCATCAAGCAATCCGCGCCCCTATGGGAAAGGCTGGTATCGGACAGCGTTTAGCTGGGGTGTCTGTCTGGAGTTCCATATATCATGCAGCAGCGCCGCCTTACGAATCAAGGATCAAGGCGCGGCGGGTCTGAACGGCCGCATGTTAAACCACTTGCCGCCCCGATACCATCTCAATCGGAATGCCGAAGGATATCGGGGAGAGAGCCGTCTTCAGGCACAACGGCGTGTCTGTCCGTCATTGGTCGTTCCGGTGCCTACCAGAAGACGCCCTTGAAAACGATATAAACGATAAAGGCCAGGCTGATTGCCGGCGTCAATTTCACCAGAAAGTCGAGATATCTGAACTTGCCGATATGCCGGGCCAGGCTTTTCCAGGAATGAATGTTTACCGTGGAAGGCATCATGCCCTCCCTTGGTTGGGGCTGGGGAACTCTGACGACCCCTGGTGGCAGCGCCCGTTCACAAACTGCCGCCATAGCAGATATGGGCTCCAATCGTCGGCGCTACAAGTCGTGGCGAAGTGGCGGTCCGGCTGAGATCGCAAAGAGGCGCACGATCGCACAGCGCGGCGCGGGCATGTCCGGGCGGCTGGGCGCCTCCGGACAGGATTGCGCTTTTACCTCAACCATCGCTTCGATCAGTTTCAGCCGATCGAATTTCCGCCGTTGATCGTCATAGAGCCTGCCCAACAGCGCGTAGGCCGGTCCCGCGGGGCTGCCCTTGAGCGACAGTATCCTGACCACCGTTTCCTGATCGGCAACGCGGCGCGCGGCCTTCACGACATGGCGACGTGCCAGCTTCAGGTCTTTCGGGCGGTATCGGGTCGAGACCATGAGTTTTGCTTCCCCAGTCATCCGGCAACACCAGGACGATGGCCGTTTCAGCTTGCCGGCGCGATGCTTTCCAGCGATTAGCGAAAATCTTCGGCCCTGAGCGTGAAGTTGTTGCCACGCCGATGCTGATAGACTCTCGATGCGGCTTCCTGAATCGAGGAGCGCGCGGCATCGAAGGCATTGAGGTAGGCGGCCTCGGAAGAGTCTCGCGTGATCGCGCTGCCGAGGGCCGCGTCTTCGACCAGAAATCTGACCTCGAACATGCCGTCATAGCCGGTGAAGCGGACACCTTTTCTGGCTTCGTCGAAGCTACGGCTTCTGTTGGGAAAAATAAGTGCCATTGCGGTTGTCCTTGGAAGTGGGCACGAGCCGATGTGAGGACCTCGGGCCTGGCGATGATAATGGATGCACGATGGCGATCAGCCTGCCGGCCTGTCCGGCCGTCTGCAGGTCTTAATGGATGGTCTGCACGATGACCCGGCTTTCAAGCAAGGCTTCCGATGTCTTGATCAAGCGCATCGTGCCCGTGATGACCTCATCCGAATAGAGAGAATCGGCACGGGAGATTTCGTCCGTCATATCGTGGAGAACTTTGTTGATCTCCAGCAGAGGCGGCACGAATTCGACCAAACCTGCTGCTGCCAGCCCGTGCGTTAGGCGCGCGATCGCTTCTCTCAGATGATTGACGAGCGCACGTCTTTCCACCGCCATTGCTGACGGCTTTGTGAGGGTCGCTTCATCGTTGAACTGCATGATGCGTATCCTCCTCTATCTAAAATGGGTTCCGCCACGGCTTTATCAATGGCTACATCAATGGCTATTGGCGAATGAGGTTGCGGTCAGGTGGCAAAGAGCGCAAGCTGATCCATCGGCGGGCACGATACGGGCACCGCTGCTTGGGGCGCGCCAGTGAATACTAGCGCCAGTAAACCCTAGCCCCAACGAAGGAGGACGCCATGTCTTCCACATCTGATCAATTCTTCGATATCGACAATTTGAGGATGCTCGATCGCATTCTGCGAAAGGCCGGCTTTCGCGGCGGCGAAACTTACGCGGCCGATGATGCTGAGATCAGCGCGACGAGTTTTCTCATTCATTGTTTCCAGACGGGCATCGTCGATGAGGCCGCGCTGAAATCGGCTCTGAAAATGTATCTGGCAACGCAGCTGAGTTCCGGTCCGCTTCCTCAGGCGATGGAGGATGGCTCTTTTGCAAGATGGCAGGATGACGGCGGCGCCCCGACGAAAGCCTATCGGATCGCGCGCTATACGGCGCCTGGGCCCACGACCGCATCGCTACGGCCATTGGGCTACCGTTTTCCCAAGACCAGACTGCCTGAACGCGTGTTCGAGATCCCCTGAACGGATCTTGCAGCGACGTCCCCCGGCTAGCCCGGTCGATCGTCGCGATGACATGACGAACAAGGAAGAAGACATGCCTCGCAATCACGCCGATCAAAGGGACGGGATCGGGAAACGCAAGATCACCGCCGTGCGCAAAAGCGCATCGGTCAGCCCGACTGCCGACGATCTGATAAGCCAGGCCCGTCACGCCCGGTCACCGTCGGCGGAGCAGGGGATCGATAGCCCTGATGACCAGGCCTATGGCGTGGCCCGCACGCATAAAGGTCCCTTCGACAACGCGACGGCATTCAGCGCTCCCACTTACGAGCATGATCTGCCGACGCGGCAGCAATTGGAGGCCGCGCAACGCAGCCAATCCGATGCGATCAAGCAGCAAGAGGCAAACCGCCAAAAAGGCAAATCCCGCATTCGCGCCAAGGCGACGAAGCTGAAATCTCCCTGAGCGGAAATGGAACGGAGCGGGCTGCCGGTCCGTCGAAAAGCCCGCTCCAGGCAGGCTTCTCATTTCATGGCACAGCTCAGGCGACCTCACGCAGCCCCAAACGGCACGGCGACGAAGGTCTTGTTGCCGTCGCGGCCATCTTAGGCCGCGGTAAAGGGCACGGCGACAAAGGTTTTGTTGCCGTCGCGTTCGACGAGCAGCAGCACCGATTTGCGGCCTGATTTGCCGGCCTCCGCAATCGCGGTCTTGACGTCGCGGGCATTGTGGACCGGTCTGTCGTTCACCGAGACGATGACATCGCCGGACTGAATGCCGGCGGCGGCGGCCGATTTGTCCGGGTTGACGTTGGCGACCACCGCGCCGCTGATCGAGCGCGGCAGGTTGAGCTTCTGGCGCACGTCGGGCGTGAGGTCGGCAAGGCCGATGCCGAGGCTCGGCTGGCCGCTGCTCTGGCCTTGAGTGTCGGGGCTTTCGGCTGCGGCTTGTTTCTGGCCGGCCTCATTGGTGCCGACGGTGACGTCGAGATTGATCGTCTTGCCGTCGCGCCAGATGCTGAGGGCTTCCTTGGCGCCCGGCGAAAGGTCGGCCACCAGCCGCGACAGGTCCTTCGGGGTCTTGACGGTCTCGCTGCCGACCGAAGTGACGATATCGCCGGGCTTCACGCCCGCACGTGCTGCGGGCGTATCGGCCGTGACGGCGGCAACCAGCGCGCCGCCTGCCTTATCGAGGCCGACGGCATCGGCGACATCCTTGGTGACCGGCTGGATCTGCACGCCGAGATAGCCGTGATCGATTGAGCCGTCCTTCTGCAGCTTGGCGACGATTGCCTTGGCCTCGTCGGAAGGAATGGCGAAGCCGACGCCGACGCTGCCGCCGTTCGGCGAATAGATGGCGGTATTGATGCCGACGACATTGCCGCTGCGGTCGACCAGCGGCCCGCCTGAGTTGCCGTGGTTGATCGGCGCGTCGATCTGGATGAAATCGTCATAAGGCCCGCTGTGCAGGTCGCGGCCACGCGCCGAGACGATGCCCGCCGTCACCGTCGTGCCGATGCCGAAGGGGTTGCCGATCGCCAGGATCTGGTCGCCGAGCTTCAACCTGTCGGAATCACCCCAGGCAATGGTCTGCAGCGGCTTGCCCGCCTCTATCTTCAACACGGCGACATCGGATTTCGGGTCGGTGCCGATCAGCTTGGCCGGCAGTTCCGTGCCGTCATCGAGCGTCACCTTGATGTCGACGGCATTGTCGATGACATGGTTGTTGGTGACGATCACGCCGTCGGGGCTGATGATGAAGCCCGAGCCGAGCGCCATCGCCTGCTGCGAGGGCCGGTTTTTCGGCGCCTGGCGCGGCAGCGGGATGCCCTGATCCTCGAAGAACTGACGGAACTGCTCGTCCATCGGCGACTCCTGCTGATCGGCGCTGACATTGGTCGCCTTCATTGTCGTGGTGATGGTGACGACGGCAGGCTTGTCGGCATCGACGATGGAGGCGAAGGAACCGCTGGGGGCGAGAACGCCGCCGGCATCCGAAGGCGCGGCAAAGGCGCTGGACGAATTGATCGTAAAGGGCAGGCATGCGGCGCCGGCGATGATGGCGGCCCCGACAAGAGCTGCGGTGCGATGTTTGTGGAGGATAGGTGACATGGCGGTGATCCCTTGGACGGTGGTCCCTTGCGAGAGCGTTGGTTTTGGATGGCGTCGTGGTTCCATGTCCTGGGACCTGGCGTCGGATGGCGTTTGGCGCCAATTGCTTTCATCGCAGCGCAGTCGTCGGGGGGACGGCGACCGGGCGAATGGAAGAATTCGCGCTCGGGATTCATATGATCGCGGCCAGCGGATTTACAAATTAAATATTGATCATGTTTATATTGCCGATTTGTAAGATATGACGGGGATTTAATCTTCGCTCCGATGCTTTCGGGCTGGCTGACGCTTCCGGAAATTCCGGCCGGTTTTGCCGCGCCCGAGTATCCTCCGCGACATTTTCATTCGAAAATAAATGGACTTATTCCAGGGAGTGGTGATCCGATCGCCGCAGATGCCCGTAATTTGCCGACGGACAATCCTGCTGCTGTTTCTGGACGTTGTTTCCCCGGAACCTGTTGCTCATACAAAATGTTAGTAGACTCTAAATTATTTCTTCTTCAGAAAGTGAAAATCGCGAATCGAAGGCAGGTGAGTCTCGCGTGCAGCATATGAGGGATGATGGGCAAGTCAGTGGGGCCGGGGCGGAAGGCCAGGCGCGGCGCGCATGTGAAGTTGAGCGATGTGGCGAAAAAGGTGGGGGTCAGCCCCATCACCATTTCGCGCGCGCTTCGCAATCCTGAAATCGTCTCGGAGGATCTGCGCGAGACCATCCTGCGTACGGTGAGCGAGATGGGTTATATCCCCAATCTCGCCGCTCGCGCGCTCGCCGGCCGCCATAACGGCGTCGTCGGCGTCATCACGCCCGCTTTGCACCAATACGGCTTCGCCGACCTGATGATCGGTATCGAGACTCGCTTCCGCGACGCCGAGTTCACCGTTCAATATTCCAGTACGCTGCACCATGCCAAGGGCGAGGCCGGCCTGCTGAAATCCTTCCTGACACAGAAGCCGGCCGGGGTGATCATTGCCGGCGCCGAATCCTATAGTGATCTTCTGCCGCTGATCGGCAATGCTGCCTGTCCGATCGCCCATATCACCGATCTCAGCCAGGAGCCGGAAAAGCTGGTCGTCGGCCTCGATCATCATGCCGCCGGCGCCGAACCCACCCGCTTCCTGTTGTCGAGGGGCTATGAAAGGATCGGCTTCATCGGCCGCGGCGGGGATGTCCGCTCGCGCCGCCGCATACAGGGTTATGAGGCTGCGATGCGGGAAGCCGGGCGTTTCAACCCGGATCTCGTCATCGGCGGGGATGCTGCAAGCCGCATCGGCCTCGGCAGGGAGTTGTTTTCCCGGCTGTTGCAGCGCGTGCCCGATATTGATGCCGCCTTTGCCCAGAGCGACGAACTGGCGCTTGGCGTCCTCATCGAATGCAAAGCGCGCGGTATCCGCGTGCCGGAGGATGTCGGCATCTGCGGTTTCAACGATTTGGAATTCTCTTCCTTCACCGAGCCGACGCTGACGACGGTGCACTTACCGCGTTACGATATCGGCTATCGCGTCGCCGACATGCTGCTGCGCGCCATCCGCGACGAACCGCCAGGCGAAGACAAGGTCAACTGCGGCTTCTCGATCATCCCGCGCGGCTCGACGCGCTAAGCCGGTCCGATCTGCCGAATGAAATGCGACGGACCTGTCGTAGGCGCGAACTAGGCACAGATCAGATTATTCCCTATACGGATGGAATGATGATCACTGTGCTGAAAAATGGATAACACAGGACTGTCTCTCGACAGAATGCGCACATTTGTCCGCGTCGCCGAACGCGGCAACCTGTCGATGGTCGCAAGAGAGCTAGGTATCGGTCAATCCACCGTGACGCGACACCTCAATGAACTTGAGGAGGCTGTTGGCGTCCCGCTTCTCAGCCGAACCACGCGTCGCGTGACCCTTACGGACGAAGGTAGTCGCTATTATGCGAACTGCCTTCAGATACTGCGCCTGGTCGAACAGGCCGCTGAAGAAGCGAGAGATGCCCGTCAGGCGCCTGCCGGTGCTGTTCGACTTTCTTGTACGGCTGCGCTCGGTGTGATGCACGTCACGCGCCTCATCTTTGAATTCCAGGACAAGCATCCGGACATCAGAGTCGACCTCAACCTGACGGACGAGCGCATCGACCTGGTTCGCGAAGGTGTTGACGTGGCACTTCGTCTTGGACCTCTCGCGGACAGCGCGATGAAACTTCATGCGCTCGGAGAAAGCCATCGGCTGCTGGTGGGCGCTCCGACTTATTTGTCCGTTCACGGACGGCCGCAGCACCCTGCCGATCTGTCACGCTACGAAACCGTCGTGATGTCCAATGTGGCGGGGAGCGATCGGGTCGTTCTTTCCTCTCCCGATGGCACGAGCCTGATAATCCCGGTCAGTGGAAAGCTGCGCGTCGATCACGGGCTTGCGGCGCGCGAAGCCCTTGCCGCCGGACGCGGCATCGGTCCTACACATCTCTGGCTGGTCCACGATCTTCTGGATGACGGCCGGCTCGAGGTCGTGCTTGGCGACTATCGTCCTTTGCCGGTTCCGGTAAGCTTGCTGATCGTTCCGGAGCGTGCAGCCATTGCCCGCGTTCGGCTTCTCGTCGACTTTCTTGTCGCCGAGATTTCCAAATTGCCGGGAATCAGGCCATCGTAAGTCTTTGTTTTTAAAGATATCGTTATCGCAAAACCGCTGCACAGTTTTGCGCGACATGCCTCAAAGTCCGAAGAATCGCTTATCGCCACGCCACCCCGTCGTCCTGAGATATTGTTCCCAGTTGAGCGTGTCGGGGTTCAGGCGACGGCTCCAATCGAGGTCGTGCGCCTTGCCGAAATAGCCATATTCGACAGCATATTCGACCATTCCCAGAAGCTCTCGAACGAGAAGTTCGTTGGCCGCAAACTCTGGAAAATAGTGCAGCAGGCCATCCCGGGTGAAAGCGTTTCGATATTCGGCCTTGAGGCCGGTCACGCGCTGAAAGGTTTCGACCATCTCGCGCGGAGAAATGATGTCGCCAACGATCGGCAGCGTTTTGCCGTTATAGCGCTCGGGGTTTGAGAAAATTTCGAGGACGACCGGCCCGGTCGCCGTCAGCGGATCGACAAAGGGCGCTCGGAAATCTTCAGGCAGATAAACCGGCAGGAGCAGCGTATCGCCCTCCATGCGCGGCACGTAATATTCGAGAAGATTCGTGTAAAAGAATGCCAGCATGACGAAGGAATGAGAGATCGGCAGGCTGCGAATATAATCTGCGACGCGCGCTTTGTCGGTAAAATGCGGCGCATACTTCGTCCCACCGGTGATCTTGTCGACATCCTCAAGCGTGCTGAAAACAATATGCCCGACGCCGGCCTCGACGGCGGCATCCGCCAGTTGCCGGCCGAGAGCGGCCTCGATGGTTGCTGGCGGGGCGATCGGCGGCGTCATCAGAAATGCGCCATCGGCGCCTTGGAAGGCAGCGACGAGGTTCTTTTGACGGCCAAGTTCGAGAGGGACGGCTACGATCTCGGCGCCGCCTTCTTCCAGACGTAACGCTTCGGGCGAATCCTTCGTCCGGGTCAAAGCACGCACCCGGAAACGCTGGCTCTGAAGGAGTGTCGCGGCGACGCTGCGCCCCTGTTTGCTCGTTGCGCCGGCAATCGCGATAAGTGGCTTTTCATGTGCGGACATAGAGCTTCAAACCTTTCCCTGTCATTTGACGCCGACTGCGGTGCAAGGCGTCATTTTGCGGGAGGGCGGTCGGCCTGTGCCGAGAGCCCACCTCAATGGCGGGCACCCTATCTCAACAGGTTCTATGGCTGTAGATATCTGAAATACATAACATAATGCCATTTTATGGATAAATGGTGCCGTCCAAGCGTCGTCGAAACCCGCCCCGAGGACGGAAGCGCCGACAGCGATCCATAGACTCTGCCGGCGCTCTTTCTCTGAGCAATCAAGGTATCAGCAGAATACTGCCCGCCGAGCGTCCCGATTCCATCTCTTCGTGGGCCTTGGCAACATCGGCCAAACAATACTCAGCACCGATCTGCGAAACGATCCCTGTTTCCATCGCCCCGACGGCAGCCAGAGCCGCCTCGCGATATTGTCCGACGTCGGTGCACCAGGCCATGATGCTCGGATGGCAGAGCGCCTTGCCCGGACGAAGTTCCTCGACAGGTACCGGTGGAATAGCTCCGGCCGCCTGACCGATGGTGACGGCCATGCCGAATGGCCGGACAGAGCGTATGCTTTTGAGAAGTGTGTCGCCGCCGATCCCGTCATAGGCGACGTCGACCCCGAGTCCGTTCGTGAGCCGCTTCACCTCGGCGACGATATCGGCGCCTCGTCCAACAATAAGGTGATCGGCCCCATAAGATGCGGCGAGTGCGGCCTTTTCCGAAGAGCTGACCGTCCCGATCACGGTGGCATCGAGCGATCTCGCCCAGCGAACGAGGACGCTCCCAAGCCCACCCGCAGCCGCATGGATCAGAACCTGAGTGCCTGCGCGCACATTGTAGGTCTTTTTCAACAGCATGTAGGCGGTCATGCCTTTGAGCAGCGAACTCGCTGCCGTTTTCGCTGAAACGGCATCAGGAAGTTTTATCGCCCTTTCAGCAGCAATATTCCTGGTAGAGCGATAGGCGCCAACCGGAGGCCCTGCATAGGCAACGCGGTCACCTTTTTGGAAGATGGAGACGCCAGGACCGACATCGTCGACGATGCCTGCCGCCTCGGCACCGATCACCGCGGGGTAGGAGGGCATGGGGTAGATGCCCTTGCGGTGATAGACGTCGAGAAAGTTGGTTCCGATCGCCTGATGACGGATCGTTATCTCGCCATCACCGGGAGGCTGACAACGGTGATGCTCAACGCGGAACTGGGTGACGTCACCGGGGGCGTCCAGCCATATGATTTGGTCAGTCATCTCGTGCTCCTTCATGGGCACAAATTATCCGGTGGCCTGATGTGTGAAAATTCCCTATTGTTTCACAATGATTGGGAGAGAATTCACAAGGATCGATTGGGACGACCTTCGGCATTTCCTGGCGCTCGCGCAGTCGGGAACGTTGCTTGGCGCCGCAAAGCAGCTCGGCGTCGAACATGCCACGATCAGTCGGCGGGTTTCGTCGCTGGAAGCCAGCCTGGGGCGCAAGCTCGTAGACCGCCGCGGGCGGCGCATCATTTTGACCTCGGACGGAGAGCAGGTCGCCAGGCACGCAGCTCTTGTCGCGGTACAGACTGCGGCAATCGAGCAGCTTGGTCGCAGCAGCGCCACGGAATTGCATGGCCATGTGAGGATCAGCGCGCCTCCCGCTCTCTCAAGCGTGCTCCTGGCAAAGCCGATCGCGGCCGTCAGGCGAGACCATCCGGGTGTTCAGATCACGCTCGTCGGAGAAAAGCGCCTGGCGTCCCTGAACCGACGAGAGGCGGATATCGCCGTGCGCATGTCGCGTCCCGAGGACGGCGATTACGCCATCGTCAAGCTCGGCGAGACAAGCTTCCATCTCTACGCAGCAAAGACCTATCTCGAAACGGTTCCACCGTCGGACTGGACCTTCATCGGTTACGACGAAACCATGAACGCCTCGCCGCAACAGTTGCGGCTGATCGAACTGGCCGCCGGCCGGCCGATCGCTGTGAGGTCGTCCGTTCTGGAGTTTCAGGCCGCAACCGCAAGACTTGGCGCCGGTGTCGTCATGCTACCCGATTTCGCCGTCCCGGAGTCCAGCGGTCTCCAGCGCATTGAGAACGAACAGGCTTTGACTCGAGAGGTCTGGCTGGTTGTCCATTCTGACATCAAAGACGTCCCCTCCGTCCGCGTCGTCGTCGATGCGCTGAAAACCGCTCTCGGGAAATAGTCAGGTCAGTTGGCTGGGTCGCAAAGCGCCAGAAGCGATGGCTGCCCTCTTACGGTCTCACGGGACCGATCAGCCCTCATCCCGAGGTGCGGAGGCCAAGGGCCGAAGCCTCGAAGGACGGGGGCGGGTGCTGAGCAGTCACCGTCATACTGCCGGAGCACATACGTCGTTTTATCAATAGGTTACGGTGTGCCTGGACACCAGATGATAACGCGAAATCATTAGGTTTTCTTGAAAAGTGTCCAGACCTATTTAACTCGCTCAGACAGCCCGGCCTAACCCCTTTTGGCGATATTGACTCCGATCTGCATCCTGCCAATCTGCATCCATACGTTGGAACCAATGGGAGGTTCTTGTCTTGGATGCAGTATACCCTGGGCATGAAGCAAGCGCTCACGATATTCTGGAACTGGCATCGCATTACCGAACGGCCGCGACTTTGCTTGGGGAATGCTCTCCTCGGGGCAAATCGCTGTCGCACGCTCCGCGCCGGTTTCTGGCCCTCCACTCGATCGAGCTCTACCTGAATGCGTTTCTGCTCGCCAAAGGGCGTGACCCTAAGATGATCCGCGGCCTTCACCACGACATTGGCAAGCGATCGCGATGGGCGAAGGAAGCGGGCTTAATCTTCCGAAAGCGAACGGAGGAACACTTGGCGACGCTGTCCTCCAACAGGGAATATCTCGTCACAAGATACGATCCGGCCGCCGCGCTGTCGCAGGTCAACCGAGTGATGGCGACGCTCGAAGAGTTATCGCAGAAGGTGAGGAAGGTCATCGACGTGGATAAGTCGAACAACGGGAAAACTGCCGGTCCAAACCTGTGAGCATCGGCGATTCGTGCCATGACGCCTTGATGGAACCGGGCGTTTCCAACGCTTGAAGCGAACGGCGCAGGGCACCACCCATTACCCCGGAAGAGATGCCGGCGACCGTGTGTTGGTCTCCGGGTCGATCAGGATGAAGGAGCCGTAATTGCGGTTCTGCTCATAGGGGTCGATGATCGCCGCTTCGTCGAAGACGAGCCGGACTTTGCCGATGGCGTTCATGTAGAGCCGCTGGGCGGCGTTCCAGCTGCCGGTCTTCAGCTCCAGATCGTTGTCAATGCACGACTTGGGAAGCTGCCGACATCAATTCCTGGGAATTCAGTGCCTTGAATGTCTGGAGCCCAGCCTCCAGGACTTCAGTGAAGCTCCAGCGTACGATGCCCTCCCGGTCGATGAGGAACTGACCGACAAGCTGCCCGTGGTCGGCAGTCATCATCTGCTGATCGGCTTCCGTAATTTGATATCCTTCCTTCTCGTTGATGAATTCGTCCATTGCCATCACGCTCATAGGCTCGGGCAACTCGCCCGGCAGATCGATCCGTATTGCCATGACCGTGTCGATCCCGACCTCGCGTAGGCCGAAGGCTTGGTGCGAAGCCCTTATCGGGTCGGAAGCGGCAAGAAGATCGGGTATCGGATGGTAGCGGAAATAGAGCCGCGCGCGTTCGACCGGGGTGTTTACCACCGCCAGGGATTGGACGCCTTTCTCACGCAGCATCGGGTTGAGATATGCCATGGCCGCGACATGGCGCCGGCAGAACGGGCAATGCAGGCCCCGAAACAAACCGATCAGCAATGGGCTGCGGCCACGAAAATCATCAAGTGCGATCTTCCCCTCGCTCGAGATCGCATCAAACACAACGTTCGGGACCCGGTCGCCCGGTTGTAGCGGATGGTCGACATGGCTCGTGGACATTGGACAACCTCCTCGCTCGGGGATCAGTCGAGAAAAGGCGCCGAGTTAGTGCATCGAGGTCGAGATTGAGCGCTGCAAGGCCTGACCTCTCGTCTTACCGCACCGCCTGGATCCGATTTAAGAATGGCCCCACATTGGCCCGCGGGCAAGCGGAAAACAGCGAATCGTGAATTGGAAAAGTCCGTTTTCTGCAAACTCTGAATTTTTTAGCGGCCGCAGAGGCCGACACAGAAAATTGAGCTGGGGAAGCCCCTATCGCAAAGTCTCAGGTTCTGATCGGTTCTTCGCCGTTCGGCAGGGAGTCCGCCAGCCGCAGCCAGAGGATTCGGCCTCGGTAAGGGGCCAGTCTTGCTGGCCCCTATCCCTCATCAGATATCGCTTGCGGCGCTCGACCAGAGATCGGCTGCTTCGGCTGCCGTCATGCGCCGTACCTCGGCCTCATGGCTGCGGCTGGCGAAGAGTTCGCTTGCCATGATCTGCTCGGCAAGATCGGCCGGAAGCGAGAGGATGACGCGGGCTTCGCCATTGTGGAGGCCGCCGAGTTCGGTGCGCTTGCCGGTCACCATGCCGCCGGCGACCGTATTGTTGGTCTCCGGATCGATCAGGATGAAGGAACCGGAAAGCCGGTTCTGCTCATAAGGATCGAAGATCGCCGCTTCGTCGAAGACGAGCCGGACCTTGCCGATGGCGTTCATGTAGAGCCGCTGGGCGGCGTTCCAGCTGCCGGTCTTCAGCTCCAGCTGGCTGAGCGGCTGCACCTGCACACGCTGGCGGCGGCTGCCGCTCTTCAGCCAGTAGCGCTTGCCGGGCTCGATGCCCTCGGGCTGGAGTGCGACGATCTGCGCGTCGAAGGCAAGGCCGACCTGCGGCTGGGCGTCGATCGAGACGATCATGTCGCCGCGCGCCACATCCACCTGGCGGTCGAGCACCAGCGTGATCGCGTCGCCGGCAACGGCGGCATTGCGCACGAGATCGAAGGTGACGATCTTGGAGACGTTGGCGACCATGCCCGACGGCAGGATCATGACGCTGTCGCCTGGTTTGACCGAGCCGCCGGCAACCGTGCCCTGATAGCCGCGGAAGCTTTCGCCGGGACGCGAGACGCGCTGCACGGAAAGACGGAAGCCGACCGTCTGCGACGAGCGCACGGTCGCAAGCTCCAGCGTCTCCACCAGCGTCGGGCCGGTATACCAGGGCATCGCGGCCTGGCCGGGATAGACGACGTTTTCGCCCTTCAGCGCAGACATCGGAATGGCGGTGATCTGCTTGACGCCGAGCGACAGGGCAAATTCCCGGAACTCGTGGCTGATCTTGTCGAAGCCGGCGCGGTCGTAGCCCGTCAGATCGATCTTGTTGACGGCGAGCACGAACTGCTTGATCCCGAGCAGCGAGGCGATCGTCGCGTGGCGGCGCGTCTGCTCGAGAATGCCGAAACGCGCATCGACCAGCAGGATGGCGAGATCGGCGGTTGAGGCGCCGGTCGCCATGTTGCGGGTATACTGTTCATGGCCGGGCGTATCGGCGACGATGAAGGAGCGCTTGTCGGTCGAGAAGTAGCGATAGGCGACATCGATGGTGATGCCCTGTTCGCGTTCGGCCTGCAGGCCGTCGAGCAGCAGCGCGAAATCGGGCAGGCCGAGATCGTTCTGCTTGCCGGTGGAATCGCGCTGCAGGGTGGCGGCCTGGTCTTCCTTGACCGCCTTGGTGTCCCAGAGCAGGCGGCCGATCAGGGTCGACTTGCCGTCATCGACGCTGCCGCAGGTAATCAGGCGCAGCGGGCGCGAGTCGCGCAGAGCTTTCTGCTGCTCGGCGGCGGGCAGGTTGACGACGGTGGCGGCCGAGACGGCGGTTTGGGCTGCGGTCATCTCAGAAATATCCTTCACGCTTCTTCTTTTCCATGGAGCCGGACTGGTCGCGATCGATGGCGCGGCCCTGGCGTTCGGACACAGTTGCAATTTCGAGTTCGGCGATCACCTCTTCGAGGGTGGTGGCCTGGGAGCGGATGGCGCCGGTCAGCGGGAAATCGCCGAGGGTGCGGAAACGGATCATGCCTTCCTGGCGGACCTCGCCGGGCAGCAGCTCCAGGCGCGGGTCTTCGGCGAGGATCATCATGCCGTCGCGCTCCACGAACGGACGCTTCTTGGCGTAGTAGAGCGGCACCAGCGGAATGTCCTCGGCCTGGATGTAGCGCCAGATATCGACTTCGGTCCAGTTCGACAGCGGGAAGGCGCGCACGCTCTCGCCCTTGCGGATCATGCCGTTATAGATGTTCCAGAGTTCCGGCCGCTGGTTGCGCGGATCCCAGCGATGGTCGGGCGTGCGGAAGGAATAGATGCGCTCCTTGGCGCGGCTGGCTTCCTCGTCGCGCCGCGCGCCGCCGAAAGCGGCGTCGAACTGGCCGGCATCGAGCGCCTGGCGCAGGCCTTCGGTCTTCATGATGTCGGTGAAGGCCGCCGATCCATGGGTAAAGGGCGTGATGTTTTCGGCAGCACCGCGCGGATTGATGTGCTCGATCAGATCGAGATCGTATTTCTTCGCGGTCTCGTCGCGGAAGGCGATCATCTCCCTGAACTTCCAGCCGGTATTCACATGCAGCAGCGGGAAAGGCACGCGGCCGGGATAGAAGGCCTTGCGCGCCAGATGCAGCAGCACCGAGGAATCCTTGCCGATCGAATAGAGCATGACGGGACGCTCGAATTCGGCTGCAACCTCGCGGAAGATATGGATGGATTCGTTTTCCAGCGCCTTCAGATGCGGGTCGAGCGGCGCCTTGGCGCTCTGGGGATTGCTGAGTTCCGTATCGAGACGGCTATCGGGCATGTCTTACTCCAGACTGTCGGTCGGTCGTTTGCGGCTCACCGCAAACAATTCCTTGATGTGGCTTCCCCAAGAATGTTGCTTTCCCTGGGAATGTTGGCTTTCCCAAGGCTGCGGCGGTCGCCGCGCCTTGATTTTTGGGAAAGCCGTGGGGTGATTTACTGTGCGGCGATCGCCGCGGCCTCTTCGGCGACATGCAGGCCGCATTCGCGCGTTTCGTCCTGCTCCCACCACCAGCGGCCGGCACGTTCCGGCTCGCCGGGCTTGATCGCCCGCGTGCAGGGCTCGCAGCCGATCGAGGGATAGCCGCGCTGATGCAGCGGATTGACCGGCACGCCGTTTGCGGAAACGAAGGCCTTGATCGCCTCCAGGTCCCAATCGGCGAGCGGATTGACCTTCAACAGGTGGCGTTCGGCATCATACTCGGCAAAGGGCGTTTCCGCGCGGTTGGCCGATTGGCCGCGGCGCAGGCCGGTGATCCAGATCGCAGCACCCTCCAGCGCGCGGGCAAGCGGCTTCAGCTTGCGCACGCCGCAACAGGCATGCCGGGCTTCGACGCTCTCGTAGAAACCGTTGAGGCCGTATTGCGCCGCATAGGCGTCAATATCGGCCTTCTCCGGCTCGAAGCGGTGGATGCGGATGTCGTACTGGTTTTCGGTCTCGTCGATCAGCGCCAGCGTTTCGGGAAACAGCCGGCCGGTCTGCAGCGTCGCGACATCGATCGGCAGGCGGTGCGTGCCGATCTCGGCGGTGATCACCTGGTCCTCGATGCCGAGTGACGTCGTGAACACCACGCGGCCGCCGAGGCCGGAGACCAGCGACAGACGTCCGGCAAGGTCGAGGCCCGCCAGCCTGTCATTCAGCGCCTTGGCTTCCGCAATCGGCCCTTCTTCCAAAATTGGATTGATAGCAGTCATGAGAATCCTGTCCTTCGTTGACGGGAGTATCGCAGTTCATACGGGGATCGGACAGAAAAAGGGATTTCGAAAGCTGCGGCCGGAGGAGCAAATATCTCTCCGAAGCTGCCGCGATGCAGAAAAGCAGCCGCATGCGGATGAAAATCCACATCGGCAGCTTGAATGTCTATAGAAATAGTAGAGTTACACGCAGCCTGTCAATCCGAAATCTGAAGTGATGCCGAAAATGGTGCGGAAGGCGCGGTTTTGGCATAGATTAAGAGAGCTTGGCCGAGAGCAAAAAACAAGGCCAAAACGCTTGTCTCTCAAGGCTTTCTCCAGCGCGTTCAAATTCGGTTCATGCTGGTTGTGCCATAGAGGTGAAAGTACTTCCGTAGCAGTGCGGAAATTCGCGCTGCCTGTGTGTGTCGATGGTCAAAAATGATTACGCAAAAGGCGAAATATGCGCTGCGGGCGCTCACGGTCTTGGCTGACGCCGATGCCGGAGAACCGGTGATGATTTCCGATATCGCGGCGCAACAGAAGATCCCGAAGAAGTTTCTCGAACAGATCCTGCTCGACCTGAAACATCACGGCGTCGTCGCCAGCCGCCGCGGCAAGCAGGGCGGTTATCTCCTCCTCAAGCCCGCCCACACGATCACTTTCGGTGAGATCCTGCGCATCATCGACGGCCCGATCGCCCCGCTTCCCTGTCTCTCGATCACCGCCTATCGCCAGTGCGACGATTGCGACGGCGAACAGAACTGCCAGATCCGCCACGTCTTCGCCAAGGTCGCCGACGCCACCCGCAAGGTGCTGTTCTCGACGACCATCGCCGATGCCGTCGCTCCAAAACACAGCGCCGAAGTCACCCGGCTGCTGGCCTGAAGATCGCGCATCTTTCTTCAAGATTTGGTGAAATCCCTTTTCTTCCAGCCGGCATGCTCCACCTGCCTGCCCATAGGGTAGGGAGGACATCATGTTCAGAATCTCAGCACAGCGCATCATCGCTGCGGCCATGCTGTCGACGGCTTTCGCCACCGGCGCCATTGCCCATCATGGCTGGTCCTGGGCCGAGGCGGATCAGATCGAGCTTGCCGGCACCATCGAGAAGATCTCCATGGGCGGGCCGCATCCGACCCTTGACGTCGCCACCGCCAATGACGGCGTCTGGCTGGTCGAGCTCGGCAATCCGCGCCAGACGGAACGCTCCGGCTTCGTCGAAGGTGTCGCTAAGCCCGGCGATAAGGTCGTGGCGCTTGGAAACCGTTCGCAGGATCCAAAGGAGAAGCGGCTGAAGGCGGTGCGCCTCACCATCGGCGAAAAGCGCTACGATATCTATCCCGACCGCATCAAGACGAACTGACCCGGGCCAACCGAGCTGTGATCGACATTCTCGAATGGCTGTCAGCCACGGCACCTGCGGCCGCGCTCCGGCGCTCCGGAACGCTCTACATGTTCGTCAACGCCGCCCATATCCTGGCGATCGGCCTTCTCGTCGGCGCCATCCTGCCGCTTGATCTCAGGCTCGCCGGCTTCTTCCGCAGGGTGCCGGTCGAGATCGTTGCGCTGTTTCTCTCCCGCTGCGCCGGCATCGGCCTTGCCGCGGCTCTTGTCACCGGCTTCTGCCTGTTCAGCGTCCGGGCGGTCGAATATGCCGGCAATCCCGCCTTCCTCGCCAAGCTTTGCCTGATCGCCCTCGGCCTTCTCAACCTGTCGATCGTTCATTTCGGGCGAGGCTGGAAAACGGCGGTGTCGACAGGCATCGTCCGGCCCGGCCTGCGCTTCTCCGCCGCCCTGTCGGCCGCAGTCTGGATCGCCGCCGTGCTCGCCGGCCGATGGATTGGTTTTCTCTGAGGCGATCGCTCCCGATTGTCTCGGCCGCGGCGCGCATGAACCGCGCCGGTCGAAGGGAGTTGAATATAACACGATGATCCGTCATATTGCATTGCAGTTGCAACGCATGAGGAAGGTCATGAAAACGGCATCGCTCCCGTCCCTTCGCGTGGATCCTGAATTGCGCGCTGCCGCCGAAAGCGTTCTGAAAGAAGGCGAGAGCTTGTCGTCGCTGATAAAGGACTCCCTTCGCCGTCAGATCGATTATAGAAAGACCCAAGCGGAGTTCATCGCACGGGGTCTGGCCGGCTTGGCGGAAGCGGAGCGGACCGGTGTGTTCTACACAACGGACGACATCCAGGAATTGATGCGCAAAAAGCTTGAAAAGGCGAAAGCCCGTAAAGCCGCACGGCAGAAATGACCTTCGAGCTTAAGTACACCCAGACCTTCTATGACGATCTCGACCGGCTCGCCGATTTTCTGATCGAACGTGATCCGGATTTGGTGGAACGTGCCCTCAGCGCTATCCAAAAAGCTCTGATGATACTCCAGGATTTCCCGCTTATGGCCAGACGCGCCTCTGCCGATGATCCTTTGCTGCGCGAGCTCGTCGTGCCCTTCGGTTCGGCCGGATATGTCATTCTTTTCAAAGTGGTGAGCGAAACGAGCGTCATCGTCCTCGCCGTCCGTCACCAGCGCGAAGAAGATTACCACTGACTATCGGTCGCTGACCGCCGCGCGCGGATTGATCCACGGTTCCTGGTTCGAGCGTGCCAGCGGCTGTTTGCCGAGGATATGGTCGGCCGCCTTTTCTCCGGTCATGATCGAGGGTCCGTTCAGGTTGCCGTAGGTGACATGCGGGAAGATCGAGCTGTCGGCGACACGCAGGCCATCGACGCCGATCACCCGCGTTTGCGGATCGACCACCGCCATCGGATCGTCCTTGGCGCCCATCCGGCAGGTGCCGCAAGGGTGATAGGCGCTTTCCAGATGTTCGCGCAGGAAGGCGTCGATTTGTTCATCGCTCTGCACGCCTTCGCCCGGCTGGATCTCCGGGCCGCGATAGTCGTTGAAGGCGCTCTGGCCGAAGATCTCGCGGGTGAGGCGCACGCAGTGGCGGAATTTTTCCCAATCCTCGGCATGGCTCATATAGTTGAAGCGCAGCACCGGATCGGCCTTGGGGTCTGCGGAGCGCAAGCTCACGCTGCCGCGCGATTTCGACAGGTTGTAGCCGACATGTACCTGGAAGCCGTGGCTTTTCGCCGCCGCCTTGCCGTCATAGCTGATCGCCACCGGCAGGAAATGGTATTGGATATCGGGCTGCTTCAGCCCCGGTGCCGAGCGCAGGAAGGCGCAGGCTTCGAACTGGTTGGAGGCGCCGAGACCGCCACGCGAGAGCAGCCATTGCGCGCCGGCCACGCCCTGCCAGAACCATGGTAGCCACGAATAGAGCGACACCGGCTTGGTGCTCACCTGCTGGAAGTAGAATTCCATATGGTCCTGCAGGTTGGCGCCGACGCCCGGCCGGTCGGCTTTGACTTCAATGCCCATGTCCTGCAGATGGCCGCCGGGACCGATGCCCGACAGCATCAGGAGCTTCGGCGAATTGAAGGAGGAGGCCGAGACGATCACCTCGCGGTTCGCCTTCACCACCTCGATCTTGCCCTTGCGTTCGATCTCGACGCCGGTGGCGCGTCCGTCCTCGATCACGATCTTCCGCGCCAGGCCGTAGACGATCCCGACATTATCGCGCTTCAGCGCCGGTTTCAGATAGGCATTGGCGGCAGACCAGCGGCGACCGCCGAAGATGGTCTGCTCCATCAGCCCGAAACCTTCCTGCTTGCTGCCGTTGTAATCCTCCGTCGTCTCGAAGCCTGCCTGTTTGCCGGCCTCGATGAAGGCGCGGAACAGCGGATTGGTGAAGCCGCCGCGCTGCACGTGCAGCGGCCCGTCCGTGCCGCGCCAGCCCTCTTCGCCGCCATGCGAATGCTCCATCCGCTTGAAATAGGGAAGCACGTCGGCATAGGCCCAGCCGCTGGCGCCGAGTTCCTCCCAGCGGTTGAAGTCTTCGGCATGGCCGCGCACATAGACCATGCCGTTGATCGAGGAGGAGCCGCCGATTACCTTGCCGCGCGGCGCGGTGATGCGCCGGTTGTTGAGGTTTGCCTCCGGCTCGGAGAGATAACCCCAGTTATACCGCTTCATGCTCATCGGCCAGGCAAGGGCTGCCGGCATCTGGATGAACGGCCCGAAATCGCTGCCGCCCGCCTCGATGACGAGGACGCTGGTCTTGCCGTCTTCCGACAGGCGATAGGCGAGGGCGGAACCGGCCGACCCCGAGCCGATGATGACGAAATCTGCTTGTTGCATGACGTTCCCTTAGATTCTTTGCAACGGTTCCGAAGACCCCGGACATTAAGACCCCGCCCCAAACCCCTCCCCACAAGGGGAGGGGCTTAACTTGCGGCACTGCCTCACTTCAAAATCAGCGCCGTAAGCGATGCGATGGAAGGAGGGCAAAACCGGTGCCCCGGATTGGCCCCTCCCTCTTGTGGGGAGGGGTCTTCACTCCTTCAATAAGGCGCCACCACCGGCCCCATGCCGACATAGACCGTCTTCAGCTCGGAATAATGCTCCAGCGCCGCAAGAGAATTCTCGCGGCCGAAGCCGGATTGTTTCGAGCCGCCGAAGGGGATTTCCACCGGGCAGAGATTGTAGGTGTTGATCCAGAGCGTGCCCGCCTCCAGCCGGTCGACGACGCGGTGGGCGCGGGTGAGGTCGGCGGTGAAGACGCCGCCGGAAAGGCCGAATTCGCTGGAATTGGCCCGCGCGATCACCTCGTCCTCCGCGTCGAAATCGAGCACTGACATGACCGGCCCGAAGATCTCCTCGCGGGCGATGCTCATGTCGTCGGTGACATCGGCAAACACCGTCGGCTGCACGTAATAGCCTTCGCCGGAGACGTTGTTCGGAATGCCGCCGCCGGCAATCAGCGTTGCGCCCTCGGCCTTGCCCTTCTCGATGTAGGAGATCACCTTCTCGCGCTGTGCCCAGGAGACCATCGGGCCGATCTGCGTCGCCTCGTCCATCGGATCGCCGATCAGCATCGCCTCGGTGCGGGCCTTCAGCCGCTTCAGGAACTCGGCTTTGATCGTCTTCTGTACGAAGACGCGCGTGCCGTTCGAGCAGACCTGGCCGGTCGAATAGAAATTGCCGAGCATCGCGCCCCCGACCGCCGAATCGAGATCGGCATCGTCGAAGACGATCAGCGGCGACTTGCCGCCGAGTTCCATCGTCACATGCTTGAGGTTGCCGGCCGCCGCCGCCGCGACCCTGCGGCCCGTCGGCACCGATCCGGTCAGCGATACCTTGGCGACGTCGGGATGGTTGACGAGCAGCGGCCCGGTGTCGCGGTCGCCCTGGATCACATTGAAGAGCCCCTTCGGCAGTCCCGCCTCATAAAGGATCTCGGCGATCTTCAATGCGCCGAGCGGCGTGTTCTCGGACGGTTTGAACACCATGGCATTGCCGCAGACAAGCGCTGGTGCAGCCTTCCAGCAGGCGATCTGCTGCGGATAGTTCCAGGCGCCGATGCCGACGCAGACGCCGAGCGGCACCCGCTTGGTATAGGCAAAGTCCTGGCCGAGCGGGATCTGCGAACCGTTGAGACCGGCCGGCGCAATACCGCCGAAGAATTCGAAGGCATCGGCACCCGAGGTCGGGTCGGCGACGATTGTCTCCTGGATCGGCTTGCCGGTATCGAGCGTTTCCAGTTCGGAGAGTGCCTGGTTTCTCTCGCGCATGATGTCGGCCGCCCGCTTCAGGATGCGCCCGCGCGCCATCGGGCTCATCGCCGCCCACTCCGGTTGGGCGCGTTTGGCCGCCGCGATCGCCCGCTCGACGATCGCAGGCGTTGCGGCATGCAGCCGGGCGATCACTTCGCCGGTCGCGGGATAGAGGCTCTCGATGACGGTGCCGTCGGTATCCTCGACATATTCGCCGTCGATGAAGTGCGAGGCTTTCGGCTGGGCTTTCATGTCATTTGTCCTTGGGTGGTTCGATGGGGTCGTCCCTTCTCCCCTCGGGAGGAAGGGGAGGCGGTGGCCAGGAGCGCATTCAGGTAATCCTCGGTCAGCGCGATCGAGGCTTCGATGCCGATCGGCGCTGATTTCAGACTTTGCCTGATATAGAGCCCGTCGATCATCGCCGCAGCGCCTTCGGCGATGCGTTCTGCGGCGTCAGCCGGCAGGAGTGCTTTCAGATCGGCCAAGAGATTGGAACGCAGCCGCCGGGCATAGATCACCAGGAAACGGCGGGTCTCTTCCGAGCGCTGCGCCTCGGCGTAGAAGGCGAGCCAGGCGGCAATCGTCTCCGGCGCGAACTGGTCGGCGTGGAAGCTGACGCGGATGACGGCCGAAAGCCGCGCCCGCGGCGTTCTGACCGCCTTGAGTGCTGCCACCGTATCACTGCGCAGCTGTCGGAGAAGCGAGCGGATCGTCTCGATCAGCAATTGCTCCTTGCTGCCGAAATAATGATGGGCCAGGGCTGGCGACACGCCGGCCTGCCGGGCAATGTCGGACATGGTGACGGCAAGCGAGCCGTGATCGCCGATCACCCGCAGCGCCGCATCGACAAGCGCCTTGCGGCGCACCGGCTCCATTCCGACCTTTGGCAAGCTGCCAGCTCCTGTAAAAATTTGAAGCAGGTTATTTTTGATTGACTGATCAATCAATAAAAATCTTTCTCGATTTGATCTGGCGCAGATCTTTCCGTGAAAAATTGCTGCAACATATTCCAAATCTCAGGAGGTGCATCATGGCCGATGTCTTTGAGGGAACACCGACATCTTCACTGCAGTCGAAATGGATCTGGTTCGTCGGCCTCGGCGTGGTGTTGCTCGTCTGCGGTCTGATCGCGCTCGGCAATCTGATGCTCGCCACCGTCGTCTCGGTCTACTATGTCGGCATGCTCATGCTGTTCGGCGGCGTGATCTATCTCGTCCATGCCTTCCAGGTGCGCGGCTGGGATCACGCGCTGTTCTGGGTGCTGAGCGGCCTACTCTACCTGCTTGCCGGCATCTGCGCCTTCATCAATCCGATCCTCACCTCGGTGGCGCTGACGCTGTTTCTCTCTTTAACCCTCGTCATCGCCGGCGTCTTCCGCACCTGGGTCGGCATGCGCATGAAGCCCACCAAGGGCTGGCGCTGGATCGTCGCAAGCGGCGTCATCACCGCCCTTGCCGGTTTCGTCATTGCGCTTGGCTGGCCGGTGAACAGTCTCTGGATCCTCGGCCTGTTCCTGGCCGCCGACCTCATTATCCAGGGTTGGACGATGATTGCCTTCGGCATCGGCATCCGCAGTGGGGCTGTGGAAAGTGATGCTCCGGCGTCGCTTTCCGACCGTTCTTTTTGACAAGGGGATGACAGGGGATTAGACTTTAAGGGTTAATGCCGGTCCAAAGACAGAGGATCGGCTACGTGCGAATGCACCAAGGCACCGGCTGGTATCGCCGAGAATGCTGAAAATGGTCATGCGTCCCCCAGAGGCAGGGTTCTGCCTGATCAGAAAAGGGAGGAAGTTCATGCCGATGGTCACCGTATCCATCTCTCCGCAACAGGCAGCGGGTATCCGCGCCGCCGTCGACAATGGCGGCTATGCCTCGAGCAGCGAGGTCGTCCGCGAAGCGCTGCGCCTGTGGGATACCGCCCGCAAGCTCAACGAATTCCGGGACGATGTCCTCGACGATGAGGGCGCTCCATCCGGCGGCAGATGCGTCGCCGACATGTTCGCCGATCACGAGGCGGAGCGCCGTCGTTCCGCCTGAGCAAGCATTTGATTGCATTTGAAAAATTGAATAAACGCGGAACGCGCGGCGAGTCTCTGCGCGTTTCATAAAACCTTCACACTGGCGAAAGAGTTCGTTGATCCTTCTGCGGCATGTTCCGGACGAAAAGAACAAGTCACAGTGGAGATCCGCCACAATGAAGACCGGCCACGTGAAGACCGACATGTCTTTGGTTGCTACCGTCGAGCCGGGTGTTCTGCGCCGCTACGCCAGCGATCAAATCGTCACGCTTGCCAAGCTCGTGGTCGAGAACGCCTTCCAGCCGATCGTCGAGGCCGGCACCGGCACGGTCTTCGGTTATGAATCCCTGATGCGAGGCCAGGAACGCATCGGCTACGACACGCCGGTCGAACTCCTCGACGAGGCCCATCAGCTCGGCCAGCTGCTGCAGCTCGAACAGATGCTCGCCAGCCGGGCGCTCGCCAAATTCGCCACGCTGTCGAATTTTGCGACCTCCACGCTGTTCCTTAATCTCGACGTCCGGTTGATCCCGCATGGCGAACGCCTGGTCGAGAACCTGCTGCAGCATCTGCGCAAGGCCAATATTCCGCCATCCTCAGTCTGCTTCGAATTCTCCGAGCGTTTCGACAATACCAGCGTGCCGGAATTTTCCGCCCTGGTGTCCAGGCTGCGCAAGGCCGGTTTCAAGCTGGCAATCGACGATTTCGGCGTCGGTCACGGCGAGATGAAGCTGCTCTGCGATTATGCCGTCGATTACCTGAAGATCGATCGACATTTCGTCGCCGAGATCGACCGCAGCCCGCGCAAGCGCCATCTGTTGAAGAGCATCGTCAACATCGCCCATGTGCTCGGCACCCGTGTCATCGCCGAAGGCATCGAGACCGAGGCCGAATTCATCGCCTGCCGCGAATACGGCGTCGACCTCGTCCAGGGCTGGTTCATCTCCCGCCCGACGACGCATATATCGGAGCTGACGCCGTCATTCCCGCATCTGCAGGAGCTCGGCAAGAGCAAGCGGGGATCGCTCGACGAAATCCTCATCCGCAAGCAGATCGAACTGCTGCCGACGGTTTATGAGAACGACAGCATCGACAGCGTCTTCGAACTCTTCCGCCGCAATCCGCGCCAGGCCTTCTTTCCGGTTCTGAACGCCAACAGCGAGCCGCGCGGCATCATCCACGAGCATCACCTCAAGGAATATATCTACCAGCCCTTCGGCCGCGATCTCCTGAAGAACAAGATGTACGAGCGCTCCATCTCGCATTTCGTCGAGATGGCGCCGATCGTCGGCCTCGACAGCGACGCCGAGCGGCTGATGGCGATCTTCGCCAGCATGGAAGGCAGCAACTGCCTGATCCTGACCGACAATATGCGTTATGCCGGCGTCGTCTCCGCCGCCTCGCTGATCAAGGTCATCAACGAGAAACAGCTTAAGACCGCCCAGGACCAGAACCCGCTGACCGGCCTGCCGGGCAATCGCGCCGTCCGCGATTTCATGCGTCAGTCCGGCCGCGACGGCGATGAGATCCGCCATTTCTGCTATTGCGACTTCGACAATTTCAAGCCGTTCAACGATGCCTACGGCTTCCATCTCGGCGACCACGCGATCTCGCTGTTTGCCGCGCTGATGCGCCGCTATTTCTTCGCCGAGCGCCATTTCCTCGGCCATGTCGGCGGCGACGATTTCTTCATCGGTGTCGTCGGCTGGACGAAGGAGGAGCTGACGGAGATCCTCGACCGGCTGATCAGCGATTTCCATGACGACGTGCGTGATCTCTATTCCGACGAGGACCGGGCCGCCGGCCGCATCCTCGGTCACGACCGCACCGGCGCCGAAGCCCTGTTTCCGCTGATGCGCTGCTCGATCGGCGTCATAGAACTGCCGGAAGGCCTCGTCATCGACGATATCAATCGCGTCAGCGCCGAGATCGCCATCATCAAGTCGGCCGCCAAGGAAAGCGAGGAAGGGCTCGTCTTCCACCTCCTACAGCGCCGCGCGTCTTTCTAGACGCGCAAAGGACGCTGTAGCACTGATGCAGTGGCCGAGGCGAATTGACGCCCTTGCCACTTCCAGCCTTCCCAAGCCTCCGGGGCTGATCTATTCCGAACATTCGGGATCAGGAGGGCCGCGACATGTCACTGCCTCAGGAAATGCACTTCGTCGATCTGCCGTCCTTCGGCGGGCCGGAGGTGATGGTGATCGGCAAACGCCCGCTGCCGGTGCCTGGTGAAGGTGAGATTCTCGTGCGCGCCGAGGCCATCGGCGTAAACCGTCCGGATATCGCCCAGCGCCAGGGCAGCTATCCCCCGCCCAAGGGTGCGAGCCCGATCCTCGGCCTGGAACTTGCCGGCGAAATCGTCGCGATCGGCCCAGGCGTCACCGGCTACGCCGTGGGCGACAAGGTCTGCGGCCTTGCCAATGGCGGCGCCTACGCCGAATATTGCCTGCTGCCGGCAGGCCAGATCCTGCCCTTTCCCAAAGGCTATGACGCGGTCAAGGCGGCGGCTCTTCCCGAGACCTTCTTCACCGTCTGGGCCAATCTCTTCCAGATGGCCGGGCTGACGGAAGGCGAGAGCGTGCTGATCCATGGCGGCACGAGCGGCATCGGCACCACGGCGATCCAGCTTGCCCGCGCCTTCGGCGCCGAAGTCTACGCGACGGCAGGTTCGAAGGAGAAATGCGAGGCCTGCGAAAGGCTGGGCGCCAAACGCGCGATCAACTACCGGACCGAGGATTTCGCCGCGGTCATCAAGGCCGAGACCGGTGAGGGCGTCGACATCATCCTCGACATGATCGGTGCAGCCTATTTCGAGCGCAACCTCGCCTCGCTCGCCAGGGACGGTTGCCTGTCGATCATCGCCTTCCTCGGCGGTGCGATCGCCGAAAAGGTCAATCTCTCGCCGATCATGGTCAAGCGCCTGACGGTCACCGGTTCCACCATGCGCCCGCGCACGGCGGAGGAAAAACGCGCCATCCGCGACGATCTGCTCTCGGAGGTCTGGCCGCTGCTCGAAGCCGGCACCGTCGCCCCGGTCATCCACAAGGTCTTCGCCTTCGAAGAGGTCGTGGAGGCGCACCGCCTGATGGAGGACGGCAACCATATCGGCAAGATCGTGCTCACCGTCCGAGGTTAGTGGACAAGGCACAGCGTTCAATTGTGAAAAGGCGCCCCGAACCCGAGGCGCCTCTTTCAATTCCGGCGGTCTCTCAGCGTCATCGCCGCCGCAATCGCGACGATGCCGGGCAGCGCCATCAGCAGATAGAGCCAGTGGGCCGCCGAGATGCTGCCGGCAATACCGCCCGGATCGACGAGGCCGGCGCCATTGGCAATGACCCCTGAGAAGGCCGCGCCGAAAGCCCCGCCGAGCGAACTCATCGTCGGGATCGCCGAAGAGGCCTTGTCCTGCTCATTGTCGGCAACGAGCCTCAGGACCATGGCGACGAGATGCGCCCAGCCGAGACCGATGCCGAAGCCCATCATGAACATGCCGATTGCCGCCGGCACGATGAGGAGCAGGTGCCCTTCCGGATTGTCGCTGCCGAGGAAGACGGCGAGCAACGCGGTCGCCGCCGCCTCGATGAGAGCGCCGATGACGATCGCCGCATGGGCTCGGCCGCCGGTTAGCGAGCCGCTGAGGAAGGCCGCGAATGTCCAGCCGAGGGCGACCAGCGCCACCAGATAACCCGATAGGAGTGGCGTCACCCCATGCAGCGTCTGCAGGAAATAGGGAATGAAGACGTCGCTGACCAGCACGACGGTCAGGGCGAACATCGTCAGATAGACCCGTGCAATCGGCCGGGACAGGCTGACGGCGCCGGAGGGCAGCAGCCGGTTCGCGCTTCGCCTCTCGATGAGAAACATGCCGGCGACGGCGACGACTGCGGCGGCAATCAGCGCTCCTCTCGCGCCCGTCGTCTCGATCGCGCCGGCGGCGCTGACCATCAGCACGGCCGCCAGCAGCAGCCCGATCTGCGCAACCGGGGTTTTCGCCTGCTCGCGATCGTCCTCGACTTCGGGCAACAGCCGCGGCGCCAGCGCCGCCATCAGCAGGCCGAGCGGCACGAGGACGATGAAGGCGTAGCGCCAGCTGCTGCCGGACGAAAAGAAACCGCCGAGCGTCGGCCCGATGACGGTCGCCACACCCCAGATCGCCGCATAGAGCGTCGAGGCCTTCGGCCAGAGCGGCTCGGGATAGACGAAGCGGATGAAGGCATAGCCGAGCGCGGCCAGTGCCCCGGTTCCCAGACCCTGGACGGCGCGTCCGATCAGCACCACCGGCATCGAGGGGGCGGCTGCGGCAATCAGGCTGCCGACGCCGAAGACCAGTGCTGCGATCACATAGACGGTGCGAAGCCCGATCCCTCGCGGCCGCATGGCGACGAAGATCGAGCCAAGCACGGCAGCCGCCACGAACAGGCTGGTGACCCAGGAAAACAGCGCGAGCCCGCCGATATCGCGCACGATCGAAGGCGCGATCGTCGCCATGATGTAACTCTCGACGGCATAAAGCATCACGCCGCCGGCCAGCATCAGCGTTGCCGGCAGGTGCTCGGGCAGGAACAGGCGAAAGACGGAGCCGGGATTCGGGAGGGCTGCGGTCTGGTCGATATTCGACATGGGAGAATCCCCGAGATTTTGACTGGCGAAGGATTATTTTCCAAGTTATAAATTGGAAAATTGCATGCTGTCTCGAATTAAACAAGACTTGACTTGGAAAAATATGCGCCAGTCCCCTGCCAACCGCATTCTGATCCTGATCAAAACCGACGGCCCGCAGCTCGCCGCCGCGATCGGCGATGCGCTCGGCATCTCAGGCGAGGCCGCCCGCCAGCAGCTTTCGAAGATGGCGGAGGAGGGGCTGGTGGAACCGGTCACAACAGCCGCCACCGGCAGGGGCCGGCCGCGCCAGCTCTGGCAGCTCACAGCCGCCGGCAACCGCCAGTTTCCCGATGGCCACGCCGAATTGACGGCAAACCTGCTCGGCACGCTGGTCGAACAGCTCGGACCCGCAGCCCTCGATACCGTCATCTCCGCCCGCGAGGCCGAGACGCTGCAGCGCTATCGGAAAGAGCTGGAGACTGCCGGCGACCTTGCTGCCCGCGTCGAGGGGCTTGCCGGCATCCGCACCCGCGAAGGCTATATGGCCGATCATTGGCAGGAGGCGGACGGCGCCTACATACTGGTCGAAAACCATTGCCCGATCTGCGCCGCCGCCACCGCCTGCGCCGGCTTCTGCCGCTCCGAACTCGAAACCTTCCGCACCGTCCTTGGCGCCGATGTCGAGCGCAGCGAACACATCCTCCTCGGCGCCCGCCGCTGCGCCTATCGCATCACGCCGCGTTGAGGCGGATTGTTCGGAACGTCGCACTTCATGCCGGCTGCCGCGCCTGACGCTTGCTGCTTTCGAGATAGAGCAGGGCGCCGATCGACGCCAGACCCGCGACCGCACCGACGAAAGCGGTGCCGGAATAATCGGTGATCGCGGTGCCGAAGGCGAAGAGGCCGGCGCTGATGCCAACCCCGATGAAGGTGTTCAGCGAGATCAGCGAGCTTCCGAGCCCCGGCCGATCGGCGATCAGGTCCTGCAGATAGGTGATCGGCACGCTGAGGATCGCTGCCACCCCGCAGGCATTGACCAGCAGCAGCGCATAGATGTGCCAGCGCGCGGACGCAAAGCCGAGCAGCGAGAGATAGACGCAGTAGATCAGCGCGCCGAAGGCGAGCACGTGCACGGTCCGGAAGCGGCGCTGCGCCAAACCCCACATCACCATGAACGGCATTTCGAGAAAGGCCGTCAGCCCGGCCATGAAGCCGACATCGACCACGGTGCCGCCGGCCGCATGGGTGATGATCAGCGGCGAGAGCATGCCGTTCAGCCGCTGCAGCCCGAACAGCATCGACATGACGATGACCCGCGACAGCACATAAGGCTCAAAGATCCGCTTCAGCGACGCAAGGAAGCCGACATGATCGGGGGCAGGGCCGGCGGCGCCATTTCCGGGCGCGAAGAAGAAATACAGGCAGAAGCAGGTGCAGCTTGCCAGCGCCGCGATCCCATAGGCCGGCGTCATCGACGGCGAACTGACGAGAGCAAGGCCGATCATCCCCGGCGCCAGCGCCCATGAGCCGGAATAGAGTGCCCGCACCGTCGCGGTGATCGCCGCACCCTGGCCGCGCTCCATCTGGTTGGTCCTGGCGCGCAGGCTGGCAAACAGCAGCGAATAGGTGGAGTTGCTCATCGGCACCAGCAACAGCGTGGAGAAGATGAAGACTGCGGGACTGTGGATGATCGCGATCGACCCGAAGCCGAGCATGCCGGCGACGGAAAGCCCCAGCACCAGCGGCCGCCGCTCTTTCAGCCTGTCCGACCAGATGCCGAGCGTCAGGCTCGTCGTGACGTTGACGATCGCCGAGAAGAACACCAGCGCCGAATAGGCGCCGTTGCTCAAGCCCAGTTCATTGATCCCGATGATCGACTGGTAGGGCACGGTCGAGGCATAGGTGAAGGCGAGCGCGACGAGCGTCACCGTCGGGATGCGGATCCTGTTGTCACGAAGGATCAAGGAAAAAGTAGAGGGCATGGCGCGGTTCCTGATGCACCACTCTTAGCTGCATCGGACCTATCAGAGAAACGATAGTTTTAGATCGCTTCGGTCAATTCATGTGATGAATGTTTGGGGGATGTGATCGCCGTCCAAGCCCGCAACAGGGCTGAACGCCTATTTTAGAATTTCGCGAGCAGATTGGAGAGCCAGAAGTCGATTTGCCCGAATGGAAGAACATTTCCCAAAAATCCGACCAGAGTTGATGTGATGATTATCAATGCCAGCCCTAGAAGGACTCCAAGGGTGATTCCAACGCTCGTCTTTGCGGGCCGGCGCGCCAGCCAACACGCCAAGCTCAGAGAGACAATCGTGAAAAGTGCCAGCAATGTGGACTCGGTGATAGATATGCCCGATTGCAAAAACAATTCCTCGGATTGTGAAAACTGGATTGCAAGGCATATCGTCTCGAGGCGTCTAAACTCAAGGGATAATGGAGGTTGGGGAGCGCGGCCGGCGGGAGGGCGCACTTCCGCTGCCGCGGTGACGTCCAGCCACATATAGAGCCGGCACTATCAGCAGGCATCCGCCTAGCCACCTAAACCTGGCAAAACGTCAACCCCGTTGGCTTTCGCCGCGTGACGCGTTATGGACTGCGCAACCCAGCCAGCATCCGGATGAGAGCCTATGTCCAATCCCGTCACCGTCGAAGTCACCCGCGGCCTGCTCGTTGAAAGCCGCCATCGCGGCGCGGTGGCGGTCGTTGATGGAGACGGCAAGCTTGTCCTTTCGCTGGGCGATATCGAGGCCGCCATCTTCCCGCGCTCGTCCTGCAAGGCGATGCAGGCGCTGCCGCTGGTCGAGAGTGGTGCTGCCGATGCCTATGGCTTCGGCGACAAGGAATTGGCGCTGGCCTGCGCCTCGCATAATGGCGAGGACGCGCATGTGGCGCTGGCCGCTTCGATGCTGTCGCGGGCCGGTCGCGATGCCGAGGCGCTGGAATGCGGCGCCCATTGGTCGATGAGTCAGAAGGTCCTGATCCATCAGGCCCGCACGCTCGATGCGCCGACCGCGCTGCACAACAATTGCTCGGGAAAACATGCGGGCTTCATCTGCGCCTGCTGCCATCAGGATATCGATCCGAAGGGCTATGTCGGCTACCAGCACCCGCTACAGGTCGAAATCCGCGCGGCGATGGAAAGCCTGACCGGCGCCGTGCTCGGAGCGGAAAGCTGCGGCACCGATGGCTGCTCCATTCCGACCTATGCCGTGCCGCTTCGCAGTCTCGCCCACGGTTTTGCCAAAATGGCGACCGGCACCGGCCTGGAACCTCTACGCGCCAAGGCGTCCCGCCGGCTGATCGAAGCCTGCATGGCCGAGCCCTTCTATGTCGCCGGTTCCGGCCGCGCCTGCACGGAATTGATGCAGATCGCCCCCGGCCGCATCTTCGTCAAAACCGGCGCCGAGGGTGTCTTCTGTGCGGCGATCCCGGAAAAGGGCATCGCCATCGCGCTCAAATGCGAGGACGGCACGACCCGTGCTGCCGAAGCCATGGTGGCGGCGACGCTTGCCCGTTTCTTCGAGACGGAGGGCGAGGTGCATGCGGGCCTGATGGCCCATGCCGAATTGCCGATGCGCAATTGGAACGGCATCCATGTCGGCGATGTCAGGGTCACCTCCGCCTTCGCCGGATGAGCGTGGCTCTGCATATATAAGTTATTAGAAAAATAAGAATTACCTAATATAAAAGGGTACGTCCCGCGATCGCGGATGCACCCCTTCGCGGCGGCGTGAGCACAGTCCTGGAAGCCATGAGGGCAGGGCATGTTTGCAGGCCGCTATCTCTGGTGGATGCTGATGGGGATCGGCATCTTCCTATTCGCCGCGCTGAGCCTCGATTATATCACCTGGCTCACCATCCAGCTGTCCGGCTGCGGAGAAATGGCCGGCGCCTGCCAGCCGACCCTCCGGCTGATATCGGGCTTGCTCAAACCCGCCTGCATCTGGACCGCGATCGGCATTCTCTTCGTCGCCACGCTGCTGCGTCTTCACAGGCTCTCGCTCCTCTGGTCCTGGGGGCCTGTTGTCACCGTCTGGTTCGTCGCCTCCACGCCGATCCTTCTCTTCCTGGCCGCGGATGCGGCGGCTCTGACGCAACCCGCCACCCTCGCCGCACTGCCCGTCGCCTTCCTGTTCCTGGCGGCTTTCGTCGCCTATCTCACGCTTGTGCTCGAGGATGGTGACACGCTGCCGCTTGCCGCCTCGGTGCCGTTGCGCCGCACAATCCGCCTGACGGCGGTCTACGGCGCGCTTGCTGGCGCAGCCTTCATGTCGGAGCTGTCGCGGATCGCCGGGACACTGCTCGACATGCCGGCGCTTGCCGTCGTCATCGCGCTGGCGCAGCCATATCTGCAGATGGTGCTCACCCTTGGAACCGGCAGCATGACGCCGGCCTATGCCGTGCTGGCGGCCTTCATCGCGGCTCTTGCCGCCAGCCTGCTGCCGCACGCCACGGCGCGGCAACAACCCTCGCGCAGGGCCATCATGCTGCGGCGATCGCGCCGTTGAGATCGCGATAGGGTTTCAGCCGCTCTGCCGTCATCTCCATCGGCACGATCAGCCCTGCCACCTCGGAAATGCCGAGCACCGGGCAGGGCGAGACGAGGTCGAACTTCTCCTCGGTCAGCAGCACATGGGTTTCGGCCGCGCAGTGGGCGATATGCCGCTTGATCGCCGCTTCCTCGAAATCGCCGGTGGAAAGCCCGTGCAGGGGATGGGCGGCGGTGACGCCGAGGAAGAACAGATCGGGGCGCAGCTGCGAGATTGCCGCCATCGCCGCCGCGCCGGTCGCCACCATCGAATGTTTGTAGAGCCGTCCGCCGGTGAGGATCACCTCGGCTGTGGCGTGGTGCTCCAGTTCGGCGGCGATGGTCGGGCTGTGGGTCGCCACCGTCAGCGGCATGTCGCGCGGCAAGTGCCTGGCGATCTCCGCCGTCGTCGTGCCGCCGTCGAGGAAGATCATCTGTCCCGGCCTGACCATCGCTGCCGCCGCGGCCCCCAGCCGCGCCTTGATCTGCGACGAGACGCTGCGCCGGGCGGTGAAATCAGGCAGGTCGGGCGCCAGCGGCATCGCCCCGCCGTGCACCCGTTTCAACAGCCCCTCCGCCGCCATTTCCCGGAGATCGCGGCGGATCGTGTCCTCCGAAAGCGCGAAATCCTCGGCGACACGCTTGGCGATCACCTGTCCGTCACGGCGCAGGATATCGAGAATGAGGGTCTTGCGTTGCGTCGTCAGCATGGGCTCTCTGCACGAAGTTAAACATAATCACCCGATATTGCACGAAGTGACTCGACATTCAAGAAATATCGTGCATTTTCACGACATCCCGTGCATGAGGCCGGGAGTGCTCCCGCACAGGCGGGGCGAATGGAGTGGATCATGTTGATTTTGATTGCCGGGCCTTACCGGTCCGGAACGGGCGACGACCCGGAGAAGATGGCCGCCAACCTGAAGCGGCTGGAAGAACCCTCGCACGCACTGTTTGCAGCCGGCCACGTGCCGATGATCGGCGAATGGGTGGCCCTGCCGATCTGGCACGCTGCCGGCGGCCGCTCGGTCGGCGACGCGCTCTACGAAGAAATCTTCCACCCGGTCGCCGGCCGGCTGCTGCAGCTCTGCGAGGGCGTGCTGCGCCTGCCCGGCGATTCCAAGGGGGCTGATAACGACGTGCGCATCGCCAGGGAGCGCGGCATCCCCGTCTGGCACCGGCTGGAGGATGTGCCGGGCTGCGGGTGAGGGTGGGCCTGGCTGCGTTAGCTGACAAGGAGTTGAAGTGCAAGATAGGCCCCTCACCCTAACCTTACCGGGGTCGAGCCACTCGTCTCGCCCCGTCCTTCGGACCCCCGTAAAAACGGGGCGAGGGGACGTGCCCTGCGAGAGGTGAGCGAGGCACCGAGAGGTTGCGGCTATCCCCTTCGCCCCGCCTGCGGGGAGAAGGGGGCGGCAGCCGGATGAGGGGCGCGGCACGGCACACCGATCATGCCCTCACACTCGCACCCACCCTTGTCCCGATGGAGGATCAAAACCCAATCCCCCAGTTCCGGCGCACCCACCGCTACGCTATAACCCTCGCCGAAAGGGAGTCGAACATGCTGACACTGTATTACGCGCCGGGAACCTGTGCGCTCGCAAGCCTTATTGCCCTGGAAGAATCCGGCCTGGCCTTCGACGTAAAGAAGATCAGCCTCCGCGATGGCGAGCAGCGTTCGCCGGACTATTTGAAGATCAACCCGAAGGGCCGTGTGCCGGCACTTGTCACCGATCGCGGCGTGCTGACGGAAACGCCGGCGATCCTGGCTTATATCGCCCAGAGCGCCCCGGCCGCCAAGCTGGCGCCGCTTGGCGATGTCTTCGAATTGGCCAGGCTCCAGTCCTTCAACAGCTATATTTGCTCGACCGTGCATGTGAACCATGCCCATCGCCCGCGCGGCTCCCGCTGGGCCGACGAGCCGGCCGCCATCGAAGCGATGAAAGCGAAAGTGCCGCAAAACATGGCCGATTGCTTCACACTGATCGAGCAGACGATGTTTAAAGGCCCATGGGTGATGGGCGAGACCTATTCGATCGCCGATCCCTATCTTTTCGTCATGACCGACTGGCTGCCGTCCGACGGCGTCGATCCCACCCGCTTCGAAAAGGCGAGCGACCATCACGCCCGCATGCTGCAGCGCCCTGCCGTCCAGCGGGCGCTGGCCTACGATCGGGCCTGATAGCGGGCGGCAAGCTTCTTCGGCGCCCGGAACAGCCAGGCGCCGATCAGCCGCAACCGCAATTCCTCGTCGCCGATCATGGCGGCGCGCACCGGCAGATATGGCCAGCCGACATAATGATCGGTTTGAAAATAGACGTCGGGCGCCATCTCCAGCAGGTGGTCCTTGTCGTCGAGCGAAATCGAGATGACGATCGTCTCGGCACCGCCACAAAACTCTTGCCGCCGACCTTCAGCGCCGGATTGCCATAGGAGGTGCTCTCCTCGACATCAGGCAGCCCGGCTTCCGCCGCCAGCCGCTTCAGCCGTTCGAAGATCGCATCGACATCACCGGCCATGGTTCCGCCCTTTCTGCCGGGGCGAACCTACCACGGTTTCACGCGCATTTCGCCAGCGGCGGCTTGGCCTCTTTGGGAAAGCCCGCCTGTATCCCGAGCGGCAGATCGGCGATTTCGCGCATCGACATGCGTTCGACCTCGGGATGCCGCAACGGATCGTCCTTCCAGGCCGGGACAATGTCTGCCCTTCCGACGGCAAGGGCAGGTCTCAAGAAAAACTTCAGCAATGACATGGCAGGCCTCGCTTTCTTCGGTGGCGTAGAAGGATGATCGCAAAGTGGCTTCCGTCTGCTGAACTATCTTATCCGCCTCACACACTGCGTTCGAATGGATTGCCTATGCTTGCAATGTCGGCCTCTCCAGGCAGAATTTCAATTGAGATTAAAGCGGAGCCGTTATAGAAAAACTATATGAAGAACCTGAATACCGTCCATCTCAACGGACTGCGGGCGCTGGAAACCGTCGGCCGTCTTGGCTCGCTCCAGGCCGCCGCCGAGGAACTCGGCGTCTCGGTCGGCGCCGTCAGCCAGCAGGTCATCAAGGCCGAAGCCCAGCTCGGCCAGGTGATCTTCGAGCGCACCGCCCGGGGAATGATTGTCACCGAAGCCGGCCGGCCGGTTCTCCTGGCGCTGGACGAGGGTTTCGCCCGGCTTTCGGCGGCGGTGTCGATCGCAAACCGCAAGGACGACACCATCCTGACCATATCGGTGGCGCCGGTTTTCGCCGCCCGCTGGCTGGTCTGCCGGCTCGATCGCTTCGCCGAGCGCCACCCAGACATCAAGCTGCGGCTGGATGCGACCACCAACCTCGTCAGCCCGGCGCTCTGCGACGTCGATATCGGCATCCGCGTCGGCAACGGCAAATGGCCTGACGTGAAGGCCGAACTGCTCCTGGAGCAGGAGGTCTTTCCCGTCTGTTCGCCCGAGATGGCGGCGAAATTGAAAGAGCCCGCCGATATCCTCGAACTGCCCGCCATCATCGATGGCCATGCCATGTTCACCTGGGAGGTCTGGATGCGCGAGGCCGGGCTATCGGGCGCGACGCTTTCGACCCGCCACGTCTTCAACGATGCCTCGCTCTGCCTCGATGCGGCGATCGCCGGCCAGGGCGTCATGCTCGCCTGGCAGACCCTTGCCGCCTTTGCGCTTGCCGAAGGCCGGCTCGCCGCCCCCTTCGGCATTCGCGCGCCGACCGGCTTCGGCCACTATTTCGTCACCGCCGAAGGCACACGCGAGCCGAAGAAGGTCAAGGATTTCAAGGCCTGGATCCGCGAGGAAATGGCCGGCACACTGGCTCTCTTCCGGTAGTCCTCACACCTCGATCGGCTCTTTGCCGCGGGTCGCCTGCATCGCCTTGTAGGCCGGGCGGGATTGGCAGCGCTCGACCCAGGCTTTGATATTCGGATGTGCCTGGAACAGCGCCTCCTCGCTCTGGGCGTAGCGCAGCACTTCGGCGAGGTTGAGGTCGGCGACGGTGAAGCGGTCGCCGACGATCCATGGCCGGCCGGCAAGATGGCCTTCGAGAACTTTTAGCGGCCTGCGCAGCGAGCGGCAGGCGACGGCGATCGTCTCTTTGCCGCCTTCGCTGTTTTCAAGCCCATTATCATAGGTGAGCACGATCCGCACCGTATGCGGCTCGACCTCTGCCGCCGCCCAGACCGTCCACATCGTCAACAATCCGTCTTCTTCGACGGTTTGACCGGAAAGCGGCCCGCCGTTTTTGCGGCCGAGGTAGAGATTGATCGCCAGCGACTCGTGCATGACGAGATCGCCGTCCCGAATGCTGGGGATCTGCCCCATCGGATTGACGGCGATGAATTCAGGCGAACACGTGTTGAGCGGCGCATCCTCCGCCAGCGGATCTGCAAGCCGCCTTGCCTGCAGCACCGGCACCGAGCGGAATTCGAGCCCAAGCTCCTCCGCCATCCAATAGACGCGGGAAGCGCGCGATCGATAGACTCCGTAGATTATCAGCATGAACGTATCCCCTCGATATTGTCCGCGGGAGCGTAAATGCCGGATCGGCGTGGGAAAAGTCCCTGTGGCTGATGGGATGATGAAAGCTTTTGATGGCCTCACCAATTCCAGCAAACGTGTATAGCGGTTTTGCCAGGTAAAGCGCGAAGCGCTTTTGCCGGGAATTGTCTAAACGGTCACGAGACCCGGTTGTGCTCGACGGTCAGTTGCGCATAAGGCGAGCCGCCGCCAGCCATCTCGGCGGAGACTTTCTTCTCCCACTGGAAGCCTAAAACTGCGCCTTCTGTGGTCTCCTGGAAGATGTTGTCGGTGATGACGGCCGTGCCGGCGCCGTCGGCCACCGAGACGGCGCATCCCACGGGCGCCTTGCGCACCACATTGCCTGTCACAACGACGTTGCGCAGATACGGACCCCAGCCGATCTGCAGACCCCAGCGCGGCGCGCCCTCGATCACATTGCCGGAAATCAGCGTATCGGCCTCCGCCGCGATGCCGATGCCGAAACCGACCTCGTGGGTGTAGGGGCCTTTCAGCGTGAGGTTGCGCACGACGTTGCCGGTGACGCTCGCCAGCCGGCCGCCCTCGTCGAAATTGGCGATCGAGATGCCGTTTGCCGCACCGTCGATCATATTGGCGGAAACCACGGCGCCCTCGAAGGCGAATTCGACATAGATCGCCGTCTCGCCGGAGCGCCGGCACTGGTTGCTGTTGATCTGGATGTCCGAGGCAGAATTGGCGCGGATCGCCGTGAAGGCACAGTCGGAGATATGGTTATTCGTTACCATCACGCCGTCGGCACGGAAGATATTGATGCCGTTACCGTTTTCGCCGGTACCGCCGTCATTGGCGCGGATGTTGGAGATGCGGTTGCCGGAAACGACGGTGCCGTCCTCCGCCTTCTTCCAGCGATGCACCAGGATGCCGCCATTGCCGCAATCCGAGACCGTGTTGCCGGTGACCGATAGATTTGCCGATTCGACCGCGTAAAGCCCGGATTGGGCCGCACCCGAAATGCGGCTGCGCTCGATCCGTCCGCCGCAGCGCTCCAGTTGCAGGCCGTGTTTGCGGCTGCCGCCGATCTCGCAATTGTCGATCAGCACCTCGTCGACGCCGGTAAATTGCAGCAGCGCGCCGGCGTAATCGCCAAGCCAGCGATTGCCGCCGTCGATGACGAGATTGGAAAGCTCGATGCGGCGCACGTTTTCGGCCGAAAACAGGTGGCCTTCGCCGGTGTAGACGATCCGCGAGGCGCCGGGCACGCCAGTGATGCGGGTATTGTCGGGCAGGGTGAGATTGGAGATCCGGTAGGTGCCGGGCGGCAGGAAGACCGGCACGTTCTCGCGCGCCGCCCGTTCGATCATCTGCTCAAGGTTGCGGGTCTTGCGGTCGCCGCTTTCGGGAACGGCGCGATATTCCACCGCGTCGATCGCACCGCGCAGATCGGGCTGGGCGGCGGCCGTCAGCGGCGAGGCAAGGGCGCGCGATGCCCCTCCCGCCACCGCCGAGGCAGCGAGAAAGAGAAGCATATCGCGGCGTGAAGGCATTCGGCGCACTCCTGTCATAACGCGCCCGTAGCAGGAAACGTGCCAGGTGGGCATGTATTCTTTTGGTACAAGCTTGGCAGAGGTGGCCGAAATTGCAGGTGTAGCCGCCGCCGACGGCAGGATATTGCCGCTTATATTGTCGTCTTGTTCACCCTTTCATTTAAGCAAGCCGAAGGGAATGAGGACTACTTTGAAGGGAAATTCTATGATGACAAGGGCGGGATACGGCCTTCGGCCGCGGGGGAGAATGGCGTTATGCACGAACCGAGTGCCAGGCGATGGGAATCGACCGATGCCCTGACAGCCGAAACGCGGCGCATCGTCGCCGCGACGGAGGCGATGATGGCATCGACCGCCCATCACCTTTCCGAGGGCATCGAGAACCTGCGCCTCAAGGAAATCGTCCACGAGCTTCCGGATTTCCTCTACGTCAAGGATCGTGACAGCCGCTTTGTCTTCGCCAATGCCGTCACCGCCAGCAGCCTCGGCGTGCAGAGCGCGGCGCAGATCACCGGCAAGCGCGATTTCGACCTGTTCGATTTCGAAACGGCGCGCCACCATTTCGATATCGAGCAGCAGATCATGGCGACGGGCGAAGCCCGCATCGACATGGAGGAATCCTACATCCTTCCCGGCGGCAAAAGACCGATATGCCGGCTGACCTCGAAGATACCGCTGCGCAACGATCGCGGCGAAGTCGTCGGTCTGATCGGCGTGTCCCGCGATATCACCGAGCGCAAGCTTCAGGAGGATCTCCATCGCGGCCAGGCGAAACTGCTCGAAATGATCGCCCGCAACGAGCCGTTGCCGATGATCCTCGAGGCGCTGGTGCTGATGATCGAATCGCAGCTGACGGGGATCGACGGATCGGTGCTGCTGCTCGACAGCGAGGGCACCAGGCTCTATCACGGCGCCGCTCCCAATCTGCCCGGCGGTTATAGCCGCCTGATCGACGGCGTCACCATCGGTCCCAAGGTCGGCTCCTGCGGCACCGCCGCATGGCGCGGTCAGACCGTCATCGTCGAGGACGTGATGGTCGATCCGCTGTGGGAGGATTTTCGCGCGCTGATTGCGCCGTTCGGCTTCCGCTCCTGCTGGTCGACGCCGATCGCCACCTCGCAGAACAACGTGCTCGGCACCTTTGCGCTCTATTCCAGGGAAGTCCGCCGTCCCACCGAGCATGAGATGACGCTGGTGGCGCTCGCCACCCACATCGCCGGCATCGCCATCGAGCGCAAGCGCGTCGATGACCGCATCCATTTCATGGCCCATCATGACGATCTCACCGGCCTGCCGAACCGCGCCTTCCTGAAAGAACGGCTGGCCAATATCCTCGACCAGGCCCGGCGCAACAACCGCAAGGTGACCGTCGCCTATATCGATCTCGACAATTTCAAGGATATCAATGACGGCCGCGGCCATGCCGCCGGCGACGAGGTGCTGAAGGAGGTTGCCGCCCGCATGGCCAACAGCGTGCGGGCCTCCGATATGGTCGTGCGTCTCGGCGGCGATGAATTCCTCGTGGTGCTCGTCCACCAGTCGAGCCATGATGCCGGCATCACGCGCCGCCTTCGCGAGCTGCAGAAGGCGATCAACCGGCCGATCCGCGGTGAGGATGGCGAGCTCACCGTCACCGCCAGCATCGGCGTTGCTGCCTTCCCGTTCGATGGCGCCACCTCGCAAGAGCTTCTCGCCAATGCCGACCGCGCCATGTACCGCGCCAAGGAGCTCGGCCGCAACACATTGCAGCATCATGAGGGCGGCAGCACGCCCGTCGGAATGCCGCTTGGCGAACAGGAGGAGCTGCACCAGGCAATCACCGGCGACCAGCTCTTCCTGCAATACCAGCCGCAGGTCGATGTCGCCACCGGCCGCATCACCGGGCTCGAGGCGCTGGTGCGTTGGAACCATCCGGCCAAGGGCAGGGTGCCGCCGGTCAATTTCATTCCGCTCGCCGAAGAGACCGGCCTGATCGTCCCCCTTGGCCTCTGGGTGCTGAACGAGGCCTGCCGCCAGGCGCGCCAGTGGCAGGATATGGGCCTGACGCCGCTGACGATCGCCGTCAACGTCTCGGCCAAGCAGTTCGCCGATCCGGATTTCGCCACCCATGTCGCCGAGGCGCTCGATCGCCACCGGCTGCAGTCGCGCTGGCTGGAGCTTGAGGTCACCGAAAGCGTGGTGATGCAGGATGCCGAGCGCGCGCTTGCCATGATGGAATCGCTGCGGGCGCTGGGTGTGCGCCTGTCGATCGACGATTTCGGCTCCGGCTATTCCAGCCTTGCGGCACTGAAGACCTTCCCCTTCGACCGGTTGAAGATGGACCGTTCGCTGGTCGAGGCCCTGCCGGGCGACAAGACCGCCGTCGCCATCGCCTCGGCCGTCATTTCACTGGCGCAGACGCTGAAGCTTTCGGTGCTGGCCGAAGGCGTTGAAACCGATGCCCAGATGGATTTCCTGCGCCACGCGCATTGCGAGGAGGCGCAAGGCTACCGCTTCTCCAAGCCCGTCTCTCCGGAGGAGATCCCGGCATTGCTGAAGGCGCGCAGCCTCTAATCAGCCGCCTTGATTTCTAAACGCGAATGACATTGAGCCGCAGAGCGCTGACGACGGCCTGCGTTCGCGTGGTGCATCCCAGTTTCTTGATCGCGCTGCCGATGTGATTGTTCACGGCATTTTCTGAGAGATCGAGAAGTTTGGCAATTTCATTGCCCTTCCTGCCGCCGGCGGTCAGCCTCAGGCAGTCCAGCTCGCTCGCCGTAAACTCGATGGGCTTGTGTTTCTCGTTCAATGTCAGTTGCGAGAGCCGGTCATAGATCAGCGTGGCGATGAACAGCAGCTTCGCCATCTCGATCATGCTGAAATTCCGCGACCCCGAAATCGACATGGCGCCGCGTCCGCCCGCGGCATCGTGGACAGGAAAATAGGCGCCTTTTTCCATGCCGTATCGGTTGAACAGCTCGATGACCGTGGACTTCTTGCCTTCGCCGCGATTGGTATTGATCGCTTCGACGTCATAGTTGAACGGGCTGGTCGATCTCAGCATCCGGCGGATGACCGGGCTGTCGATCATCAGGTTATGGGCGTCATAGAAATCCACCATCTCCGCCGGCCAATTGGTGATGATCTTCGTCGCGCCGATTTCGAGGATGTCGACGGTCGGCAGCGTCATGAACAGGAACGCATTCATTCCAAGGTCTTGCGTGAGACCCTTCATATATTTGAACACTTCGTAATGCGTGTTGAAGCCTGCGGCGACTTCCTCGATTCGATTGAATTCGGCCTCGAGCTTCATGTCTTCTCCATCAGCCGCCGCATCCGGGCGCTTGGCGACGGCCGCCTCATTCCTCAAATCGCAATCGATACAGAGAATGATGCAGCAATTCAAAGTGTTACAGCGTCCTTTGCGCGTCCGAAAGACGTGCAAGGGACGCTGTAATGTGCCGGGCGAATCCGCTCGGATCGGATGTGGATTCTACACGGTTGGAGGACGCTGCAACATGTGGCAGCGGAAGAAAAAGACAAGGCCTTAACTGCCGGGAAAAGTACGCTTACGAGACAACGAGCCCTTAACAAATCGTAAAGGCGCTTTCTGGCTTCCGGGCACAAAAGCGGTGAAAAATCGCCAATGTCGGCATGGAAAATCCACCGCGGCAAATCTTGTATCGAACCGATACGTTCGAAACGAATGCTTATATCAGATTGATTTTATTGACACATTTCTCCTCTGCCTGATTGGCTCGAAGAGCCTGTATGGGTGAATGACCGGGTTAATGGATACTTAAAGAATTTGCCGGATTTTATCTTCAGATTGCTCGTCCAGCGCAAGCTCGCAGTGGGAGCGCTGCTGGCACTCTTTGAGGGGACCGCATACCGACCGCCAATCGACGATGTCTTCCGCCAATTCGTTTTGATCGATGAAATTGTACTAAGTAACTGTAAATATTAGAGGAATATGTCGTGCCCTGGCAAGTCTTGATCGGAAATGTGGCTGCGGTTGCGCTCGTCATTTCGGTGTGGATGCACCTGCATTACAAGTTCTACCGCCTGTCGAAGGTCCAGGCAGAACTTGGTTTCGGCTTGATGATGGGCCTTGGGGCAGTCTTGTCGATGCTGCTGTCCGTCGAGGTCGACAGCGGCTATTATCTCGATCTCCGTTCGACCTTGCTGGCGGTCTCGGCAGTATACGGCGGTCCGCTGGCGGTTCTGACGACAGCCGCCCTCACATCCGTGCAGAGGATCTCCATGGGTGGCGCCGGTGTCGAGCCGGCACTGATCTCGATCATGCTGGTATCCGTGTTTGGACTGGCGGTCCACTTCCTGTTTGGCAGGGGCTCGGCGGATGTCAAAAAGGCTCTGGCTTGTGCCGTAACGGTGGCCGCGGTCACATTGGCGATGAGCATTTTCCATCGAGGCGGCTGGTCGCATATCACGACTGTCAGCCTTGCCGTCATAGGCGTGAAATTCGCCGCGACCTTGGCCGCGGCATCCGTCATTACCTATTTCCATGCCTTTACCCTCGAGCGGGATATCTTGAAGGCCGCGCTGACCCAGGCGCCGGATTTCCACTATGTCAAAGACCGGAATAGCCGCTTCGTCGTCACCAACCTCAACGTCGCGCGAAACCACGACCGCACCAAGTCTTCGGAGATGGTCGGCCTGACGGATTTCGATCTCTATCCCAGCGAAATGGCGCAAGCGTTCTTCGATCACGAACAGGAGATCATGGCGACCGGCGAACCCATCGTCGACTTCGAGGAACCGCTCGTCCAAGAGAATGGCCGGGAACGCTGGTTCATGACGTCGAAGGTCCCGTTGCGGAACCGCCACGGCGATCTGATCGGACTTTCCGGCGTGACCCGCGATATCACCGAGAAAAAGCGTCTCATTCAGGAAGCGCTCGACAGCAAGAACGTGTTGTCCCAAGCGATGACGGAAATGTCCGATGGGCTTGCCATGTTCAATTCCGCGGGCCGGCTGGTGTTTTGCAACGATCAGTATCGCGCCGCCTTTCCCCGTTCAGCCGATGCCAGACGGCCCGGCGCTGCTATAACCGACATTCTGCAGGCCGTTATGCGCAACGGTGAGCGGATCGACGTCGGCCCGGATGCCGGCGAGGATTGGATAGAGACGGAAGCAGCCCAGCTTTTCCTGACCCATGATAGTGACATACCGATGTTCGATGGACGCTGGCTCAGGCAGCGCACCCGTTTGGCGGCCGACGGCTCCGCCCTGGTGGTGGTTTCCGACATCACCTCGATGAAGCACTCCGAGGAACGGCTGACGCAGCTCGCCATGAAGATGAAAGGGCTGGCCGACACCGACGCATTGACCGGTATTGCCAATCGCAGAGTGTTCAACGAGGCGATCTCGGAAGAGTTTGCCCGCGCCCGCCGGGCCGAATCCGCTCTCAGCCTGCTGCTGATCGATGTCGATCACTTCAAGGCCTACAACGATACCTATGGTCATCTCGAAGGAGACAATTGCCTGAGGATGATCGGCGAGGTCCTCAGGTCGATTGCCAAGCGCCCCTGCGACCTCGCGGCGCGATTTGGCGGGGAGGAGTTCGCCATCCTGCTGCCCGGCACGGACAGGGACGGCGCGGTGCGGCTTGCCAAGATGCTGCGCTCGGCATTGCATCGGCGCGCAATCCCGCACAGTGAGAGCAGCAAAATGATCGTGACGGTCAGTATCGGTGTGGCGAACATCTTGGATCGATTTACGACGCCGGCAGAATTGGTCGCGGCCGCAGACCGGGCGCTTTACGCGGCGAAAAAGCACGGTCGCGACCGTATTGAAGCCGCTGCAGTTCAAGCAAGAGCGGCGTGAGTTCCGACACTTCGCACACGTCTCGCCCCTATTTCTCAGCGAGCCTCACTTTGCAAGCTTGCCGATCGCCTCGATCTCGTTCGTCCATATGCCCGCCGCATAGTCCTGTGGCAGCCGTGCCAGTTGCGTGGGGTCGTCGATGCCGCTGGAAAAATCGCTGCCGCGATAGGGGCCGAGCACGAAGACCTCGGTTCCGGCATCCTGCATCCGGTTGAGAAAACGGTCCGGCCAGCCCCAGAGCCACGGCGCGATATTGATCGGCACCAGCATCATCCGATGTTTGCAGACGTCCGGCAGCACGCCGCTCCAGCCATAGCCGATATAGCCGAACAGGCAGCCCTTCAGGCTCTTGCGCGAGGCGGTCCTGATATCGGGCGAAAGCCGGCGCAGGACGTCGATCGGCTCGTCGCCGCCATAGACTGTGATATCAGCCCGTCGCGCGGCGGGAAGCCCGTTGAGCACGGCGGCGAGCTTTTCGCCCTCGGAAGGGTCGCGGCTCTTGACGTTGATGAGGAAGCGCCGATCCGGAAAGGTCGTCAGCACCTCGGCAAGCGTCGGCATCATGCCGATGCCCTGGCCGCGAAAGGGAAAGCTCTTGCCGCCATCGGCCGTATAGCCATAGCCGAGGTCGAGCTTCTTCATGTCGGCCATCGAATGCTCGCGCGTGACGCCGTGCCCGTCGGTGCGGCAGTCGAGCGTCCAATCGTGAAAGACGGCGAATTGCCCATCCGTCGTCGGATGCACGTCGATCTCGACCATATCGGCGCCGGCTGCAAAGCCTGCCTGCATCGAGCGGATGGTATTTTCGAGATAATCGTGTTTCGGCGGCAGCATGCGGGCGGCCGTGCAGGTATCGTTCTTCAGATCGGTTTCGTCGAACCGCTGGGCGATGCCGCGATGGGCGAGCAGCACCGGTTTTCCCGGCCGATGCTCTGCGAGCAGGTTGGTATTGTTGAGGTAGATGCCGGCGGCTGCAGCGGCGATTGCCGCCGCGCAATAGAGAAGCTTCCTGCCCAAGATTTATCCCCCTCCGGTTGCATCGAACGCACAAGGGCTAGAAAGCGATTCCGGTTGTTCTTGGGCCCTTTTCCGGCTTTTCTATGCCATCGCCTATTTGCCGGACGGGAGCCTGATCGCTATGGAACCACAAGACGACGAGCTCATCCATTTTGAAGCGCATGGCGCCGCCCCGTTGCCGCCGGCAGCAGTCGAAGGCCATGTCGAGCACGACGGCGCCCGCATCTGGTATGCGAGCTACGGCGCCGGCCCTCCCGTCATTCTGTTGCATGGCGGCCTCGGCCATAGCGGCAACTGGGGCTATCAGATCCCGGCACTGTTGCTGAGCCGCCGCCGCGTCGTGCTGATCGACAGCCGCGGCCACGGAAGAAGCAGCCGCGATATCAGGCCCTATGCCTATGAGTTGATGGCTGCCGACGTGCTTGCCGTCATGGACGAACTCCATATCGATAAGGCGGCGATCGTCGGCTGGAGCGACGGCGCTTGCATCGCTCTGATCCTGGCCATGACGGCGCCGTCGCGGGTTGAGGGCGTCTTTTTCTTCGCCTGCAACATGGATCCGAGCGGCACGCTGGAATTTCATCCGACCCCGGTCATCGACCGATGCTTCAGCCGGCACGCCAGCGATTATGCCGCCTTGTCCGCCACGCCGGACGATTTCCATCCTTTTGTCGAGGCGGTCAGCCTGATGATGCGGACGGAGCCGAATTATGACGCGGCCGACCTCGGCCGGATCCGCGTGCCGGTCGCCATCGTGCTCGGCGAACATGATGAATTCATCAAGCCCGACCATGCCGAATATCTGGCCCGCAGCATTCGGGACGCTGCGATGATCTATCTCCCGGGCGTCAGCCATTTCGCGCCGCTGCAGCGGCCCGCCGAGTTCAACGCCGCGCTGGTCACCTTCCTCGATGGGATAGGATCACCGGCGTGAGCGGCGCATTCGATCGTGAGCTTTTCCAGCCCCTCTGGCCTCGCGCCCATTTCCCGCTATCTCTCGCTTCATGAGACCTGATGCGCTGCTCTATCCCGCCCCCGAAGGGCTCTATTGCCCCGAAGGCGGCTTCTATGTCGATCCGGTGCGGCCAGTCGAGCAGGCGCTCGTCACCCACGGTCATTCCGATCACGCCCGGCCGGGCCATGTGAATGTGCTTGCCACCCGCCAGACGCTCGACATCATGCGTCTGCGTTACGGCGAGGGTTTTTGCGCCAGCGAGCAGGCCGCCGCCTTCGGCGAGGCGCTGCTGGTCAACGGCGTCAAGGTGAGCTTTCATCCGGCTGGCCATGTGCTCGGCTCGGCCCAGATCGCCATCGAGAAGAACGGCACCCGCATCGTCGTCTCCGGCGATTACAAGCGCCGCCCCGACCCGACCTGCGAGGCCTATGTGCCGGTTCCCTGCGATGTCTTCATCACTGAGGCGACCTTCGGCCTGCCGGTCTTCCATCATCCCGATCCGATGGACGAGATCGGCAAGCTGCTGGCGTCGCTGCGGCAATTTCCCGAGCGCACCCATCTCGTCGGCGCCTATGCGCTGGGCAAGGCCCAGCGTGTCATCCGGCTGCTGCGCGATGCCGGTTATGCCGAACCGATCTATATCCATGGCGCCATGGAAAGGCTCTGCGACTATTATATCGGAGAGGGCATCGATCTCGGCGAGCTGCTGCCGGCCACCATCGAAAGCCGCGACAAATCAGCCTTCAGGGGCGCCGTCGTCATCGGTCCGTCATCGGCCTTCGCCGACCGCTGGGCTCGCCGTTTCAACGAACCGTTGCCGGCCTTCGCCTCCGGCTGGATGATGGTGCGCCAGCGCGCCAAACAGCTCGGCGTCGAACTGCCGCTCGTCATCTCCGATCATTGCGACTGGCCGGAACTGACGGAAACGATCCGGGAACTGCACCCGGCCGAGGTCTGGGTGACGCATGGCCGCGAGGAGGCCCTGGTGCGCTGGTGCCAATTGCAGGGCATCAAGGCGAAACCGCTGCATCTGGTGGGGTATGAGGACGAGGGGGATTGAGGATGGAGTTCGTTGCTGAAAATCCGTCCCCAAACCCTCCCCACAAGGGGGAGGGGATGCCGGGCCTCGCCCGTCGCATTTTACCTCTGACGGCCTTGCATGCAGCGACGTTGCCTTGGGACGAGGCGTTGCCGCAGGTTAGTTCCTCCCCCTTGTGGGGAGGGCTTGGGGAGGGGGCTTTTCCATGCGCCATTGGGGAGGGGTTTTCCTCAAGAGCCGGGAGGCGTCCATGAAAGCCTTCGCCGACCTCCTCGACCGTCTGGTGCTCACCCCCAGCCGCAACGGCAAGCTGAAGCTGCTCACCGATTATTTCCGCGACACGCCGGACCCCGACCGCGGCTATGGCCTTGCCGCCATCGCCGGCACGCTGGAGGTGCGCAACGTCAAGCCCGCCATGCTGCGCGAGCTGGTGCTGGAGCGCATCGACGAGGTGCTGTTCCGCTATTCCTATGACTATGTCGGCGATCTTGCCGAAACCATCTCGCTCGTCTGGGACAATGAGAGGGATATCGACCGTTCGGCACTCGCTCAGCCGCGCCTCGGCGAAGTCGTCACCGGCATGAACGCGCTCGGCCGCACCGAAGTGCGGAGCTTCGTCCGCGACCTGCTCGACCGGCTGGATTCGTCCGGCCGTTTCGCCTTCATCAAGCTGGCGACCGGCGCCATGCGCATCGGCGTTTCCGCCCGCCTTGCCAAGCAGGCGCTCGCCGATCTCGGCGGCAAGGACGTGACCGAGATCGAAACCCTCTGGCATGGCCTGCAGCCACCTTACGAGACCTTGTTCACATGGCTGGCAGGCGGCGGCGAAAAGCCGGTGCTGGCCACACCGGCGATCTTCCATTCCGTCATGCTCGCCAATGCGGTGGAGGAGGGCGATCTGGCCGGCCTCGATCCGGCCGGCTACGCCGCTGAGTGGAAATGGGACGGCATCCGCGTCCAGCTCTCCCGCTCGGGCGACAGGCGCAAGATTTATTCCCGTTCCGGCGACGACATTTCAGGCGCCTTTCCCGATATTCTCGACGCGATCAATTTTTCCGGCGTCGTCGACGGCGAGCTGCTGGTCGGCGGCACCGCCCGCTCCAACAGCCCGACCCGAACCTTCTCCGACCTGCAACAGCGCCTGAACCGTAAGACGGTGACGGCGAAGATGCTTGGCGATTACCCCGCCTTCATCCGCACCTATGACCTGCTCTTCGACGGCGAGGAGGATGTCCGCGGCCGCTCCTATATCGATCGCCGCGACCGGCTGACCGAGATCATCGATCGCGCCCCCCATGACCGTTTCGACCTCTCGCCGCTCGTGCCGTTCTCCTCATGGGAGGAACTCGACGCCCTACGCGCCGCCCCGCCCGATCCCGTCATCGAAGGCGTGATGATCAAGCGCCGCGACAGCATCTACCAGGCCGGCCGCATGAAGGGTCCCTGGTTCAAGTGGAAGCGCAATCCTTACAATGTCGATGCGGTGCTGATGTATGCCCAGCGCGGCCATGGCAAGCGCTCCAGTTATTATTCCGATTTCACCTTCGGCGTCTGGGCCGACGACGAGGACGGCGAACAGCTGGTGCCGGTGGGCAAGGCCTATTTCGGCTTTACCGATGCCGAACTCGAGGTGCTCGACAAATTCGTGCGCAACAATACCACCGAGCGTTTCGGCCCGGTGCGGGCCGTGCGCGCCGACAGGGATTTCGGCTTCGTCGTCGAAGTGGCTTTCGAGGGCATCAACCGCTCGACCCGGCACAAATCCGGTGTCGCCATGCGTTTTCCCCGCATCGCCCGCCTGCGCCCCGACAAACCCTCCTACGAGGCAGACCGGTTGCGCACGCTGATCGCCATGATCGACGCCAAACCGGCGTGACCGGATGGATAATGAATGACGCAGACTGGGGCAGAAGCCGTCAAGCGATCCGCCTACAGGTCCCAGGCGATGATTTCAAGATCCGGCCACAGCGTGCCCCACCGCGCGATCTTCTTCTCGTAGATTTCCCGGGTAATCTGCTTCTTGTTGGCTCGCACCACCGGGGCCAGGAGGTCCTTCAGGCCGTAGGGTGCAAACAGATCCAGCCCCTTGTCCACGGGGCGAATGCCGACGGCAGCGGCCGTGGTCGGAAAGGTCGTGATCGCCTCATCTGTGGATGTATACGGCGTTATCGAATGCCCGAACTTTTCCTTGTACCAAATATGAACTCTGGCCTGGTTCTTCACGTCTATCCAGACAGGCAGATTGGATAATAGCCCCCGAATACGGGCAGAGTGATCTGCTTCGGCGCTTTCGGACAGATCATTGCCATCGAAATAAACAATATCGATGTCATTGATGCCGTGATCGTGGGCAAAGCCAAAGGCGTGGTTCCATACTGTCTGGGCGATCGCCCCGGCCACCAATCGCGCATCAGGCAACCCGATACGGTCCCAGTGATCGAGCACCGTCGAGAGAAGCGGACTGTCCGAAATGATCGCCTGGAGTTCCATGTGCGGATTCAGCGTCAATTCCCCCTTTTCGCTTATCCAACGCGATTCCCGATATAAGATTGTTGCGATAAGGTTTGCGTGGCAACCTGCGCAACAATGACGCAGGGCAATATTTTCAACACCATGTGTATTGGCGGCAACGATCTTCCGGTGCAGATTTTGCATGCCGGGGAGATGATTTGGGTGCTGCGTTATGAGCTCGCGTGAACAAAATTCCTTTTTCCTCCAACGCCGTGCCGTGCTGGCGGGTCTTGCCGGTGCATTCGTCCTGCCGCGGATGGCGGCCGCCTTCGATGTCCCGGACGAGCCGCGCCTCGCCAAAGGCGACTATGCCAAAGTCCGCCACCATTTTCGCACCAAGCTGTTGCAGAAGGGCCCGGCGCCCGACAAATACGAACCGCTGAATGCGCCTGCCGATGCAGACAAGATCTTCTACCGCTCCGGCTACGGCGAGTTGGAACTGGCGGCCTGGGTTTCGAAATACAAGCGCGAGCGCGCCGCCAAACCGGCCGTGCTCTTCCTGCACGGCGGCAATGCCATGGGCATCGGCCACTGGCAGTTGATGAAGCCCTATATGGATGCCGGTTATGTCGTGATGATGCCATCGCTGCGCGGCGAAAACGGCCAGATGGGCAATTTCTCCGGTTTCTATGACGAGGTCGACGATGTGCTCGCCGCCGCCGAGCGCCTGGCGCATCTGCCGGGTGTCGATCCCGAACGCCTGTTCATCGCCGGCCACAGCATCGGCGGCACGCTGACCATGCTGGCGGCGATGAGCACCGATAAGTTCCGTGCCGCGGCGCCGATTTCGGGCAATCCCAATGCTTTCCGCTTCTTCAGCCGCTATCCCCAGGATATCCGCTTCGACGACAGCAATGCGCATGAGTTCGAGGTGCGGTCGGCGCTGTGTTACGCCCACAGCTTCAAATGCCCGGTCCGTGTCGTCCACGGCACCGAAGAGGCCCATTTCAATGACCGCGCCGATCTGCTTGCCCGCCGCGCCCGCGCCGCCGGCATCCATATCGAAACCGATACCGTCGCCGGCAACCACACCTCGGCGCTGCCGGCCGAGATCGAACAGAGCATCCGCTTCTTCCACGGGGTGGCGGCCTGAGTTTTGCCGATACCGGCAGCAGCGATGAAGTGTGACGGATGATTGATTGCGATCCCGCCGCCGCCCACGGTGGCGGGTTCATCGTTTGCTGATCTTGCTTTTCCCACCCCAACACCAGCCTCGCGCCAGCCGCAGATGCCATCGTCCCGGCAGATGTCGTTGTCTGCCGATCGTTGATAAGGGTGGTTCCATGAATTTTCTGCGCCGGGTCTTCCCGATTGCCGGGCTTGTGATTGCCGTTGCGTCGCTGAGCGGCTGCAACATTCTCATTCCCGATGTCGCCGCCGATTCGCCCGCCCGCTTCGTCCAGGAAACCTCGCCGGTGTTTTATCAGCCGCCCGGCGTCGATCCGCGCCGGGTGCGGCCCATTCCCGATCAGCCGGTGCCGCAGACGCGCGAACTCTACAAGACCCAGTTCCATCAGACCTACGGCCTGCCGGTCACCAATCCCGTGCACATGGCGATGTATGGCCAGCTTCGCGACGAGGATTTCACCCTGCCGGCGATCCCGATCAGCCGCGTGCAGCCGCAGTTCCTGCGCCAGGAGGTCGATTACCAGACGACAGAGCGGCCCGGCACCGTGATCGTCGATACCAAGACGCGCTTTCTTTATTTCGTCGAGGGCAACGGCAAGGCGATGCGCTACGGCGTCGGCCTCGGCCGCGACGGTTACGCCTGGTCGGGCCGCGGCACCATCCAGTGGAAGCAGAAATGGCCGCGCTGGACGCCGTCAGTCGAAATGGTCTCGCGCCAGCCTGAGGTTCGCCCCTTCGGCGCGGAGAATGGCGGCATGAATCCGGGACTGATGAACCCGCTCGGCGCCCGCGCCATGTATATCTTCAAGGGCGGGCAGGACACGCTCTACCGCATCCATGGCACGCCCGACTGGCAGTCGATCGGCAAGGCCACTTCATCTGGCTGCGTGCGCATGCTGAACCAGGACGTCATCGATCTCTACGACCGCGTTCCGGCCAAGGCTGAGATCGTTGTGATGTAGCGCTGCAACAGCGCGCCCCATATCGTCTGCCCCAGGCCGGACACGTCTGCGTGAAGCTATGGTTTATTTGGCGCAAGCCGATAGATTCACTGATGTCGTTATCCCAGGATTCCCGCATCAAAGGAAATCAGTCCCGCGTCATGAGCTTCGATAGACATCTTTCCCGCCGTAGCTTTCTTTCCTTTTCGGCATTGACCGCAGCCTCCGCACTCACCGGCTGCGCCTCCAGCGCCAACACGGTGACATCAGGCGATACAACGATCATTTACCGTTCGCCCATGCGCCTGTTCCAGTCCCCGGGGGCGTCGAGCGTGCCGAGCGGAGCCGAGCTTGCCGTCATGTATGGCCCCATCGAGGACGGCGGCTTTCTCATTCCCGCCGTTCCCTACGAACAGATCGATCCGCGCTATTATCGCCAGCGCGTCGTCGATCCCACCGGCCAGCCGCCGGGCACCATCGTCGTCGATACGCCATCGCGTTTCCTCTATCTCGTCCAGAGCGATGGCATGGCGATGCGTTACGGGGTCGGCATCGGCCGCGAGGGTTTTGCCTGGCAGGGCTCGGGCGTTATCCAGTGGCGGCAGAAATGGCCGCGCTGGAAGCCGCCGAACGAGATGGTCGCCCGCCAGCCGGAACTCGTCAAATATTCGATCGACAACGGCGGCATGGAGCCGGGCCTGAAGAACCCGCTCGGCGCCCGCGCGCTCTATATCTTCTCGAATGGCGAGGACACGCTCTACCGCCTGCACGGCAATCCCGACTGGCGCTCGATCGGCAAGGCCGTCTCATCGGGCTGCGTGCGGCTGATGAACCAGGATATCATCGATCTCTACGACCGCGTGCCGACAAAGGCGCCGATCGTCGTCTGGCAGTAATGATCACCAGGGCGGCCCACAATCCGGCCGCCCCGGATCGATCCTTTTCCCCGAGGAAGTCGTTGCTTCCGCCCAAAAGCACCAGCTTTCGCTTGAGCAAGAGTTTTCATTTTGCGCCGCCAGGGGATTTTATTTTTCGAAATACCATTGCTTAATTCGATAAATATCCTACATGGTGCGTATCGAATTGCTTGCGACCTTTGTCCACGCGCTGAAGCGCTCCGTCAGATATCCTCTCAACATCGATACGGCTTGTCGGATATCTCTCCGCAGGCGAACACAAACGGTTGAAAAGGAGATCGTTATGAATTCAGGCGTCGTCAAGTGGTTCAATGGCACCAAGGGCTTTGGCTTCATCCAGCCCGATGATGGTTCTACCGACGTTTTCGTTCACATTTCAGCGGTTGAACGCGCCGGCATGCGCGAACTCGTTGAAGGCCAGAAGATCCGCTACGATCTCGTCCGCGACAAGAAGTCCGGCAAGAACTCGGCTGATAATCTTCAGGCCGCATGATTTGTCATTCGCCTGCGCTGACCATGAACATGGCGGCGGGCTGACCAAATGCTGGCAGCGAGCTGACCACGGATGTACTGGCAGCGAACTGACCAAAGATTGGCAGCGGGCTGAGTGACTGGAAGAGGTCGGGTCCGAGCCCGGCCTTTTTGCTTTGATCGCCTGGCTTTGCTGATTTGATCGCCCGGCCTTTGATTGATCGATTGCGCAGCCGAAGAGTCGAAGGGACGCTGAAATGGGCAGACCAAACTATAAAGTCGGCGACATGATCGTGCTGAAATCCGGCCTCACCCGCACGGCGAAAGCCGACAAGCGGTGCCGGATTTCCAGCATACTGCCCAACGACCACGGGCATGTGCAATATCGGGTCCAGTTCGATGCGGAGAATTTCGAGCGCCGCATCACTGAGGCCGATATCGATACGGGGGAAACGCCATCCAGGGTTTCTCCCGAGGCGGCGGCCAAGTCCGATGGCGCCGAGCCATGGCTGAAGTTTTCGAGCATCAAGATCGGGAAGTAGTCCCGCCGTTTTTACTATGACAGCGCGGCCTTGCCGCCGACAGGAAGGATATCGTTTTGCAGGTTCTCGTCAGGGATAACAACGTCGATCAGGCGCTCCGCGTGCTCAAGAAGAAGATGCAGCGGGAAGGTCTGTTCCGGGAAATGAAGGCGCGCAGCGCCTTTGAGAAGCCGTCCGAGAAGCGCGCCCGCGAAAAGGCCGAAGCCATTCGCCGCCAGCGCAAGCTTGCCCGCAAGAAGCTGCAGCGCGAAGGTCTGCTGCCGGCACCGAAGAAGGTTCTTCGCGCCCGCTAAACCTAGCCGTGGAATCACGGCGCCTGCCGTGGAATCGTGGCGCCAAACATGGAGCCGCGGTTCCAGCCGCGGAGCCACGACTCTAGCGCCGCCATCACCTGAGAAAGGGGCACATGACCGCCACCAAGGGAGAATTCTTCAATCCCGCCAAGCTCTCGTCTCGCGACAAGGCGGAAGCGACCGATCATACGGCGCGCGCCATCATCGCCGCTGAGGCATCGGCTCGTGACAAGAAGACGGAGAAGCTGAAAGCACTGCGCCTGCAGCAGGAGGCCGAAGCCGAACCTAAGGCGCCGCCTGCAAAGAAGCGCCGGTCGCCGGCCAAGCCGGCTGCGGGACGGCCCTAATCCTCGGTGGGTGCCCTTATTTAGGCTGACCGGGTGGATGCGTTCAGCCGTCCGTGCCGGCGTGGGCGAGATTGCCGCGCAGCCGATGCAGCATGTCGCGCATCTCGGCCATTTCCTTGAGCGTGCAGCCGGCGGCTTGCCCGATCGCCGTCATGATCGTATCGATCTCCCCCTTCATCGCCTCACCTCTCGGGGTCAGTGACACGATTACCTGCCGTTCGTCGCGCAGGTCGCGGATGCGCTTGATCAGTCCGCCCTGTTCCAGCCGTTTCAACAGCGGCGACAGCGTGCCGGAATCGAGATCGAGCTGCTCGCCGATCGTCTTCACCGGCAACTCGCTGCGTTCCCAGAGCACCAGCATCACCAGATATTGCGGATAAGTCAGCCCGACCCGGTCGAGGATTGGCTTGTAGGCGCGGGTGAAAGCATGCGCCGTCGCATAGACCGCGAAGCACAACTGCTTTTCCAGTCGTTTCTCCTCTTGCGGTATCTCCATCGTCTTCGTCGTGTGCGCTTTCATATCCATCATCCTTGAGGCCTTATTGTCCTCTTTTCGAATTCGAAATGCAATTTGCAAAATTCACTTGCGTACAATTTAATTGTGCGATATTGAAAGTCCAACCCGATCGAAGGGCCAATCAAAGGAGATCGTCATGCCTATTCTCTATACGACCAAAGCCTCTGCCACCGGCGGCCGCGCAGGCCGCGCCGTTTCCGAAAACGGCGTTCTGGACGTGACGCTGACCGTTCCCAAGGAACTCGGCGGCGACGGCGCGACCGGCACCAATCCCGAACAGCTCTTCGCTGCCGGTTACTCCGCCTGCTTCCTCGGTGCTTTGAAATTTGTCGCGGGCCAGCAGAAGGTCAAGATTCCGGAAGAGACGACGGTTTCCGCCAAGGTCGGCATCGGCCCGCGTGAAGATGGCGGCGGCTTCGGCATCGAAGTGGCGCTGACGGTCAATATCCCCGGTCTCGACCGTGAAACCGCCGAAAAGCTCGCCGCCGCGGCCCACATCGTCTGCCCCTACAGCCACGCCATGCGCACCTCGACCGAAGTTCCGGTTACGGTTGCCTGATCGGCTTTAAGAAAGGCGGCAGCCGCGATGGCTGCCGCAATCTGCCGGTAGGGCAGGGCCATTGACCTGGTGGGAAATCGGTTCGATTTCAGCTCCGCATCGCGATCAGCGCCGCCGAACCCGCCATCAGCCCTGCCGCCGACCGGTTCACCGCCCGCATCTGGCGTGGTGAGCGGATAAAGGCGCGGGCTCTTGCCGCGACCATGAGATAGGCGAGTTGCACGCCGAGATCGATCGCAAGGCCGAGAGCGACGATCACGGCAATCTGCGATACCGACAGCGCCGTCAGATCGAAGGCCTGTGGCAGCACCGCCCCGAAAAACACCACCGCCTTCGGATTGCCGAGCGTCAGCAGCATGCCGGCGACCAGGTCGCGCTTGCCGCCCGCCTGCGCCTGGATGCCATCAGGCGCGCTCGTCCAGAGCTTCCAGGCTATGAACAGCAGATAGGCGACCCCCAGCCATTTGACGATGACGAAGGCGGCTTCGAAGCGCAATGCCAGCGCCGAAAGCCCTGAGATCGCTGCCACCAGCCAGAGCGAATTGCCGGCGATCATGCCGAGGATGAAGGTAAGCGTCGAGCGCCCGCCACGCGTAAGCACCTGCGCGATCAGCGCGCCCTGGGCCGGTCCCGGAAGGGCGGCGGCGAGTGTGAAGGGAATGATGAAGAACCAGATGCTCATAGCCCGCCTATTCCGCCGTTGTCCGCCTGTTATGACGGGACGGCCGCGGCGACGCAGCGGCCTTCAGCGTTTCGGCCGGCATGGATGATAGCGCCTGCAGGTCCTGCCGCAGCCGCGCGGAACCGCTATCCGAGAGCCTGCCGTCAAGCAGCGCATGCGTCGCTTCCCAGATCGGCAGCGCCTTTGCCAGCGCCGCCTTGCCATCGGCGGTGAGGCTCAGCAGCCGGCCGCGCCTATCCCGGGGGTTCTCCATCACTGCGACCCAGCCCTTGCGCTGCAGCGGCTTCAGCGCCGCCGTCAGCGTTGTCTGGTCCATCGCGAGCAGGGCGGCGACCGGTCCCATCGGCGGCGGTTCCGGCCGGTTCAGCGACATCATCAGCGAAAACTGCCCGTTGGTCAGCCCCGCCGGCCTCAGCGCATCGTCGAACAGCCGGGCAAGTGCGCGCGCCGCCCGCTGCACATGCAGGCAGAGGCAGGTGTCGCGCACCATCAGCGTCGTGGAAAAGGGAATCTCGATCGAATTTGACATGCTCCATTTCTATTGATATCAATGTAATTAGTCAAGGAAAAGGAGCGTGCCGGAGGAGGGCGCATTCCATGCAGAATGAGGTTGTTTCCCGAGAAGAATGGCTCGAAGCTCGCCGCGCCCTGCTGGTAAAGGAGAAGGAGGCGACGCGGCTGCGCGACAGCGTCAACGCCGCCCGTCTGGCGCTGCCCTGGGTGAAGGTCGACAAGGATTATGTCTTCGACACGCCGGAGGGAAAGAAATCGCTCGCCGATCTTTTCGACGGCCGCAGCCAGTTGCTGGTCTATCATTTCATGCTCGGCCCCGATTGGGATGCCGGCTGCACCGGCTGCTCCTTCCTGTCGGATCATGTCGACGGCGCCCTGCCGCATCTGAACCATCACGACGTCACCTGGGTCGCCGTTTCGCGCGCGCCGCTCGACAAGATCGCCGCCTACAAGCGGCGCATGGGCTGGCAATTTCCCTGGGTCTCTTCCTTCGGCAGCGATTTCAATTTCGATTATCACGTTTCTTTCAGCCCGGAGGATCTTGCCAAAGACAAGGTCTTTTACAATTTCACGCCTATGCCGCCGGCTGATGCCAATGACGAGCTGCCGGGCCTCAGCGCCTTCTACCGCGACGACAAGGGCGAGGTCTTCCATACCTATTCGAGTTATGCCCGCGGCCCGGAAGAACTGATCGGCACCCTGATGATCCTCGACCGCGCCCCGAAGGGCCGTAACGAGGACAGCACGATGAATTTCGTGCGCCGCCACGACGAATATGAGGGGGCCCCGAAGGCGCCATCCTGCTGTCACTGAGCCGGGATGCGGAAAGACGACGCCACCATCACTCAAGGGAGAAGAGGACGATGAAGACCGCTGAAGTGCTGAAGGAACATTCCTTCCTGGAAAGACTGATCGGCGAATGGACCGTCACCGCACCCGATATGACCGGCAGCGAGCCTTGGACGGAAACCGTGCGCTCGCTGCACGGCATCTGGTTCGTCGCCGAAGGGACCGGCCGCATGCCGGATGGTAAAGAGGCGACCAGCATCCTGACGCTTGGCTACAACGCCGCAAAAGGCAAATATATCGGCAGCTGGATCGGCAGCATGATGGACTATATGTGGGTCTATGAGGGCGAGCTCGACGCATCCGGCAATGTGCTGGACCTCTATACGACAGGTCCCGACTTCAATGGCGAGGGACTTGCCGATTACTGCGAGCAGATCACCTTCACCGACGCCGATCACCGCACCTTCATCTCCAGCGCCAAGCAGCCTGACGGTTCCTGGAAGCAGTTCATGGAAGCACATTACGCCCGCAAGATCTGACAATCACGGCGCTCGACCTTGAAAGAAGGGGTTTCGAAAAAGAGGCCTCGGGAAAGGAGCGTCGAAAAAGGGAGAGTAGGATGTCCGAGACGCATGGAAAGTTCATTTGGTGCGAGTTGATGACCCCCGACACAGCGGTTGCTGCGAAATTCTACAGCTCCGTCGTCGGCTGGACGACCTCCGAGATGAAAATGGAGGGCATGCCGACCTATACGATCTTCGAGGCGAACGGCATCGGCGTCGCCGGCCTGATGGAGTTTCCGGCCGAACTCGAGGGCAAGGGCATTCCACCGAACTGGACGGGTTATGTTGATGTCGACGACGTCGATCAGTCGGCCAAGGATTTCGCCGCCAATGGCGGTTCGGTCCGCCGTCCGCCGGAAGACATCCCGACCATCGGCCGCTTCGCCGTCGTCGCCGATCCGGGTGGCGCGGTGATCTGTATCATGACGCCGGCGCCGATGGACAAAACCTGGCCGGAACTGGCCTTCGACGCGCCCGGCAATATCGGCTGGCACGAACTCTACGCCGGCAATGGCGAACAGGCGCTGGCCTTCTATTCCAAGCTGTTCGGCTGGACGAAGCACAGCGATTTCGACATGGGTCCGATGGGCGTCTACCATCTCTTCGCCCATGGTGGCCGGCAGATCGGCGGCATGATGACCAAGCCGGACAATATGCCGATGCCCTTCTGGTGCTACTATTTCATCGTGCCGGCGATCGACGCCGCGATCGAACGCGTCACCTCAGGCGGCGGCAAGGTCGTCAACGGCCCGATGGAAGTCCCCGGCGGCAGCTGGATCATCCAGGCCACCGACCCGCAAGGCGCCTTCTTCTGCCTGGTGGCGCCGAAGCGGTAGGTTTTGCCGCATTTTTGGCGGTGTGGCGTAAAGCCCCCTTATCCGCCCTACGGGCACCTTCTCCCCGAGGAGAGAAGGGGGAATCGAGACGTCGCCACGAGTCCCTTCTCCCCGCGGGGAGAAGGGCGGCAGCCGGATGAGGTGGCTTCACGGCACACGGCCAACACCAATCACACCCATCCATCACCCCGCAACCGAAGCAAAGAACCCTTCCGGGCTCTCCACCTCCACCAGCCGCTTCTTCTCGATCAGCCAGAACCGGTTGCCCACCGCCCGCACGAAACTGCGGTCGTTTGAGACCAGCAGGCAGCTCGCTTCATGCGACATCAGTTCGCCCTCCAGCGCTTCCTGTCCATCGATGTCGAGGTGATTGGTCGGCTCGTCGAGCAGATAGAAGTTCGGCTCGGTCAGCCGCAGCACCAGCATGCCGAGCCGCGCCTTCTGGCCACCGGACAGCTGGCCGATCGGTTTTGCCTGCATGTCGATCGTCATGCCGGCGCCGGCCAGCAGGGCCCGTGCCCGCTGGTCGCCGACATCGAAGCGGCGGATGATCGTGCCAATCGGCGTGTCGCTGTCGGCGAGATCGGCAAGCGCCTGGTCGCCATAGCCGAGCACGAGCGAAGGCGTCGCCTTGATGCTGTCGCGCGCCGTCTCCGGCCTTTCGATCGCCTGCTTCAGCATCGACACCAGCCGCGACTTGCCGGCGCCGTTGAGGCCGAGCAGCACGATGCGGTCGCCCTGGCAGATGAATTGCCGGCCGGTCTTGAATAGAGGCGTCCCATCCGGCGTCGTCACGGCCGCATCCTCCAGCGTCACGAGCACCTTGGCATGCGTGCCGCGATTGGCGAGCCGGATGGCGCCGGCCGAGCGCTCGAGATGCGCCGGTTTTGCCGCATCCTCCAGCTTCTCCGCCCGCTGCTTGAGCTGCTTCGTCTTGACGACGAGCAGGTCGCTGCCCGAATTGATGCCGATATTGTTGAGCTTCGCCGCCTGCTTGCGCAACTGCTCCGCCACTTTCATGTCGCGCTCGTAGCGCCGCGCCTCGGACGCATCGGCTTCGTCGAGGGCGGCGCGCGCTCGTGTGTAGGGCAGGGCGAAGACCGGCGATTGCTCCGGCCGCAGGAACAGCGTCCGGTTGGTCGTCGCATCGAGGAAGGCGCGGTCGTGGCTGGACAGGATCACCGGCACGTCGCGCGGCAGCGCATTCAGCCAGCCTTCGAGCTGGGCGATCTTTTCAAGGTCGAGATGGTTGGTCGGCTCGTCGAGCAGAAGCACGTCGGGCTCGCTCACCCAGGTGCGGGCAAGCATGGCCAGCCGTTGCCATCCGCCGCTCAGCTGCTTCAGCGGCCGCTGGCGCATGGCCTCCGGCACCTCGAGCGATTCCAGCACCACATCGACGCGCCAGCTCTCGCTTTCGGCCTGATCGGCCGGCAGCGCCTGCAGCACGGCATCATAGAACGGCGTGTCGAAAAGCCCCGGCGGCACATTCTGCGCGACATGGCCGACGGTCAGCCCGCGCGCCTTGGTGATCTCGCCCTCGCTCGGCTCCAGCGCGCCGGTGATGCAGGCAAGCAGCGTCGATTTCCCCCGCCCGTTGGCGGCGACGAGGCCGATGCGATCGCCAGTGTTGACGACGAGATTGAGCTTGGAAAACAACGGATTGCCCAGCGTCACGCCGAGATTGCGGATATTGATGAGTGTCATGATCGTTCTCTGGTCTTGACCGGGTATCACGCGCGATCCGGGGCATTCAGCCATCACGGGATTGCGTGTATCGGGCCCGGAAATTGAGAAAAATGCGCGCTGTCAGCTACGGCGCCGCATTGGCCACGAAGGGCAGACCAACCAGGAAGAGATGTCGAGAAACGGCCTCTGGTCAGCCCTGCAAACGCATCTGCAGGGCGTTGACGGGACCACGCTGGCGATTAAACCGAAAATAATACTGCATTGCGTGATCCTCCTTTCTCAAAAAAGGTTGCCGGATCCAAATAACATTGCCCGCAAAAAGAGGCAAGTGAGCCGGCCCTGTGCCGATTCTAGCCATAAACCGCGCATAGTGGATTCTTCGGGACCGACCGGGAGAATAAGACGCATGCTCATTGCCCATTTGCCTGCAGGCTACCTTCTCGGGAGCGCCGTGCGGCAACGGTCCGCCGCACCTGGCATCATGACTGCAGCCTTGATCGGCAGCGTATTGCCGGATTTCGACATGGTCTATTTCTTCCTGACCGGCGGCAAAGTCCACCATCACGACTATGTCTCCCACTGGCCGCTTTTTTGGCTCGGCTTCGCCGCCACGGCCCTGCCGGCCATCAGTCGACTGGCGCCGGACTGGCTTCCCACGGTCGCCGCGTTTTTCGCAGCCGTCACACTTCATATGATTATGGATACCGTCGCTGCGCCGATGCTTTGGCTCGCGCCATTCGATTGGTCGAAATTCGAGCTGACGACGGTGCCGGCGACCTACAGCAATTGGATCGTGAGTTTCATGCTGCATTGGACCTTCGTTCTCGAACTCCTGATCTGCGTCACCGCGTTGATCGTTGCCGTCTGCCGAAACCGTCGCGTTGGAGGCCGGCAGCAGGCGTGAGCCGGAATTATCCCGGGTCGCCGGCAGGTAATTCCAGCCGCTGCTCTATCCCGATACTCTCGAGAAACGTCTCGTCATGGCTGACCACCAGCAGCGCCCCGTCATAAGCGCGCAGTCCGGCCTCAACCGCAGCAATCGAGTCGATGTCGAGATGATTGGTCGGCTCGTCGAGGATCAGGAGCGGCGGCGGTGCTGAGCCCAGGACGCAGGCAAGGCCGGCGCGCAGCAATTGCCCGCCGCTGAGCGCCGAGACGGTCTGCAGCGCCGCATCCGCCCTGAACATGAAGCGGGCAAGGGCCGCCCGGCAAGTATTCTCATCGGAAAGCGGATTGATCCGGCGGAAATTGTCGCGGATCGAGGCCGAGGGGTCGAGCAAGCTGACCTTCTGATCGAGCATCGTGAAAGCGGTCATGACGGCGACGGTGCCGGCCCAGGGTTCCAGTTCGCCGGTGATGAGCGCCAGCAAGGTGGTCTTGCCCGAGCCGTTGGGGCCGGTGACGGCGATCCGTTCCGGCCCCGTCACGTCGAAGGAGAGATCGCGGATGACGGGATCACCCGGCTGGTAGCCCGATGTCACGTCATCCATCCTGAGCACGATCTTGCTGGCGGGCAGCCCGGTCGGCGGCAAGGTGACCGACAAGGGTTGCAGGATCTCGATCTTTTCGCGCGCCGCCTTTGCCTCTTCCAGCGCCTGGGCGCGCCGCCGTTCGGCAAGCCGCGCGTTGTCGCCGCCCGTCGTTTGGCTCCGCTCCTTCATGCCACCGAGCATGATGCGCGGTATGCCGCCCTTGGCGGCCATCTTCCGCCCGGTACTGTCCCTGTGCGCCTGACGCTCCACCGTCGCCTGCGCCTTCCGTGCCACCTCGGCCACGCGTTTATCGGCTTCAGTGAGATCATGTTGTGCCGCCGCCAGCTCGAGCGCCTTGCGCTCGCGATAATGGCTCCAGTTGCCGCCATAGCGCGTGGCGCTGAGCGAGGTCAGTTCGACGATCGCATCGACGCTTTCAAGCAATTCCCGGTCATGGCTGACGATGATGGCGCCGGCCCGCCAGCCTGAAATCAGGCCGATCACCGCCTCGCGGCCATCGCGATCGAGATTGTTTGTGGGTTCGTCGAGCAGCAGGAAATCCGGTTCGGTGAAAACAAGCGCCGCAAGCCCGGCACGTGTGCGCTGCCCGCCCGAGAGTGCCGCAAGCGGGGTCTGCGCGGCCACGTCGAGGCCGGTGCGATTGAGCGCTGCGGCCATGCGTGCCTCCAGCGTCCAGTCGGCCGATGCCAGCTCGTCGGCCGTCGCCTCGCCGGCTTCGGCACGATGCAGAATAGCCAGCGCATCGGTGACGCCGAAGAGATCGCCGACCGTCTCGTCAGACGCCACCTGAACGCTCTGCCGCAGCACGCCGAGGCTGCCGCTGACGGAAACCGTCCCCGAATGCGGTTGGATATCGCCGCAGACGAGCTTCAGCAGCGTCGTCTTGCCGACGCCGTTGCGCCCGACAAGACCGGTGCGCTCCGACCCGAAGCTGAGGTCGAGATTGGAAAAAAGCGGCCGCCCGTCAGGCGCGGACCATGAAATCTGGAAGAGGGTGATGGATGCAGGCATGGATGTGGATTTCCTCGTTGGCAAGGCGAACTGGCGTTGCGATCGAGTTGAAATCCATTGCGGCACACATCCTGTTGAAAAGATCGATGGCGGGGAATTTAGGGAAGAAAGGCGGAAGGTTCAAGGCAAAGAGCCAACTGACCGCCCGCTTTCCTTGGCTGGCTTCGTCAGGAGATTGCCCCTCACCCTAACCCTCTCCCCGTAAACGGGGCGAGGGAACGTGCCCTGCGAGAGGGTGGTGGGGAACGGAAAGGTCGAGACACGTGGCCCCACCCCGGACGGTGCCGGCAGGCGGATGAGGGGCTTACGGCGCGCCGCAAACCTACCGCTTCAAGCTCCCCAATATTCCGCGCACCAGCGCCCGGCCGACTTGGGTCGCCACCGTGCGCGCCACGCTCTTCATCGCCGCTTCCACCACCGTTTCGCGCTGGTAGCCGGAAGCCCGGCCGCGCGATTGGCCGCGGCCCTGGTTATCGTCGTCATTGCCGCCGCCGAAACCCGGCAGGCTCCAGCCGGAGGTCGTGCTGCCCTGCTGAGGCGCCTCTTCCTGCGCCCGCTTGGCAGCATCGGCATCCGCCGCCTTCTTTGCCCGCGCCGCCAGCAGCTCGAAGGCGGATTCGCGGTCGATATCCTCGTCATAGACGCCGAGAACCGGGCTTCTGTCCATGATCTGCTGGCGCTCGGCATCCGTCACCGGGCCGACGCGGCCCGACGGCGGGCGGATCAGCGTGCGCTCGACGATCGACGGCGCGCCCTTGGCTTCCAGCGTCGAGACCAGCGCCTCGCCGGTGCCGAGATTGGTGATGACGGTGGCGCAATCGAAGGCCGGATTCGCACGGAAGGTATCGGCCGCCGTCCTCACCGCCTTCTGTTCGCGCGGCGAATAGGCGCGCAATGCATGCTGCGCCCGGTTGCCGAGCTGGGCGAGCACCGTTTCCGGCACGTCGAGCGGATTCTGCGTCACGAAATAGACGCCGACACCCTTGGAGCGGATCAGTCGCACGACCTGTTCGACGCGTTCGGTCAGTACCTTCGGTGCGTCATTGAAGAGCAGATGCGCCTCGTCGAAGAAGAAGACGAGCTTCGGCTTTTCCGGATCGCCCACCTCGGGCAACTCCTCGAAGAGCTCCGAGAGCAGCCAGAGCAGGAAGGTGGCGTAGAGCCGCGGGTTCATCATCAGCTTGTCGGCGGCGAGCACCGAGATCTGGCCGTAGCCATTATTGCTGGTGCGCATGATGTCGGAGATCTTCAGCGCCGGTTCGCCGAAGAAGTGCTCCGCACCCTGCTGTTCGAGAACGAGCAGCGCCCGCTGGATCGAGCCGACCGAGGCCTTGGAGATCAGGCCGTACTGGTTGGAAAGTTCGCTGGCGTTTTCGCCCATATAGTTGAGCAGCGAGCTGAAATCCTTGAGGTCGAGCAGCGGCAGCCCGCCCTGGTCGGCGATCTTGAAGGCGATGTTGATGACGCCTTCCTGCGGTTCGGAGGCATCCATCAGGCGGGCGAGCAGCAGCGGTCCCATCTCGGCGATGGTGGTGCGCACCCGGTGGCCCTTCTCGCCGAACAGATCCCAGAAGATCACCGGAAACTGATCGAATTCATAATCGGTGAAACCGATCTGCTCGGCGCGCTTCGTCAGGAAATCCTTGGGCTCGCCCTTGGCGGCGATGCCGGAAAGATCGCCCTTGATATCGGCCGCAAAGACCGGAACGCCGGCCCGCGAAAAGCCTTCGGCGAGCACCTGCAGCGTCACCGTCTTGCCGGTGCCGGTGGCGCCGGTGACGAGGCCATGGCGGTTGCCGAACTTCAGGTCGAGATATTCCGGCTTGTTGATGCTGTCATCGGGATTGCGGCTCGCGCCGATGAAAATCTTGCCTTCCTCGATCATTCGGAATGCTCCCTTCGGGCTTTGCCGCCATTTATGTCAGAAGGCTCGGTGTTCTCTCCCGCCGCCTTCATCGAACCATCGTTTCCCTGTTATAAGCAGGGAGATGGATGCGGACAACTGTTTGCATTAAAAGCAAAACCGGACAAAGTGCCCCCCGCGGAGAGGCCGGCTTGAGTTGCTGTGGATTTTCCATTAACGTTGACGTTAACGTCAAAATAACAGGAGGCTGACGATGAATGAAATTGTGACCCAGATCGCCGATCGCGTGGGTATTGCGCCCGACTTGGCCGAAAAGGCGCTCGGCATGATGCTCGGCTTCCTGCAGCGCGAGGCTGCCGATGGTCCGGTCGCCAAGATGATCGAAGCGATCCCCGGCGGCGCCGATCTCGTCGCCCAGTTCAATGGGGCAGGTGCCGGCGGCGGCGGCCTGCTCGGCGGGCTGATGAGCTCTCTCGGCGGCGGCGGCATCATGGGCCTTGGCCAGCAGCTGATGGGCGAAGGCCTCGGCATGGGCGAGATCACCTCGCTTGCCAAGGAAACCATCGCCATCGCCAAGCAATATGCCGGCGAAGAGGTGGTCGACGAGGTCGTCGCTTCCGTCCCCGGCCTCAGCCAGTTCGTCTAAGACGATTGATCGGCAGGAGCCTCGCGTTGTCGCGGGGCTCATATTCTTGCGCCGGAAGCACTGGCTGAAGCAAGCGCTGTCCACTGGCTGCCCAATGAATGGAAGGAGAGCAGATGACCGTCTGGCGCCCGTCGCAGCAGATCAGGGTGAAGGTGATCGGCCTCGCCTGGCGGAAAGACCAACTGCTCGCCGCCGAAGTGGAGGATGACAGTGGCCGTATCAAGGGCGTTCGCCCGCTCGGCGGCGCCATCGAATTCGGCGAGAGCCGCGAAGAGGCCCTGCACCGCGAATTCCAGGAGGAGCTCGAAACGGCGATCCGCGTCGTTGGCCCCTGGCATCTGCTTGAAAACATCTACGAGCATCATGGCGCGACCGGCCACGAATATATCTTCGCCGCCGATATCGAACTGGCCGATGAAAGCCTCTATGAGCGCGACGAAATCCGCTATTCCGAACTCGATGAGACGGCGGCGACGGCGCGCTGGTTCGGCCGCGACAGGCTGCGCGAGGCCGGCATCGATCTTTATCCGACAGGTCTCGACAGACTGCTGTCGCGCTGGCGCGATTGAGCCTGATATCGCCTGCTTGGAGGACTCATATTCCGATCGCCAAATTTTGATCGTCCTTGCCCGTTTCCCGGGGGAACAATGAGGTCGTCCTGCTGTTTCTGTCGCATCGCAGAAACCAGAAGGAATAGCATCATGCGCAGGTTTATTGCAGCAGCCTCGATCGCTCTCCTCAGCCTCTCCGCCCCGGTTCTTGCCCAGTCGAATATGGGCATGGATGCCAGCGGCCGGATCGACGGTACGCCGCCGCTCGGCACCGCGCCCGGAGCCGAAACGCAAAGCGGGCTGATAATCCCGCTCGACTCAATCGAAACCGGCAGCATCGACAACGAGCCAGTCAGCGGCCCCGTCGACTGGGCGCGCTGCCCGCCGCGCAAGGCGCGCGGAGCGCTGGCCACCGAAGGCGGCAACAGCGGCGCCTCGGTCAGCGCCGCATGCCGTGACGAGGGAAATCAGTAATATCAGGGGAGGGCGCTATTTGCCGTCCTTCTTGTCGTGATGCAGAATGACGCCGAGTTCATGCCACTCCCGCCTGTCGCGCTGGATCAGTTCGTCGGCTGAGGCAGGTCCCATGCTGCCCGGCGCGTAAGCGTCGGGCACGCTCTGATCCCTAGCCCAGATATCGAGGAAGGGCTGCACCGCCGCCCATCCTGCCTCGATGCCGTCGGCACGCTGGAACAGCGTCTGGTCGCCGATGAAGAGATCGTAGAGCAGTGATTCATAGCCGGTCGTCTTGGCGATATCGAATTTGTCCGCATAGCGGAAATCAAGGGAGACCGGCACGGTATCGACGGAAAGCCCCGGCGACTTGATCGAGATTTCCATGCTCATGCCTTCGTCCGGCTGCACCTGGATCACCAGCCGATTCGGCGGCAGGCGGCGCTTGACGTCGGTCTCGCGAAACTGCGCGAAGGGAACCGGCTGAAAGGTGATGACGATCTCGGTGTCGCGCGCCGTCAGCGCCTTGCCGGTTCTCAGATAGAAGGGCACGCCGGCCCAGCGCCAGGTATCGGCATAGAGCTTCAGTGCCACGAAGGTCTCGGTCCTGCTGTCGGGCGAAACGTCCTTGGTGTTGCGATAGGCCGGAAGTTCAGCACCATTGAGCGGACCTGCGGCATAGGCGCCACGCACGCCATGCGTCTTGGCCTCCTCCGGTGTATAGATGCGCAGCGCCTTCAGCACCTTGCTCTTTTCGTTGCGGATCGCTTCGGCATCGAAGCTGTTCGGCGGCTCCATGGCGATCATCGCCAGCAGCTGGAAGAGATGGTTCGGCACCATGTCGCGCAGCGCGCCGGTTGCGTCGTAGAATTTGCCGCGGCTGCCGACATCGACGATCTCGGCGGCGGTTATCTGCACATGATCGATATAGCGGCTGTTCCACAAAGACTCGATCATCATATTGGCGAAGCGCGCCGTCATCAGGTTCTGCACCGTCTCCTTGCCGAGGAAATGGTCGAGCCGGTAGACTTGGCTTTCTTCAATCTGGGCGAGGATCTGTGCATTCAGCGCCTGCGCCGAGGCGAGATCGGTCCCGAACGGCTTCTCGATGGCGACGCGGCGGAAAATGCCGTCGCTTTCATCGGTCAGCCCGTGAGCGGCGAGCTTCTCGACGATCGTGCCGAAAAAGGATGGCGGCACCGCGAGATAGAAGGCGGCATTGGCATTCGGCCCCAGCCGCTTGCCGATCTCGACGAAAATATCGTCCTTGGTGAAATCCCCGGACGTATAGGAAATGCGCCGGCGCAGGCTTTCCCATGCTTCGTCCTTGACCCTCGGCTCTTCGCCGCTGAGATGGTTGAGGAACTGGTCGAGCCGCCCGCGCAGGAATTCGTCGTCACCCGGCTCGATGCCGATGCCGAGAATGTGGAGATCGTCGCCGACGAGGCGGCTGCGCGTCAGATTGATGATCGCCGGCACCAGCAGGCGGCGCGTCAGGTCGCCCGTCGCGCCGAAGATGACCAGGGTGACCGGCGGGGTGGGGGCAGCGTCCATGTGTCATCTCCTTGCAATTTGCGGCCGACTATAATGCGTGCCGGTTTCGCCGCAACATAGGCGGCGAGGGGTAACAGGCATTTGACATCCTCTGGCGTGCGCCCGAGGTCGGTTACGCTTTGACCGCCACCATGAAAATCCTCGGAAACCTGAGCAGCACCCGGCCATCCGAAAGCTTGGGATAGGCCTGTTCCACCCGCTTGAGGTAATCGGCCAGGAAGGCCTCGCGATGCTGCTCGCCGGCATGGGCGAGATAGGGCATCAACCCGGTTCCCTTCACCCATTCGACGATCGCGGCCGCATCGGTCATCGGGTGATTGTAGATGGTGTGCCAGATATCGACGCGCGAGGCTTTGGCGATCAGCCTGTCGTAATAGGCGGAGGGCGGCGGCAGCGCTTTGCGGCGCACGCTCTTCGCCTCGAAGGCGGCCTTCCATGGGCCGGCATGCGCCGTTTCCTCCATCGCCAGATGCGAGGGTTCGCCGAGATTGTCGGGCATCTGCACGGCGAGCACGCCGCCTGCGGAAAGCCCGTCCATCAGCCGCTCGAAAATGTCGAGATGATCGGGCAGCCATTGGAAGACGGCATTGGCAAACAGCAGGTCGGCCGGTTCCGTCGGCTGCCAGCTGCCGAGATCGGCCTCGACGAAATCAGTGCCTGGAAGCCGCTTGCGGGCCGCCTCCAGCATGTTCATGTCGCTGTCGAGGCCGGAGACGCCGGACGCTCCGTAACGCTCGATGATCAGTTCGGTGGAATTGCCGGGTCCGCAGCCGAGATCGACGGCGTGGCGAAGGCTTTGCAGCGGCACCTGCGCCAGAAGGTCACGCGCCGGTCGAGTGCGCTCGTCCTCGAATTTCACATATTGATGCGCGGACCATGCCATGGCGTTCACTCCTGCTGTATCTGTGTAAGGCGCCTGCCGACCTTCATTCAGCCGACACAAGTATCTTGTCCACGCGCCTTCCGTCGAGATCGACGACTTCGAAGCGCCATCCATCTCTCGTGAAGCTCTCGCCCAGTTCCGGCAGATGTTTCAGCTCCTCCAGCACCAGACCGGCCACAGTCTGATATTCCAGATCGTCATCGAGCTTGAGGTTTAGGAATTCAGCGAACTCGTCAATCGGCGTCCAGCCCGACACGAGATAGGAACCGTCGTCTCGACGAGCGATGGCCTGTTCATCGACAGGTCCCTCCTGGAGAGCCCCCATGATCGCTTCCAGAATGTCGCCTGACGAAACAACTCCCTCGAAATGGCCGTATTCGTCGAAAACCAGCACCATGTGAACGGGCGATTTCCGGATTGCCTCAATAACGTTGATGGCCGTTGAAAGGTCTGAAACCACCGGGACATCGTGTGTCAGAGCCTTGATATCGGCGCTGCCGTGTTCGGACATCGAGTCGTAGAAGTCCTTGACCGGAAGAATGCCAATCACCTCGTCCGAACTGCCTTTTCGAACGGGCAACCGCGACCGTTTCGTCCTGTGCAGCTGGGTCCGAATTTCCTCGAGGCTGTCGTCAATATCAATGATTTCGACGTCTCGCCGGGGCGTCATAAGCGCTCGGGCGGTGCGGTCCGCCAGCCGCATGACGCCTGATATCATCGCAGACTCTTCGCTTTCAATCACGCCAGCCGACTGCGCCTCGGCCAGTACGGTTTTGATCTCTGCGTCGGAGACATTGTCGCCGCCTTTTCCCGACTGGCCCAGGAGCTTCAGCACCAGATTTCCGGAGGCGTTCAGAAGCCACACGAGGGGCAACGCAATTTTTGAAAGCACCGCCATGGCGGGTGCGACCTTGGCCGCAACCGCCTCGGGTTCTCGCAATGCGATCTGCTTTGGAACAAGTTCGCCGATGATCAAGGAAAGATATGTGATCGCGACGACGACCGAACCGACGCCGATGGCATCAGCGGCCGTCGAGGACAACCCTTGTTCTTCCAGCCATCCGCTCAGGCGCCCCCCGAGCGTGGCTCCTGAGAAAGCGCCGGAGAGAACACCGACCAGCGTGATGCCGATCTGCACCGTAGAGAGAAAACGTCCGGGGTTTTCAGCGAGTTTGATCGCTTGAGCGGCACCCTTGCTCCCATTGTCGGAGAGAACCTTTAGGCGGGCCGTTCGCGAAGACACAACGGCCAGCTCCGACATGGCGAGCACACCATTCAGGATGGTGAGAAATGCCACAATTCCAATTTCCAGAAACACAGGGACCCTATTCGTTGAGGTTGTCATACCGCATTCATCAGGCGAAGCGGCGAGGTATTCGAAGGGACGCTACTATAGACGCATCACCTGTCGTCTTTCCATCATCGTGTTACATCGGTGTAGGTTCCATCCGTTTTCAGAATTCGGTGAGTGGCAACCCCGACCCAGGGGAAAGGGCCGAATCCAGTCGAAAGACATCAGTGACCATAAGCGGTCGTCGTCATGAGGGACCGCTCCTTTGAAGTGGAAGTCATAGGCCGTCGGGAAAAGCGGGCCGGCATGCGGCCGCCCGTCATGCTCGATGATGTGGAAAGCGGCTGCTCTCTGCGGGAGCCTGATGTGCCCAGGGCAAGGAGAAGGTCATCGCACCATCTACAGTGGTCGCCAGCGTCCTCGGCCGGGAGATCCCGGTTGGAACGGGCGGAGCTTGTACTGGATGGGTCGCTGTCAGGCATGGCGCAATTTTGGCGGTGAAACGCTTCCGGCGCAAGAGGCGCCGGACGAAAATCCTTATAGCGTCTTGATATCACAGTTTTGAAAATAGCGGCAGCGCCGCGTTATGTTTGAAGATTGTAGCGGAATTTTTCGCAATTCTGCGTGACGCCGAAAATCGCTCGAAATTTACGGCATCACACTCTTGTCCCATCAGGCCGCGAGGATGGTGATCCCGTAAGCATTGGCGGCGGCCGTCATGCGGGCGATGGTCTCAGTCGAAGGGCTGGCCTTCGGGGGTTCGGTCGCGCCTTCCGCTTCGATGAACTCGGCCATCTCGCGATCGACGATCGCGGAAAACACCACCGGGACGGTTCCGCGGTTGGCATAGCCATGCACCATGAAGGGCGGGATGGTGACGATGTCGCCGGCGCTGGCCTCGATCTCTTCCGGGCCGCTGTCGCTCATGCGCCAGATCGTCAGACGTCCCTCGCGGATGCGGAACACTTCAGGGCTCGCATGCGCATGTTTCGGCGTCCGGCTGCCTGATGGCACGGTGACGTCGAAGATATTCAGCCAGGTTCCGCTGATTCTTAGCCGCCGCTCGACCCGGTCGCCGAGAACGAAAAACCGCTTCGCCTCGTCACTGCCATGCATTTTCACAAATGAGTTGGACATCATGTCTCTTTCTTTTTCTTACAGGGCTTTTTCTTGCGGGCGCAGCCGTTAAACCTCTACGCCGCTTTTGACAACCGCACTGTTGTCGGGGGCAACATTGCCAAGCGCCTTCAACGCGGCGCTTCGGTCGCCGAAGCGATGAACGTACGGCTCCGTTGCCGAGAGTTCAGTGCAGCTCGTGCGCCTGGAGCAATTCCAGGAAAAGTGCGAACCGGGCTCTGGCCATCACGAGTAGTCGGCGCTGATATCGGTACGGCGGATCGTTTCCGCAAGGCCCGAAAATGCCGCACCAGCTGTGCGGAAATGACTGAAGCCGGAGGGTTTCGAGTCTGCCTGTCTGTAATACCGCCGACACAGAAGGGGCGCATAGAACGCGGCGGCCGTTCTTGACCGTTCTTCCATTTTCACATTGATCATTCCAATTGATGGAGCGCATCCATGTCTTCTCTTCCCGTCGTCGGCGCCGCCATGACGCTCGATGAAGTCGAGCTTCACCGCGACTGGCTTTTCGAAAAATCCCGCGATCTCGAATTGCAGAGCTTCATCGATGCCGAGGTTCTCAACGGCGACTGGGCGCCGCTTGCCGCCCGCACCAGGCGGCTTCTCGACGGCCACAGCGGCCGCCTCGGCATTCACGGCCCGTTCTGGGGCTTCACCATCGCCTCGGAAGATCCCGATATCCGCGCCATCGTCACAAGGCGCCTGCTGCAGGGTCTCGATGTCTGCGCTGCCATCGGCGCCACCCATATGGTCATCCACAGCCCCTACACCTCCTGGTCTTACAACAATCTCGACGACAATGCCGGCGCCCGCGAAGCCTTGGTCGAGCGCACGCACATGACCCTGCGCGACGCCGTTCGGCGCGCCGAGGATATCGGCTGCACCATGGTCATCGAGAACATCGAGGATAAGGATCCGCATATTCGCGTGGCGCTGGCCGAAAGCTTCCATTCGCCCGCGGTCGCCGTCTCGATCGATACCGGGCACGCCCATTATGCCCATGGCTATACCGGTGCTCCGCCGGTCGATTACTACGTCAAGGCCGCCGGCAATCGCCTGCAGCATGTCCACCTGCAGGATGCCGACGGATACGCCGATCGCCACTGGAGCCTCGGCGAAGGCTCGATCCACTGGCACGCCGTCTTTAGGGCACTTGCCAAGCTCGACAGCAATCCGCGCCTCATCATCGAGATCAAGGATAAGTCGAAGATCCCGGCTTCATCAGCTTTTCTCGCCTCGATCGGCGTAGCTCAATAGGGTCTTGTTGCTCGTCCCGCCCTCCCTGAGTCCGGTGCTCGTCACGGGCAGGGAGGGTGGAATTCCCTCATGAAAACCGGGTAATCACGCTGATTCCGGTGGCCTCCGCCTTGTCGAGCGCCATCAGCGCCGGCACGGCCTCTTCGAGGCTGACCCGCCGTCCGATCAGCTTCTGCGGCGCGATCTTGCCGGCCGAAAGCATCGACAGCATGGCGTCGTAACGCCAGGCCTGCATGCCGTGGCTACCGTAGATTTCCAGCTCGTGGCCGATGACCTGCGCCATTGGAATCTGCGGTGTTGCCTGTTCACCGAGCATCAGCCCCACCTGCACATGCCGTCCGCGCCGGCGCAGGTTCTTGATCGAGTTGAAGCAGGTGACAGGATGGCCGAGCGCGTCGATCGAGACATGCGCGCCGCCCTTGGTGATTTCGCGCACCGCCTCCGCCACGTCGGCGACGCCTGCTGCATTGACCGTCGCCACTGCCCCGCAATCCCGCGCAAAGGCGAGCTTCTCCTCGGATATGTCGATGCCGATCGCATTCGCCCCGAGGGCGGTGGCGATCATGATCGCCGACAGGCCGACGCCGCCGCAGCCATGCACGGCGATCCATTCGCCGGGCCCGGTGCGGGCCTGGTCGGCGACGGCGCGAAACGAGGTGGCGAAGCGGCAGCCGAGGCTTGCGGCCGTCGCATCGTCGATCGTATCGGGCAGGTGCACCAGATTGGTGTCGGCATAATCGATCGCCACATATTCGGCGAAGGAGCCCCAATGGGTGAAGCCCGGCTGGAACTGGTTCGGGCAGACCTGCTGGTTGCCGGAATGGCATTCGCTGCAATGGCCGCAGCCGGAAACGAAAGGCACTGTCACCCGGTCGCCGACCTTGAAACGCATCACGCCGCGGCCGGTGGCGACGATGCGCCCGGCAAGCTCGTGTCCCGGCACATGCGGCAGGCGGATATCGGGATCGTGTCCCATCCAGCCGTGCCAGTCGCTGCGGCAGAGCCCGCTTGCGCCGACCGCAATAACAACGCCGTCCTCGGTCGGCGTCGGGTCGGGCAGGGTGCGGATTTCGGGCGCCTGTTCGAAGGCTTCGTAGAACATGGCTTTCATCGGCGTCTTCCCTTGCTGCGTATCCGCTGTTGCACCCCATCATCGCATGCTGCAGCCAGCCATTCCAACATTCCATTCCATCATTTTTGCTGATGCACCCATCGATGAAGCCGCTGTTGCTGCGCACGAATATTGCGGCATGATCGCATCCTTCGGCATTTTCTTGCTTCCGTGTTTCCGAGCGGGATTTGTCCTTGACCCGGCTTGCCGCGGAGGTTTTTGCTTTGCCGGCTTTATAGGGAGGGCAGCATGGCCGTCGATACATCACCCCGTTCAACCACCTGGACCCATGTCGATGGAGAATGGCTCCCCGGCAATCCGCCGCTGATCGGGCCGACCTCGCATGCCATGTGGCTGGGTTCCACGGTCTTCGACGGCGCCCGCTGGTTCGATGGTATCGCGCCGGATCTCGACCTGCACTGCCAGCGCATCAACCGCTCGGCGCTGGCCATGGGCCTGAAGCCGGTGAAGTCGGCCGAGGAGATCGCCGCACTCGCCTGGGAAGGCGTTGCGAAATTCGATGGCGCCACGGCGATTTACATCAAGCCGATGTATTGGGGCGAACATGGTTCGCCCGGCAGCGTCGTTTCCGTCGACGCGGAATCGACCCGCTTCGCGCTCTGCCTGTTCGAGGCGCCGATGGGCGGCCATGGCGGCACCAGCCTCACCGTCTCGCCCTATCGCCGCCCGTCGCCGGAAACGGCGATGACCGAGGCGAAGACCGGCTCGCTCTATCCGAACAGCGGCCGCATGATCGCCGAGGCGCGCAGCCGCGGTTTCGACAATGCGCTGGTGCGCGACCTGAACGGCAACGTCGTCGAAACCGCCTCATCGAACGTCTTCATGGTGCGCGACGGCGTGGTGATGACGCCGGCCGCCAACCGCACCTTCCTCGCCGGCATCACCCGCGCGCGGGTCATCGGCCTGCTGCGCCAGGCCGGTTTCGACGTCGTGGAAGCAGCGCTCTCCGTCGAGGATTTCCTCGCAGCCGACGAGATCTTCACCACCGGCAACTACTCCAAAGTCGTCGGCGTCACCCGCCTCGACGACCGCAATTTTCAGGAAGGCCCGTTCACCCGCAAGGCGCTGGAGCTTTATATGGACTGGGCCTACGGCCGCAGCGAAAGCGAGGAGTGAGCAGCGGTTCGGCGCAGCCGAAGCAATCGATCCAGTGAATCGATTGCAGCAGCGAACGCCCGGAGCGCAAGCGCAGGGCAGGGGGTGCCACCCACACCCGAGCCCGCTCGCAAAAAAAAGAGCAGGCCTACCCCCGGGCAGGCCCCTCACGTCATCCACTTCCGATGCTCGGCAAATCTCTCCACCAAGAGATCGATGAACAGCCGCACCTTCGTCGGCAGGTGGCTGCGGTTGGGGTAGACCGCGTTGATGTTGAACTCTATCGGCCGGTAATCCGGCATGATCTTCACCAGCCGCCCTTCGGCGATGTCGTCGAACACCACGAAGCTCGGCGCCAGGAAGATGCCCCGCCCGCTCAGCGTTAGGAAGCGCAGCATCTCGGCGCTGTTGGAGACGACGTTGCCGCCGATCTTGACGCTCTCCGGGTTGCCCGCGCCATCCTCGAAGCGCCATTCGTCGCCATAGGGATAATAGGCATATTGCAGGCAATTGTGCTCGGCGACTTCGGCCGGCTTCTTCGGCATCGGATGAGTCTCGAAATAGGCCGGCGAGCAGACGAGCATATGGCGCCAGGGCGTCAGCTTGCGGGCAACGAGCGAGGAATCCGGCGGCGGTACGGTGCGCATCACCAGGTCGTAGCCGTCCTCGATCATGTCGACCATCCGCTCGCCGACGCTGAAATCGAGTGAGATCGACGGATAGAGCTCCATATATTCGCTGACGACGGGCAGCAGGAAACGCACGATGGCGCTGCTGGTATAGACCCTCAGCGTGCCGCGCGGCGTCGAGCTCAGCGCGCCGGCCGTCCGGTCCGCCTCCTCAAGTTCGGCCAGGATCTGCGACGAGCGTTCGTAGTAATATTTGCCGGTTTCGGTCAGGCTGACCTTGCGTGTCGTGCGGTTGAGCAGTCGCACGCCGAGCCGATCCTCCAGCGATTGCACGTGATTGCCGACCATGGTGACCGACATGTTGAGCCGGCGCGCCGCGGCGGAAAAACCGCCGCATTCCACCACCCGGCCAAAGACTGTGAGGCTTGTCAGCCGATCCATATTGCCCTCGGATTATCCGCTGAGAGTTGATGATCCTTCCCGATTTAAGCAGATTATCAAAATAAATGTCAGGGTACATTTTCCCTAGCATCGAACATGGCCTCTCACAGAGGAGGCCAACGGTGAAGGAGAATGACGATGGTCGAGTTACCCCAGAGGCAAGTTTTCGAAACTTCCAGGCAGGCCGAGCAGATCCTGGCCGAGGAAGCTGCCAGGACGCCCACTGCCGAGGCGCCGCCCATGCCGGCCGCCGAAGCACCGGTTGCGGAAGCGCCGGTCGCGGGTGCTTCCGGAAAGGCCGGTCGGGGGATCGTCAAGCGCGCCGTGCTTGCCACCGCGCTGCTTGCCGGCGTCGCTTTCGCCGGCGATTTCGGCTACCGGTACTGGACGGTCGGCCGCTTCATCGAATCCACCGACGATGCCTATGTGAAGGCCGATTACACCACTGTCGCCCCGAAGGTCGCCGGCTATATCAGGGAAGTGCTGGTCAGCGACAATGACCAGGTCAAAGCCGGTCAGGTTCTCGCCCGCATCGACGACCGCGACTTCCAGGCTGCCCTGTCGCAGGCGAGAGCCGATGTGAAGGCGGCCGAAGCCGCCATCACCAATATCGATGCCCAGATCGCCTTGCAGCAGTCGGTGATCGAGCAGGCGAGGGCGACGATCGACGCCTCGCAGGCCTCGCTGGATTTTGCCGTGTCGGACGCCGCCCGCTCGGCCCGCCTCATCACCAACGGCGCCGGCACTCAGTCCCGTGCCGAGCAGACCCAGTCGGCCAGGGAACAGGCCGCTGCCGCCGTCGAGCGCGACCGGGCAGCCCTCGTTGCAGCTCAAAACAAGGTGCCGGTGCTGCAAACCCAGCGCGAACAGTCGGTTGCCCAGCGCGACCGCGCCGCCGCCGCCGCCCAGCAGGCGGAGCTCAACCTCTCCTATACGGACATCGTCGCCGCCGTCGACGGCACGGTTGGCGCCCGCTCGATCCGCGTCGGCCAATATGTCAATTCGGGCACGCAACTGATGGCGGTCGTGCCGCTGCATGCGGTCTATGTCGTCGCCAATTTCAAGGAAACGCAGCTGACCTATATCAGCCCCGGCCAGCCGGTCGAGATCAAGGTCGACAGCTTTCCCGACATCTCGATCAAGGGGCATGTCGACAGCGTTTCGCCGGCAAGCGGCCTGGAATTCTCGCTGCTGCCGCCGGATAATGCTACCGGCAACTTCACCAAGATCGTCCAGCGCATCCCGGTCAAGATCGTCATCGACGATGAGCCTCTGAGCGGCCTGTTGCGTTCGGGCATGTCGGTCGAGCCCGAAATCGATACCAAGGCTGCCCAGACCCAAGCTGCCGAAACCAAGCCTGCCCAAGCCAGGGCTGGCCAGGTCTCAAGGGCAGCCGAAGAAGGATTGTCCAGCCACGAAGGTTGATCCTTCTCTTCTCTGCCGAATAATCCCGATCATTCCTGAATGTTCCCGATCATTCCCCGAACGATCACTCGAACCCCGTCATGAGAAAGTTTCCCGCGAGAGCTGGAAGGAGATAAGCCATGGCCACACTTCAGATCGCCGCAAACGGCAATGCGCTTGCGCGCCCCGCCGCCGCAGCGCCCGTGGCGCCTGCCGCCATGAGCCCGCTTCGCATGTGGGCAGCCGTTGTCGGCTCGACACTCGGCGCCTTCATGGCCGTCCTCAACATCCAGATCGTCAATGCCTCGCTCGCCGATATCCAGGGCGCGATCGGCGCCGGCACCGATGACGGCGGCTGGATCTCGACGTCCTATCTGATCGCCGAAATCGTCGTCATCCCCTTGAGCGCCTGGCTGGCGCGCGTCTTCTCGGTCCGCAACTATCTGCTCACCAACGCCATCCTCTTCCTCGTCTTCTCCGTCGCCTGCGCCTTCGCGGCCAATTTGCAGCAGATGATTATCCTGCGCGCCATACAGGGCTTTTCCGGCGGCGTGCTGATCCCGATGGCCTTCACCATCATCATCACGCTGCTGCCCAAGGCCAAGCAGCCGATCGGTCTTGCGCTCTTTGCCCTGTCGGCCACCTTCGCGCCGGCGATCGGCCCGACGATCGGCGGTTACCTCACCGAGAACTGGGGCTGGGAACATATCTTCTACGTCAACCTGGTGCCCGGCGCGCTGATGGTCGGCCTGCTCTGGGCCTCGCTCGACCGCGCGCCGATGAACCTGAAGCTGCTCGCCAAGGGTGACTGGCCTGGTATCATCACCATGGCGATCGGCCTCGCAGCCCTGCAGACCGTGCTGGAAGAGGGCAACAAGGAAGACTGGTTCGGCTCAGATTTCATAGTCCGCCTGTCGGTTATCGCCGCCGTCTCGCTGACGCTGTTCCTGATCATCGAGCTGAAGACCGCCACTCCGCTGCTGAACCTCCGCCTGCTGGTCCGCCGCAATTTCGGTTTCGGCATCGTCGCCAATTTCCTGCTCGGCATTGCGCTTTACGGCTCGGTCTTCGTGCTGCCGATCTATCTGACCCGCATCCAGGGCTATAATTCCGAGCAGATCGGCATGGTTCTCGCCTGGACGGGCATCCCACAGCTGCTGCTGATCCCCCTGGTGCCGCGCTTGATGAAACGTTTCGACGTGCGCCTGCTGATCGTCGTCGGCTTTGCCCTCTTCGCCGCTTCGAACTTCATGAACGTGCACATGACCGGCGATTATGCGAGCGACCAGCTCTTCTGGCCGAACATCGTCCGCGCCATTGGCCAGGCGCTGGTCTTCACGCCGCTTTCGGCAATCGCTACCGCAGGCATCGAGCAGGAGAATGCCGGTTCGGCTTCGGCACTCTTCAACATGATGCGCAATCTCGGCGGTGCCGTCGGCATCGCCTCGCTGCAGACCTTCCTGTCGAAGCGCGAACAGTTCCACTCGAACATTCTGACCAATTCGGTCTCGGTCTTCGAGGAGGCCACCCGCGATCGCATCGCGGGGCTGACCGGCTACTTCATGAGCCATGGGGTCAGCGATCAGGCGCTCGCCGGGCACAAGGCCGTCGTCGCCATCGCACTCAAGATACGCAAGCAGGCCAATATCATGGCCTTCAGCGACACCTTCTTCCTGCTCGGCGTCGCGCTCGTCGTCGCCCTGCTGGCAAGCCTGCTTCTCAGAAAACCCGGTCAACTCTCCGGCGGCGGCGCTCACTAGCGCTCCGCCTTCCCTTAAGGAGGAGAAAGCCATGACATCAGCGATCTACGCTCCCGATACCGACAGGCTGCAAACGAAGACCGCCGGCCATGCCGTCAGCGCCGCCGCACTTCTGTCGATCATCGAATGGCTTTCCGGCGATGAATGCCACGCGCTCGACGAAGCGGGCCTCGTCTCCGGCCTCGGCCGCAGGCTCCAGGCGCTCGGCCTGCCTATCGACCGGTTGACCCTGCATCTGATGACGCTGCATCCCGAGTTCATCGGCCGCACCATCGCCTGGGCGCCGGGCGAGCCGGTCGAGATCCACGACCGGGAACACGGCGCCCGCGTCGCCATCGCCAATACGCCGCTGCGCAAGGTCATGGAGACCCGGGAGCCGCTGGTCGTCGATACCGGCGAAAGCGTGCATGGCCGCTGGCAGCATATCGATGTCTTCGCCGATCGCGGCCTGATGCAGCTCGTCATCGCGCCGCTCTGCAACGTCGACGGCCCGGTCAGCGCCGCCGTCTTCGGCACCAGGCGGCCTGGCGGCTTCGCCGCTCCCGAGCGTCAGGTGATCGAGCGCATCCTGCCGGCGCTGCGCAACACCAGCGAGCTGCGCATTCTGCGCCAGGTCGAGCTCAGCCTGCTCGATACCTATATCGGCCCGCTGACGGCAAGCCGCATCCTGGCCGGCCGCATCCGCCGCGACGAGATCGAATCGATGGAGGCGGCACTGCTGCTCTGCGATCTCAGAGGCTTTACCGAACTGTCGAACCGTCTGCCCGGCAGCACCGTGCTCGGCCTGCTCAATGCCTATTTCGACAGGATCGTGCCGGCCATCACCCGCGAAGGCGGCGAGGTGCTGAAGTTCATGGGCGATGGCGTGCTTGCCTTCTTCCCGGGTTACGATGCCGCCCATTCCTGCGGCGCCGCCCTGGCATCGGCCCGCGCCATCCTCGAGGAGATCGACCATTTCCAATATGAGGGCATCGGCGTGAAGGCCGGCATTGCCCTGCATTACGGCGAGGTCAGCTACGGCAATGTCGGCTCCGGCCGCCGCCTCGACTTCACCCTGATCGGCGGCGACGTCAATCTTGTCAGCCGCATCCAGACCGCCTGCAGCGAGTTGGGAGAGGCCTTGCTGATGTCGGCACCGTTCCGTCAGGAGGCCGGGGCAGGGGATGTGGTGTCCGCCGGAGCGCACAGGCTGAAGGGTTTTGCGGATCCGGTGGAGCTGTTCACGATCGTGCGGTAGGTGCGAACCCAGCCCGGAGATACTGCGCCCCAACGCCCCACTTGCATAAAATGCATGGCAGCTCTGCCCGAAACGGTTTCGTCTTCCCCCATCTTTTCGCCATAGTGGCGCCGAAATTCCGTAAGTGGGAGGAGAGGCTTATGACGGTGCTGTTCGACGAACAAGGCGAGATCATCCGCGAACTGGGTGTTGCCGCCGACATCGACCCTGAGCACGAGATCGAACGGCGGACCGCGTTCCTCAAGGATTATCTCGTCGCCTCGGGCATGCGCGGCTACGTCCTCGGCATCAGCGGCGGCGTCGATTCGCTGACGGCGGCGCTGCTGGCTCAGAAGGCGGTGCGCGAGCTGCGGGACAGCGGCCACACCGCCGAATTCATCGCCGTGCGCCTGCCCTACGGCGTCCAGGCAGATGAGGCCGATGCGGTGAGGGCGCTGGAAACGATCGGCGCCGACCGCTCGATGGTGGTCAACATCAAGGAGCCGGCCGATGCGATGCTTGCCGCCGCGCTAAATGGCGGCCTCGCCTTCGCCGATGCCGGCCGGCAGGATTTCATCCTCGGCAACATCAAGGCCCGTCAGCGGATGATCGCCCAGTTCGCCCTGGCCGGCGCCCTTGGTGGCCTCGTCATCGGCACCGATCACGCGGCCGAGGCGGTCATGGGCTTCTTCACCAAGTTCGGCGATGGCGCCGCCGATATCCTGCCGCTCGCCGGTCTCAACAAACGCCGCGTCCGTCTGCTGGCAAAGCGCCTCGGCGCCCCGGACGAGCTGGTGTTCAAGGTGCCGACGGCCGATCTCGAGAGCGAGCGCCCATTGCGCCCAGATGAAGAAGCCTATGGCGTCAGCTATGACGAGATCGACGATTTCCTCGAAGGCAGGCCGGTCGGCGAGATCGCCCGCCGCCGCATCCTCGCCGCCTATCGTGCCACCGGCCACAAGCGTGCCCTGCCGGTCGCCGTCAACGCCGTCTGATACCCCTCGGAGTCGCGGTGTGGCCGACCTCGTGTTTACGGCCTGACCGGCGAGCCGGTCCGTCCTGATGAGGCGAGATAGGCGTGTGGCGCAAAATAGACGCCGTCGGCATCGAAGGCCTCGAGATCTTCGGCCTGCAGCGCCTCGCGCACCTTCGGTCGAGCCGCCACGCGGGCCATGAAGCCGTGCAGTGCCGGCCATTGCTTGAGATCGATGTTGGTCCAAGGCGACCAGTTCAGGCAGACGAAGAGATAGGCATCCGCCACCGTAAACGCATCGCCGGTGAGATAGGGTCCGGCAAGACGGCCGTTCAGCCAGGCGAGTCGCTTCGATATCAGCGCGCGGATCTCCTCGTGAACGCTGGAATAAATCGGATTGAAGAGCAACACCATCGGCTTGTGCAGCTCGGCAGTGATGAAGTTGAGATAGGATTGCACCTCGTTGCGGCGGATGTTGCCGACCTCAGGCAACAGGGCTGCTCCTTCGGGCACGCTGTCGGCGAGGAACTGTACGATCGCCGGCCCCTCGGTCAACACCTTGCCATCGTCGAGCATCAGCGCCGGCACATAGCCGTTGCCGTTGATGGCTAGATAATCCTCGCCGTTGCTCGTCCGATGGGTCTGCCGGTCGACCTGGACGAGTTCGATATCGAGCCCCAGCTCCCGGCAGATGATGTGCGGCGAAAGCGAACAGGCCGCGGCGTGCATATAGAGTTTCATTGCGGTTTCCTCTCCTTGGGGAGGCAGGTGATGCCGCCCGCGATAGCATTGTACATTTGTACTGTTTCGCATAAAATAAACTTCGTCAAGAATTTAATGCGAAACGGTACAAAATATGAAGGACGAGAAGAAGCGCGGCCGCCCGAGGGGCTTCGATCCCAAGGCGGCGCTTGGCAAGGCGCGGGATGTGTTCTGGGACAGGGGTTTTGCCGCCGCCTCGCTCGACAATCTGAGCGCTGCGACCAACCTCAACCGCCCGAGCCTCTACGGCGCCTTCGGTGACAAGGAGGATCTCTATCTCGATACGCTGGAGGGGTATCGGCAGGACGGCATGGACGTGCTGATTGAGGCGCTCGACCCGTCACTGCCGCTTCGCGACAATATCGCCCGCGTCTATGCGGGTGCGCTGGCGATTTATCTGCACGGTGAAACCGCCGCCCGCGGCTGCCTGCTGATCGGCACGGCATCGGCCGAAGCGGTCCAGCATGAGCGGGTCCGCGAAGTGCTCGGCCGCAGCCTCAACGATTTCGACGACGAGATCGAAAAGCGCATGCGCCTTGCCGTGGAAAGGGGCGAGCTTCCCCGAAGCGCCGATCCGCAGATGCTTGCAAGGCTCGCCTCCGCCGTCATGCATTCGCTCGCCGTCCGCGCCCGCGCCGGCGACAGCCGCGAGACGCTGGAAGCGATCGCCCGGTCAGGCATCGAGATGATCTGCGGGAGCGCGCCTTAGCCGGATGTCTGCCGATCCCGCGGCCGCACGACCCAGGCATAGGCAGCGCCGGCGACAAGCAGCACGGAGGTGCCGAGGAAAACCGCCCGCATGCCGATATGGCCGCCGACGAAGCCGCCAAGGATGGGACCAGCGACCTGGCCGACATATTGCGAGGAGATGGAAAGCCCGAGAATGCTGCCGGCCGCACTGTCCGGCACGCTGTGGCGGATGACGGCGGCGATGCAGGGCAGAAGCCCGCCAAGTGCTGCGCCCATCAGAAAACGCAGGATGATCAACTGCCAGGAGCTGGTGACGAAGGCCTGTGGGATCAACAGCAGCCCGGCGACGGCGAGGGCGCCTGAAATCACCGGCCAATGGCCGATCCTGTCTGCAAGCTTGCCGAGCCACGAGGCCGAGAGAATGCTGCCGAGGGCGGCGGCCGACATGACGACGCCCGATACGATCGTCACCTGGGCTTCTACGGCCACCAGCTGCGCGACATAGACGGTGATGATCGGCTCGATCGACATATTGGCAAACATCAACAGCATGCCGGTTGCCAGCATGGCGACGACAGGCCGCTTGTCGGCAATGGATTTCCAGCCGCCGCTGGCCTTGGCGGCCTGCTTGCGGGCCGGCGATTTCTCCTCCTTGATCAGCAAGGCCGTGGCGAGAAAGGCGAGGAAGATCATGCCGCCGGCGGCGAGAAACGTGCCGCGGATGCCGATGATCGGCGGCAGCGCCCCGCCGAGCAGCGGCCCGACGAGATTGCCGGCCATGATGCCGGAGGAGAGCACGCCGAGCGCCCAGGCCGAACGGTCCTTCGGCGTCTGCGTCGCCACCAGCACCATAGAGCCGGAGGAGTACCCGCCGGCAAGCCCGACGAAGAGGCGCAGCGCCACCAACTGCCAGACATTGCCGGCCATGCCCATCAGCGCGATCGCCACCGTCATGCCGAGACTGGCGCGCACCAGCATCAGCTTGCGGCCATAGATATCGCCGAGCCGCCCCCAGAGCGGCGCGACGAGGGCGGCGGCAAAGAAGGTGGCGCCATAGGCGATGCCCGACCATTGCACGATCGCCGCATGGTCGCTGACACCGAGTTCCTCGACATAGAGCGGCAGAAAGGGAAGCAGCAGCGTCATCGCCACGATCGTGGTGAAGGAGCCGATCAGCGAGATCACCAGGTTGCGCTTCCAGTAGATCGAGCCCGGCCTGGCGCTGGCAGCTTCCAATTGTGTATCGGTCATTCTTTCGGCCTCGGCATTGATCGCACGGCGAAGTTCCGCCCGCCCGATGAAACGATGTACCCCTTGCCGCGGCGAGGAGATCGACGCGGGTAAAACTGTCCTGAGATCGAGCTTTTCGAGGTCGAGCGAACGGGCCTGGCGGAGCATGCGCTCGTCGTTCCAGGGCGGGCACGCGCTGATATAACCGCCTTGTCGCCCGTCCTTCAAGACGGCGTTTGCGCATCGGTGGCCTGTCTTTGGGAAATTATCGCCGTAAGCTGGACCCGTTCCGGCAAAAGTGTTAGAACGTGACTGATTGCATGATGCAATCAGTCACGCCGAGGAGATTGCCATGAGCGACATGCGCACATCCCGAGAACAGACCGTCCGCCATCTCTACGCCGCCTATCTCGACGACCGCAAGGATATGGTCGGCGCCATCTTGACGGAGGATTTCACCTTCTCCAGTCCGCGCGACGACCACATCGACCGAGCGACGTATTTCGAGCGCTGCTGGCCGAAGGAGCCGGTCTTCCGCGACTTTCACATCGAATTCCTGGCGATTGATGGCGACGAGGCGGTCGTCCGCTACCGCGCCGAAAAATTGGACGGTGGCAGCTTCCGTAACATCGAGAGCTTTCGCTTCCGCGGCGACAAGATCGCCTCCGTGGATGTCTATTTCGGCCGGAATCTGTAACCCCTTTTACAGGATCCGCATCGCCGACGTGCCGATGATGATCATCGAGACAGCCACCATCAACGGCCGCACCGGCAGCCTCTTGACCAGGATCGCGCCGAAGGGGGCAGCGATGACACCGCCGATGATCAGGCCGATCGCCGAATCGAGCTCCGACCAGCCGAGCGTCAGGACGAAGGTCAGGGAAATCGTCAGCGTCACTGCGAATTCGGTGAAGTTGGTCGAGCCGATCACCCGCTTCAGGTCATGGCCGCGGCTGACGAGCGAACTGGTGACGATCGGCCCCCATCCGCCGCCGCCGATCGCATCGAGCAGGCCACCGAAAAGCCCGACCGGCGGCACGATCCAGTCGCGAACATCCCGCTTCGGCGGCGGCCGGAAGGCTTTGTAGAGAATCACCAGCCCGATCACGATCAGATAGGCCGACACGAAAGGCTCGATCGCCTTGCCGTCGACATTGGCAAGCAGATAGGCCCCCATCGCACCGCCGAGCATGCCGGCCGGGGCGAGCCGCGCCACCAGGCGCCAGTCGACATTGCGATGATAGGCATGTGAGAGGCCCGAGGCGGCGGTCGTGAACATTTCCGCCACATGCGTCATCGCGCTGGCATTGGCCACCGGTACCCCGAAGGCGAGAAGGCTCGTCGTCGACAGCACGCCGAAGGCCATGCCGAGCGCGCCATCGACGACCTGCGCGCAGAAGCCCACGACGATGAAGAAGAAAAAATCCGATGTCATGCGGTCCCCTCAGGCGAACGGTAGTATCAGAACAAACGACGCGGGGAAAAAAGTTCCGGTCTCAGGCGGCCAATCCTCTCAGGCGATAGGTTCGCGCTGCTTCAGCCGGATGATCTTGAAGAAGCCGTTCGGAAAGACCGGCAGGATTTCGGCAGCGTCAAAATCGCCGCGGCGCTCGGCCCAGGCGATGATGCGGTGGATACGGAAGGCAGAGGACCAGCCGATATGACGCACCAGCGGCGCCACCGCCGTCTCGATCGCGCCCTGCAGGCCGGCGCCGTCGCCAAGCTTGCTGGCAAGGATGATCTCGCCGCCCGGCCGCAGCACCCTTGCGCATTCGTCAAGCGCACGTTCGGGCTCGGGGATGAGCGTGATGACGAAAGGCAGGCAGACCGCATCGAAAGACCGGTCGGCATAGCTCAGCGCATGCGCATCCATCACATCGAGCGCCTGCACATGCTGCAGGTTTTCGCGTTTCGCCTTTTCGCGCGCCCGCACGATCATATGTTCGGAAATGTCGATGCCGGTCACCCGGCAGCGGCGCGGGTAGTGCCCGAGCGTCAGGCCGGTGCCGACGCCGATCTCCAGAATATCGGTGCCGGCCGCGGCGGCCAGCGCCGCCAGCTTGCGGTGGCCATCGCGCAGGATGCCGCGATAGACCCGGTCATAGACCGGCGCCCAGCGCTGATAGATTTTCTGCTGATCGTCCGCCCGGTTGCGAAGCTCTGACATGCCGACACCTCCCCAGCAAGTCCAGCAAAAGTGCACAGCGGTTTTGCGTTCGGAATTGCTTAAAACAAAAGATTTGGAGCGGTTGCGCGCTTCCATGAAAAAGCTGATCCGCTCGAAAGCCCAGCCTTTCAACTCCCAAGGGTAGGCTTCGGTTCCCGAGGAATGTGACGCAGGTCACAAATAGCCATGGTGGATCACCCGCAGCAGACTATTTTGCCGGCATCAGCCCGAGCTGTTTGGCATCTAGCTCGCTGCCGATCTCGACGGTTTTCTTTTGCTTGTCGTAGACGCAGATCTGGGCAATCAGCCCCTTGGCACCCTTCGGTTTGCCCGTCACCAGGGCGAGTCCGTAATGCGAGCTGCCGAAGGGATCGACAGTGGCGCTGGGCTTTTCGATCGTGACCGCTGCCTTCTTGCATTTGGCTTCGACGTCGGCAGCAAGCTGCTTCCAGGCATCGTCGGAGGAGGCATGCGCCGCAGCTGGGAGCGAAAGTAGCACGGCGGCAGCGAGAAGCTGGATTATATTCCTGTTCATATCGGTCTCCGTTGATCTCCGTCACAGGCGAAGCGGTTTTCGCGGCGCGCAACCCGGGCGATTTGCCCGCGCGACTAAAGCCCCGTAACTGAGGCAAATTTTCCTCCGGCCGGTCGTTTTTTGATATTTCGCCGGTTGCCTCTCCCCCTTTCCCCTCCTATGTTCCGCCACACCTGCCGATGACGCAATCTATTGCCAAGAGGAGATCTGACATGGCTTTCGAATTGCCTGAACTTCCCTATGATTACGAAGCGCTTGCTCCCTTCATGTCGAAGGAAACGCTGGAGTTCCACCACGACAAGCACCACAAGGCCTATGTCGACAACGGCAACAAGCTCGCCGCCGAAGCCGGTCTTTCGGATCTCTCGCTCGAAGACGTCGTCAAGAAGTCTTTCGGCACCAATGCCGGCCTCTTCAACAACGCGGCCCAGCACTACAACCACATCCATTTCTGGAAGTGGATGAAGAAGGGCGGCGGCGGCAACAAGCTGCCGGGCAAGCTCGAAGCGGCCTTCACCTCCGATCTCGGCGGCTACGACAAGTTCAAGGCCGATTTCGCCAATGCCGGCGCCACCCAGTTCGGCTCCGGCTGGGCCTGGGTTTCCGTCAAGAACGGCAAGCTCGAGATCTCCAAGACCCCGAACGGCGAAAATCCGCTGGTTCACGGCGCCACCCCGATCCTCGGCGTCGACGTCTGGGAGCATTCCTACTACATCGACTATCGCAACGCCCGCCCGAAATATCTCGAAGCCTTCGTCGATAGCCTGATCAACTGGGACTACGTCCTGGAACGCTACGAAGAAGCCACGAAGTAAGCGGCACCGGACTCGCCGCCATGGTGGCGATGTCGCCCGCCTATTAGAATTCAGCACCCGGCGTCTCAGGCGCCGGGTGTTTTGTTTTCACACAAAGCCGTCACATCCCTGTCACCGACCGCTCCTAATCACGCCCCCATGTCGTCTTCCGATTCTCCCCTGTTCCGCTTCGGCATCATCGCCGATCCGCAATATGCGGCGATCGCGCCGCATGTGGCCATGGATCGCCACTATGCCAACAGCCTCGCCAAGGTCGCCGAGGCGATCGAGACATTCAACGGTGAGGAACTGAGCTTCATCATGACGCTCGGCGATGTCATCGACCGCAGCTTTTCAAGCTTCGACGATATCCTACCGGTCTATCGGAAGCTCCGGCATGAGGCGCTCTTCCTGCTCGGCAATCATGATTTCTCGGTTTCGGCGGGGCATCTCTCCGAAGTTGCCGCGCGTCTCGGCATGCCGTCGCCCTATTACAGCTTCTTGCGCCACGGCTGGCGCTTCATCGTGCTCGACGGCAACGAGGTCAGTATCTTCGCGCCGCCCGAAGGCCATCCTCATCGCGCGTTGGCCGCCGAGATGCTGGCGGAGCTGCAGGCCAAGGGCGCGGCGAATGCCCATCGCTGGAATGCCGCGCTGAGCGACGAGCAGTTTGCCTGGCTCGGCGATGAAATCGTAAAAGCGGCCGCGGCCGGCGAGAAGGTAATCGTCATGAATCACTATCCGGTGCATCCGCCGAGCGAGCATGGCATGTGGGACAGCGAACGCATCGTCGCGCTGCTCGCCTCACGCAGCAATGTCATTGCCTATCTCAACGGCCACGACCATGTCGGCAATTACGGCATGGCCGGCGCCTGCCACTTCGTCAATTTCAAGGGCGTGGTCGACACCGAGACCAAAAACGCTTTCGCGATCGTCGAGGTCCATGCCGACCGCATCGAAATCCGCGGCTTCGGCCGGGAAGAGAGCCGCACGCTGGCTTATTAGGTTGCTCGCTACTGTTTGATTTACGCGAGCAGCTGCCCCTCACCCTATAACCTTACCGGGGTCGAGACACGTGGCTCGATCCAGGCAGAGGTGCCGGCAGGCGGATGAGGGGCTGGTCTCGCCAACCTCATGGCCGGAATGTTAGGTGACACCGACGCCTGCTCGTACCTCAACCGCCGCGCCTCAGGCAGGCACAGCCTTCTCCGTCCAGCCGCTCGTCCACAATTCCCGCAGCCCATCGCCTTCACCCTTGAAGAAGCCATCGGCCTCCTCGCAGTGCTCCACCCGGTCACTGCGGAAATTGCGGATCGCCTGGCGCAGTTCGCACCAGGCGACGATATTGGCGGTCTGCGAATAATAGATCAGCGCGACCGGCCGGATCGTCCTTTCGCTGGCGCGACCGAGTTCGTCGCGGTAACCGAGCATCAGCTTGCGTTCGTCGCGGATCGCCCGGCGCACGATCGCCAGGTCCAAGCCCGCCGGCTGCGCGATGGAACCCCAGGCATAGAGCGCCTTGTTGTCCATCGCCTGGCGCAGCGGGGCGGGCACCGCGCCTGAAATCTTCCGGTTGACCCGGCGCGCCGCCTGTTTCAGCTCCTCGTCCGCCGTCCGGTCGAGCAGCGCCAGCGACAGCACGATCGCCTCCATCTCCTCGATCGAGAACATTAAGGGCGGCAGGTCGAAGCCCGGTCGCATGATGTAGCCGATGCCGCGCCCGCCTTCGATCGGCACCCGCATCGCCTGGAGTGCGGCGATGTCGCGATAGATCGAGCGCGCGGTCACTTCGAGCGTCTCGGCCATGTCAGCCGCCGTTATCGGCTTTCTTGCCAGCCGGAGGATCTGAATGATCTCGAAAAGCCGCGAGGCCTTGCGCATTTAACCTCTCCCATCCGCCACGCTCCTGACAGTACACTGTCAGTTGGGTTCCCGTATAGAGCCGCCTATCAGATTGAAATCAATCAGGGTCTTTGAAAACGGCCCGCAGAAATTCAAGGCGGTAACTGACATGAACTACCATGAAAACCTCTGGCTTTTCTTCACCCTTCTGTTCGGCATCATCATCGTGCCGGGCATGGACATGCTCTTCGTGCTCGCCAATTCGCTGACTGGCGGCGTCAAGCGTGGGCTGGCGGCAACCGGCGGCATCATGGCCGGGGGTGCGGTACATTCGGCCTATGGCGCGGCCGGCGTCGGCGTGCTCGTCACCATGCTGCCCCAGCTTTTCAACGTGCTGCTCTTTGCCGGCGTGGCCTACATGATCTGGATCGGGATTTCGCTGATCCGCAGCTCGATCACCGTCGAGGCGGTCGGGCCGGGAACGGCGCGCTCCGGCTGGCGCGCCTTCCGCCAGGGGGCCGTCACCTGTTTGGTCAACCCGAAGGCCTATATCTTCATGTTTGCCGTCTACCCGCAGTTCCTGAGACCGGAATATGGTCCGCTCTGGATACAGGGGCTGATCATGGGCGTCATGACTGTCGTCACCCAGTTCGCCATCTACGGCACACTGGCGATGACGGCCGGCCGCAGCCGCGACCTGCTCGTCGCCAACCCTGACGTCACGGCCTTTGTCGGCCGCTTCGCCGGACTGCTGCTGGTTGCGGTCTCCGCCTTCAGCCTCTGGCAGGGGTGGAAAAGCGCTTGAGCCGCTGCGGCCTATCACATTGTTTTTATGATGATCCGGCAAAACGTGACTGCCCGGACGCATGGATTTTGGCATGCTCCCGGTGCAGATTGGCCTTCGGCCACCCTGGCCGAGGAGAAATGGAGAGGAATATGAATTGGAAAGCAGTAGCTGCGGCCCTGGCGATGGCCGGCATGGCCGCCGGTTCGGTGACCGCCGCCGACGGCACTCATGATTCGCGCGTTGCGTTGATGAAGCAGATCGGCGGTTCGGCCGGGGCCTTGGCAGCCATCGCCAAGGGCACCAAGCCCTATGACGCCGAGGCAGTGAAGGCGGCGCTGACGACGATCGCCGCAACTGCCAAGGTCTTCCCCGACCAGTTCAAGCCGGGCACGGACACGAATGACGAAGGCGCGAGCCCGAAAATCTGGGAAAACATGGACGACTTCAAGGCGCGCGCCGCCAAGCTCTCCAGCGACGCTGAAACCGCGCTGGCTCAGCTTCCGGCCGATCCTGCGGCCGTCGGCGCCACGATGAACACGCTCGGCGCCAATTGCGGCGGCTGTCACAAGGCCTATCGCCTCAGCAAGTGAGCGATAGGCCATTTTCATCTGGATACAGGATCCGCGCCGGCCTTGTCGCCGGCGCGGATCGCCTTATTCTCCGCCTGCGCAGATCGATCGGGGGATCGATCGACGCGGAAATCTCGGCAAAAGGGGAGGCGGCGCATGGTCCGCAGGTTCATCCGGTTATTGCTCTGTCTGATCGGCGTCGCCGTCCTCGGCGGAGGCGCCTTCTATCTCGTCACCGCACCCGATCCGCTGCCGGAAAGCCATTGGGCCAATCTCGGCGCGCCTGATACGGCAAACGGTGAGATGGTCTTCTGGGCGGGCGGCTGCGTCAGCTGTCATGCCGCACCCGGTTCCGAAGGTGATGCCAAGCTGACACTGTCAGGCGGCCTGGCGCTGAAGAGCCCTTTCGGAACCTTCCACGTGCCGAACATCTCACCCGATGAAAAGGCCGGTATCGGCGGCTGGACGCTTGCCGAGTTCGGCAATGCCATGAAGCGCGGCGTCGGCCCGGGCGGTCAGCATCTCTACCCATCCTTTCCCTATGCCTCCTATTCCCGGATGAGCGACAAGGACGTCAACGATATCTACGCCTTCCTGAAAACCCTGCCGAAGAGCGCAAACGTCGCGCCGCCGCATGAGCTGCCGTTCCCCTTCAATATCCGGCTTGCGCTCGGCGGCTGGAAATTCCTCTATTTCAACGACCAGCCGCGCGTGGCGCTGGCAAAGAGCGACGACAAGATCAAGCGCGGGCAATATCTCGTCGAAGGTCCCGGTCATTGCGGCGAATGCCATACGCCGCGCGATGCGCTCGGCGGCTTTACGGCGGATCAATGGCTTGCCGGCGCTCCCAATCCGGAAGGCAAGGGCCGCATACCCGATATCACGCCGGCTTCCAAGAGCATCGGCGGCTGGAGCGAGGCCGATATCGCCAGCTATCTCGAAACCGGCTTCACGCCCGATTTCGATTCCGTCGGCGGCTCGATGGTCGATGTGCAGCAGAACATCGCCCATCTCCCGGCCGCCGACCGTGAGGCAATCGCCGCCTATCTGAAGGCCGTGCCGGGGCGTTAGTGGTGGGGCGAAGTCACTGCGGCCTGCAGTTGATAATATCTTTCCACGGGATATCGCTTTGCCCGGCGGCGGCAGCGCTTTCCGCTTCGATATGTCGGTGTTAAACGGCGACGTTTGTATTTCAAGGACATAATCATGAAAAGATTGCTTCGCCTGCTGCTGACGATCGCACTTGCGGTCGTGATTTTCACCGGTTTCCGCTGGTATCGCTATATCACCAACACCGACAGCCCCTATGATGAAATCGGCATCACGCTCAACAATGCCATGCCCGGCCCGATCAACAGCTGGGGCTGCGCCAAGCTGAAAATCACCTTTGCCGGTTCCCTGCCGCCATACGGCTGCGCCGCCGCTGACGGGACCCAGTGGAAATAACGGTGCCAACCGGGCGAGGGCTTTCGCGCGTTCACTTGGTTGCTTGGCGCCTTCGGAGGATCCGATGCTCTGTCTACAGGGAGGTGGGACCCGGCATGAGATCATAGGGATGGCGCCAGCCAGCCATGTTTCTGATCCGATCTTTCCAGGCTGCGATAGCCGGAAAGGCGCTGTGATCGATCCCGGTTTCCTCCGGCATGAAGACGTAGCCCGCCAAAGAGAGGTCTGCGATCGTCAGCCGGTCGCCGACCACGAAGGCCCGACGCGCCAGATGTTCGTCGACGATTGCGTAGGCAGCTTTAGCCCTCAGTCTTAAAAACTCGACGACTGGCGTCTCGCCGCACTTCTGCAGGCCATACATGAACCTCAACGTCGCGTAATAGCTCGTGAATTTGTGGTTATCGAAAAGAATCCAACGCATGATGTCTCGTCGTTCTTCGGCTGTCTGCGCCCCGAAATGCCCTGTCACCTCCGACAAATAGTCAAGGATGATCCCCGATTGGCTGATCTTCGTTTGCCCATGTTCGAGCACAGGGGCTTCGCCCTGCTCGTTTATGGTCTTTCGCCATTCTTCGGTGCGCGTTTCGCCGCCCAGATAGTCAACGAAAGTGCTCTCCCACTCGATGCCGGCAAGTGCGAAGAAGAGCGCGACCTTGTAACAGTTCCCCGAGAGAGCAAAGCAATGTAGCTTGAAATCTGGCATGAAAGCTCCTCATGCAATTCGATAATTGTCGGTAGGCTGAAACCGGTTCCTGCATAAACCCGGCGGGCGCCTCGTGCCTGCCAGCCTTGAAGCGCGTCGCAATCTTTCAGATTCGTTCGTCGCGCTTTAGGGCTTTTTGTTAATGCATCCCGTTATCGCAACACCGCTCGCACCATGCCCGACGCGCTTCAGGCGATCGACTGCATGTAGCGCATGCCGGTTACCGGACGCGGGGTGAAATCCAGCTGTTCGTAGAAGCGGTGCGCCAGCACGTTTCCGGTCGCAGCACTGACGGAGAGGTAGCCGCAGCCGGCTTTGCGGGCGGTTTCGCGCGCCCGGTCGACGAGCAACTGGCCGGTGCCGTGACCGCGATGGCCGTCGCGCACGAACAGATGGTGCAGGTCCATGCCGCGCTTGCCTTCCTGCGCCCTGTAGAGCGGCACCAGAATGGCGTATCCGATCAGCCCTTCGGCGGTCTCGGCCACGAGCGCATGGATCCAGGGCAGCGGACCGAAGAGGTCGCGCTCCAGCTGCTCCGGCGTTGTCGCAGCCGCATCGCCATGATGGGCGGCGAGCAGGGCGATCATCTCGTTGAGCTCGGGCAGGTCGCGCGGCTTGGCGGCGCGGATCGTTACCACCGATGGGCGCATCAGTGAAATTTCGCTGTCTTCGATTTCGGTCATGGTCTTCGCGTCCTTTGATATTCTGCCGTCAGGACGCTGCCGATACAACAAAGCCGCCTGACGGCGGCTTGTTGACAATATGATCTTGTCCGGCCGCCCTTTACAGGTACAGCCAAAAATACGAGCGGCTCTGGTGCGCGTTTTTGATCATGGGCCATAGATCGTCGGAAACGCGGCCTTTGTCAATGGCGGATTAAGCCGCGTATTCGCTTTCATTAGAAAATGCTGTGAGGGGCTCGCGCGGCCATGATCGCATCGAATGTCGCGAGAAGGAGCGGTGCTGAACGACATCATCGGCATTGAGCCCTGGCTTTCCGCTTGATACTATACCCCCCTATGCTATATGAGAACCCACCATGTCCCACACCACCCTGCAGAAAAAGAAGCTCGTCGCCCGCATCAGCCGCCTGAAAGGGCAGATGGAGGCGGTCGAGCGTGCGCTCGAGGCTGAGCGCCCTTGCGGCGAAATTCTGCAACTGCTTGCCTCGATCCGTGGCGCGCTGACCGGGTTGACCGGCGAGGTGCTCGACGACCACTTGCGCGAAGATGTGCTGAATGCCGCCAATGATGCGGCGAGGGCCGAGGCGGTCGAGGAAATATCGGAAGTCTTGAGAATCTATATTCGCTGAATGCCGTGAAGAAGGAGCCTGTAATGCGTGCCGGAATCGACAAGGCTGGAATGGACGCCCTGGAACACGACCATGTCTTCCTCGGCGCCGATCACACGCGCAATGAGCGGCGCATCTGGCTGGTGATCGCGCTGACGGCGGTGATGATGGTGGCGGAAATCGCCGCCGGCACCGTCTACGGCTCCATGGCCCTTGTTGCCGACGGCTGGCACATGTCGACCCATGCCAGTGCGCTGCTGATTTCGGCGCTCGCCTATCTCTTCGCCCGTCGGCAGGCGCGCAATCCGCGCTTCACCTTCGGCACCGGCAAGCTCGGCGATCTCGCCGGCTTTGCCAGCGCCATCGTCCTTGCCCTGATTGCCCTGCTGATGGCCTGCGAAAGCCTGCTGCGCCTTTCTAACCCCGTGCCGATCGGTTTTGCCCAGGCGATTGCCGTTGCGGTCATCGGCCTTGCTGTCAACCTCGCCAGCGCCTGGCTGCTCGCCGGCGGCGGCCATGCCGCGCATGGCCATCATATGCACGGGCATGGCCAGCATGCGCACCATGGCCACCATCATCACGCTCACGGCCACCACGGACATGGCGATCACGGGCGCCATGGACATGGCGACCACGCCCACACCGCAAAGACCGGCGACAACAATATCCGCGCCGCCTATCTGCATGTGATCGCCGATGCCCTGACCTCGGTGCTCGCCATCGCGGCGCTGACGCTCGGCAGCCTTTACGGCTGGCTCTGGCTCGATCCCATCATGGGCATCGTCGGCGGGTTGGTCATCGCCAACTGGTCCTGGAGCCTGATGAAATCCTCGGGCGGCGTCCTTCTCGACGTCGTCCCCGAAGGCGAGACGCTGCCGACCGAAATCCGCGGCGCCATCGAGACCGAGGACGACCGGATCACCGATCTGCATGTCTGGCAGGTCGGCCCCGGCCATCATGCGGCAATCGTCGCCGTCCTCACCTCGCAGCCGCGCGATCCGGCCTTCTACAAGGGCAGACTTTCGGCGCTGACGGAATTGTCGCATGTGACGGTCGAGGTCACCCGCGCCGCGTGACCAGTGCGGACGATAGAGGTCGCTCGGCGGGCGAAGAAGTCGCCGCGTTGACGACAAGTCGCCGCAATCGCTCCTTAGCTCTGTCCTCCCACCCGCCGGAGGATTTCATGGATCTCAGTTTGACCCGCCGCATGCTGCTCGGCTCGGCCCTTTGCCTGCCTGCGATGGGCCTGCCCGCGCTGGTGCTTCCCGCCAATGCCGAGGAGGGGACCAAGGAGGAGAATACCGAGAAGGGCGACGACGACATCCAGCACCGCCTTGCTGCGCTCGAAAAACGCACCGGCGGCCGTCTCGGCGTTTCGGTGCTCGACACTGAAACGAGCATCTCCTTCGGCTATCGCGGCAGCGAAGCCTTTCCGATGTGCAGCACCTTCAAGGCGCTGGCAGCAGGTTTCGTGCTGGCCCGTGTCGACAAGGGCGAGGAGAAGCTCGACCGGCGGGTGACTTATGGCAAGGACAAACTCGTCGACTATTCGCCGCTCAGCGAAAAACATGCGGGCACCGACGGCATGACCGTTGCTGAACTCTGCGAGGCGGCGGTGACCGTCAGCGACAATACCGCCGGCAACCTGCTGCTCGAAAGTTTTGGCGGGCCGGCAGGACTGACCGATTGGCTGCGCTCGATCGGCGATGGCGCCACGCGTCTCGACCGCACCGAACCGACGCTGAACGAGGGCAAAAAGGGCGATCCGCGCGACACGACGACCCCGGAGGCGATGCTCGACACGCTCGGCAACCTGACGCTCGGCTCGGTGCTTGCCGAGGCTTCCTGCGACCGGCTGATCGCCTGGCTGGTGGCCAGCACCACAGGCAAGGAACGGCTGCGGGCCGGCCTGCCCCAGGATTGGAAGGTCGGTGACAAGACCGGCACCGGCCCGAACGGCACTCTCGGCGATATCGCCGTCATCTGGCCCCCGGATCGCGGCCCGATCGTCGCCGCCGTCTATATCGCCGAGGCGACCGCACCGGTGACGGAACTCAACCCGGTCTTCGCCGAAGTCGGCCGCATGATCGTCGAGATGGTGTGAATCGGGAGAAAGCTGACGCGGGTTTCCCGCGAGTTGTATGAAATCCTGAAACCAGCCCCTCATCCGCTTGCCGGCATCCTCTCCCCGTAAACGGGGCGAAGAGACCATGCCGCGCCGCCTTCCTCAACCTCGAGGCCGCGTTTGGCACGTCCCTTCTCCCCGCGAGCGGGGGTCCGAAGGACGGGTCGAGACGAGGGGCTCGACCCCGGTAAGGTTAGGGTGAGGGGCAAGCCACAGGCAGTGAGGGGCTGCCATGGGCGCGAACCGAAGAGCCTTGGGCCATCAAGGCAGCGTGTAGGCGATCACGTAATCGCCGGGCTTCGTGCCGACCGAGCCGTGGCCGCCGGCGACCATGACGACATATTGTTTGTTGTCATCAGCCATATAGGTCATCGGCGTCGCCTGGCCGCCGGCGGGAAGCCGTCCCTGCCAGAGCTGCCGCCCACTCGTCACGTCGTAAGCGCGCAGATAGTTGTCGACCGCAGCCCCGAGGAAGGCGACGCCGCCCTTGGTCAGCATCGGCCCGCCGATGCCCGGCACGCCCACCTTGAAGGGCAGGGGCAGCGGCGTCATGTCATGCACGGTGCCGTTCTTGTGCATATAGGCGATCTTGCCTGTGCGCAGGTCGACGCCGGCGACATAGCCCCAGGGCGGCGCCTGGCAGGGGATTTTGAGCAGTCCGAGGAAGGGACCCATGAAGACGCCGTAGGGCGCGCCGTCATTGCGGTTGAGTCCCTGTTCGCTGCCCTTCTCGTCCTGGCCCCTCGGCGGAATGTCGGCCGCCGGCACCAGGCGCGAGGTGAAGGCGAGATAGGTCGGCATGCCGAACATGATCTGCCGCTCCGGATCCACCGCCACCGAGCCCCAGTTGAAGGTGCCGAAATTGCCGGGATAGACGATCGTGCCTTTGAGCGAAGGCGGGGTGTAGCGGCCCTCGTAGCGATAACGGTGGAAGTCGATGCGGCAGGCGAGCTGGTCGAACAGCGACACGCCCCACATGTCCTTTTCCTGAAGCGGCTCGGGCGAGAAGGTGAGATCGGAGATCGGCTGGGTCGGCGAGGTATGATCGCCGGCCACGGCGCCGCCCGGCGCCGGGATTTCCTTGACCGGAATGATCGGTTCGCCGGTCCGCCGGTCGAGCACATAGATATCGCCCTGCTTGGTCGGGCCGACGAGGGCGGGAACGGTCGTGCCGTCCTGCTTCGTCAGATCGATCAGAACGGGCTGTGCCGGCACGTCCATGTCCCAGAGGTCGTGATGCACGGTCTGGCGCACCCAGCGCAGCTGGCCGGTGGCGATATCGAGCGCGACGATCGATGAGGAGAATTTCTCGACATTGTCGCTGCGGTTGATACCGAGCTGATCAGGCACCTGGTTGCCGAGCGGGAGGTAGACCATGCCGAGCGCCTCGTCGACGCTGAAGACCGACCAGCTGTTCGGCGAATTGGTGGTATAGGTCTGCCCGTTGGCGAGCGGCGTCGTCACGTCGGGATTGCCGGAATCCCAGTTCCAGATGAGCGCGCCGGTATTGATGTCGAAGGCGCGGATGACGCCGGACTGCTCCTGGGTGGAGTAGTTGTCGTTGACCGCCCCGCCGATGATGATCTTGCCCGCCACCGCGACCGGCGGCGAGGTGGAATAATAATAGCCGGCCGGGTTGTAGCGCATGCCGGCTTCCAGATGCAGCACGCCCTGATCGGCAAAGCTGGTGCAGATCTTCCCGTCCGCCGCATCGAGCGCGATCAGCCGCGCGTCGGATGTCGGCAGGTAGACGCGCTCGGCGCAGGGCTGGCCGGCGGCAACGGTGGGATCGGCATAATAGGTGACGCCGCGGCAAGTCTGATGCTGCCGGTCGGGGTTCATGCCGGAGTTGGCGTCGTACTTCCATTTCTCCTTGCCGGTCTTGGCGTCGAGCGCGATCGCCCAATTATGCGGCGTGCAGAGATAGAGCGTGTCCTTCACCTTGAGCGGCGTTACCTGATAGGTCGTCTCGCCGACATCCTCCGGCCGCTTGACGTCGCCGGTCTGGTATCGCCACACCTCCTTAAGGGTGGAGACGTTTTCGGCGGTGATCTGGTCGAGCGGCGAATAGCGCTGGCCGAAGGGCGTGCGGCCGTATTGATGCCATTCGCCGTCCGGCACGCCGCCGCCGAAGGCGGGGCTGGCGGCGACCTTGTCGGTCGGCAGATCGCCGGCAAGATCATGCGGATCTGTGGTCATCGAATAGAGGGCGACGAGGATGGCGAGGATGACAGGTATGGCGAGCGGCCAGGGATTGGCGCCGTAAGTGAAGCCGGTCGGGCTGCGCAGGCCGAGCGGCCGGCGGATCCCGGGCGTCAGCAGCCAGAGCCCGAGCAGGATGATCATGCCGCCGCGCGGGCCCAACTGCCACCAGTCGAAGCCGACCTCCCACACCGCCCAGCCGAGTGCGGCGATGACCAGCACCGCATAGACCCAGAGCGCCACCGCCTTGCGCATCAGCAGCAGCCCGGCGGTGATCAGGAACATCAGCCCGGCGAACAGATAAAAGACGCTGCCGCCGAGCGTGACGAGCCACAGCCCGCCGCCGCCGAGGGCCAGCCCGATGATGATGAAGAAGATGGAGGTGATGACGATCGCCATAAGGCTGTATCTCCCGCTGAGGTTCGCCGGGGTGAGGGATCGGCGGAAAAGTCCCGCCGATCAGCCAGATAGCGCGAAGGAGATGCCTTTCAACGGCCACAATTGCCGCAGGCTGTCGTCACATTTTGGATACCCTGAACTGGGCTTGATGCTGGTTGTGAGGAGATGACGACGCCTGTTACGTCCCGCAGAAGGTCGCGAGCACCCGTTCATCCGGCTTCGGCGGTTGCCGATAGGCGGCAAAGCCCGGCTGATCCTCATAGGGTTTTGAAAGCACGGTCAGCAGCGCCTCGAACAGCGAGAAATCGCCGTTCTCGACCGCGGCCTCAATCGCCTGCTCGACCCGGTGATTGCGTGGAATGAAGGCCGGATTGACGCTACGCATGGCAATGGCGCGCTCGGTGGCCGACTGCGGATCGCGCGACAGCCGCTCGCGCCACTGCGCAAGCCAGGCGCCGCAGGCCTCCGGTTCGCGGAAACTCGCCGCAAAACCCGGCCCTGCCGCGTCATCGCCGGCAAGATCCGACAGCCGCCGGAAGGTCAGGGTGAAATCGGCGGCCTGCGTCTGCATCAGCGACAGCAGTGCCTGCACCAGTTCGAGATCGCCATCCTCTTGCCCGGCAAGGCCGATCTTCTCTCGCATGCCGGCCAGCCAATGCGCCTGGAAGCGTTCGCCATAATTCTTGATCACCACATTCGCCTTGTCGACGGCGCTGTCGGGATTGGCGTCGATCAGCGACAGCAATGTCTCGCCGAGCCTTGCGAGGTTCCATTGGCCGATGCCCGGCTGGTTGGCATAGGCATAACGCCCGTGCTGGTCGATCGACGAGAAGACGGTCGCCGGGTCATAGGTATCCATGAAGGCGCAGGGGCCGAAATCGATGGTCTCGCCGGAGACGGTCATATTGTCGGTGTTCATCACGCCATGGATAAATCCGACATGCAGCCAGCGGGCAATCAACGCCGCCTGGCGCTCGGAGACCGCATCGAAAAGCGCGAGATAGGGGTTCTCGGCCTCTTTCAGCGCCGGATAATGCCGGTCGATCACATAGTCGGCCAGCGCCCGCACGCCGTCGGTGTCGCCCCTGGCCGCGAAATACTGGAAGGTGCCGACACGGATATGGCTGGCTGCGACGCGGGTGAAGACCGCGCCCGGCAGCACCTCTTCGCGATAGACCGGCTCGCCTGTCGTCACCGCCGCCAGCGCCCGCGTGGCGGGTATGCCGAGCGCAAACATCGCCTCGCTGATGATATATTCCCTGAGCACCGGCCCGATTGCCGCCCGGCCGTCGCCGCGACGCGAAAAAGGCGTCGGGCCCGCACCCTTCAGCTGGATGTCATAGCGCTTGCCGTTGCGGTCGATCACCTCGCCGAGAAGGATCGCCCGCCCGTCGCCGAGCTGCGGCGAGAAGCCGCCGAACTGATGCCCGGCATAGGCCATGGCCAGCGGTTCGGCCCCTTCGGGCAGGAGATTGCCGGAAAAGATCGCCGCACCGTCGCGGCGCAGGGCCTCGACGTCAAGCCCGAGCTCGGCGGCGAGCGGCTCGTTCAGCTTGATCAGCCAGGGCTCCGCCACCGGCGTCGGTGCCTGCGGCGCAAAGAAGTGCTGGGGCAAGCCGACATAGCTGTTGTCGAACGGAAAGGCCGCACTGGGCCGGTTTGTCTGCAGGGCGGAGGTCATCACTCATAGGTAGGGCTGGGATGCATGCCGCGCAAGCCGGGAGATGAAGACCTTCACGAAGAACGGACGAATGCAAGGAATCGTGATCTGCCTTTACCTCTCGTCAAAGCAGCTTTGCCATAAAGGACATAGCGCCGCCACGATCGCCGGCGTATAGCAAATCGTCTCCCCTTGGCCTTGCGCCATGTCATCTCCGCGGCCCAGCTGCTTCGTGTGCTCCGCCGCGCCACCGCGAGTGATTCCGGACGATGTCGGATCAGATTTACCAGGCGCCGATGGTTCGGCGCGCCGCGCCCAATTTCCGGGTGATCGCGATGATTGTCGCGAGTGCGATGCTGATGGAAAATATCGATGCGACCGTACTGGCGACGGCGCTGCCCACAATGGCGCGCGATTTCGCCGTCAGCGCGCCGGCCATGTCGATCGCACTCACCTCCTATCTCCTGAGCCTTGCGATCTTCATTCCGGCAAGCGGCCGGATGGCCGACAGTTTCGGCTCGCGCACCGTCTTCCGCGCCGCCATCGCCGTCTTCGTCGCCGGCTCCATCCTTTGTGCGCTCGCGCCGACGCTGTCCTTCCTGGTGCTGGCGCGGCTGCTGCAGGGCATGGGTGGCGCGATGATGATGCCGGTCGGGCGCCTGGTGCTGATGCGCAGCGTCGACCGCAAGGATATGGTCAGCGCCATGTCATGGCTGCTCGTGCCGGCGCTGATCGGCCCGATCATCGGTCCGCCGCTCGGCGGCTTCATCGTCACCTATCTCGACTGGCGCTGGATCTTCTATATCAACGTGCCGGTCGGCATCATCGGCATGATCTTCGTCTCGATCTACATTGACGAGGTGAAGGGCAAGGCCAGCGGTCCCTTCGATACGATCGGCTTCATCCTCTCCGGAATCTCGCTCGGCTCGCTGCTCTTCGGCTTCGAAATGTCGAGCCATGAAGGCGAGGGCGCCTTCTCGATCTTCCTGATCGCCCTTGGCCTCATCTTCGGCATCGCCTATCTCAAGCATGCCCGCAAGCATCCGTCGCCGATCATGGATTTCTCGCTCATGAAGGTCCCGAGCTTCGGCACGTCAGTCATCGCCGGTTCGTTGACGCGCATCACGCAAGGGGCGCAGCCCTTCCTGCTGCCGCTGCTTTTCCAGATCGGCTTCGGCCTGTCTGCCGCCGCGGCCGGCCAGATCGTCATCGCCACCGCGATCGGCGCGCTCGCCATGAAGCCGATGGCGAAGTTCGTCTTCAGCCGGCTGGGCTTCCGCCGCAGCCTCGTCCTCAACGGCATCTTCGGCACGATTGGCTATGGCCTCTGCGCCGCCTTCCGGCCGGACTGGCCGATGCCGCTGATCTTCGTCGTCCTGGTGCTCAGCGCCTTCTTCCTGTCGTTCCAGTTCACCGCCTATAACACCATTGCCTATGACGAGATCGACAAGGAGCGGATGAGCTCGGCCACCAGCTTCTACACCACCTTCCAGCAGCTGATGCTGTCGCTCGGCATCTGCATCGGCGCCTTGGCGCTGCACGGCTCCATGGCCCTGTCAGGCGCCGAAACGCCTGCTCTCGGCGATTTTTCGGCCGCCTTCGTCGTCGTCACGATCATCTCGATCACCGCGACCTTCTGGAACCTGCGCTTCTCCCCGACCGCCGGCGAGGAGATCAGCGGCTACAAGGCCAAACCGTCGAAAGGCGCCGCCAAAGGCTGACGCCGGCTTTCCCTTCGTCAGAAGCCGACCGGCGCCCGCAGCCGCCTGCGTCGCGAGGACCGGCCCTCGCGCCAGTCCGCCTCAAGCCCATAGGTCACCTGGCCGTCGAAGCCGCCGAAGGCGAGATCGCTATCGCGCAGCGCCACCTCCACGGCCGCCTCAGGCTCGGGGCGCCTGTGCCGTCCCGTGATCGCAAGCCACAGATCGTGCCAGCCGTGCTCCCGTGTCACCACTCCCATCATCGTCCATCCAATCGTCATTCTCTCCTCCCTCTCAGGTCGTCACGCCGCCTGCGGCAGGCATGCCTCGCAGATCGCTGCAACATGGCGGTGGTCGGTGCCGCAGCAGCCGCCGAGCACGCGCACCGCGGGCATGCGGCCGAGCAGTTTGCGGTAGCGGCGGCCGAGATCTGCGGGATCGCCGGCATCCAGCATCTCGCTATTGTCCAGCTGCTCGTGGCTCATGGTCGAGGCATTGGCGCGGATGCCGGAAATGCGCTTCACCCAGGCGCTTTCGGGATCGAGCGCGGCTTCGAAATGCGTCGGATGCGCGCAGTTGATCATGTAATAGGCCGGCGCCCCGCCGGTGGCCGCATCCGTCGTCTCGATGGCGTCCTGAATGCTGCGGCCCGTCACCAGCCGGCCATCCGTCTCCAGCGTGAAGGAGATGGCCGAGGGCATGCCGAGCGCCTGTGCCGCCCGCGCCACGCCGATCGCCTCGTCGATATTGGTCAGCGTAAAAGCGCTGACCATATCGGCCTCCGTGCCGGCGAAAGCCGCGATCTGGAAGGCGTGGTAGTCCTCCGCCTCGGCCGCATCCATGATGCCCGCCTTATAACCGTCACCGCGCGGGCCGATCGCGCCGCTGATGACGATCTGCTGCTCCGGCCGCTCATAGGCGCTGCGCAAGCCGACGAGCAGGTCGACGGCCTCCTCGTTGACCGCCTTCAAGGCTTCGCTGGTATAGCCGAGCTTCTGCCCCCAGTCCGGATTGGCCCGCCATGTGGCAGTGTCGAGCACGAAGCCTGTGCCGTGGCGCCGTGCGATATCGAGGTAGCGGCGATAGTAATTCCGCATGCGCTGCCGCCCCTCTTCGGAAGCCAGCAATATGAAGGCGGCAAAATGCGGAAGTTCGATCCCTTCGTGAAAGATCAACGTCGTTTCCATGCCGCCATCGGTAATGAAGGTGCCGCCTTTGAGTTGCGGCAAACCGTTTCTGTACTTTACCATTGTGAAGTCTCTCCCTCGCAGCGCCAGAAACGGCTGCTGTCGATGAATGATGTTCTGACGCTTATTCGGCTGCCAAACTAGGCGACTTGAGGTATACTCCAGACGGTTTTGGTTTTTGCCGATGGATATCAATTGCTTGCTTCAGTCGATGCTGCCGGGGCGATGGCAGATCTGAATATGCGGCGCTGAAAACCGTACCGCCGGTACAGGAGCCAGGGCAGGAGGGGACATGCGAAAGGGCGAGGAAACGCGGACCCGCATCCTCGATGTGGCCGAAGCGGCGGTCTTGCAGAAGGGTTTCGGCGGCACCTCCATCGAGGAGCTGATCGCCGAGACCGGCATCACCAAGAGCGGCTTCTTCTATCATTTCCGGGACAAGAACGAGCTCGCCAAGGCGCTGCTCAACCGCTACATCGAAAATGACGAGCGCATCTACGATGAGATCTTCAGCCGTGCGCGCGATCTGGTCGACGATCCGCTGCAATCCTTCCTGCTCGGTCTCAAACTGCTGTCCGAACTGCTCTCCGACCTGCCGAACGGCCATCCCGGCTGCCTCGTGGCGACCGTCTGCTACTACGAGCGGCTGTTCGACCGCGAGATACAGGAGACCAACCGGAATGCGGTGCTTGCCTGGCGGCGCCGTTTCGGCCGCATGCTGCGGGAGATCATGGCCATCTATCCGCCGCGCGAACCCGTCAATGTCGACCAGCTCGCCGACATGGTGTCCTCCGTCCTGGAAGGCGGCATCGTCCTGTCGAAGACGCTGAAGGAGCCGAACACGCTGGCCGAACAGGTGCTGATGCTGCGCACCTTCGTGAAGATGCTCTTTCTGCCGGTGGTGGAAATGCCGAGGGCGTCGGGCGGTTCAACTTTTCTTGGAAGCGCAGAACCGCACTAAATTTTGGGGCCCCTCAGTCCTTGCCTTCCAGCGCCGCTGCCAATTCGGCGAGCTTGCGCACGGTATTGAGATTGCGCGAGGTTGCCGGCTTCAGCGCCGACAGTTTCAGCTTCGAGCGGCCGGATCCATTGGGATAATGCACATAGATTTCCCGGCCGGCGAGCTTGGCCTCCTCGCCATCGGGCGCCACCATCTTTTCCAGCGCATCACTGGGCGCCTTTTCGGGCAGGAAGTGGACGAGCAGGAAATTCGGCTTGGCCTCGGGAAAGGGGGCGTCGGCAGCGATCTTGTCGAGTTCTTTGCGGCTGCGCACCATCACCCCTGGCTGCTTGCCCATCTTTTTGCCGAGCGCTTCGTCGAGCCACTCCTCCACCGTCTTTTCCGTCTCATCCGAGCGGAAAAGCACGTTGCCGCTCTGGATGTAGGTCTTCACCTCGGTAAAGCCGAGGCCTTCGCAGACTGCCTTCAGTTCGGCCATCGGCAGAGAGCTGGTGCCGCCGACATTGACGGCGCGGAGTAGGGCGACATAGACGGGCATTTCTCTCTCCCTGGCCTCTGTGACGCCCCACCCAACCCTTACATCTTCCCCGCAACCTTGATCGCAAACGCATACTCGAAGGCGATCTCTTCCAGCCGCTGGAAGCGGCCCGAAGCGCCGCCATGGCCGGCGTCCATATTCGTCTTGAGCAGGATCGGCGCGTCGCCGGTCGTCTTATCGCGCAGCTTCGCCACCCATTTGGCCGGCTCCCAATAGGTGACGCGCGGGTCCGTCAGGCCGCCGAGCGCCAGAACCGGCGGGTAGGCTTTCGCACCGACATTGTCATAGGGCGAGTAGGAGGCGATCTGCTCGTATTCTTCCTTGCTGTCGATCGGGTTGCCCCATTCCGGCCACTCGGGCGGGGTGAGCGGCAGCGTATCGTCCAGCATGGTGTTGAGCACGTCGACGAAGGGAACGGCGGCAATGATGCCGGCGAACTTCTCCGGCGCCATATTGGCAACTGCGCCCATCAGCATGCCGCCGGCCGATCCGCCCTCGGCGATGATCTTCGTGTAAGAGGTGAACTTCTGTTGATTCAGATAATCGGCCGCGGCGACGAAGTCCTTGAAGGTGTTCGTCTTCTTGTCCATCTTGCCGTCTTCGTACCAGGCGAACCCCTTGTCCTTGCCGCCGCGGATATGGGCGATGGCATAGACGAAACCGCGGTCGGCGAGCGACAGGCAATTGGTGTTGAAGCCGGCCGGAATGGTGATGCCGTAGGCGCCGTAGCCGTAGAGAAGGCAGGGTGCCGTGCCGTCGAGGGGGGTATCCCGGCGATAGAGCAGGGTGACCGGCACCTTCTCGCCATCCCAGGCCGGGGCGAAGACGCGGCGGGTGATGTAGTCGTCGGGATTGTGGCCGGACGGCACCTCCTGCGTCTTCAACAGCGTGCGTTCGCGCGTCACCATGTTGTAGTCGTAGAGCTGCGATGGTGTCGTCATCGAGGAATAGGAGAAGCGGATGATATCCGTGTCGTATTCGGCTGCACCCTGCAGCCCCAGCGAATAGGCTTCCTCGGCAAAGGCGATCGCATGCTCCTCGCCGGTCGCCCGGTCGCGGATCATGATCTGCGGCAGCCCGTCCTTGCGCTCCAGCCAGAGGAGATGGCGGGCATAGGCCATGTGGCTGATAACAAGCGTGCCGGGCTTGTGCGGCACCACTTCGCGCCAGTTTTCCTTGCCCGGCTTATCAACCGGCGCTTCCATGATCTTGAAATCCTTGGCGCCGCCGTCATTGGTCAGGATGTAGAAGACGTCGCCGCCCTCGGTCAGCGAATATTCGATGCCTTCCTCGCGCGCCGCCACAAGCTTCGGCTCGGCGGTCAGGTCCTTGGTCGACAGCAGCCGGTATTCGCTGGTCTCGTGGTCGTGAATGTCGATATAGATGAAATCGTCGAGCAGCGAGCCGCCGACGCCCATGAAGAAGCCGGCATCCGGCTCTTCATAGACCAGCCGGTCTTCCGACTGCGGCTGGCCGAGAATGTGGTGGAATACCTTCGACGGCCGGTGGTTCTCGTCCAGCGCCGAATAGAAGAAGCTCTTGCCGTCGGGCGCCCAGACGCCGCCGCCGCCGGTATTCTCGATCCGGTCGGCAAGGTCCTCGCCGGTTGCGAGATCGCGGACCTGCAGCGTGAAGAATTCCGAGCCCTTGTCGTCATAGCCCCAGATGCCGCGGCTGTGGTCGCTCGTATGGTCGAGACCGGCGAGGCGGAAATAGGCCTTGCCTGATGCCTCCTTGTCGCCGTCGAGCAGCACGGTGCGGATCGTTTCGTCGGCGACATTGCCGTCGCGGGCGATGCGGAAATAGCGCGGCTGTTCGCCGCCGGTGACATAAAAGGTGCCGTAGGCATAGGCGCCGTCCTTCATCGGCACCGAGCTGTCGTCCTCCTTGATGCGGCCGCGCATTTCGGAAAACAGCACCTTCTGCAGCGGCTTGGTGTCTTCCATCGCTGCGTTCATATAGGCGTTTTCGGCTTCCAGATGCCGGCGGATATCAGGGTCGAGGATCGACGGATCCTTGAACATCGCCTGCCAGTTGTCGGCGCGCAGCCAGGCATAATCGTCCGTGCGGGTAATGCCGTGGCGCATATCGGAGATCGGCTTCTTCGGTGCGGCAGGCGGTGTCGGCAGACTTTTGAAAACGGACAAGGAATGGCTCCGGTGGGAATGTCGGGTTGGCAAGAGATAGAGGCGCACCGGCCCCGGATCAAGCGGCAAGGATGCGCCAAGGGTCGAGGTGCCCTTCCACAGGCAAGGAGGGCGCTCTGCCCGCCTTGCCTTGATGTCACCACAATATTTAAGAAAGTCCGCTCTCGTTGCGCGAAATTTGCACGTGCCAAGCCTCCGGCAAGCCGTCGGTGGCAGGGTGAAGAATGGACAACAGTAAGGGATTTTCTCCACAATGCCGAAACGTCTGCTCCTGTTTGTATCCCTCGCAAGCCTTGCTGCCCCCGCCTTCGCCGTCGATCCCGCCATCAAGAAGCAGCTGGAAAAACTCGATCCCTCGACCCGGCTGGAACAGAGCTGCGACACCGAGGCGATGAGCCGCATCAACAAGGACAGCACCGGCTTCAAGCCCGACAAGGTCATCGCCTATACGTTCAAGGACCCGATCCCTGGCGACAATTCGCTGCAGGCGCCGGGCGCGGTCTTCCGCAGCAAGGGCGACTGGTATCATCTCTCCTACAATTGCATTACCGGTCCGCAGCATATCAACGTGCGCGAGCTCAACTACGAGATCGGCGAGAAGGTGCCGCGCGAGAAGTGGGACAAGTATTATCTTTACGATTGATGCGGCTCCGTCCGCCCAAACGGGTGCGGTGACATCCGGCCACATGGCGCCGGGCAAACCCAACCGTTAGAACTGCCGGATCGAATCGTAGAAATCCACAATATGAACCGCATCCTGCTCGCTTCGGCGTTCCTACTGGCCAACATGTCCGCGGCATTGGCGGATGAAGTGCCGCCAACGCTGCCTGCCGCCGTTGGACCGGCCTCGGCCGCAATCAGCCCGGCCCCGAAGGCGCCGGCGCCAAAACTCGTCGAGCCGCATCTGCATATCGCCCGCTCCAATATTGCCGGCCACGCCCGCATTGCGCTGACCTTTGATGCCTGCATGGGCCAGGCGGACGAGCGCATCCTGTCGACGCTGGTGCGGGAACGCATCCCGGCGACGATCTTCGTCACCGCCCGCTGGCTGAAGCGCAATCCCGCTGCCGTCGCCGTGTTCCTGCAGAATCCCGATCTCTTCGAACTCGAAAACCATGGCGAGAACCATATTCCGGCCGTCGACACGCCGACGCTGATCTATGGCATCGCTTCCGCCGGATCACCGCAGGCGGTGCGGCAGGAAGTTGAAGGCGGCGCTGCCGCCATGGTCGCGGCCGGCATTCCGGCGCCGCACTGGTTCCGCGGCTCGACCGCCAAATACGATCTTTCCGCCATCGGCGAGATCCGCGCCATGGGTTATCGCATTGCCGGTTATTCGGTGAACGGCGACGGCGGCTCGCTGCTGGGAGCCGCGATCACCGAAAGGCGCATCGCCTCGGCCAGGGATGGCGATGTCGTCATCTCCCACGTCAACCAGCCGACCCATGCGGCCGGCGAGGGGGTGGCCAAGGCGTTGGTCGATCTGAAGGCCAAGGGGACCGAGTTCGTCCGCCTCGAGGACGTCGAGGACACTGGCGACGACAAGACGACGGAGTGATTTTGCGGCTGAAGGTATGCCAGGGGGGCGCCCACGCCACGACAGTCAATATGAGACCTTACCTCAGCTCCTTGCCCACCCGCACCACATCCTCTCCAAAACGGCGCAAACCCGGTCCGTCCCTGTCGAGCGCGAAATCCTCGAACCAGTCGCGCTGCATGCCGGCCAGCATGGCGCCGATCATCTGCGCGGCGAGATAGGAAAAGGTGATGCCGTTGCCGCCGTAGCCATAGGCGGCGAACACATGCGGCGTCTCCGGCACCGAGCCGATCAGCGGCAGGCCGTCGACCGTCTCACCGAAGGTGCCGCTCCAGGCGTGTTCCACCCGCGTATCCGCCTTCGGCCACAGCCGCTTCATCTTCTCCCGGATCGCCGTGATCTTGGCCGGCAGCTTGCGGTCGCGCGTCTGCGCGTCGATCGTCTCGTCATCCTCGCCGCCGGCGACGATGCGATTGTCCGCGGTCGTCCGCATGTAGAGATAGGGGTGGCTGTCCTCCCAGATCAGCGCCCTGTCGCGCCAGAAATGTGCCGGGTCCTGCGGCACGGTGGCGAGCGCCCAGCTCGAACTCGACCGATGCAGCTTCGGCATGTCGAGGCCCGGCATCGAATAGCCGGTCGCCAGCACGACATGCCGCGTCTCGATCAGATGGCCTCCATCCGTCTCCATCGTGACGTGATCGCCTTCGCTGTGAAGTGCCGTCACGGAAGCGTTGACCAGCCGCGCGCCGCGCCGTATCGCCATCTCCAGCAGCGCCCAGGTGAGAAGCAACGGATCGCATTCCGCCGAGCCCGGCGAATAGATCGCGCCATCCCGGTCGAGTTCGAATTGGGTGAAGAGATCGGGATGTTCGAGATAGACGCCGGGCAGGCCGGCCCGGCGGCGAAGCTGGCGCTCCTCCAGGAGATTGCGTGCGCCTTCCTGATTGGCGGCGAGATAGAGCGTGTTGCGCGGCCGGAAGCCGCAGGCAATCCCATTGGCGGCGATCAGCTTGGAAAGGCCGGCCACCGCGGCACCGCTGCGGCGGTAGATGCCGGCCGCGCGCTCGAAGCCATAATAATCCTCGAGCTCGGTGAGCGTGCTGTCGATTTCCCATTGCAGCATCGCCGTGCTCGCCGCGGTGCTGCCGAAACCGGGCTGCTCCCGGTCGATGACAACAACGGAAAAACCGCGCGCCGTCAGATGTTCGGCAACCAATGCGCCGGTGATGCCGCCGCCGATCACCGCGACGTCGGTGGAAAAGCTCTGCGCGATCGGCCGCCATTCCGGTCGTATGCCGCTTTTCCCCCAGAGAGAACGGCCGCTGACCATCTGGTCGTGATCGGATTCGGCAAGATCGAGATCAGCTGCCACGAACGTCCCCCCGGTTGATCATTTCGGCAATTGCGGCTGCGGTTTTTCCTCGATCAGCAGTTCGTCGATAACAGTCATGACGATCAGCGACAGCGGCAGCGCCAGCATGGCGCCGACGGCACCCCACATCCATGTCCAGAACAGGATGGCGAGAAAAACGACGAAGGGATTAATTTCCAACCGCCGCCCCATCACTGCGGGAAAGATCAGGTTCTCCATGAGGAGATGCACCGTGAAGAAGGCCGCGGCCGGCATCAGGCCGATGAGAAAGCCATCATGGGTGAGGATGCCGGCGACCGCGACGGCAAGCGTCATCAGCGTGATGCCAAGGTAAGGGATGAAGCTCGAGAGGAAGGCGAAGAAGCCCCAGAGCACCGGGGCAGACAGCCCGCCGGCATAGGCGATAACGGTCATGACGACGCCGAGCCCGACATAGATCAGCGAGGCCGTCGCGAAATAGAAGCCGAGCACCTGCTCGACAGCGTTGATGACGCGGATGGCTGCCAGCCGTTGCGTGCGGGTGCGGAAGGTCATGATGATCGTTTTGCGTAGGTTGACCCGACCAGCGAGGAAGAACAGCAGCGCCGCAAAGAATATCATCCCCTGCACCAGCGCCGGCGTCAGGCTGCTCGTCACCACATGCAGCACGTTGCCAGTGTTTTCGAGCAGTGCACCGATCGACATCGACCCGCTTTCGAATGTCGCTGGCGTAATATGCAGCCATCTGATGCGCTCGAGATAAGGCATGACGCGGTTGATGGTTCGCTCGGCGAAGGCCGGGCCTTCATTGGCAAACGTCATCAGCGGGTCGGCGAGCGAGTTGATAAGCAGGAAGATCACCAGCGCCACGCCGCTCGACAGCATGAAGGCGTTGGCAAGCCGCGGCACGCCCATCTTGCTGAGCTTTTCCGCCGCCATGCCGAGGATCATGCCGACGACGACGGCGAGCGTGATCGGAATGAGGATGAGCGACATCAGGTAGACGGCGGCAAGGAAGAGAATGCCGAAGATGCCGATGATCGCCCAGGCCATGGTGACATCGAGCCCGTCCTTTTCCAGACGGTGCAGCGGCGGCGGCGGCGGCAGCTCTTCCGCGGCTTCCTTCAGCGACTGTGCCCAGGCGCTGGTGTGGCGTTCGCCGATTGCGATCTTCTTTGCTTGTTTGCGGATGCCATTGGCGATGCCCATGCGGTGAGGTCCCCGAAGCCCCATTGCTTCCTCACGGAAACGCGCTGACAGGGTTCCGGTTCCGTGACGGGACTGACCATCCGATACGCTGCATGCCGCATGTCTTTGCGTCGACGGCATTGCTCCATGGCGCAAGCCTCTTCAACCGTTATGGCTGACCCGACGCGACCTGGAAATTATGCCGAAAGCGTCAGGCCGATGCCCCAGGGATCCTTGAGGAATACGCCGCCGTCGCGCTTCTCGCTCTTGATCTCCAGTGCATCGAGCTTGGAGACTGCCGCATCCAGCGTCGCCTTGTCATTGAAGCGGACCTTGTAGTCCGAAAGCCCGGTCATGTTGCCGGCGCGCGCAGTGGCGCCGCGGCTGTTCCAGATATTGGCGGCGAGATGGTGATGGTAGCCGCCGGTCGCAAAGAAGCTCGCGCCGGGATAACGCGCCATCAGCTTGAGGCCGAGAACGTCGTGGTAGAAGGCGTCGGCCTGCGGGATGTCGCCGACCTGCAGATGCAGGTGGCCGATCGCCGTCCCCGCAGCCATGCCGTCCCAGCGCTCATCAGGCGCACTGTTGTAGAGCGCCTGGAGGTCGAGGCGCAGCGTCGCCATCTCCACCATGCCATCCTGGTGGAACTTCCATTGTTCGTGCGGCCGGTCGGCATAGATCTCGATGCCATTGCCTTCGGGATCGGACAGATAGATCGCCTCGCTGACGAGATGATCCGAGGCGCCGTCGAGCACGACATTATTGTGTGCCGCATGGCGCAGCCAGCGTGCGAGTTCGACCCGGTTCGGCATCAGGAAGGCGGTGTGGAAAAGGCCGGCTGCATTGCGGGGCGCGATCGCAGCATCTTTTGCCGTGGTCAGCGTCAGCAACGGCAGATCGCCGACACCCAGCACTTCGCCGCTCGCCGTCTTCTCGATCACCTTCAGGCCGAGCATCGATTGATAGAAGCCGGACACCAGGCCGAGGTCGGTCACGACGAGATGCGACTGATCGATATAGGCAGGCCGCGTCAGCGCATAGGAAGTTTCGCTCGTCATGGATGGCTCTCCTGGAGAATTGGCCCGTGAAAGGGAAGGCGTACCGGCTGTGGCGGCAAACACGCCGCCCGTGGCAAGCTCAAGGAAGTTTCGCCGGTTCATTCGTCTTTATCTCCCTGGCTGCCGTACTTGACCCCTATATGGCGCATTCCGATTGTTCACAGAAGACCCGTTTTTGACGATGAAGCGTTGAACAGATGTTGACGATGGCTTGCGCCCACTTGATTGCGATCAATGCGCTCATATCTTCTTTAGAGGAAGCTTATATATATCAGTCATGGAGGGAAGCCATGTACAGGAAGATCATCGTAGCGATCGCGCTCGGCGGTATCGAAAAGGGAGAAAAGATCCTCCGCAAGGCCGCGTCCTTGCTCGATGACGGCGGCGAGATCATCGCGCTTAACGTCATCGAAGATGTGCCGAGCTATGTCGCGATCGAACTGCCGGCCAATATGGTCGAGGACGCCATGCAGGACAGCCGCGACAAGCTGCAAGCGCTGCTCGCGACCACCGGCGTCACGGCAACCGTCGAGATCCGCAACGGTCCACCTGCCAAAGCCATCATCTCGACCGCCGAAAGCCACGGCGCCGATCTCATCATCGTCGCCTCGCACGTTCCGGACTTTTCCAACTACTTCATCGGCGCCACTGCCGATCGGGTCGTGCGCCATGCCAAATGCTCGGTGCTGGTCGACCGGCAGAAGATTTGATCCTGGGCCACTGCCTGTTCGGCGTCGTGCGTCGGCCGCAGTCCTTGTCCGCGTACCATCAAAGGCAGCGCAGACTGCCTGCCTGGCTGTCACGAAGATTTACCGCCGGTGCGCTTTGCCGCAGTTGCGCCTCCACCCGTTCGATGCGACGATTGCAACCGGGGTATGAAACGGATTGGCGTGCATGGCCGAGTTCAACGGCATTCGCTGGGCTTACGACAGATATGAACTGATCGCCGACGGTATCGTCCACGGCGTCGGTCTCGTGCTGGCGCTGATCGGCGCCACCGTCCTGATTTTCTACGCCACGGTCTGGAGCTCCTACGGCGCGCTCGCCGCCGCCTGGATCTATGGCGTCGGGCTGGTGCTGACGCTGGCCATTTCCTTTTCCTACAACGCCTGGCCGGTCTCGCGTACGAAATGGTACCTGCGCCGCTTCGACCATTCGGCGATCTTCCTGCTGATCGCCGCCACCTACACGCCCTTCCTCGAACGCGGCGCCGACGACCCACTGCTCCTGTTCATGCTGGTCGCGATCTGGCTGTTCGCCGCTATCGGCATTATCCTGAAATGCGTCTTTCCCGGGCGCTACGACCGCCTCGCCATCCTGCTTTATCTCGCCATGGGCTGGAGCGGCGTGCTGGTGGCCGGACCTGTCGCCGCGCGCATTCCCTCGGCCTCGATGCTGCTGATCGTCATCGGCGGCGTCATCTATTCGCTCGGCGTCATCTTCCATGTCTGGGAGAAGCTGCGCTTCCAGAACGCCATCTGGCACGGTTTCGTCGTCACCGCTGCGGCGGTGCATTATTCGGCCGTCTTCACCTGTTTCAGCCTGCCGGCGCCGGGTGTCTGAACGACGGCCGTTTACATCTGTCGGGGTCGGGCGTATGCCGCCTTGGCAGACAATGTGAACCTGAGCATCATGACAGACGCTGTCCTCCTCCGCGACGCCACCGAAGCCGATCTTTCCGCCATCCGCGATATCTACAATCACGCCGTCGAGCACACGACGGCAATCTGGAACGACACGCTGGTCGATCTTGAAAATCGGCTGGAATGGTTCAAGGCGCGCAAGGCGCGCGGCTTTCCCGTCATCGTTGCCGAGATGGCGGGCAAGGTCGCGGGTTACGCCTCCTATGGTGACTGGCGGGCCTTCGACGGTTACCGCCACACGGTGGAGCATTCCGTCTATGTCGACAAGGATTGCCGCGGTGCCGGCATCGGCGAGCGCCTGATGCGGGAACTGATCGCACGTGCCGCGGCCGCCAATATCCATGTGATGATCGCCGGCATCGAGGCTGAGAACACCGCCTCGATCAGGCTGCACGAAAAGCTCGGTTTCCGCATCGCCGGCAGATTTTCCGAGGTCGGCACCAAGTTCGGCCGCTGGCTGGACCTCACCTGCATGGAGCTTCGCCTGCCTCTGGAGTCGTCCGGCAACCCATTGTGAAGGGCGCTTGCCATCTTTTTATTGTAGTCTGAGCTGTGTAAGAAAGTGGAAGAAGCCTGCTTCGCCGCAGGCGGCTTCAGAATGTCACGGAGGTGAACAGTTCAATGGCAATGCACAGATCGTCGCTCGGTCTCCTTGCCCTCATTCTACTGGCATTTCCGCCGGTTGCAGCACGCGCCGCCGATTGCGGCAGCCTGGCATCGCCAAAGCTCGACTGGCAGGAATGCACCAAGAAGAACCTGATGCTGCAGGGCAGTGATCTCGAAGGCGCCAATCTCTTCGGCACCGATTTCTCGCTGACCGATCTCGCCGGCGCCAACGTCAAATCCGCCAATCTCGAGAAGGCGACCTTGGTGCGCGCCTCGCTCGAGGGCGCCCATGCCGAAGGCGCCAACTTCGCCAAGATCGAGGCCTATCGCGCCAGCTTCGCCAATATCATCGCCGAAGGCGCTTCCTTTGCCGGCGCCGAGTTGCAGCGGGCCAATTTCGCCAGCGCCCGGCTTGCCGGCGCAAGCTTCGAAAAGGCCGAACTCGGCCGCGCCGATTTCGACAAGGCCGTGCTGACGGGGACGAAATTCTCTTTCGCCAATCTCTCCCGCGCCGATCTCTCCGGCGCGGCCCTCGAAGGCCCGGCGATGTTCGAACGCGCCTTCATGTTCTTGACCCGCATCGAAGGTCTCGACCTCTCGGCCGCAACCGGGCTCGAACAGGCGCAGATCGACCTTGCCTGCGGCGATGCCTCGACCAAGCTGCCGGCCGGCCTCTCCGCCCCGACAAGCTGGCCCTGTCCCGCCGACCACGAGTGATGGGTCCTTACCGCTCTACGCCGCGTCCGTGATGTAGAGGTAGAATTCCATCATGCCGCCATCGGGGCTGCCTGTTTTGGCGAATGTTTCCCGCCGCCGGTGCACCCGCTCCGCAACGCGCCGCGAGGGAGTGTTGTCGGGCCTGACGATGGAGACGATGCGCGCAAGACTAAAGGTATCAAGCGCGTGGTCCCGGCATGCGGTGGCTGCCTCGACCGCATAGCCCTTGCCCCAATGGTCGCGCCACAGATGATAGCCGATCTCAGGTTCCAGCCCCGCAGACGTTTCCTGCATCGTTATGCCGCAATCTCCGAGCAACGCGCCGCTCTGCCGGTCCGTCACCGCCCAGAGGCCGAAACCGTGACTGGCATAACTGTCGAAGGCGAGCCTCTGAAACCAGAGCGCGGTTTCGTCGAAACTCTTGATGCCGGGGTAATAACGCATGGATTCGGCATCGCTGAAAATGCGGTGGAGAAACGGCAGGTCGGCAGGCGTGATCTCCCGCAGCACCAGCCGATCGGTCTTCAGGATATCTCCCGCCATTGGCTTCTCCTGGGACTACCGGTCCGTCGATAGCGTGAACGACACAGAAGATCAGCGGCTCATTGCATCCGGACGAGCCGCTTGCCGATGGCGCGGCTCAGCACTTACTTTCCGGGTTCGAACACCATGGAATGGCCGTTGATGCAGTAGCGCAGGCCGGTCGGCGGCGGGCCGTCGGGAAAGACGTGGCCGAGATGGGCCTCGCAGGCGCCGCAGCGGATTTCGGTGCGCACCATGCCAAAGGTCGTGTCGCGATGTTCGGTCACCGCATCGGGCGAGACTGCCTCGAAATAGCTTGGCCAGCCGCAGCCGGCATCGAATTTGGTGTCGGAGCGGAAAAGCGGGGCATTGCAGCCGACGCAGCGGTAAAGCCCTGTCTCGAAGGAATCCCAATAGGGGCCGGTGAAGGCGCGTTCGGTGCCGTGCTGGCGCGTGATGCGGTATTGCTCAGGCGTGAGCTGCTCTTTCCATTCGGCATCGGTCTTGTGGATCTTGGCGGTGGTTGCAGTTTCGGACATGCCATGCTCCTTTCGCCGAGGGGCGGTTCCGTTTCGCGCAAAATGTGGTGCGCCGTCACCGATTCATCAAGTCTTGGGCACCATCCTGCCCAATTCGCCGTGTACCGCTTTTGGGGGAGGACGCTTGCTCTTACATCCGTTAGGGGTTTTCTGTTAGGGTTAATGTTACGTGCATTGGGGAATCACTGGTGTTTGAAGCAGCAATCGTCCTGCTCTACGGCCTCGTCGCCGTGGCCGCCATGGCGGTCACGCTTTTGGAAGGCTGGGCCAACCATGACGGCTTGACGCTCCATCGTCTCGCCGGCCTCTTAGCCTGCCTGCTCTGGCCGCTGACGCTTCTGGTCTTCGTCCTGCACGGCTGCGTCGCCCGGCTGCTGACGCGTCTTTCCCGGCCGACGGCCTGATCGACGGCCCGGTCTGCGGTCTGAACCGCTTCGAACACACCTGCAGCTTTGCCTGCGGCCGAAATCGCTTGAGGCGCCCTCCCGTTTCGCCTAAGTCATGAAGACAGGCCGGTTTTCGCTGGCATTTCGTTTCTTTTGCGGTTGGGGAGGAGACATGGCCGATGTCACGGCTCTGACATTTCTGGCCCTGTGTCTCCCGCTCGCCGGCGCTCTTGCTGCCCCCTTCGTCATCCGCATGCTCGGTGCCAACGGGGCCTGGCTTCTGGCGATCGCGCCCTTGCTCGCCTTCCTGCATTTCCTGCGTTTCGTCCCGCAGATCGCGCGCGGCCAGGTCGTCACCGGCGGGTATGCCTGGGTACCGAGCTATCATCTCTCCTTCTCCTGGTTCCTCGACGGCCTGTCGCTGGCTTTCGCGCTGCTGATCACCGGCATCGGCACCCTGATCGTGCTTTACGCCGGCGGCTATCTCAAGGGACACAAGGATCAGGGCCGCTTCTTCTCCTTCATCTTTCTCTTCATGGGCGCGATGCTCGGCCTCGTCGTTTCCGACAGTTTCCTGATGCTCTTCATCTTCTGGGAACTGACATCGATCACCTCCTTCCTGCTGATCGGTTTCGATCACGAGCGGGAAGCGGCTCGCCGCGCCGCCCTGCAGGCGCTTGTTGTGACCGGCGGGGGAGGGCTCTGCCTGTTGGCCGGCCTGCTGCTGCTCTGGAACATCACAGGCGTCACGCAGATGTCTGAGCTCACAGGCTTCGGCGATGTCGTGCGCGAAAGTCCGCTCTATCTCGCCGCCCTCATCCTGGTCCTGGGCGGTGCCTTCACCAAGTCGGCGCAGTTTCCCTTTCATTTCTGGCTGCCGAACGCCATGGAGGCGCCGACGCCGGTTTCGGCCTACCTGCATTCGGCCACCATGGTGAAAGCCGGCGTCTATCTCTTGATGCGGCTCAATCCCGTCATGGGGGCGACGGCTGCCTGGGAAATCCTTCTGCCCTTCTTCGGCGGGCTGACGCTGGTGGTCGGCACCACGCTCGCCATCCGCCAGACAGACCTGAAGCTCAAGCTTGCCTATACCACCGTCTCATCGCTCGGCCTGCTGGTCATGCTGATCGGCTTCGGCTCGGAACATGCGGTGGAGGCGGCGGCCCTCTATCTGGTGGCGCATTCGCTGTTCAAGGGCGCGCTCTTCATGGTCGCCGGCATCATCGATCACGAGACCGGCACACGCGATATCACCAGGCTCCGCGGCCTGATGCGGGCGATGCCGCTGACTTGGATCATTGCGCTCGCGGCGGCTTTCTCCATGGCCGGCCTGCCGCCCTTCTTCGGCTTCCTCGCCAAGGAGGAGATCTATACCGCCCTTATCGACGGCGACATCCGCGCGCTGACCTTCACCGCCATAACCGTCTTCGGCAATGCGCTGATGTTCGCGATCGCCTTCGCCGTGGCGCTGAAGCCCTTCCTCGGCCAGCCGGTGGAGACGCCGAAATATCCGCACGAAGCGCCCGTCCTGCTCTGGCTCGGCCCGGCCGTTCTCGCCATCCTCGGCCTGCTCGCGGCGGTCTTTTCGACTTTCACCCATGCCGTTCTGTCCTCGCCGATATCAGCCGCCATCCGCCAGACCCCTGTGGAAATCGACATTTCGCTGACGCCGCATCTCGGCCTGCCTTTGGCACTCTCCGCTCTGACCGTGCTCGTCGGCATCGGCGTCTACTGGCAGCTCGCGCCCGCCCGCTCTGCGATGGCCGTCCTCCTGCGTGCGGCCGGGCGCGGGCCGGATCACGGTTTCGACCTCGCCATATCCGGCCTTGTCCGCTTCGCCGCCCGCGCCATGCGTGTGCTCCAGCCGGGGCGGCTCGAGATCTATGTCACCTGCACTTTCCTCTGCGTTGCCGCCATCCTCATCGTCCCGCTTGTCGTCTATGGCGAACTGCCGCGTCTTCCCGCCTGGCCGGCCGATGTCAGGCTGCATGAATGGGCGGTCTTCCTGATCGCCGCCTTCGGCCTTGCCGCCGTGCTCGTCGCCCGCGACCGGCTGACGGCGATCGTCTCGCTCGGCATCCAGGGTTTCGCCGTCGCCATCATCTTCCTGCTGTTCGGTGCGCCGGATCTCGCCTTCACCCAGTTCATGGTCGAAACGCTGTCGGTGGTCATCCTCGCCCTCGTCATGACCAGGCTTCGCCTCTCGCCCGCCGACCGGCGCCCGCTCGGCCGCAGGCTCTTCGACGGAGCGCTTGCACTGGTCTGCGGCCTCGGCTTCGCGCTTCTGCTGATGCGGGCGACCGAGGCGCCGTTCAACGACGCGCTGACGGTCTTTTTCAACACCTATTCGAAATCGATTGCCCACGGCGCCAATGTCGTCAACGTCATCATCGTCGATTTCCGCGGCACCGACACACTCGGCGAAATCGCCGTCGTCACCGTCACCGGCCTCGCCATCCTGGCGCTGATCCGCATGCGCGCCGGCGCCGAGCGCAAGCTTGCCGCCAATGATCCCGGGGTGGAGGGCTGATCCGATGAACACCCTGATCTTCCGCACCGTCGCCCCGTTCCTCACCGCGCTGATGCTGCTGTTTTCCGTCTTCGTGCTGCTGCGCGGCCACAACGAGCCGGGCGGCGGCTTCATCGGCGGGCTGATCGCCGCCTCGGGACTGGCGATCTACGGCATTGCCAGCGGCGTTGCCGCCGTTCGCCGGGCGCTGTTCTTCCATCCGCTGTCGATTGCCGGCTTCGGCCTGCTGCTGTCGACCCTTGCCGGCCTTCTCTCCATCCTCTTTGCCGTTCCCTTCATGACCGGCCTCTGGATCTATCCGAACCTCTTCGGTCTCGAAGTGCCGCTGTCGAGCGTCATGCTCTTCGATGTCGGCGTCTATCTCGTCGTGCTCGGCGCCATCACCTCGATCGCGCTGGCATTGGAAGAAAAGGAGGTGGGATGATCGAGCCGCTTCTTTCGATCCTCGTCGGCCTGTTCTTCGCCGCCGCCATCTATCTCTTGCTGTCGAAATTCTCGATCCGCATCGTGCTCGGCATCGCCATCCTCGGCAATGCCGTCAACCTGCTGCTCTTCACCGGTGGCCGGCTGACGCGCGGGGTGCCGCCGATCATTCCGGCGGGTCTCGAAACCTTGCCCGTAGGTGCGGCCAACCCGCTGCCGCAGGCCCTCATCCTGACGGCGATCGTCATCTCCTTCTCCTTCCTCGCCTTCCTGCTGGTGCTGACCTATCGCGCCTATCAGGACCTCGGCACCGACGACACCAACGACATGCGCGCCGCCGAGCCCGACGACCGGCCGCTGCCGCCATTGGGGTATTGAGGCGGATGCTGGTGCGGATGCTTGCCCCATGGCAAACCCTTTCTCGCGGTAGTGGAGGCGTCACCTGATGGCCGCCCCAACCACCGTCGATCTCTCCGATGCCCTGATCGCCGCCCCGGTGCCGCTCGCCCATTGGCTCGCCATCCTGCCGGTCGCCCATTGTATCACGCTCGGTGCGGTTCTGCTGATGCTCCGTGGCTATCCACGTGTGCAGGCCTGGCTTGCCATATCAGGGCTTGCGGGCCTGGCGCTGATCGATGCGGCGCTGCTCGCCAAGGTCGCAGCCGAAGGGCCGCTGACCATGGTCATGGGGCGCTGGCTGCCGCCCTTCGGCATCGCCTTCACCGTCGATCTCTTCGGTGCGCTGATGACCTTCACAGCAGCTCTTGCGGCGCTCGCCGGCGGCATCTATGCGCTGGCCGATATCGGTCAGAGCGGCCGGCGGTACGGTTTCTTCCCGCTGCTCATGCTGCTGATGGCCGGCGTCACCGGCGCCTTTCTCACAGGCGATATCTTCAATCTCTATGTCTGGTTCGAGGTGCTGCTGATCTCTTCCTTCGGGCTGATCATCCTCGGCTCCGAACGTGAACAGATCGACGGCGCGCTGAAATATGCGGTGCTCAATCTCATCGCCACGACGCTGTTCCTGATCGGCGTCGGCATTCTCTATGCTGCCTTCGGCACGCTCAACATGGCCGATATCGCCGCAAGAGCGAGGGATTTGCGCGGCACGGCACCGCTGATGACGCTGGCGAGCCTCTTCCTGCTCGCCTTCGGTATGAAGGCGGCCGCCTTCCCGGTGAATTTCTGGCTGCCCGCCGCCTATCATACGCCGCGCATCGTGGTCTCCGCGCTGTTTGCCGGCCTGCTCACCAAGGTCGGCATCTACGCGCTGATACGGGTGATCGTCATGCTGCTGCCGGTGGAACGCGCGGAACTGAGTCCGCTGATCGCGCTCGCCGCTGCCGCTACCATTGTCGTCGGCGCTCTCGGCGCTCTTGCCGAAAACGATATCCGCAGGCTGTTCGGCTATGTCGTCATATCGGGCATCGGCAACATGCTCGCCGGCGTCGCTCTCGGCGGCGTCAGCGGCCTTGGCGGCATCAGCGGCGCGGTCTTCTATGCGCTCCATTCCATGGTGCTGATGACCGCACTTTATCTTGCCGCCGGCGAGATCGCCCGGCGCGGCGGCGGCTTTTCACTGTCAGCCCTCGGCGGGCTCTACCGGCAAAGCGGCGGCTTCACCGCGCTCTCCCTGGTGCTCTTCCTGGCTGCCTGCGGCTTACCGCCCTTTTCCGGCTTCTGGCCGAAAGTCATGCTCGTCAAGGCCTCGCTCGATAGCGGCGCCTGGTGGCTGGCGGCGGCGATTCTCGTCGGCGGTTTTTTGACGACGATCGCCTTCGGCCGCCTCTTCCTGCTCGTCTATTGGCGCCCGGCGGCGATGGTGCTCGCTCCGTCGAGAGCGAACTGGCGCACCGGCCTGCCGCTCGCCGCGCTGACGGCGCTGGTCATCGGCTTCGGCATCCTGCCGGAACGGCTGCTGGCGCTGTCGCAATCGGCGGCCGCCGGCCTTGTCGAACCAGGGGCCTATCTTCATTCGGTCTTCCCGGGAGGCGCGCGGTGATCGCCTTCCTCTTCAACCTGCTGCTGGCCATTGCCTGGGTCGCCGTCACCGGCAGCGCCTCGCTGCACAATCTCGTCTTCGGCTTCCTGCTTGGGGCCCTGGCGCTGGTCGTCATCCGCGACTCTTTCGGCGGCAAGGGGGGGCATATCCCTCGCGTCGGCCCGCTGCTCTCGCTCGCCGCTTTGTTCCTGAAGGAATTGTCGCTGTCGGCCTGGAAGGTCACGGTCACCGTGCTCTCGCCCGATATGAAGCTGAAGCCCGGCATCTTCGCCTTCCCTTTGACGGTGACGAGCGATTTCGAGATCACCTTGCTCGCAAACCTCATCACCCTGACGCCCGGCACGCTTTCGGTCGACGTCTCCACAGATCGCCGCACGCTTTATGTCCACGCGCTCGATTGTTCCGATCCGGAGGCGAGCAAGCGTGACATCGCCAACGGTTTTGAACGCAAGATCATGGAGGCCTTCCGGTGATCACACCTGCCGCCATCGTCGCGGTCGCATCCTCGGCCGCACTCGTCATCCTCGGCCTGGCGCTGATTCTGACGGTCTGGCGCGTCGTCGCCGGGCCGACATTGCCGGATCGTATCCTGGCGCTCGACATGCTGACCGGCATCGCCATTGGTTTCATCAGCGTCATCGCGGTCAAAACCGGCTTTTCGCTCTATATCGATATCGCCATCTCGCTCGGTCTCGTTGGCTTCCTGGCGACGGTCGCCTTCGCCCGATTCGTGCTGTCGCGCGGCAACATCAAATCGCCGCCTTCCGCAGCTGCAGCAAAGGGTGGCGGGAATAAGCGCCGGGCAGGGGGCAAGACGCGATGATGGATTATCTCGTGGCTGCGATCACCGCTGCGTTGCTGATTGCCGGTGCGTTCTTTGCGCTGGCGGCGGCGATCGGCCTGGTCAGATTGCCCGATCTCTACATGCGCATGCACTCGGCCTCGAAGGCCGGTACGGTCGGCTCAGGCCTGCTGCTGCTTGCCGCCGGCCTCTATTCGCAAGATCTGGCGATTCTCGCCCGCGCCATTGCCGGCTTCGTCTTCTTCCTGCTGACAGCGCCGGTGTCTGCCCATCTGCTTGCCAGAGCTGCCCATCATTCGGGATATGATCTCGCTGCACTCTCGGTTCGTGACGATATGCCGGATCGCTGAGCCTGTGTGTTTGGCGACTTTACCAGATTTATGCAAAACTTATGCACAGGAAGCTGTGAGTAAAGCTTGCCGGAAAGCCCTTCAATTCTTCATCTGTCATTTTTTCTCAAGAAAAACGACAAATAATAATTGGCCTTTTGGCCAAACGATGGTATTTGAAAATGCAAGTAGAGTTCTGATTGTGAATTGCAATCGTACTGCTTCCAAGTCCCTCAGTTTTGATTTTTAATGTCTAAACTGAGGCCGTCGCGTGGAGCATGACGTAGTGGTTTCCAGTCAGGCAGTATAAGAATAGGTATCGGTCTTCGGAATCTAGGGGTGGATTTCGCGTTTTTCGAAACAGAAGGTCGCTTCCTGTACTTTTGCTGTTCGCTTCTACGAGGCGGGTCTTTGACGTGTCAGTCAAAGACCGTTTGAGCATGCTAACAGGAGAAAGAATATGACGGATATAGCGACCGGCAATGCGCCGGAGCTGCTTGTGGAACTGACGGCCGACATCGTCGCGGCTTATGTCAGCAACCATGTTGTACCGGTCAGCGACTTGGCCAATCTGATTTCCGACGTGCATTCGGCACTGAGCAACACGTCCGTTCCGCAGCCTGCTGCGGCGATCGTCGAAAAGCAGAAGCCTGCAGTTTCTGTCCGCAAGTCCGTACAGGACGAGCAGATCACGTGTTTGGAATGCGGCGGCAACTTCAAGTCCCTCAAGCGTCACCTGATGACGCATCACAGCCTCTCGCCGGAAGAATACCGCGAGAAGTGGGACCTGCCGACCGATTACCCGATGGTAGCGCCCGCTTATGCCGAAGCGCGTTCGCGCCTGGCAAAGGAGATGGGCCTGGGTCAGCGCCGCAAGCGCGGCCGCGGCTGAGCTTTTTCGAAAGCGTCGACGACAAGAGCCGGGCCTAGTGCCCGGCTTTTCAATTTGTGGAACTTCGCTCTCGACACGGCGTCATGCCATTGCTGTCCGGTTCGCGCAGGCGCGGCATCACCTTCGCCCCGTTTACGGGGGCCGAAGGATGGGTCGAGACCCTGTGGCTCGAACCCGGTAGGTTAGAGTGAGGGGCCGGTCTCATGTTTTTGTGTGCCGTTTCAAGGCGAGGAAAATAATCTTTCCAGTATTTCGAGCCTGCGCAAATGATTCGTGCGGATGTCCAGAGAGCGTGCGCGATCCCGTCTTATGCTTTGCCGGCGGACTTAGAATGTATTCCTATACTATGAGAAAGTGTGAATATACTGGAGAGCGGGCGCTTGCGAATCCACCGCCTGTTTGCTTCAAAGCCGATCGGCCATGATCGCGTTCAAGCCGCGACGCGGACTTTCGCCTCTTCGCGGATCCGGTTCACCATCGAGCGCAGTCCGTTCGAGCGCTGCGATGACAGGTTCTCCACCAGCCCGATCTTCGAGAAAATCTCGAAGGCATCGAGCCCGGCAATTTCGGATGCCGGCTTGCCGGAATAGGTGGCCAGCACGATGGCGACGAGACCGCGCACGATATGGGCGTCGGAATCCCCCTCGAAACTCATGACCGGGTTGTCGGGATCGCCTGTCGTATGCGTCACCAGCCAGACCTGGCTGGCGCAGCCCATCACCTTGTTCTCGGAGGTGCGCTTCTCCTCGGCCAGGTCGGGCAGCGCCTTGCCGAGTTCGATGACATAGCGGTAGCGGTCTTCCCAATCGTCCAGGAAAGCGAAGTCGTCGATGATCTGGTCGAGGGATGCCATGGAGAAGCCTTTCACTGTTAAAGCAGTTCCAGCAAAAGTGCGCAGCGGTTTTGCGTCCGGAATGCGTGAGGAAATGCTCTAGATGTGCATATAGGTGAAAGACCGGCAGTTTTGAACCACTAAAGCAATTCCAGGAAAAGTGTGAAGCGGTTTTCCCAGGCAAAGCGCGAAGCGGTTTTGCCGGGAATTGCGCAGACCGGAGCAATTCCAGGAAAAGTGTGAAGCGGTTTCCCAGGCAAAGCGCGAAGCGGTTTTGCCGGGAATTGCGCAAACAATAGAAAAAACGCCGTGAGGGATGGGCATCCTCACGGCGCAGCAACATGCTGAATTAAACAGGGCAGGCACGTCAGGCATGGGGCATCACCGCGTCATGCGGACCACCGATGCAAGCTGTAAAACCGAAAGGCACTGCGGGCGGGTGCCCGCGAAATTTCGTCAGATCGCCGGCTTTGGCGTCGGCAGCGGAATCGCGCCCGTTACCACCGTCTCGGCTGCGGCATCATCCTCGACGGGCGGGCGGTAAGGCATCGGCTGGTTGAGCGCGGCCTTTGCCTCGCGCACCTTTTCCTGGATGGTGGGTGCTGCCAGCGAAGGCATGTTGAGTGCGACCGGCGTCTGCGGTTCGCCAAACTTAGCGGTCGCCGGCGCCTCGTCCTTGAACTGGCTGTCGAGAAGTTCATAGGCAACGCGCGCGCCCTCGCGGGCCCGGTAACCGAGTGCGGTGAGGGTTTCGCCGCCCTTGGCGCAGACCTCGGGTTTTTCCGAGCACATGCCGGTGAGATAGTCATAGGCGCCGCTGGCGGCGGTGAAGGCGTCGGAAAGCTGCAATTGCGGGCCGCTGGCGAACTTGTCGGAACTCTCCGTGCTGAAGACGGAGAGAAGCACGAGCACAAGGCCAAACCAGAAGGATCCTTTGATCAGAAACCACATTGTCGTTGCCCATCCTGTTTCCCGTCCGGTTCTTGTCGCCGAATCAGGCCGGTTGTCCGGTGTGTTTTCACCCTACCGCCAAGTTGCGAATGCCGCTTTTCGAAACTCACGCGCATTTGCGGCAAATTTAGTTCAAATTTTAGCGAACGGCATTTGAGGGACATTTTAGTCGAATGCGAGCGATCGGCGTTAAGCATCAGGGCAGGACCTCCTTGCAATTGCAGGGCTTTTGCCGGCTCGCCTTGCCACAGGAGTTAACGCAATGCTGAAATATGAGGAAAATCCGTCGCTTACCTGCTATTAACCACAAAAGGCAAAGACGCTTCCAGATGCCTCAAAACGGGAAATTCGGTCGTTTCAGGCTGTGAACTGCGCTTTTGCCTTATCCTTTCTTTAAGTCGCCAAGGCCTATTGTCCGGATCGATAGACAGCCTTTTGGGCGGGTATTGCGTGCGTGTATTGAGTAACATTGGCGGCTGGGTGACGGCCCTCGTAGACCGGGCAGCGACAAGCTGGCTCTCCCGGACCGGGGGCGGTGAAGCCGTGCGTCAACGCGAGCTCGCGATCCTGCGCCGCCTCGTGCTGTTCTCGTCGGTCGCTCTTGTCGCCGCGCCCATCGGTCTTTCGGCGGTCACCAGTCCGGCTGTCGCGCTGCCGGCCGGTGTCGCCATGGTCTGCGCCGCCTTTCTCTTTTCCGCCGTCGGCAGCATCGCGCTCGCCCGTCAGGGTTCGTCTGCCGGTATCGCCACGCAGTCGGCCGAGGATTTCTTCCTTGCCGCCACTCCCGGCCTCGTCTTCTTCCTCGACCCGCACGGCAGTGTGGCGACCGTCGGCGGCCGCGACCGGCGCGATTTCCTCGCCTGGATGCGCGATCCCAAGGGCAGGGGCTTTCTGGAGCAGGTGCATGTCTCCGACCGCATTCTTTTCCTGCAGGCGCTCGATGACATGCGCCGGGGCGAGGATGCGGCAAGCGTCGATCTGCGCCTCGATCGGCCCTCGGTCTCGCGCGATCAGCGCCAGTTCGCTTATCTTAGAATGGACATGACGGCCCGGCGTGATGCCGACGGCGAACTTGCCGCCATCATTGCCCAGCTGCGCGATGTCTCCGTCGAGCAGCAGCTGCGTGACGAAGCCCAGAACCGCGCGGCCGATGCCGAATCGGCAAACGACGCCAAATCGCGCTTCCTCGCCGCCGTCAGCCATGAGCTGCGCACGCCGCTGAACGCCATTCTCGGTTTTTCCGATATCCTGATCGGCGAATATTTCGGCAAGTTCGAAAACGACCGCCAGCGCGAATATGTCGGTCTGGTTCGCGAATCCGGCGCGCATCTGCTGTCCGTCGTCAACACCATGCTCGACATGAGCAAGATCGAAGCCGGTCGCTATGAGCTGATCCTCGAAGCCTTCGATATTTCGAGCTCCGTCAAATCTTGCGAATCGATGCTGGCATTGCAGGCCAAGACCAAAGGCCTCACGCTGACCAGCCGTATCCAGCGCGGCCTCGGCGAAATCGTCGCCGATCAGCGCGCCATCCAGCAGATCCTCATCAATCTCGTCGGCAATGCCATAAAGTTCACCGAGGCCGGCGGCGTCGTCTCGGTCGATGCGGCGGCGCGCGACGGCATCCTCAAGCTGACGGTCAGCGATACCGGCATCGGCATCCCGGCCGACAAGCTGGCCTCGCTCGGCCAGCCCTTCGTCCAGATCCAGAACGACTATACCCGCCGGTTCGAAGGCTCCGGCCTCGGCCTTTCCCTGGTCAAGGGACTGGTGGCGCTGCATGGCGGACATTTCGCCATCGCCAGCCAGCCGGGCGAAGGCACGATTATCACCATCGAGATCGCGGTGGACGGCTCGGGCGCCAAACACGCCGAAGACGCCGGCCATGGTGCGACTGTCGAGTTTCCGCCGCGGCTGAAGGGCGCGGTCAATACAGGTGCAGAACTGGAAGAGGGGCGCTTCGATGGCCGCGCGCAAGCGAAAATCGCCTAAGGGAAAAAGGGGACGGCAGCAGCCGGGCCTACTGATGTCAGGCGCCGCCGCCCTCGGCGGGCTCAGCCTGCAGGGCGCATCCGCGCTCGGCGGCGTCATCGGCCGCAATCCGTCGGTCGCCGGTGGCACGATCACCTTCGTCGTTATCTTCTCCTTCGTCGCCGCCAATGCGCTCTGGTATCAGCCGGGTCTGCATCCGCACCCGATCTTCCGCACCCGCGATCCCCAATCTCCAGCCGTGCTCGGCGCCCGCCGCCTGGCCGAGGAGCAACAGGGCGACGTCACCACCTTCCGGATCGAACGGCCGGAGGATGCCGCCACCACCAACGCGACGCCAGCGCCGGCGGCACCCGGTCAGCAGCCGAGCCAGCTCGTCATGGAGATCCAGCAGCAGCTGGTGCGCCGCGGCCTCTATAACGGCACCCCCGACGGCATCATCGGTCCGCGCACCAGTGCAGCCATCCTCTTCTTCGAGGAGACCGTCGGCATGGCCCAGACCGGCGATCCGACGCCGGAGGTGCTGGCGGCGCTGAAGACCGATGCATCAGGCCCTTCGACCGTGCCCGCCGAAAAGCCGGCCGAGGATGTGAGCTCGAAGGCGGCGGCGGAAGACCCGGTGGCAGCCGCGATCCGCAGCGCCGAAAAGACGGTCAAAACGTCTCCATCGGCCGCAAAGCAGGTTCCCTCTGGCGGACTCACCAATGTCGATCTGGTACTGAAGATCCAAAAGGGCCTTTCCAACATGGCCTATGCCAATGTCGGCGTCGACGGCGTCGCCGGCGAGCAGACCCGCGCAGCCATCCGGCATTTCCAGAAGCACTACAACCTGCCCGAAAACGGTGAGCCGACCGAGGCGGTGCTGAAGAAGCTCAAGGAAATTGGCGCGATCTAGCGGCTCCGCAGTTACCGAGTGGGCCTTCTCTCTACAACCTAAGTCTAAGGTGCGGCCGCTGTTTGCAACTTGTTAACCATATTGCCTGAAGCTTTTCTGATTGAGGCGGGGGAGCGTCGGCATGCATGCGCTGAAGGCGATAGACGATCTGGCCGGAGAACCGGCGGTCGAAGCGGAAGGCCCTGATCCCGAGGCGTTGCGCCATATCCTGCTGCGCCTTGCCGAAGAGGCTTCCACCCTTGGCATCGATCTCGTCGATATCGCCGGCGCCATACAGGATATGGCGGGAATGTCGGCTCGGCATGCCTCCGCCTTCGATGATGTCACCCGTACCGCGCTTTCGATCGCCGAGACCAACCGCTCGGTCGCCGTATCGTTGCGCGAAACCGACCGCACGGCGGCAGAGGCTCGTCACATGTTGAAGGAATCGGCCGACCGTCTGACGGGCTCGGTCGCCGAGATCGGCCACATGGTTCAGTCCTCGAACGAGATCGGCACTGAGATCGCCGGCTTCTCCAAGTCGCTTGCCGATGTCGACAACATCGCCGAGGAGATCAGTACCATCGCCCGCCAGACCAACCTGCTGGCGCTGAACGCCGCGATCGAGGCGGCGCGCGCCGGCGATGCCGGCAAGGGTTTTGCGGTCGTTGCCGCCGAGGTCCGGGCGCTGTCGCTGCAGACATCGAAGGCGACCGGCTCCATCCAGCAGACGCTCGACGAACTGCGTGTGAAGATCGACCGGCTGTCGGCCGTCGGCAGCGATGCGCGCGACAGTGCGGCCGGTGTGCGCGACAAGTCGGAGGCGATGCGCGGGGCCTTCGAAAGCATGGAACATGTCATCACCCGCATCCTCGACAGTTCGACTGTCATGGCCAACACCACTGAGGCTGTCGATCTGCAATGCGCCGGCTTCGTCGGGAAACTCGGCGAGATGTCGGCCGAGGTCGCCGGTTCGAATGTCAGGTTGCAGCAGGCGGCAAAACGCGTCGACAGCGTCGTCGGCCTCTCGGAAACCCTGATCCAGCTGACGGCGAGCGCCGGCGTCAAGACCGCCGACAGCCATTGGATCGAGGAGGCGCAGTCGGTGGCGAGGCAGATTTCCGCCGCCTTCGAACGCGCCGTTGCCGAGGGACAGATCGGGCTCGATGCTCTGTTCGACCGGCGTTATCGGCCGATACCGGGCTCGGATCCGGCCCAGGTGATGGCCGCCTTCACGGAACTCACCGATCGCCTGCTGCCACCGATCCAGGAACCCGCGGCAGCTTCGGACGAGCGTATCGCCTTCTGCGCGGCAATCGACGAGAACGGCTATCTGCCGACCCACAACCGCAAATTCTCGCAGCCGCAGCGCCCCGGCGACGTCGTCTGGAACACCGCCAATTGCCGCAATCGCCGTATTTTTGCCGATCGCGTCGGCCTTGCCGCCGGCCGCAGCACCGCGCCCTTCCTCGTCCAGACCTATCGGCGTGACATGGGCGGCGGCAATTTCGTGATGATGAAGGATATCTCCGCTCCGATCACCGTCCGCGGACGGCATTGGGGTGGATTGCGGCTCGCAGTCAAAGTCTGACCCTCGTCAAACCCTGACTCCATGGGTCAAACACTGACCCTGCATTGCCGCCGCCGGCGCGCCGGTCTATACCGCGCCGATGAGATTACGCGCCGACATCTTCGTTTCCGCCCTCCTGCGTCGCGTCTTCGCTAGCGGCGATTTTGCCGCCGTCGAGAAAAAGGGGGCGGAGGAGGCGGGTGCGATCTTCATCCGCCAGCATTTTCGCGACGGCCTGGAAACGCTCTATGCGCCGGCGCCGCAGACCGCCTTCGACGACGGCCAGGCCGGCGACCGGCTGTTCGAGATCCGCCTGTTGCGAGCCGAGCCGGAAGCGGTGCGCGCCATGCTGGAGCGTGAACGCAGGTTCGATCCCGATCTCTGGATCGTCGAGCTGGAGGCGGAGGAATTGGGAGACGTGATCCCGCTTGCCAAGGACGGCTGACAGCCGTCCCCTCGTCGGCTCAGCGATACCGCCGTCCCATGACGCGCATGTCGCGTTGCGGCGGCGTCTGGCGGATGAAGCGGTGGTTCGGCGTTTCCTGAGGGGGCGTCACATTCGGCGCCTCCGGCTTATAGGTGTAGCGATCGGCGCGCCGCCAGGCGTCCACACGGTCGTGGCATTCTTCCGGATCAAGTGCATCGAGCACCATCCAGCCGCGTGTGACGTTGTGCTGCTGTTCGGCAAGATGCGGATAGAGCCTTTCGAGCACGAAGACGGCATCAAGAAAACCCATGCCGAGGCTGGTCAGCGTCGTGGCGAGCTGTTGGCCGGAAAGATCAAGCATGATGCGCTCGGCAAGCCAGCGGCTGGCGGACAGCGCATCGGCAAGGGCTGTTGCGAAATGCGCCGCCTCGCGGGAGCGGGCGAAGCGCACCAGCAACGCCTCCTGAATGTCGGTGAGCGTGCGCAGGCCGAGCCTGTCCTCGTCGGCACGGCCGAGATGACCGGCAAGCCCGAGAAGGCGCTCGCGCAACGCCTCTTCGTTGGCCACCCGCTGTTCCTCCAGCGCATCCGCCTCATTGGTTTCGGTGGGCGTCGGCGAAAGCGGGACTGCCGGCGATTCCGTGATCGGTGCCGAGGCGGCGGCCGATCGCGGCTGGGTCTGGCGCAGCGCCACCAGCGCATCGATGACCTTCGGCGAGAGTGAATCGCGGCTGACGATCGCCTTGACATGCGCAGCACCCTGCATGCGCGCGATGGTGATCAGCGTATCGTCGGCAATTGCCTTTGAGGCGGCAAGAAAAGGGGCGGCGATCTCGATCGGCTGATTGCCGATGAACAGCGCCACGGCGGCCGGCATGTTCTCGCATTGGGACAGGGCTGCGACCGCCTGGCGCTTGGCCTCGTCGGAGGAGGCTTGGAACAGCGGCATGAAAAGCTCGGCAAATTGGCGCAGTTCGGACCGTGTCGGATGCGACAGGTTCTCGAAACTGCTGACAGTCGCCATCAATACCACGTCCTTTTTCCTGACGGCCAAGGGGCCTTCTAGGTCTCGAAACCGGTCACGCACAACAATACCCCGAAAACGCAGAATAAGGGGACCACAGGCCGATATGCGCTGGCGGAACGCATGTCGGGCCATACGGTTATGAATAAATCCTACACCGGTACGGTTAATGCATGCTGAAGATTTTATTAAAATGTAACAGAAATATACACGCAACGCGTGTCGCGGCATGGTTGGCCGGCAATATCAGAATGCGCGGTTTGAAAGGGCGCTGGGCCGCCTGCGTATCGCCGCTGCGATTGCGGAAAAGTTCAGGCGATCCTGTGATCGCGCAGCGCGTGCAGCAGCTTTTCGCGGCTGTCGTAACCGGCTTGATAGAGGTCGAGTGCGGTGGATGCCGCAAACTGCGCCTCGACGCTTCTGATGTCGATGCGCCGTTCCGCGCACCAGTCGTCGAGCGCACTGCGCAGCACGTCGAGATCCTCAGGCGAGAAAGAAGAATTCACCAGCAAAGACACCGCTTGCACTCCGCATTCCGGCAAGAGCGTGGATGATCCGCGATCGATCGGGGCCCGGAAACGTATGATCGATGACATCAACAATACGCGCATCTCAGTCGCTCGCAATTAAATATTTTCATGAAGCATTTTTGCAACACTGCCTTTTTCCGCGCGTGCAAGCTTGCCGCCTCAATGCCAACTATATGAATTGTTTCTAATTTTACGCGTCGATCTTCAACCCTGTCTTTCCGTGGGCGGCGTGAAACCAAATCAACTCTTCGCGCGTTACAGAGGAAGTGAGGTGAACTGTGTTTGGCATCCGCCGAATATTAGTAAACTGTTAACTGTCATCTGTCTCAATTCGGATAGGAACGACGCGATTTGAGTGTTTGGATCGTTGAAACTCCGCATCACGGTATTTCAATCAGGTGCCGTGGGAAAGGCGCGAATGCCCTCGGTCCGGTCATCCCGGTTCCGCAGGACGCGCCGGCCCGCACATTGGCGGGCAGGGTGAAATCCATCGCAAGTTCATCCGTCTCGGGCAGTGCATGGAGACGAGAATGGCAATAGTAGTCGCATTGGCGGATCGGCGGCCGCGGGCGCCGCGTCGTCCGGACAAGGAGCCCCGCGAAGCCAAGATCCTCTGGTTCACCGGCGTTCGCTACGAGCGCTTGGCCGAGAGCCCGAAACATCGTCCGGCGCCCGCGCCGCGCGTCAACAAGAAGTAACCGCTTGTTCAACCTCAGCGAGCGGTGAATTGCTCGCAGCCGGCTTCCGTGAGAAAGTTGCGCGCGGCCTCATTAAAGCTCGCCTGCGGCGCCAGCGTCCGCAGCACGGCATAGCCGTCCGGCCGTGCCATTTCCACCAGGATCGCCTGCTGCAATTCCTGCGGCAGGTTCTTGCGCAGGTCCGTCAACTGGATCGGACCGCCGGCCAACACATCGAGCGCCCCGCCGACCGACGTCCTGTCGTTCATGCTGAAGACCTCATTGGAGGCGCTGTCATAGATCGCGATCGACCAGAAGGGCACATTGCCCTTGGCGGTGAAATGCACCGGCCCATCTTCGATGTCGAAGGAGCAGACAGCGGTGCGCACGAAGGGGTCGCCATTGGCAAGGCCGGCCTCGTCATACCGGTCGGCGAGCAGATAGAAATTGTTGAGGTCGCCCTCCGCCTCCACACGGGTCGCCGCATCCCTGCCGGTGAAATGCGGCAGCGACAGGATGATGACGAGATGCAGCAGGGCTGCGCCGAAAAGACCGGTGAGGATAGCGAAGAATATCCTAAGCATTGCCGCATCCGGTCTTGGTGAGCTTCGGCATGGCGAGGTCGATCACGCCGGAGCTGCCGGCGGTCGGGGTGTCGAACAGCGTCAGCACCAGCCGGAAGGTGCCGGCTTCCGGCAAGGCCAGCCAGTTGCCCGGTTGCGCGACGGCTGCGATCTCGATCGAGAAGCTGCTGTCCGGCTGGCGCAGCACCGTCCAGGAATTCAGCGCCGAGGGATGCCCGGTCTTCACCGCCGCCGGATTGCCGCCATTGTCGGCGGTAAAGAGGGTCCAGAGCCGGGCAGGCGGCGTCTGCCCGCTGATGCGGTAGCGGCAGTTGGCATTCAGCCGGCCGCCCTCGTCGTCGACGCTCGCCGTAAAGGTCAGGCCCTCGGCGCTGCCATAGAGCAGCTTGCCGGCGCGCGCCCGGTGCGACTTGGCGTAAGGGTCGGCTTCGACCGTCTGCAGCGCCGGAAACGCCTCCCAGGCGCCGAGCTTGATCGCCCCGAAACCCTGCGTCGCATCCAGCGCATAAAGCGAAATCATGATCCCGCCGCCGAAGGCGACGATCAGCGTGATCGCGATAAAGAGGGGGAATCGAAACACGTCAAGACCTTGGAAACCATATCGGATGAAAGGGTTACCACTGATTCTGGCGGGGTGGAATGGCGCGCCGCGACATAGGCGCCGATTGATCCCCGGTTGGTGGCGGCAACCGGATGAGGGGCAGGCACCGAGGATCTGCTGGGTCGACGATTTCTGAATCTGCGCGTGATGCCGCCAACTACTCCGCGCTCGCCACCTTCGCAGGCGCGAGCGGAGCGGCATTCTTCAGCTTCTCGCCGAGCTTCTTGAGGATGTCGGTCGATTGAACCGAGAGCATGCGCGGCCGGATGAGCTGCGGCAAACCGTCCTGCGGCTTGGCGGCGGCTGTTTTGGCGAGGTCCTTTTCCGAGGGCAGGGGGTTTTCGATGCCGGGAATGGCGCGCAGCGTCACACCCTGATGGGCATAGTCCATAGCGCGCTTGAAGGTCATCGCCGGCAACGAGCCGCCGGTCATCTCGTTGGTCGAGGTATAGTCGTCATTGCCGAACCAGACGGCGCAGGTGTAGTTGCCGGTGTAGCCGACGAACCAGGCGTCGCGATAGGCCTGGGTCGTACCGGTCTTGCCGGCGGTCACAATGCCGTTGTCGAGGGCTGCCTTGCGCGCCGTGCCGACATAGGGAACGCGCGACAGCATCTGGTTCATATAGGCGTCGGCCTGTTCCGAGAGCACACGTTTCGGCGCCGGCTCGTCGCGGTCGAAATCATAGAGCACGTCGCCGTCGTAATCGAGGATCTGGGTGATGCCGTGGCGGCGCGACTGGTAGCCGCCGGCCGGGAAGGTGGCATAGGCCGTCGCCTGGTCGAGCACCGTCACCTCGGAGGTGCCGATCGGGATGGTGACGTCGTCGCGGATCGGTGTTTCGACGCCGAGGTTCTTCGCCATCGCCCGGATCGGCTGAATGCCGAGTTTTTCCTTGGCGAGCCGCACCGGCACGGTGTTGATCGACTGGGCGATCGCGGTCTCGAGCGTGATGCGGCCGGCATAGCGGTTGGCATAATTATGCGGGCTCCAATTGCCCCAGGAGATCGGCGCGTCGACGATCGTCGTCTGCGGCGTCATCCCGCTCTCCATCGCCACCGAATAGGTGTAGACCTTGAAGGAGGAGCCCGGCTGGCGCAGTGCCCTGGTGGCGCGGTTGAACTGGCTCTCGCCATAATCCCGGCCGCCGACCATGGCGCGCACGGCGCCGCCGTTTTCGATCATCACCATGGCACCCTGCTTGGCGTGATAGGCCTCGCCATATTCGCGCAGCGACGTTTCGACCGAATCCTCGGCCGCCTGCTGGATGCCCATGTCGATCGTCGTGCGCACGATCAGCGAATGCTGGTGGAAACGCGGTGAAAGCCGCTGCACCTCGTCGAAAGCCCAGTCGAGGAAGAAGTCAGGCGATTCCACTTCGTTACGGTCGACGACGGTCGCCGGATTGCGCCGGGCGGCGATCACCTGGCCTTCGGTCATCAGTCCGCTCTGCACCAGATTGGTCAGCACTTCGTTGGCGCGAGCACGCGCTGCCGGCAGGTTGACATGCGGCGCATATTTCGCCGGCGCCTTGAACAGGCCGGCAAGCATGGCGGATTCGGCAAGGTTCACATCGGTGATGTTTTTGCCGAAATAGAACTGTGCCGCCGCCGCGGCGCCAAACGTACCGCCGCCCATATAGGCCCGGTCGAGATAGGTGGAGAGGATTTCCTTCTTGGAAAGGTTCGCCTCGAGCCACAGCGCCAGGAAGGCCTCGGTGACCTTGCGGTCGATCGAGCGTTCGTTGGACAGGAACAGGTTCTTGGCGAGCTGCTGGGTCAGCGTCGAGCCGCCCTGGACGACCTCGCCGGCGCGCGCATTCTCGCTCATGGCCCGGAAGAGGCCGATGAAATCGATGCCGAAATGGTCGAAGAAGCGCCGGTCCTCGGTGGCGATCACCGATTTGATCAGCGAATCCGGCAGCTCGTCGATCGGCACGGAATTCTGGTGGATGACGCCGCGGTGGCCGATGACGTTGCCGTAGCGGTCGGTGAAGGTGACAGCGAAATCGCCGCGATTGCGCCAGTCCTCCTTGGTCGCCTCGAAGGCGGGCTGGGCGAGCAGCAGCATCAGCACCGAGCCGGCCGCCCCGAGCGTCAGCCCTTCGCCGGCAAGTTCGAAGACCATGCGCTTCCAGCCGCGCACGCGGAAGCGGCGGAAGAAGATGGTGATGTCTTCCCAGATCTCGGCGGCGCGGAAGCCGGCGTTCCAGACGGTCGAATCGATCCAGGAATCGATGCGCAGCAGAATGTGACGGCTCTTCCTCGGCCGCTTGTCCGCCGCCCCGTTCGCCACTTTTCCGGGCTCGTTGTCTGGCCCGTTTTCTGGGTTGTCCGGATCCTGCACGTCCTGTATTCCCGCCTGATCGTGCTTCGGTCATCTCCGACGAAAGCGCAAGGCCCGCATATGGCCGCAAAGCTCTCCGATACCAGGAGAGAATTCTCCGAGTACCAGGAGTATATTGAAGAATTGATTGATTTTGCGGCTGATAACAAGAGAGATGCATAAGGGTCACGCGAATTTGCGGGCCGCTGTTGCAAGAAACGAACGATGAACGATCTGCCCTTCTGGACGAGCAAGACGCTGGCCGAAATGACCGTCGCCGAGTGGGAAAGCCTCTGCGATGGCTGCGGCCTCTGTTGTCTCAACAAGATCGAGGAATGGGACAGCGGCGATATCTATTTCACCTCGGTGAGCTGCAAGCTGCTCGACGGCGAAAGCTGTCGTTGCTCCAGCTATGAGAACCGCTGGGACTTCGTGCCGGATTGTGTGCAGCTGACCAAGGAGAACGTGCCCGATATCGCCTGGCTGCCGCCCACCTGCGGCTACCGGCTGGTCAATGAAGGCCATGACCTCTACTGGTGGCACCCGCTCGTCTCCGGTGACCCGGAAACCGTTCATGCCGCCGGCATTTCCGCGCGAGGCCGCACGATCAGCGAAAACGAGATCGATATCGACGATCTCGAGGACTACGTCGTCGACTGGCCGCTGACCGTGGGTGAGGTAAAGGACGATGAGGAAGCCTGAGGCGGCCGGCGCTCCCGGCTTTCTCTTGCGGGGCGAGTGACGCATTCGCACTGCCGCCTCCCGCGCGACATATAAAATTGGCGCCGGCCGCTGCTTGATTATTGAAAAGTGAGACCCCACTTGCGGTGCGACCCGCTGGTCCGGGCCCCTCTGGCGAGAGCTTCGGCACTCTTGCGATGTCGGACCTCTTCTCCGACAACCAGTGCCGACAGGGGACTATCCTTGAATCTCTCTTTTTTGTTCGTCGAGTGGCTGGGAACGCCGCTCTGGATGTGGTCGAGCTTTTTCGCCCTCGTCATCGCCATTCTGTCGTTCGACCTCGGTATTCTTCATAAGCAGAACAAGGAAATCGGCGTCGGCGAAAGCGTCAGGCTTTCCGCCCTCTATATCGCGCTCGGCCTCGCCTTCGGTGGTTGGGTATGGTGGTATCTCGGCTCCGAGGCGGGCCTTGCCTATCTGACCGGCTTCGTCGTCGAAAAGACGTTGGCCCTCGACAACGTCTTCGTCATTGCCCTGATCTTCTCCTTCTTTGCCGTGCCGCGCATCTACCAGCACCGGGTGCTCTTCTGGGGCATTCTCGGCGTCATCCTGTTGCGCGCCATCATGATCGGCGTCGGCGCCACGCTGGTCGCCGAATTCGCCTGGCTTCTCTATATCTTCGCCGCGTTCCTGATCGTCACCGGCATCAAGATGCTGTTCGTCAAGGATGCCGAGCCTGATGTCTCGAAGAACGTCCTCGTCCGCTTCATGCGCAGCCGCTTCAACGTCACCGACGAACATCACGGCGAGCGGTTCTTCGTCAGAAAGGCAAACCCCAAAACGGGAGGGATGACCTGGTTCATCACGCCACTCTTCATGGCGCTCGTGATGGTCGAAGTGGCAGACGTCATCTTCGCCGTGGATTCGGTGCCCGCGATCTTCGCGATCACCACCGATCCGTTCATCGTCTACACCTCGAACATCTTCGCGATTCTCGGCCTTCGCGCCCTCTATTTCGCGCTGGCGGCGATGATTCATCGCTTCCGCTATCTGAAGCCCGCGCTTGCCATCGTGCTGATCTTCATCGGCTCGAAGATCTTCCTCGCCGATCTGCTGGGCCTGGAAAAATTCCCGGCCGCGCTCTCGCTCAGCATCACTTTCACGATCATCGCCGCCGGCGTGGTCTGGAGCCTCCTGAAGACGCGGGATCCGCAGCAGCCCGCCTGAGCGGGCTCTGCACACGCAAACGCTAACAAAGGAAGGAACCGGATATGATTTCGGATTTCATCGGCTGGATTTTTGCCCTCCTCGTCGTCGGTCCGCTGCAGGCTGAGATACAGGAGCAGGCTGAGCGCGCCCGGCTTCCCGTGGAGATCGTCCGCCAGTCCCGGGCCTGCCTGACATCCCAGGGGGCGCAGCTCATCGAGCGCGCCGCCGGCGACTACGGCTGGGCGGCGGCCACAGTCGTCAGCATAGCGATCGGCCATACCGCGCCGGCAGAACTTCTCGACGGCAGCGACCCACAATGCGCAGCCCTTGCCAGCGCCCTGAAGGGAGCCGGCGAGGGTGCGTGACCGCGACCAGCTGAAAATGGACCGTGTGATTGATCACGACGGAAATAGACGACCGCGCGGTGTGGCCACCGCGCGGCTTCGGGAGATGCTGGAACTCGCTCGGGCGAAAGGCGGACTCTCCATCGGCGAGGCTCTGGAGGCGATGGGCCCGACCAGCATCGCCTTCACCATCCTGTTCCTGGCAATCCCGGCTCTAACCCCGATCCCCGGGCCGTTCGGAATGGTTTTCGGCACCGCGCTTGCGCTGGTCTCCCTCCAGATCGTCGCGGGTGGCCGGAAGGTCTGGTTGCCCGCTATCATCAGGGATCGCCGGGTTTCGTCCGTGGCACTTGATCTTATCGTGGGTCACGCGGTCCCGGTGATCGCCCGGGTGGAAAAGCTCGTGCGCGCCGGCCGGCTGCAGGCCCTCACCGGCCGGACCGTGCAGGCGCTTCTTGGCATTCCTGTCTTTCTGCTCGCCGTCGTGATCGCGCTGCCGATCCCCTTCGGCAATATTCTGCCGGTGTTGTCGCTGGTGGTGCTCGCCGTCGCCCTGATGGAGCGGGATGGTCTCGTCACCCTGATCGGACTGCTGCTCACATCGGCGACGATCGTCGCGACCGCCGCCTTGCTTTATTTTATCAAGGCGATGATCTTCACGGCCTCCTAGGCTGAATGGACAGGTACCGCGCCGAGGAAACGCCGCAACTCCGTCTCGACATAGGCAGCCACCGGCCCTTCGGCGCCAAAACCCCACCAGAGCAGCGAACCCTGCCATTGCGACAGCATCAGCCGGGCGATCGTCTCCGGCGCCTTCGCCGATCCGAAACATTGCGCGATATCAGCCATCAGCGCTGTTCCCCAGGCAGCACCCCGGGCGCGCAGCACCGGATCGCGGAAATCCTCGCGAAGCACCAGCAGTCCTTCGCCATAGGCGGCGGCGTCGTCCCCGTAGTCCTGCGACAGGCCGACGAGCAACGCGACGGCGCCGTCCGGGGTTTTCGGCACGGTCCCGGCAAGTCGCGCCGTTTCCGCGTCAAGCCTGTCCCAGGCATAAAGCAATGCTGCGCGCAGCATCGCCGCCTTCGTTGCGAAACGCTGCACCAGCGTCGAGCCGGAAAGGCCGCTTGCTTTCGCCACCGCCGCAAAGGTCGCCGCATCCGGCCCCTGTGCCTGGATCAGCGCAAGCACCATGGCGAGAAGCTGTTCATCGGAAACTGTGCGGCGGCGCGGCATGAAATTCCTCTCGCATTCATGTTGAATGTAAACGATCATTCGTTTATATACAACCAACCCCGGAAACCCGGGGCGCTTTCCATTTCGGCGTGAGAGCCGTTTTAGCGTGGAGGATGGAGAAGTGACAGCGAACTTGCGGGAGAAAGTGGCGTTGGTGGCGGGAGCTACGCGCGGCGCCGGCCGGGGCATTGCGATGGAGCTCGGCGCCGCCGGCGCCACCGTCTATGTCACCGGGCGTACGACACGCGCGCAGCAATCCGAATATATGAGACCGGAGACGATCGAGGAGACGGCCGAGCTGGTGACCGCTGCCGGCGGCAGGGGCATTGCCGTGCAGGTGGACCACCTCGTCAATCAACAGGTCGAGGCGCTGGTCGCCCGCATTCGCGAGGAAGCCGGCCGGCTCGATATTCTCGTCAACGACATCTGGGGCTGCGAGAAGCTGTTCGAATGGGACAAATCAGTCTGGGAGCATTCGCTGGACAAGGGCCTGCACATGCTGAGGCTCGGCATCGAAACACATCTGATTACCGCCCACTACGCGCTGCCGCTGATGATCGAGCGGCCGGGTGGACTGCTGGTGGAAGTAACCGACGGAACGGCCGAATACAACGCCACGCATTACCGGCTTTCGCCCTTCTACGATCTCGTCAAGACAGGCGTCACCCGCATGGCCTGGGCGCATGCGCAGGATCTGGCGAAACACGGCGCCACCGCCGTGTCGATCACACCCGGCTGGCTGCGCTCCGAAATGATGCTGGATGCCTACGGTGTGCGCGAGGAGAACTGGCGCGATGCGACGAAGATACAGCCGCATTTCGCCATTTCCGAAACCCCGCGTTTCCTCGGCCGCGCCGTTGCGGCGATTGCCGCCGATCCCGACCGCGGCCGCTGGAACGGCCAGTCGCTATCGAGTGGCGGCGTGGCGAAGACCTACGGCTTCGACGACATCGACGGTTCGCGGCCGGATTGCTGGCGCTACCTGGTGGAAGTGCAGGAGCCGGGCAGACCGGCGGATGTGACGGGTTATCGCTAAAGCGAAACTGCGCGGGGTTTTGCGTCCGCAAAAGCCCGACCGATTCCAGGGAAACCGTCAACCGGTTTCCCTGGATTTTCGTATAAACAAAAGGTCAGAGCGGTCTACGCTTCAAAACCGGAACCGCTCAGAGCCCGCCGGTTATCTTGCTGCGGCGAGCCGGGCTGCGTCGCGAAACGACACCAGCCGCTTCGCCTGTTCGTCCCACAGCACCAGTTTGACGCAGCGCAGACTGTCCATCAGCGTGATGCGGCCGATATCGGCAAGCTCAGGATGGTCTCGCAGCACCTCCGGCAGCCGGTAGTAGGGCACCCGGCTCGACAGATGATGCACGTGGTGGATGCCGATATTGCCGGTGATCCAGCGCAGCACCGGCGGCAGGTCGTAATGCGAGGCACCGTGCAGGGCCGCATGCTGGAACTGCCAGTCCGGCTTCTTCGACCAATGTGTTTCCTCGAACTGGTGCTGGACGTAGAACAGCCAGACGCCGGCAGCGCCGGCCAGAAGCACGATCGGCAGATGCACCAGCAGAAAGGGGACGATCCCGACTGCCCAGATCAGCAGTGCGGCGGCTGCTGCGATGGCAAGATTGGTCGCCATGGTCGAGATCCAGGGCAGGGCGCCGGAGCGCATCATGCCGAAAGGCAGGCGCTGCTTGATGAGAAACAGCCATGCCGGTCCAATGCCGAACATCACGATCGGGTGCCGGTAGAGCCGGTAGCCGATCCGGCCCCAGCGCGACAGCGCGTTGTATTCGGCAATCGTCAGCGTCTCGATGTCGCCAACGCCGCGCTCGTCCAGGTTCCCGGCCGAGGCGTGGTGTTCTGCGTGCGCCCGGCGCCAATAGTCGTAAGGCGTCAACGTCAGGATGCCGATCGTGCGTCCAACCCAGTCGTCGACGCCGCGACGGGCGAAAAACGAGCCGTGGCCGCAATCATGCTGGATCATGAACAGCCGGAGCAGGAAAGCGGCGGCGGGAACGACGAGGATGAGACCTGGCCAGAAGCTGTAATGAACCGCCGCCCATGCGGCGGCCCAGAACAGCGCGAAGGGGACGACCGTGACGGCAAGCTCGAAGGCGCTGCGTCCGGCCCGTGGCTGGCGATATTGGGCAAGGATCTTCAACCAGCCCTTCTCGGTGAAAAGGGCGGTTTGATCTTCGGATCGCTTCGGGTTTTCGTCAGGCTCGCCCGAAGGGGCAACCCGGATTTCCTCGCACTCGCTGCGGCGCGCAGATTCGATCACAGAATAGCGCCGTGAAAGGCAGCGACAGTCGAAAAGCCGAGTGCAATCACCACGGCTGAGCGAATGAGGAATAGCGGATAGTCGAAGCGGTACATGGTATGAAGAGGGGTCATTTTGTGTGGCACCTTCCGTTTTCTTTAAAACACGTTCATGCGTGATCCCGTCACGCCAGAGCGCGGCGTGCCCGAAAGGGCACGCTGTGACTTTGAATCTGCGCATAATCCTTCCGCAAATCGGTCTTGATTTGCGCTGTTATGCGCCATCGATGATGAGAGCCCCGTCCAGGGCTCGAGACGAGCCCCTATTTTTTTGGAGCACTGCCCTGCGGGGCGGCTTTGGTCGCCGTCTTCATCTGGTTGGCGAATGTGCTTTCCACTTTCGCAGCTTGCTTGTCCTTTTTTGGCTTCCGGACCTCGCGATTGCTTCTTACCTGTCCTTTTGCCATGGATGAGTCTCCCTTTGGATCGACATTAAAAACCGCGGCCTGCGTGGTATTCGCCCCGCTTGTCGGTCGCGACTGGAGATCGCGGGATCGTCATGAGGGGCAACCCGACAACACCGGGCCGCAGGGATGGAATGAAAATGATGCCTGCTGAAACCGCATCGCAGTCTGGAGGCGGATGACCGGAGAGGTCACCGAAAGCCAAACCCGACGTTGAGACGGGACGTCACCATGCTTTCGCGATCGGGAAAATGGCGGGGCCGGAAAACCGGTCACCGCAAATGCCGCATCGGCCAAATCAGCGAGCCCTCTTCATAGAATAAAATTGAGGTGCCATTAAGGCCATCGCCGCAGGAAAGCCATATTTCCACAGGGCTTATTCATTTAATGGAAACAGCCGGATCAGCTTCGTTCTTTCCATCTCGGCCAGGCCTGATGCCGACATGATGCCGCGAGCCAAACAGAGTTCGATATCCCGCCCGATATCGAGTGGCACCCGCATGCCGCCGGCCTTGAGAAGGCGGTCGGTCATCGACAGAAGCAGATCCACTTTCGCCTGGCAGCCGTCGATCTCAAGGAGCGCCACCCGGCGCTCCTTGTCGATGTCTGCAAGATCCTTGTCCTGCTGCCGTTGCTGGTAAGCTCCGAATTGCACCCATCCGAAATAGGCGGCCGCTGCGACTGAGATACAAAGCAAGAGGGTTTTCCGCACAATAATCCTTCGGAGCCGGGCGGCTGGCTAGCCGGCGGCACGTCTTTCGCGGGGCAATCCCTGTATCGCATATCGGTTACAGACAGGAGTTACCACTTTCGGCGGGGCCTTCGGCTTGCCGAAATGGTGTTCGAGCGCCCGTGAGAGCATGGCCGGCGAGGTGACGCCCTCTTGGAACAGCCTGATCAGCAGGATGGCCGCGACGTTGAAAACCCGTTCGTCATCGATCAGGATTCTGGCGTCGTAGCCGGCGTCGTCGAGCACGCCCTGAAGCATGTCGAGATCGGACGAGGTCAGATGCGGCTTTTCTGAGGTGGAAGACATCGGTCCTCCTTTCGTCGGGGCGAGGGTATAAAAACCCTCAGTCGGCAGCGCCCGTGCGATGGCTGCCGAAGGCGGGACCATGCGCCTTTCGCTGAGGCAACGCAACGGGAATCTTGCTGCGGATATCGCACCGGTTGATAGGCAGCCCGCACCGGTCAGGGTGCGGGCCGAGATGGTTATTCCGCCGCCTGATAGCTGGGTCTCCGGGCGGCCGATGTCCGCGGACCGGCGGCTGCAAGCAGGGTGATGGCGATGGCAAGCAACGCCACGAAGGCGATGCCGGCGACATAAGGGTCCCAGCCGAAATGCGGCGCGGCGCCGAAGACCGCCGAGGCGGCCGCAAGCACGATGCCGCCGCCGATCTGGAAGGAGGCAAAGAGCAGTCCCGAGGCGAGTCCAGCCTTGTCGTCCTCCACATCGGAAAGGGCCGCGACCTGCACCGAGGGGTAGGTCAGGGCGTAACCGAGGCCGAGCGGGATCTGCGAGAACAGAACGAGCAGGATCGGGTCGACATGTCCGAGCGCGGTCACCCAGAAGATGTAGCTGAAGGCTTGCAGGCCGACACCCACCGCCATCAGCCCGGTGGCGCCGCGATTTTGCGCGAGTGTGGCAAAACGTGGCGCCAGGAACATCACGAAGACGCCGCCAAGCGCAAAGCAGAAGCCGGTGGTGAAGGCCGACCAGCCTATGGCGTTCTGATAGTAGAGCGTCGCCAGGAACTGGAAGCCGACATAGGCGCCCTGGAAGAGGGCGGCAATCGCATTGGCATGCCGAAGCTTGGCCCGACGGAACATGCCGAGCGGCACCATCGGATCGGCATGGCGCGCTTCGACCGCGAGGAAGAGCAGGATCAGCACCAGCGACGCGATGAGCGAGCCCCAGGTCGGGAAGGCCTGCCAGCCCGCTGCCGCAGCGTTGGTGATCCCGAAGACGAAGAGCAAGAGCCCGGGTGTGATGGTCAGCGCGCCGGCCCAGTCGAAGGCCGGCCGCGGTCCGGTTCTTTTCGGGTCGGCCGGCAGCACCAGCGGCGCAAGAAGGAGCGTCAGGATGGCGACCGGCGCGCCCATGACGAGCGTCGCCCGCCAGCTGAAGATCGTCGCAGCACCGCCGATCACCATGCCGAGCACGAAGCCGGCGGCGCCGGTGGAGGAGAAGACGCCGAGCGCTTTTGCCCGCGCCGTTCCCTCGCCGAAGACGGAGAGCAGCAGCGCCAGGGCGGCCGGCGCGGTGAAGGCGGCGGCAATGCCCTTGATCAACCGGGCGGCGATCAGTGTCGGGCCGCTGTCGACGAAGCCGCCGGCGATGCTGGCGGTGGCAAAAATTGCCAGCGACCAGAGGAAGACGCGGCGATGGCCGAAGACGTCGGCGACCCGGCCGCCGAGCAGCAGGAAGCCGCCATAGCCGAGCACATAGGCGCTGACGGCCCACTGCAGCGAGGTCGCCTCCATGCCGAGTTCGGCCTGGATGGCAGGCAGCGCGACGCCGATGGTGGAGACATCCATGGCGTCGAGAAAATTGGCGGCGCAGAGCAGCAGCAATGCCAGCCCTGCCCCGTTTCGCGATTTGGAAAGAGTCATCGAAATCGTTCCTTCTTTGCTGCCGCCTCATCGGGGGAGGTTGCCGGGCGGCAGGGAACGAGAAAATGTACAGCTTCCTTTCCTATTGCAAATTGATAGTAGCCATGCCAGGTATTACTGGTGATGATGAATGATGCCACTCTTCGCAAGATCGACCTCAATCTGCTGCTGGCCTTTTCGGTGCTGATGCAGGAGCGCAATGTCAGCCGCGCCGCAGAGCGGCTGCTGCTTGGCCAGCCCGGTCTTTCGGCCGCTTTGCGGCGCCTGCGCGAGGCACTGGATGACGAATTGTTCGTGCGCGTCGGCCGCGGCCTGCAGCCGACGCCGCGGGCCCTTTCCATCGCCCCGGCGATCGAGGATGCGCTGTCGGGCATCGAGCGTGCCATCCGCCCGCAGGCCGAATTCGATCCGGCCAGCTGGCAGGGCGAGTTCCGCATCGGCATGTGCGACAATCTTGAATCGGCCTTCTTCGGCCCGCTTGCCGCCCGTCTTCTCCAGCTCTCACCCGGCGCCCGGCTGATCGGCATCGCTTCCGACAAACGCGATGCCGCGCGCCGGCTGGACGAGGGCGTCTTCGACTTCAGCGTCTCGGTGCACGAAGAGCCGGCCTCCTGGCACATCCGCGCGCCGCTGTTCGATCAGGCCTCGATCTGCATCTACGATGAAGCCCAGCTCCGGCTGAAGGCGCCGTTGAGCCTCAAGGATTTCGCCAATGTCGCCCATGTCACCGTTTCGTTCGAAGGCAATGCCGCGACCAGCATCGATAGCGCGCTGAGCCGCACTGGCCACGTCAGGCAGGTGGTGGCGACGGTGCCGCGTTTTTCCGCCTTGCCGACGGCGCTCAGGGCCATGCCGGCCATCGCCACGGTGCCAGAATCGATCGGTCGCTGCATGGCGCAATTGCATGGGCTGACGATCTGCCAGCCGCCGCTTTCCCTGCCGGCCGATCCCGTGACCATGCTCTATCGCCGCGTCGACCAGGCGGACGGCCGGGCGCGCTGGTTCCGCGGCCTGTTCCTTGACGTCGCCAGCGTGGCGCTCGAAGCCTCCGGCTGCCGCGTATCGATATCGAGAGCTGCGGCTTGACTCAGGGGTGATTGCATCGAGATTGTCGCCCCGGCCGCCGTCTATTCAATGACCGATTTGAACCACGTACAGAAGGCTGAAATTGATTTTTGGGGGGAAGCCCTGCAGATCAGAAAATAGCTCTCCTATGCGAGAATCGCGATGTCCGAGAGCACGATCAGGTCGCCATTCTCGATTTCGCGGCGGCATAACTCGACCGGGCAAAGTGCCACGCCATGACCGGCAATGGCGGCGGTTGCGAGCAAATTGAAGTCTTGAAACACCGGCCCCCTTAGCGTTGGCGTCAACGGCACGCCCGCCTTGTCGAGCCACTGCGCCCAATGCGCTGTGGTCTCGTCGTGGAGCAGGTCTGCCGTTGCGATCTGTGTCGCGTGGTCGATGCTGCCCTTTCTTTCAAGATAGCGCGGACTGGCGACAGGTTGAGTGGCGCGGGAGAAAAGCTGGTGGCAAACGACGCCTTCGAAGGTGTCGGCGCCAAGCGTAATCAGTACATCGCAGCCGGTTTCACGCAGACGCTGTTCGGCCATGGCGTAGACCACCTTTATTGTGACATCCGGATGCTTCGCCAGGAAATCGCTGAGCGATGGTATCAGCCATCGCGTCGCGATGGACGGGATGCAGCCGACGGTGATCTCGGATCTCGTCCTGAGCTTCAATAATTCCGCTTCTGCGGAAATTCTTTCAAGACTGCTCGATAGGGTTTCGGCAAAGCTTTTGGCCTCGGGTGCGAGCCGCACGCCGCGTTTTTCACGCAGAAACAAGGCACGTCCGAACCATTCCTCCAAATGACGGATCTGATGGCTGATCGCGGCATGCGTGACGCGCAATTCGTCGCCGGCGCGTGAGAAACTTGAAAGACGCGCTGCCGCTTCGAAGGCTCTCAATGCGCCGAATGGAAGTGTCATCTGTAAGTTTTCCTCAGCTATCCGATAGAAATCATCATTTGTCTGAATATGGAGATCACCAGTATGGCTGAAGGAAGCGGATCTGAACAGTATCGCTGACGTGTCAAATTTTCTTACACCAGGAGAGCGGAATGTACGTGCGCAGCCTGAAGGATGTCGAAGCAACCGACTATTTTGTGGAATGGGGCAATGGGACGAGCCACCGTTTGCTGACGGAAAAGGACGGGATGGGTTTTACCGTTTGTCATACGATCGTGCGCGCCAACACCGTTTCGCTTCTCGAATACCGCCAGCATCTCGAAGCCTGCTATTGCATCGCCGGCGAGGGCGAGGTGGAGGATATGGACGGCACCGTCTTTCCGATCCGTCAAGGCGATATCTATGTGCTCGACAAGCATGACAGGCATCTGCTGCGCGGCGGCCGTGACCAGGATATGATCCTCGTCAGCGTCTTCAATCCGCCGCTCGAGGGATCCGAGCGCCATAATCTGAACGACCCCTCGGGATCGGCTTATTGAAATCAGCCTATAAGGGAAAGTGCGCGGTTTTCTGACGGTCAGTCGGCCTGTTACAGCTCGCCTTTATGAAAATAGGCTTCGAGCCGGTAGCCGTCCGGGTCGATGATGAAGGCGGCGTAATAGAATTGTCCGTAATCCGGCCGGATCCCCGGTTCGCCATTATCCGTGCCGCCGGAGGCGACGGCCGCCGCGTGAAAGGCATCGACCGCAGCCTCGTTCGGGGCGACGAAGCAGAAATGCAGCCCGGATCGCAGATCGGCAACAACGGGGTGTTCGACCTGCATCACCCAGAGGCCGACCCTTTCCGGGCCGTAGCCGATCATCGCGTCGGAATTGGACAGCCGCTCATATCCGAGCGGCGCCAGCGCCGCGTCGTAGAAACGGCGGGCTCTTTCGATGTCCTTTACGCCGATGGAGACATGATCGAACATGGACGCAAACTCCCTGACTTCCCTTGGTCTCCGAAGGACGGCTCATCCCTCAAGATGGCACGACGCCAACATCTTTCAACCGCGATCCGAAGTCAACGAAAGGGCGTCGTTCAAAAATGCTGGCGATCCGCTCGAGCGTCCTGGCAAAGAAATCGGCGCGCCGAATTACCGCTGTTCAGCGCAAGCCCTGCGACGCTGTCACGTGATTTAGGGGAGGGCGGAGTAGGGTCCGGATCCTAGCGCCACGGATGAGCCGGCGGGGTGTCACGAGCGATCTGCGCAGCGTCGGATAGCCTGAGCCATTCCTTCCGGTATCCGATGTTGAGAAGATTGAAGGACAACATGTCTCTCCCGGCCTGCGAACGGCTCGCGCCGGTCACGGCATGGTCCGCGTGCGTCGGAACGCTCGCGTGGTAGACGGTCCACGAACGGGCGGGTTCGACCCGGCGGTCGCGTCCAATGTCCATGGCGTAGTGGCCGGCCGCGCCGCCCTTGTTGTTGCCGACAGCAAAGGCGTTCGGTCTTCCTTCGTCTTCATGGCTGTTCACGATGTCAACCTTCCGTCATTCGGGCCGTGGCCAAACGTTGTCTCGATCAGTGTTGCGCCGCTGCCGGGCGATAGGTTTACCGGCTCCAGGCTGTCTTCCGTCGTGACCCGCTCGTGACGTTCGTCGTCGCTGCGAATGCGGTATTGCAGCAGATTGCCTCTCGGAGGCAGCGTGGCGGTAATGCGGTATGTGTCGGGGAGCTTGGAAGGCACGATCAGGAACCCGTCCTTCAACCGGACGGTCTGCCCAACCTTGAAGATATGTGTTGCTGGCTCGCGTCGGACCGAACGTCCATTGCGTTGCGGGGTGCGCGTAGCGGTCATGACGGTTTGTGGTCCTTTTCGAGCGCGGTTTCGAGATCTGACGGATGGATAGGCATCATCTGCAGTGTCGAACTCTGTGCGGCGATCGCCGGCAGGTGGATGAAGGCGCCGATCCGTCGCCAGGCAAGCCTGGAAACGCCATCGATCAATTCCTCGTCATAGTCGACGCGATATTCCCCGGCTGGCTGTGCTCTGTCGAAACCTGGCAGGCGGAAAGGAGATGAAAAGTGGACGACGGTTTGTGTGGTGCGACTTGTCATGACTGAAGCCTCCGCAGGAAACACCGATGCATTTCCTGTATCGTTGAGATCCGAACCGGACGAACTCGACGCTGCCGGTACATCCGCGGTCAGCGCCAAGCTCATTCCGGATCGAATACGCGAAATGCACGCCGGAACGACGTCATATATTCGCTATCGAGAATTCGGTGGTGTATGGCGGGTCGTAGGTCTCTGACACCGCGAAGCCAAGTCGGCCAAATCGACGAGGCTTATCGTTACGCCTGGATTACGTTTAAATCAAGATAAATTCGGATTTATCTATAAAAAACGCCAAATTAACTCCGTGGTCACGTAAATAAAATAGAGCGTGATGGCTCAAGAAATTCTATTCAATTCCTAATTATTACAAAACATCCCGCCGAAATGATTTCCTGATTTTTCATGCGTGAATAATATTTCTTGGCACTCCTATCAATGGAGTGCCACGGGTGCTATTTATGTGTTGCAGCCGCCATACGCGCCGGCAGCAGAAAGACCTCTATGAAATTCCGTTCACTTCACGACCGCGTCGTCATTCGACGTGCGGAAGGCGATGTCAAATCCAAGGGCGGGATCATCATTCCAGACGCCGCCAAGGAAAAGCCGCAGGAAGGCGACGTGGTCGCAGTCGGCCCGGGCCTGCGCGACAGCAACGGTAATCTGATCCCGCTCGACGTTAAGGTCGGTGATCGCATTCTGTTCGGAAAATGGTCGGGGGCAGAGGTCACGATCGAGGGCGAGATCCTTCTGATCATGAAGGAGACCGACATCATGGGCATCGTCGAAAAGATCGGAGTGGCCTCTCAAAAGGCCGCCTGATCGATCGCATTCCGATCCGTATCTCAAGACCGAACTGGACCAATATCATGTCTGCCAAGGAAATCAGATTCTCCACCGATGCGCGCGATCGCCTGCTGCGCGGCGTCGAATTGCTCAACAACGCCGTCAAGGTCACGCTTGGCCCCAAGGGCCGCAACGTCGTCATCGACAAGGCCTATGGCGCACCGCGCATCACCAAGGACGGCGTCACTGTCGCCAAGGAAGTCGAGCTCGCCGACAAGTTCGAGAACATGGGCGCGCAAATGGTGCGTGAGGTAGCGTCGAAGACCAATGATCTTGCCGGCGACGGCACGACGACGGCGACGGTGCTTGCGGCCTCCATCTTTCGTGAAGGCGCAAAGCTCGTCGCTGCCGGCATGAATCCCATGGATCTCAGGCGCGGCATCGATCTCGGCGTCGTTGCGGTGGTCAAGGAGATCCAGGCGCGGGCGAGGAAGGTCAAATCGTCAGGCGAGATCGCCCAGGTCGGCACCATTGCCGCCAATGGCGACGTCAGCGTCGGCGAGATGATCGCCAAGGCGATGGACAAGGTCGGCAATGAGGGCGTCATCACCGTTGAGGAGGCGCGCACCGCCGAGACCGAACTCGACGTCGTCGAGGGCATGCAGTTCGACCGTGGCTACCTCTCACCCTATTTCGTTACCAATGCCGAGAAGATGCGCGTGGAACTGGAGGAACCCTATATCCTCCTGCACGAGAAGAAACTCGGCAGCCTGCAGGCGATGCTGCCAATCCTGGAAGCCGTCGTGCAGACCGGTAAACCGCTTCTGCTCATCTCCGAGGATGTCGAAGGCGAGGCGTTGGCGACGCTGGTCGTCAACAAGCTGCGCGGCGGCCTGAAGGTCGCGGCCGTCAAGGCGCCGGGCTTCGGCGACCGCCGCAAGGCCATGCTGGAAGATATTGCCGTGCTGACATCAGGCCAGATGATTTCCGAGGATCTCGGCATCAAGCTCGAAAACGTCACGCTCGATATGCTCGGCCGCGCCAAGCGCGTGCTGATCGAGAAGGAGAGCACCACGATCATCGACGGTTCCGGCGAGAAAGCCGCCATCCAGGCGCGCATCCAGCAGATCAAGGCGCAGATCGAGGAGACCACCTCCGCCTACGACAAGGAAAAGCTGCAGGAACGCCTGGCGAAACTGGCCGGCGGCGTCGCAGTCATCCGTGTCGGCGGTGCGACCGAGACGGAGGTCAAGGAAAAGAAGGACCGCATCGACGACGCGCTGAACGCGACCCGTGCGGCGGTCGAAGAGGGCATCGTGCCGGGCGGCGGCGTGGCACTGTTGCGCGCGAAGTCGGCGCTGACGGGTTTGACCGGCGACAACGCCGACGTGACGGCCGGCATCTCGATCGTGCTCAGGGCGCTTGAAGCCCCGATCCGGCAGATCGCCGACAATGCCGGGTTCGAAGGCTCCATCGTCGTCGGAAAACTCGCCGGCAGCAATGATCACAATCAGGGCTTCGACGCACAGACGGAGACCTATGTTGATATGATCGAGGCCGGCATCGTCGATCCGGCCAAGGTCGTACGCACCGCTCTGCAGGACGCCGGCTCGATTGCGGCGCTTCTGATCACCGCCGAGGTGATGATCGCCGACATTCCCGCAAGAGACTCTGCCCCGGCAGCCGGAAATGGCGGCATGGGCGATATGGGATACTGAGGCCAGCCTGAACCGGTCCGGCGTCGCCGGACGGCGCAACCCGAACAGTAGACAGGGAGAATTCCAATGTCCGTGCAGAGCAGCAGCAAGACATCGATTACCCAGCGTTTCGACAATTACCAGCCATCCAAGACGCTTCTCGTCTGGGCCTGCGTCGTCACGGCGATCGCCACGATGATCATCGGCTTCAGCTGGGGAGGCTGGGTCACAGGCGGCACGTCAAGCAAAGCGGCAGCCGCCGCCGGCGACACCGCACGCGGAGAATTGGCGTCGGCCATTTGCGTCGAGCGCTTCAAGGCGGCGCCGGATGCGAGCGCTAAACTGATCGAGTTCAAAGCGCTTAACGATGGCTACAAGCAGCGTCAGTTTGTCGAGGCGGGCGGCTGGGCAACCATGCCTGGGCAGACCTCGTCCGACAGCCGAAGTGTTCAAGGCTGCGCCACTGCGCTTGCCGTCTGACACCGTTCTTCCAGAGCGCTCCGATATATCTGCGGAGCGCTCCCACTGTTGAAGCAGGAAATGACCCATGATCCGCTTTGAAAAAAAGAGCGACCCGCAGCCAGCCGCAGACGACGCCGGCGGCGAAAGCCTCAAGAAAGTCCCTGAGGCATCAGCCGACGGGCAGAAAAAAGCCGCCAACGACAGCACACGTCGCCGCGCGCCGCAGGCGGCGGAAGATGACGACCGGCTTATCTGAGCATAGCGTCACACCGCGGTTGACGGCCTAGCGATAATCCAGCCAGACCCCGCCGGCGTCGGCGGACCGCACGCAGTTTTCCACCCAGCGCACCCCTTCCAGCCCGGCATCGACATCGGGAAAGACCAGATCCTCAATGCCCGCCGGCGCGAGGCCGCGCGCTCTGTTGATGGCAAAGCCGAAGCGACGGTAGAGGTTCGCCCAGGCTTCGAAAAGGCCTTCCGGATGGCCGCCGCCGATGCGGTCGTCGATCCTGGCCTCGGGATAGAGATAGTCCATGCCGCGCTCGAGAATGCGGGCGGGTTCCCCCTGGATTTCGTAGGAGAGTTGGTTCGGCCGCTCATCCCACCATTCGATGCTGGCCTTCGAGCCGACGATGCGGATCTTCTGGCCGTGCATGGAGCCGGCATTGACGGCGCTCGACCAGATGGTGGCGATCGCGCCATTGTCGTATTCCATCAGGGTCACCGCATTGTCCTCCAGCGGCGCGCGGCTTTTGACGAAGCTCTGGCGGGTGCAGAGGAGGCGGTTGATCTTGAGGTGCGGCAGAATGACCTTGGCAATGTAGAGCGGATGGGTTCCGACGTCGCCGAGGACATAGCTGGGGCCCGCGAATTTCGGATCGACACGCCAGCGCGTCGACGGGTTCTGCTCCTCCACCGCGGCACTGTGGAAGCCGTGCGCAAATTGCAGGTTGACGATGCGGATCTCACCGAGATCGCCATTCCTGACCATGGCGCGCGCCTGCTCGATCATCTGATGGCCGGCATAGCCATAGGTCACGCCGACGATCCGGCCGCGCGCTTTTGAAAGCGCCTTCAACTCCTCGGCTTCGGCGATGGTAAAGCAGAGCGGCTTTTCGCAGATCACATGCAGATCATGTTCGAGAGCTGCCTTGCAGATCGCGAAATGAGTATTGTTGGGTGTTGCGATCGACACCGCCTCGATACCGTCGGCGCGTGCGGCTTCGGCGGCAAACATCGCTGCATAGTCCGGGTAGCTGCGGGCTGCGTCGAGCCCGAGATCGAGACCGAAGGCGTGACCGCGCTCGGGATCGATATCGAAGGCGCCCGCCGCAAGGGCAAAGACGTCGTCGCGATGCGCCGCCGAGCGATGAATATAGCCGATCTGGCTGCCTTTGCCGCCGCCGACCATGCCCCAGCGGATCGGCTTTCGCCTGTCATTCGTCATAGTGTTTTCCCTAAAAACCAACGGACCTGAGGTAATCGCGGCTTTGCTTCACATCGTCGAGGCTGCGGGCGACATTCCTCGGATCGCGCTCCTGCTCGACGGTGATGAAGCCGTGATAACCGATCTCCTCGAGCGTCCGCTTGACGGCGGGGTAGTCGATGACGCCGCCGCCGATCGGGCACATCACGCCCTGTCCACAGGCCTCGAAGAAGCGGATCCTTTCACCGAGCACGCGGTCGAGGACGGCCTGGTCGATATCCTTGAAATGGACGTAGTCGAGCCGGTCGGCATAGCGGCGCAGCGTCTCCACCGGGTCCATGCCGGCATAATAAGTATGGCCGGTGTCAAGGCAGAAGCCGGCGACTGCCTGCGGAATGTCGTTCGCCACCCGCTCGATCTCGTCGGCGAATTCGATATAGCCGCCCGCATGCGGATGGATGACGGCGCGAACGCCGTATTTGCGCTGAGCAAGTTCGGCGATCGCCGTGATATTGGCGATCATCCCGGCCCAGGCCTTGTCGTCGAGGCGCGGCGCACGATCGGAATGGCCGGCGGCATAGTCTCGCTCGTCATGGCCCCAGTCCATGACCGTGAGATAGGGCGTCCCGAACCGCTGGCCCGCCACCTGTTCCGGCTGCGGCAGCCGGGTGATCACGGCACAGATTTCGTCGGTCTGCCGCAGCAATGTCTCCCGATTGTCGGCGCAGACCAGATCGTCGAAGATCGTGCCGGCGACGATGAACAGATTGCGTTCGGCAAGGGCCTTGGCGACCAGCGCATCATCGAGCGGCACGTAGCCGTAGGGCCCGAGCTCAAGGCCGCCATAGCCGGCGGCGGCGGCCTCGTCGAAGACGCGCTCCCAGGCGGGAAGGTTTGGATTGTTGACGTCATCAACGCCCCAGCAGCAGGGGGCCGTCGTAATCGTGATGGTCACGGTTCTGTTCCTGATAGTGGTGATGTCGAGGGTCAGCCGCGTTTCCAGGGCCAGTATTTGTCGACATATTTCTGGATTTCGGCGCGCATGAAGCGGCCGGATTCATCGGCGCGGTCTTCCCAGCCGAAGACGCAAGCGGTGATGATGCCATCGAAGCCGACTGCGGCGAGCGAGGAGAAGAACACATCCCAGTTGATCTCGCCCTGGTACATATCCATGTGCTGATGGATCGTGACCTTGGCGCCCGGCGGGTTGATGATGTAGCGCAGCCCTGACGACGCCTTGTGATTATAGGTATCGGCCACATGCACATGGGCGATCAGCGGGCCTGCATCGCGGATCATCCGCGCCATGTCGTCACCGAAATAGAAAGTATGCGGCGCGCAATAGAGGAACTTGACGTTCTTCGAGCCGATGGTCTTCAGCATGTCGATCGCCGGATGCAGCGTTTCGCACCAGTCTTCCGGATGCGGCTCCATGTTGAGCGTGACACCCTCGCGCTCGAACACCGGAACGAGCTCTTCCATCGAGCGCCACCAGGCTGCCTCGCTGTGCTCGTGGGTGTGCATGCCGCCGCAGCAGTTGGAGCGGTGGCTGCGATCCGGCGACGGGCCGCGGCCGAATTCCGAGTTCATCGTATCGCAGCCCATTTCGGCCGCGATTTCGATCGCTTCCTTCCAGTAGCGCACCGCCGCCTGCCGCTCATCCTCATGCGGGCTCGCCCAGCGATACATCGGCAGCAGCGAGGCGAGCTGGACGCCATGATCCTTCAGCGCCGCCTTGAATTCGGCGATGCGTTCCTTGTGTGCCCGCGGGCGCACCCACCAGGGCAGGAAATCGTCACGCGGCGAAAGCTCGATATGCTCATAGCCGAGCTCCGCCGCCTTGCGGCAGAGGTCGTTGAGGTTGAGGTGACGGTGCATATGCGGGTCGAGTGCGATCTTCATCTGGTTCCTCCGTCATCCCCAGCCATCGCCGGCGGACGCTCCTTGATCTCGTTTCACGCTTCCGGTGCTCCTCCCGGATTGCCGCCACGATACTGCCGCGGCGCCTCGATATTCCAATGCTTCGATGATCAAATTTGATCATTGACCGTGCGAAGCGCCGATGCTCTGCTATGTCAGCTTTGGGAGTGAATAAGCCTGTGACGAAGGTGACTTTGAAGGATGTGGCCCGGGAAGCCGGCGTCGGTACCGCGACGGTGGAGCGCGTCCTCAATAATCGCGGCGGCGTACGGCCGGAGACGGTGGAGAAGGTGTTTCTCGCGGCAAGACGGCTTGAATACCGGCAAAGCCTGCCGGTCGCCCATCGCGGCCTGATCCGGATCGAGGTGATCCTGGTTCGCCCGGAGACCAGCTTCTATTCGCGCCTGAACCGGGCGTTCGAGCGCATCGCCGCCTCGCTCGACGACAGCATCGTCGTTCACCGCACCTTCGTGCGCGAGAACGAGCCGGCGCAATTTGCCCGCTATATCGCCAACCCGACGGCCCGCCGCTCGGCGCTGATCGTGGTCGCGCCCGACCATGCCGATGTCGTCACCAGCGTGCGGAAGGCGGCCGGTCTCGGCATTCCCGTCGTCCAGATCATGACCCGTCCGGCCCCCGAACTGCCCTATGTCGGTATCGACAATTACGCCGCCGGCCGCACCGCCGCCCATTACATGTCGGGCATGCTGGCGCAGCGCCCCGGCTCCTTCGTCGCTCTCTGCCATAGCGGCGCCTATGAGAACCATAAGGAGCGGATCCGCGGCTTCTCCGCCTATCTCTCGGACCATGCTTCAAACGAGCATCGTTTCACCGAAGTCATGTTCGATCTCGACGACGAGCACAATGCCATCGAACTGCTGCAAGCGGCGCTGAGGCGGGAGCCCGGCATCATCGGCGTCTATAGCGCCGGCGGCGACAACAAGGGCGTTGCCAGGGTGCTCGCGGCCAACAAGGCCGGGCGGCCCTTCTGGGTCGGCCACGAATTGACCGGGCAGACGCAGGACTATCTCCGTCGCGGTATCATGTCGATCGTGCTCGATCAGGCGCCGGAGGTCCAGGCGAGGCGTTCGATAGACCTTGCCCTGAACAGGCTTGGTCTCATCGAGGTGGAAGTCAGCACCGAGCCAGTGCGCTTCCTGACGATCACGCGGGAAAATCTTTGAGGTGGATGTAATCGGCGTTTTGGGGCGCCGGCGCGCCCCTATTGCAACTGAGGCTTCTTGAGAAAGCTGTTGCGGTCGGCGGACTTGATGCGCAGCCAGGCTTCCCGGCCGTTCCTGAGGACCCGCATGGGGATCTCGGCGCCGGCGGGACCGCTGCTCCATAGCTTGCGGTAGAAATCGGCCAGGCCGTCGACCTCCTCGTCGCGGATCTCCGAGATGATATCGCCCTGCCGCAGGCCCGCCTGGGCGGCCGGACCGCCTTCGGCCACGCTCATCACCACCACGCCGCCATTGCTCTCGGCGGAGAAGGCACCGAGCCAGGGCCGCGGCGGCTTGTTGACCTGGCCCCGGTTCAACAGATCGTCGAGGATCGGCGGTAAAAGGTCGATCGGCACGACCATGTTGATATCGGCGACCTCGTCGCCCTGGCTCATCTGCAGGCGAAGCGAACCGATGCCGAGAAGTTTGCCGTCCGAACCGATCAGGGCTGCGCCGCCCCATGAGGGATGGGCCGGTGCGGTGAAAATCGCCTCGTCCAGCAGATATTCCCAGTAGCCGGCGAATTCCTGCCGGGCGACGATGTTTGCCTGGACGAATTCTCCGATCCCATCGGCGAGCACGACGGGATCGCCGGGCTTGGCCGTGGCCGCGTCGCCGAGATCCACCGCCGGCGCATTCAGCGGGCCAAGCGCCTGCACCAGGCCGAAGCCGCTCTCCTGATCGTAGGCAAGCGCATGCGCGGGAACGACGCGCCCGTCATGGGTCGTGAGCCATACTTCTTCAGCCTCGGTGATGAGATAACCGATGGTCAGCACCAGCCCGTTGTCGCGAATGACCACGCCGCTGCCCTCCCGGACAGTGCCCAGCGTCTGCGCTGTAAAGGCATCTTCCGGAATGGAGGAACGGACGGCCACGACTGACCGCAGAATCGGATCGATATTCATGCTTTCATCCCGATGGGCGCCGGAGCATTCTTCCTTGAATAGGTAAGAGAATGAACGGCGGGTGCAAGGCCGTATCGGACGGAATTTCGGCAGGCCAACGCTGATGCCTGCACCAATCAAGGTTTCACTGAGCGCCGAGACTATCTCGCATGGCCCCGGGCGGTTGAGCGCGACCATATTGCCGCGGCGAGCATCCCATCACTCTCTTGAAAGCAGTGCTGAATGCGCTTTCGGATTCATAGCCGAGCGACAGGGCAACACCGGCGATTGCTTCGGCCGAGTTCGTCAATCGGTCACCTGCGAGAAGCATGCGCCAGCGCGTCAAATAGTCCATCGGGGCAAGCCCGACCTTTTCCTTGAAGTGGAGAGCAAAACTCGACCGGGACATCGAGGCCCGTTCAGCCAGCGACTGCAAGGTCCACTTGCGGGCCGGATCGGCGTGCACCGCACCGATAGCCGCACCGATCCGCCGGTCGGTAAGCGCGAAAAGCCAGCCGACGCCGCGCGCATTCGGCGATGCGATATGGAGGCGCAATACCTGCATGAGCATGACATGAGCAAAATGCTCCGCCATCAGAAAGCCACCCGGCTGCTGGTCACGCAATTCGCGCGTCATCCGATCGAGACACCAGCGCAGCACGGCGGCGTGATCGGAATCCTTCTTCACATGGACGATCGGCGGCAGGATTCCGAGAAGGATGTCCGAATTTCCCCCCGAAAAGGAAAAACGGCTGCCGATCAGGAAGAAATCGCCGCCGCCGCCGCAAGTCGCAATCCCATCGCGGGCGATCGAATAGATCGCGTCGGACGGGATCGCTTCGAGAGTCGGATCGCTGGCGAGACGAAAGGCTCGGCGGCTCGTCAGCAGAAAGCAGTCGCTTTCCTCGAGGCGGACAGCTTCGGGGACGCCATCGACGCTCAGCCAGCACGCGCCTGATATCACCGCGTTGAACTTGATGCCATCAGGGGGCGGAAAATCGATCGCCCACGCACCGCCAGCGTCAAGCCCAGCGGAAACATAGCTGCGCGGTTTGAGCAGTGCGAGAACATCGGATAATGGGTCCATAAGAAAGCCGGACGATGGCGAAGAGATGACGGACTTTAGCGCATAGATCGTCTGGAGGCCACGCCTTATTCTCGCGGTCGTCGTGCCGAGCGACGGCAACACGGAACAAGGGTAGTTATCATGAATGACAAACAAGTCCCCATCGGCTCCGGATTTGGAGCCTACACGACTGCCGACGAGGTTCTGGCCGGTCTCGATCTTTCCGGCAAGCGCGCCATCGTCACCGGTGGCCATTCCGGCCTCGGGCTCGAGACCACACGGGCTCTGGCGGGCGCGGGCGCTAAGGTGATCATCGGCGCAAGGAGCATCGAGGCGGCGCGCAGCGCGGTCGCCGGCATCGATGGCGTAGAGATTGATCGGATCGACCTTTCCGACCTCGAAAGCGTTCGCGTCTTTGCCGAGCAGTTCGTCGCGTCTGGCCGCAGCATCGATATGGTGATCAACAGCGCCGGCATCATGGCCTGCCCGGAAACGCGCGTCGGCGACGGATGGGAGGCACAATTCGCGACCAACCATCTCGGCCATTTTGCCTTGGTCAATCGCCTTTGGCCGGCAATCTCGCGCGGCGCTCGCATCGTTTCGGTTTCCTCCGGGGGCCATCGCAACTCCGCCATACGATGGGAGGATATGCAATTCGAGACCGGTTACGACAAATGGCGGGCCTACGGCCAGTCGAAGACTGCCAACGCACTTTTCGCCGTGCATCTGGACAGGCTCGGGCGCGACAGCGGCATCCGCGCCTTCTCGCTGCACCCGGGGAAGATCTTTACCCCCTTGCAGCGCCATCTCGCAAAGGAGGAAATGGTCAGTGCCGGCTGGATCGATGCGGACGGCAATCCGATGGATCCGACGTTCAAGACGCCATCCCAGGGGGCCGCCACGCAGGTCTGGGCGGCGACCTCGCCGCAACTCGACGGTATGGGAGGCCTCTATTGCGAAGACTGCGATATCGCCATCCGCGCAACGGATGGAGAACCCGGCGGTGTCAGCGACCATGCAGCCGATGCCGAGGAGGCAGCGCGCCTATGGATCCTGTCGGCAAGGTTGACCGGCATTGACGCTTTCGCGGCGGCCTGAAGCCATAGCTCGCGGCAAACCCTCGTCAATGCGTGCTGAGACGCTGCCGATTGTCTTGCCGTCCTCGTGGCTCACCCGGGACTACTCGGGTGAAAGCCCGATCAACTCGATCCGCAGCGCCTCGCCGGGGCGGATGTTGCCGGAAAAGAGATCCCACGGTGGATGACGGCTGACGTGCCAGATTGTATTTGCGCAAATAGCAGTCAAATCCGGCGACAATCCGTCATTAAAACGTATCAAGGAGTGCGCAAAAGCTGTGCCATACCGGCCAGCGTCGCTTCCCCAACTTGGCGCGCGACATTTTTCGTGACAGCGGCATTGTGCAACAATATACCGTCAATCTCATCAGGAATCAGACTGACACGGATCACGACATGAAAGACTGGCATCCCGATCTCGGCCGCAGCAGCAGTCCTCGTTATATGGCGATCGCCGACGTGATCGAAATGGATTTGCGCAGCGGGCATCTGGTGGTTGGGGACCGGCTGCCGCCGCAACGTGAACTCGCCAAGCGGCTGAATGTCGATTTCACGACGGTAGCCAGAGGTTATGTCGAGGCGCAGAAGCGCGGGCTGGTGGATTCGCATGTCGGCCGGGGCACCTTCGTCACCGGTGGCGCCGACAAGGAGCGCCAGGGTTTTGCGCCCGACGCTGCGCCCGATCCCCGCCGCGCCTCCGTCGTCGATTTCTCGATGAACATGCCGCCGGAGCCGGATGACCCGGAACTGATTGCCCGCATGCGCGAGGGCATGTCGGCAGTGGCGGCGAGCCTCATTCCGCTGCTGCGCTATCAGGGTTTCGGCGGCTCCAGCATGGACAAGGAGGCTGCAGCCTCCTGGCTCAGCCGTCGCGGGCTGGTGCCGTCGCAGGAGCGGATCTTCGTCACGCCAGGCGCCCATCCGGCCCTGCTGGCGATTTTTGGTCTGCTGGCAAAACCCGGCGAAACCGTGCTTTCGGAAGTCATCACCTATCCCGGCATGCGCTCGATCGCCGCCCAGCTGCGGCTCAATCTGACTGGCCTGCCGATGGACGAGGACGGTATCCTGCCCGACGCCTTTGCCGAGGCCTGCGAGAGATTGAAGCCGAAGGCGCTTTATCTCAATCCGACGCTGCAGAACCCGACGACGCTGACCATCCCGGTCAGGCGGCGCGAGGAAATCTGCGCCGTTGCCCGCAAATATCACGTGCCGATTGTCGAAGACGATGCCTACGGCTTCATTCCGCAGCAAGGTCCGGCGCCGCTCGCGGCAACAGCGCCTGATCTGACCTGGCATATTGGCGGACTGGCAAAATGCATCGGTGCGGGCCTGCGCCTTGCCTATGTCGTGGCGCCCGACAGCAAGGCCGTATGGCCCTTCGTCAGCGCCATGCGCGCCAACAATGTCATGGCCTCGCCGCTGACCGTGGCGCTCGCCACCCGCTGGATCGAGGATGGCACCGCCGATACGATCCTGCGCTTCATCCGTGCCGAAGCCGCCGCCCGCCAGCAGATGGTCGCCACCATCCTGCCTGCCGGCAGCTACCGCGCCGATCCGATCAGTTTCAACATCTGGCTGCCGCTTTCCAACGGCTGGACCCGCTCCACCTTCGGCAGCCATACCCGCTCCTCCGGCATCGGCGTCGTCGCAAGCGATGCCTTCACGGTGGAGGGCACGGCGCCCGAGGCGGTGCGCGTCTGCCTCGGCGGACCGATCACCCGGGAGAAGTTGCAGGGCGCGCTGGAATTCATGGCCCATGCGCTGGAAGGCCCGCCCGAGATGGCGGCCTCGTTCTTCTGACGTTCAAGCGTTGCGGCCGAACCTACCGGGCGCATCCGAAAGCCGGAAGCGGTCACCCATCAAATCCGCCGCGACTCGAACCGTTCGGGATGGCCGAATGCGGCCGCCGCATTCGGTGCGCTCCCGTTATGGCGCCGCTCTGATCTCCATTTTCATGTTTGCCGTTGATCAGCCCCGGCCAGCCGGCGGGAAGCCTGCGGCATTCTGACGAGTTGACTGGTAATGCATTTGCAATGTAACTATATTGAATGCATTCAATGTGCGGAATTGATGGAATCAATGTTCCGCGCCAGATAGGACGAGGTCATCATGGACACCGAATATCCGCCACTTCCTCCGATACAGACCGGCATCAGGGGACGCTGCCCGCGTTGCGGCGAGGGGCATATGTTCAAGGGCTTTCTGACGCTGCAGCCGCAATGCGAGGTCTGCGGCCTCGATTATTCCTTTGCCGATCCGGCTGACGGCCCGGCCTTCTTCGTCATCTGCTTCGCCTGCATTCCGAGCGTGCTGCTTGGCGTCTGGCTGGAGGTGGCCTTTTCGGCGCCGATCTGGGTGCAGTTTCTGGTCACCGGCCCCTTCATGCTCGCCACCTGCATTCCGCCGCTGCGGCCACTGAAGGGCTGGCTGGTCGCCAGCCAGTATTTCTACAAGGCGGAGGAGGGCAAGCTCGCCTGAGACTTGTTCAGCGTCGCGCGCAGCCGCGGCGTTGCGAAATCGAGCAGCGCCCGCAATTTCAGCGGCACCAGCCCCTGCGCGGGATAGACGAGATGCGCCGGCGCCGGCGGCGGTTCGAAATCCTGAAGCAGCGGCACCAGCAGGCCGGCCATTTCGGCGCGTGCGGCCTGGTAGGAGAGCACGCGGGTGATGCCGAGACCGGCGACAGCCGCATCGACCGCGGCTTCGGCGGTGTTGACGGCAAGCCGCGAATGGATCGGCACGGTGAGATCGCGTTTCCCTTCAGTGAAGGTCCAGCTCAGCGCCGAGGCCATGCCCTCGAAGGTGACGCAGTCATGCGCGGCGAGATCGCCTGGATGCCGGGGCAGGGCGTGCCGCAAGAGATAATCGGGGCTGGCATAGACCGTGCGGCGGATCGCGCCGAGCCTTGTGGCGATCAGGTTGCTGTCCGGCAGGTTGCCGATCCGGAGCGCCACGTCGATATGATCCTCGACGAGGTTCGACAGCCTGTCGCCGAGCATTAGCTGCAGATTGATATCGGGATAGGCTTTCAGGAAATCCACCACGACGGGCAGGACATGCAGCCGCCCGAAGACGATCGGCGCGGTCATCGTCAACTCGCCTTTCGGCGCACTGTATTCGCCGGCAGCAGTCCGTTCCGCTTCTTCCACCCGGTCGAGAATTTCCCGCGCCGCCTCGACATAGGAGCGGCCCGCTTCTGTCAGCGTGATCTTCCGGTTGCTCCTCTGCAGCAGCTGGGCGTTGAGATGGGCTTCCAGGTCCGAAACCTTGCGGCTGACGGTTGCGAGTGGGGATCGCAGATGCCGTGAGGCGGCCGACAGGCTGCCCTGTTCGACAACGGCGAGAAGCACGGTCATGGCGTCGAGGCGGTCCATCCTATCCTTCCATGAATTGGGAGTATGCCTTCCAGATTAGCATTCTACTGTAGTCAGATGGAAGGCAGTAAATTGGCCGCAGATGGTTTCGAAACGGCCATCGCTATCGCGTCCCGTCGATCAGGAAGACCAAAGGAACCATCATGAAACTCTACCATCACCCGCTTTCCGGCCATTCGCACCGGGCCCATTTGTTCCTGTCGCTGCTTGGCGTGCCCTATGAACTGGTCGAGGTCGACATGGCGGCGGGCGCCCACAAGGCGCCGGGTTTCCTGAAGCTCAATCCCTTTGGCCAGGTGCCGGTCCTTGACGACAATGGCACGGTCATTGCCGATTCCTCTGCCATTCTCGTCTATCTCGCACGCAAATACGGCCGCACTGACTGGCTGCCGGAAGAGGCGGTGGCCGCGGCGCGGATACAGAAATGGCTCTCGGTTGCGGCAGGCGAGATCGCCTACGGGCCATGTGCTGCACGCCTGGTCACCGTCTTCGGCGCCGACTTCCGCACCGACGAGGTGATCGCCCGGGCGCATCGCATTCTGGCGCTGATCGAGGCGGAACTCGACGGCCGCAATTTCCTGCTCGGCGGCAATCCTGTGATCGCGGACATCGCGCTCTACAGCTACATTGCCAATGCGCCGGAGGGCAATGTCGATATCTCGGCCTATCCAAACGTCCGTGCCTGGCTTGCGCGCATCGAGGCGCTGCCGGGCTTCGTCGGCTTTCGCAAGACCAAGATCGGCCTTGCCGCATAAGATCCTCCGGGGCGGATCACCGTCCCGGTTTCCCGAACCATGCCCGCAAGGAGACCCGTGATGCTGGAGCAGACAAGACAGGACGCGCCGTCACCCTGGCATGAAGGTGAACTCGCCATGCAGCGCAGCGTCGGCGTCGTCGAGCGCATGGACGGGCCGGGACGCAATTTCCTCCGCAAGGCCATGCCGGAGCAGCACCGCGCCTTCTTTCCGATGCTGCCCTTTATCGTGCTCGGCGCGGTTGATGCCAAGGGCGACGTCTGGGCGACGGTGCGGGCTGGGCACCCGGGTTTCTTGGTCTCGCCGGAGCCGGAGATCCTTGATGTCAGCCTGGCGCGCGACCCGGCCGATCCTGCCGACGCCGGCATGGAGGATGGCGATGCGATCGCGATGCTCGGCATCCAGCTCGAGACCCGGCGGCGCAATCGGCTGAACGGTGTGATCCGCAGGGCGGATGCCGGAACTTTCCACGTGCGCGTCGGCCAGAGTTTCGGCAATTGCCCGCAATATATCCAGCCTCGCTCTTCCGCCTTTGTCCGCGATCCCGATCTGGCCACAGCGATACCGCCGCTTCATTCCGGCCAGCTCGACGATCGGGCGCGGCGGATGGTCGAGGGAGCCGATACGTTCTTTGTCGCCTCCTATGTCGATCGCAACAATGGTGAACGGCAGGTGGACGTGTCGCATCGCGGCGGCTACGCCGGCTTTATCGATGTCGGCGCCGATGGCGTGCTGACCATTCCCGATTTTCCCGGCAATCGGTTCTTCAACACGCTCGGCAATTTCCTCGTCAATCCGAAGGCGGGGTTGGCCTTCGTCGATTTCGCAACCGGCGACATGCTGCAGATGACGGGAAGAGCCGAGGTGCTGCTGGAGTCCCCTGAGATTACCGCCTTTCCACGGGCGGAACGGCTGTGGCGTTTCACCCCCGAAGCGGTCGTGTTCCGCCCGGATGCCCTGCCGCTGCGCTGGAGCCTGCCTCGCGACCTATGAGGGGAAACACCGTTTCGCCCCACCTTGCCAATCATTGTACCGATCGGTACAATGAAACCATTCAGTACCGGAGAGCTCCTTGTCCAGGAGAACCCCTTGTCCAGGAGAACCTATGTCCAGCCTCGTCCCGCCCTTCACCCTTGAGACCGCCACCCAGAAAGTCCGTCTCGCCGAGGACGGCTGGAACAGCCGTGATCCCGAGCGCGTCTCGCTTGTCTACACGCCGGACAGCCGCTGGCGGAACCGCGCCGAGTTCATCACCGGCCGCGCCGAGATCGTCGCCTTCCTCACCCGCAAATGGGCAAAGGAGCTGGATTACCGGCTGATCAAGGAGGTATGGGCCTTCACCGATCATCGCATCGCCGTGCGCTTTGCCTATGAATGGCATGACGACAGCGGCAACTGGTTCCGCTCCTATGGCAACGAGAACTGGGAGTTCGACGCCGCCGGCCTGATGCAGCGCCGCTTCGCCTGCATCAACGATCTGCCGATCCGGGAATCGGAACGCAAATATCATTGGCCGCTCGGCCGACGGCCGGACGACCATCCGGGCCTGAGCGAACTCGGTCTCTAGAGCGAACCAGGAAAGCCCGCCGGTGAAGACCCTCTACGAACGCGCCGACATCGTACCGCTGCTCGCCGAAATCTTCCGCGAGCTCGGCTATGAGGGCACGTCGCTCAGCCGCATCACCGAACGCACCGGCATCGGCAAGGGAAGCCTTTATCACTTCTTTCCCGGCGGCAAGGAGGAGATGGCGGGCGCCGTGCTCACCGAGGTCGATGCCTGGTTCGAACATGCGATCTATCGGCCGCTGAGAGAGGACGACGCCCATCAGGCGATCGCGGCGATGTGGGCGAATGTGAACGATTATTTCCGCTCCGGCCGCCGCATCTGCCTCGTCGGCGCCTTTGCGCTTGATGAGACCCGGGAACGGTTTTCAGCAGCGATCGGCAACTATTTCATCCGCTGGGTCGGCGCCTTGCGCTCGGCGCTGATGCGGGCTGGCTGTCCGGAGGAGGAGGCGTTGGCGCTCGCCGAGGAGGCCGTCGCGGGCATTCAAGGCGCGCTGGTGCTGTCGCGCGCGCTTGATAATACAGCAGTTTTCACCCGATCGCTGGAAACGCTGGCGAAACGGCTTGATGCTGTGATGTGATGAGTCAGTCCATCGGGACGTTATGGCAACTGTGAAAATTCGCCCGGCCACGATTGACTAGCCGGGGCATTGATCGGGCGCGGGTGGCGCTCCAGCTTACATCGGTATCGCTTTGCGTATATCAGCGTTGTTGTTGAGGCTGTTGGGCCGGGCGCGTATTTTCCCGTTCAGGGCGAATCTGGCGCCATTCGTTTTCCATCTGGTCGACAACGTGCTGGGGAATGGTGGTCGGGGCATTGGCGGGCATCTGCATCGGAAGTCTCCTCTTTTCGTGGTAAGGCTTCAGGGCAAGAAGATGCATTGCACAAGACAAAAGGTGTGTAAATCAGTGGCTTAAACACTTTAAACGATTAAATAGATTTTAATCGATTAAGACGGTTTTAACCATGAAATTTATGGGAAGCGCGGAATGGTTGTCCACATGGATCGGGCCTTCTTTTTCGATACTGTGCGGCGCGAACTCTTCAAGGGAGAGCTGACGCAGCCTCAGGTAGTGGGCATCACGGCGATTCTCGACGCCTGGGAAAGGCGGTTTGCCGATGCCGACTGGCGCTGGCTTGCCTATATCCTCGCGACCGCTTACCACGAGACCGCCTACACGATGCAGCCGGTCCGGGAGACGCTGGCCGAAAGCGATGGGCGCGCGGTCGAAATCCTGGAGACGGCCTTTGCCGCCGGCCGGCTTTCCTGGGTAAAGACGCCCTATTGGCGGCCGGATGAGGATGGCCGCAGCTGGCTCGGTCGCGGCCTGGTGCAACTCACCCATAAGCGGAATTATCAGGCGATGAGCGTGCTGACCGGTATCGACCTCGTTGCCGATCCCGACCGCGCGATGGAGATGGACGCGGCAGTGACGATCCTGATCGAAGGCATGCTGCAGGGCAGTTTTACCGGCCACAAGCTTGCCGATCACCTGAACGCGACGACCGCTGACTGGGTGAATGCGCGCCGCATCGTCAATGGTACCGACCGGGCGGAAAAGCTCGCAGCCTATGCCATGGCGTTCGATGCGGCGATACGTCCCGATGCTGCGCATGGCATGCTGGCGCGGTTGAAGGCCTGGGGCGCGCGTGTTATCGCCCGGCTGAGATCTGGAGCGCCGCGCGTCTGATAGGATGCGCCAAGGTCGCTGCATCATTTTGACAAATCTGACAGGAGCTTGCGCGTGATCCGCCATATCGTCTTCTTCACCGTGCAGGAGGAACATCTGCAGGAGGTGAGGGCCGGGCTTTCCATACTGACCGGCATTCCGCATGCGCGGCTTTTGGAAATCGGCACCAATGTGAAGACCGATCAGCTGGGCACCGAGATCGATCTCGTGGTCTACGGCGAATTCGACGACGAGGCGGCCCTTGCCGCCTACAAGGCCCATCCCGATTATCAGCTCTCGATCGATCGCGTGCGGCCGCTCCGGGAAAAGCGCATTGCCGCCGACTACGACAGCCGCACGGCGGTGACGCGGCCGCTCTGATTTCCCCAGGCAGCCGGCGGCCGAGCCACATTTCGTTGAAATTTCAAGTGGATGAGAAGCCATCCGGATTCGCATCGCCCTGAATCTGAATCAACTTCTGAGCCACCGGATTCAATTTTCGAAAAGGCGACGGCAACCGATTCAAAAGATTCGCCAAAAGCGGCGGCCGGTTCATCGCCAGATCGCTGCAGCGGTCGCGTTGGGTGGACGCAAAGGTGCTCTCGTCCCGATGTCGATGATAATCAAGACAGATTAAGAATGGCTGATTTTACGGGCTGGGCTCTCACGGAGCGACCGGACTTGGCTGCGATGCGTGGGCGCCGCGCACCAGCCCCATCAGCATCAATATGAAGGCCAGTGACAATGCCGCGAGAGCGGCGCAGGCAAAAAGTGCCGGGCCGGTGCCGGCGCGGTCGAGGATGGCGGTGAAGACGACGGGAGCGATGGCATTGGCGAGGTTTTGCGGCAGCGACAGCCGGGCCGATTGCAGGCCATATTCGCCCGGCGAGAACAACGCCAGCGGTAGAAGCGCGCGGGCGACGGTCATGACGCCGGCGCCGAAGCCGTAGAGCAGCACGAAGGTGATGAGCAGCGGCGCCGACGGACTGGCGACCAGCATCGTCAGGAAACTGATCAGCATCAGCCCGATGCCCATGACAGCGCTGAGCATGGGATTGCCGCGCCGGCCGAGCAGCATGTCGAGGAAACGCGCCGAGATGCCGAGAACGCCGCGCGCTGAGCCGAGTTGTAGCGCGAAGGCCGGTGAGGCGCCGGACTGGCGGAAGATTTCGAGCAGCGATGGCGAGATGCCGAAGGTGATGAAGGTCGTGATCGTCGTCGCCGCGGCAATCAGCAGGAAGGCCTTGCGCCGCGCCGCGCTGGTGAGCGGCACCGGAGCGATTTCGGCCGTGCTGCCTTCGGCCTGCGCTACGATCGGTTTCGGCAGGGCGAAAAGATGCAGCGGCAGGCAGACGAAGAATTGCAGCGCCGCGCAGACGAGAAAGGTGAGCCGCCAGCCGACCGCCTCGTTGAGCAGGCTGAGGATCGGCCAGAAGATGGCGCTCGATAGTCCGGTGAACAGCATCAGGATGGCGATGACGCGTTTGCCGTTTACCCCTTCGCGCTCGACGACGGCGGTATAGGCCGGCGCCGACAGGCCGAACGCGCCGCCGATGCCGATGACGACCCAGGCGCAGGCATAGAGCACGATGCCGTTTGCGGCGGCAAGCAGCAGCAGGCCAAGCGCAAAGGTCAGCGAGGCGGCCGAAAGCACGCGGGCGGCGCCGTAGCGGCCGAGCCAGCGGCCGGTCACGGGGCCGGCAATGGCGCTGACCATCATCATGATCGTCAGGCCGGCAAACGCCACCTCGTTCGGCAGGCCGAGAGCAGGCGCCACGACGCGGCCCATGACACCCAGCATGTCGAATGTTGTGCCCCAGCCGATCAGCTGGGTAACGGCAAGCACGGTGACCGTCTGCGCCGAGCGGAAGCGGGAGGATTTTGGCATTGGTGCTGAGCGGCCTGAAATGGGGAGCAGCAAGGACATAACAGTTTCAACCAGTCGGCGAAAGCGGCGATCGGCATTCCGTCGCGCCATGTGCGCCTTTCCCCGATCGGGCGAAAAGATGGAATGATGACATGAATGACACGAAACATCGGTACAATTTCAGGACGACCCGTTGCGGGCTGAAGCGCGCGGACATCGGCCGGTCTATACGGCTGCGGTCGGCCGGAATCGGAACGGCGTGGCCGATTCGCAGACAATGGCCGTGGGGTGGGGCCTGCCGGCTCCACGCCTTAGCGGGAGGTGATGAAGAATGCGTGGATACCAAGGCCGGAGGGCATCATTTTCAAGCGCCGGGCAAGGCCGTCGGAGCTTGCCGCGGCGGTGGTTTCCAGGCGCTGAAACCGGCTGTCCCGAACAGTCGAGAACAGTTCTAAACGCCCTGCATTACAGCGCATTCATTTGCCATTCAGGTCGCGTGAGTACATATTCGGGACAAGTTGGCATTACCTTGAAAGCATAACACATGGCCTTTCCTCTGAGCGTCGCAGCATTGGCCGCCGGACTGGTGGTATCGGCGCCCTCATCGGACGCCACGAGCACCCTTGTCCTGCGCGTGGCAGGCGATTGCAGCGCCGCCGCAGCCCAGGTCGTCGAGCAGACGGGCGGCCAGCTCCTGTCCGTGCAACCGGTGGGCGATACCTGCATCATCACCGTTCTTGTGCAGGGCAATGGGCAGCGTCCACGCAAAGTGACGGTAAAGGTTCCGATGTAAGCGGAATCGGCTTATTCAGGACATTGATGATTTCAAGCGGACGAAGGCGGACCGATGCGCATCCTGGTAGTCGAAGACGACGTTAATCTGAACCGGCAGCTGGCCGACACGCTGAAGGAGGCGGGCTATGTCGTCGACCAGGCGTTCGACGGCGAGGAGGGCCATTTCCTCGGCGACACCGAACCCTATGACGCCATCATCCTTGATATCGGCCTGCCGGAGATGGACGGGGTCACCGTTCTGGAAAAATGGCGCGGCGCCGGCCGCGGCGTGCCGGTGCTGATCCTGACGGCGCGCGACCGCTGGAGCGACAAGGTCGCCGGCATCGACGCCGGCGCCGACGACTACGTCACCAAGCCCTTCCATGTCGAGGAAGTGCTGGCCCGCATTCGGGCGCTGATCCGGCGTGCGGCCGGGCATTCCTCATCCGAGATCATCTGCGGCCCGGTGCGGCTCGATACCAAATCCTCGAAGGCGACGGTCAACGGCACGACGCTGAAGCTGACCTCGCACGAATATCGCCTGCTCGCCTATCTCATGCATCACATGGGCGAGGTCGTCTCGCGCACCGAGCTGGTCGAGCACATGTACGACCAGGATTTCGACCGCGATTCCAACACGATCGAAGTCTTCGTCGGCCGCCTGCGCAAGAAAATGGGCGTCGACCTGATCGAAACGGTGCGCGGTCTCGGCTACCGCATCCAAGCGCCGAAACATGCGAATTAAGTCGCTCACCGCACGTGTGTTGCTGCTGACCACGGTCTGGTCGACGGTGGCGCTCGTCGTGATCGGCCTGTTGATCTCCACCCTTTACCGCAAGAGCGCCGAACGCGGTTTTCAGGATCTGTTGCGGGCGCAGCTTTATAACGTCATCAATTCGGTGACGATTGGCGATCAGGGCGCGCTCAGCGGCAGCCCGCAGCTCGGCGATTTGCGTTTTGCCCAGCCGAAGACCGGCTGGTACTGGGTGGTGGAACCGCTTGGCACCTATACCACAGCACCGCTGGTGTCGCCGTCACTCGGCTCTGCGCTCATTCCGGTTCCCTCGGTGGTCGAAGCGCCCTTCGACAAGAATTACGAGCGCTACTACCAGGTGACGGATGCCTCCGGAAACCGCGTGCAGGTGGCCGAAACCGAAGTCGTGCTCGATACCGACGGGCGCGCAGCCCGCGTCCGCGTCACCGGCAATGTCGATGTCGTCGAGGACGACGTGCGCACCTTTTCCCACAGCCTCTATCTGGCGCTCGCCGGTTTCGGCGTCGGCAGCCTGATTGTCAACGCGCTGGCCATTCTCTACGGCCTGAAGCCGCTCGACAAGGCGCGCGCCGCACTGGAGCGCATCCGTGCCGGCGAGAGCGAGCAGTTGAAAGGCGACTTCCCGCGCGAGATCCTGCCGCTCGCCAACGAGGTGAACGCGCTCATCGACAGCAACCGCCGCATCGTCGAGCGGGCCCGTATGCAGGTCGGCAATCTCGCCCATTCGCTGAAAACGCCGATCGCCGTGCTCTTGAACGAGGCGCGTGTCTTGGAAAAATCCCATGGCGAGCTGGTGCGCAGCCAGGCGGAATCGATGCAGGGGCAGGTGCAGTCCTATCTCAATCGGGCCCGCATCGCCGCGCAGCGCGAATCCGTGCTCGCCCGCACCGATGCCGAGCCGGCGCTGGAGCGGCTGGTGCGCGTTATGCGCCGGCTGAACGTCGATACCGAATTCGATCTCGTCGTCTCGCCGCCGCATCTGGCCGTCGCCATGGAGCAGCAGGATCTCGAGGAGACCGTCGGCAATCTCCTGGAGAATGCGGCGCGTTTTGCCAAAAGCAGGGTGCGGCTTTCGGCCGTCGAGGCCGGCGACGACGTCAAGGGAGCGGAGGCCAGCGCACGCCGCCACTGGGTGGAGCTCGCCGTCGAGGATGACGGGCCGGGCCTGGAGCCGGACCAGATCCGCGAGGCGCTGAAGCGCGGCCGCAGGCTCGACGAGAGCAAGCCCGGAACCGGGCTCGGGCTTTCGATCGTCACCGAGATTTCCAGCGAGTATCAGGGACGGCTCGAGCTTTCCCGCGGCGAATGGGGCGGGTTGAAGGCGAAGCTTATCCTGCCCGGCATCACAAAGGATGTTGCATGAGCAACTACTTGATGTCACAAAGATACTGGCAAATGTATAGCATGCTTTGCCTTAATGCTGACACGGGGACGCTGCACTTCGATCGGCTGAAATTGACCCCTGATCGTGGTTCGACGCAATGATTTTACGCTCGCAAGGCATGATCGTTTCCGCTCTTCTCGTCGCCGTTGCGCTGTCCGGCTGCACGACGACGAAGAGCGCTGCTTCGCGCGGCATTTTTTCAGGCAAACCCCCGGCATCGGCCACCTTCATCACCGCGCTGCAGGGCGGCATCGTCGGCCGCAGCGGGGTGAACTTGAACGATAGCGACAAGCAGCGGGCGCTCGAGGCGGAATATCGGGCGCTGGAAGGCGCCGCCGTCGGCCAACCGGTGCTGTGGACAGGCAAGGATGTCACCGGCAAGGTCGTCGCGGCCGCACCCTATCAGGTCGGTTCGCAGAACTGCCGGCAATATACCCATACGCTGACCGTCGACGGCAAGGACACCGTGGCGCGAGGCGCTGCCTGCCGCAACGAGGACGGCAGCTGGTCGCCGCTCTGAATTGCGGCTTATAGCCTCAAATCTTCGTCATTCCGGCTTTGGCAGTTGGAATGAAGGCGCGCTTCACGTATTTGGGCCGGTATGCTGTTCTGGATTCTCGTTGCCGTTTTGACGGCAGTCGTCGCCGTCATCCTGCTCTACCCCCTTCTGCGCGGAGCGAAGGCGGCGGAAAATATCCGTGCGGGCGAGGCGGCAGTCTATCGCGACCAGCTGCGTGAACTCGACCGCGACCTCAGTGGCGGGCTGATCACCCCGGAGGAGGCAGACTACGCCAGGGCGGAAATCGGCCGCCGGCTGATCGCCGTCTCTGCCGACGAACCGGTTGAGACGCCGAAACCCGCACGGCATCACCGTTTCACCGAGGCCTTCGTCCTGCTGGTTCTGCCGGTTCTCGGGCTCTGTCTTTACTTGGCGACGGGCAGGCCGGACCTGCCCTCGCAGCCGCTGGAAGCGCGGCTGGAAAACCCCGGCAACGATGTGGCGGTGCTGATCACCAAGGCCGAACGGCACCTGGCCGAGAAGCCCGATGACGGCAAGGGCTGGGACGTGCTGGCGCCGATCTATTTCCGCACGATGCGCGTCAACGATGCGCAAGTGGCCTACCGCAATGCCATCCGGCTTCTCGGCCCGAGCCCGGTCCGGCTCGACGGCCTTGCCGAGACGCTGATGGCGGTCTCCGACGGCGTGGTGACGGAGGAGGCGCGCCAGGTGCTGGAACAGTCGCTGACGCTGGAGCCTGACAATCCGCGCGCCCGCTTCTACATCGCTCTCAGCAGCGAGCAGGCGGGACGGCCCGATGAGGCGCGCCAGGCCTTCGAGGCGCTGGCGAAGCAATCGCCGCCCGATGCGCCCTGGCTGCCGCTGGTCAACCAACACATCGCCAAGAACGGCGGCGCGCAGGTAGCTGTTAATCCGGGCGCCAATCCGGCTGCCCCGGGCGCCAATCCGGCTGCCCCGGGCGCCGTTTCGGCTGCCCCGGGCAATCCCACGCAGCAGGATGTTGCAGCCGCCGAGACCATGAACGCCGGCGACCGGCAACAGATGATCCGCGGCATGGTCGAAAGCCTCGATGCCAAGCTCAGCGAGGATCCGAACAATTTCGAGGGATGGATGCGGCTCGTCCGCTCTTACGCCGTATTGAACGATAGGGATCGTGCTGCCGGCGCGCTGAAGCGCGGGCTTGCAGCCTTTCCGCCGGCCGGAGAGCAAGGCCGACAACTGCTGGCGCTTGCCCGGGAACTCGGCATAGCAACGGAAGGAATGGCGCAATGACGCGCAAGCAGAAGCGCCTGGCGGTGATCGCCGGCGGCATGGGCTTCATTGCCGCCGCCGTGCTGCTGGTGATGTTCGCCTTCAGCCAGTCGGTCGCCTATTTCTACATGCCGGCCG
>NZ_JACIAZ010000007.1:0-390190 GCF_014195045.1 Rhizobium sp. BK591
CCTGAAGGCCGCAGGTTCAAATCCTGCCCCCGCAACCAAATCCCACACAGACCGCCATACACACTGATACAAAAAGCCCGCCTCGTGCGGGCTTTGGCGTTTCCAGACGTGCGAGTTAATGCCTCAGCAGGTGTCCGCAATAGGGACAGGCGATGATGAATAGCCGATCTGCCTACATGCCCGTTCGAGTGTCTGAACCACGCCTTCGCCCCGGTAGGTCAAGCGTGCATAGTCCTCGGATCAACCCATTTATCGGTTCTTAAGCAAAGAATGACAGCTTAGCTCTAATCGGTGGTGAGGGTGCATTCGTGGTAAATGGTTTGATGTCGCGGGTTCGCATTCAGACGAAGGTGCTCGTACTTTTGGCGCCATTCGTCATTAGTCTATGCGCAGTGGGACTGACGGGGTACTACGCGTCCAGCCTTCTCGAGGGACGCATGGAGATCTCCAACCATGTTTTGCAGTCCCTGAACGGGTTCAAACATGTTTCTTCCAGCATGACCGGCTTTCTGATGAAGCCGTCGCAGGAAGCTCGTGATACCGCGCTTGCCGACGCCCGAGAGCAACTGACAAACCTGCAGCAGACGATCGAGAGGCTAAGGCCGACGACCGATGTGGGGCTTCTTGACCGGGCGCTTGGTCAGTCGCAAATCATACCGCAAAAGATCGAAGCGATCTGGCAAATCGAAACGGGACAGCAGAAAATTCTCAGCGATGTGGACGCTGCTTCCGCGGCACTTCTTGACCTGCAAGGGCAGGTTGGCAAGCGCTCGTTCATGCTGATGGCCAGTGCGAAAAAGATGGAAAATGCCAACAAGAGCGGCCTGAGCAATTCCGTCTCCATCAGCGCCGCCGCCAGTATCGCGACAAAACTTCGCAATGACTATGCGAGCATGACGACGCCGGCTGACAAAGTTGGCCTGTTAGCCAAATATGCCCCCGATTTGCAAAAGGCAAAGGAACAGCTTTCGCCTGCTGTAGGGACCGACAAACAAGCCATCGCCGCCCAGTATGCCGCTGCTGTGGATGCTGTCGCCAACGCTTCGAAGGTGTCGCCTGACACTTTGGATGTTCCAGCAACGGATACCGCCGTCGCCGATCTTGCTGCAACTGGCGACAGTCTCAAGACGATTGGCGACGATCTGATGCGGACCTCCGTGTTGGCGCTTGCCGCGTCGGACAAAGATATCTCTCAGGCGACCAATGTCGGCAACGAACTGCGCGCCATCGTTAACAGCAATAACGAGATCCGCGTCGGCTTCGCCGAACTCGCCGGCAATCCAGACGATGCGCGAGTGAAGAAAGTCCAGCAGTCGATCTACATGTATCAGACCGAGCTCGGCCGTCTCGCCGGCGTGGTGAACGACGATCCGGTCTTTGCCGAAATTCCGAAGAAGGCTCAACCCGTCCTCGATCTGCTTGCGGCGAACGCGGCAGCGCTTTCCGAAGGTGCGGTGCGCAAACTGGCTGAGTTCGACAGCGCTGCGGGGCAGATCGACAACACCTGGAACCTGCTTGCTCAATTCGCCGAGACGCAGAGGCAAAATGCTGGGCAGGATCGTCAACAGGCCAATAGGATATCCGGAGGCGCGATTGTCATCGGCATCCTGATTGCTATGACCGCGGGTGCCGCACTGGTCGTCACCCTGAAGGGACCGATCACCCAGATTACCGCAGCGATGCGCAAGATCGCAGAGGGACGGCTCGATACCACAATCACCGGCGAGGCACGGGGCGACGAAATCGGGGAAATGGCTCGTGCGCTTTCCGTCTTCAAACAAAATGCGCTGTCGAATGTCGAAATGGAACAACAGGCCGAGATCGCACGCAGTGATGCGGAATCTGAGCGCGCCCGCAACGAACTCCAGCGACGTAGCGCCAAGGTCCAGGTTGACGCCGCAATCGAGGCGCTTGCAGAGGGGCTCACGCGGCTGTCGCGCGGGGAGTTGAATTTTTCGATCGATACGCCCTTTGCCGCCGAACTCGACCGGATCCGCACCGATTTCAACATGTCGGTGGCGGGTCTCAGAGAGACGCTCTGCGATATCCGCGAGACGTCTTCCCTCATCAACGACAATGGCCGACAGATGGCGGAAGCCGTTGATGACCTGGCCCGTCGAACGGAGAAGCAGGCGGCTGCACTTGAGGAAACCGCAGCGGCAGTGGAGGAGATTTCTTCCGCCGTCAATACCTCGTCAGGACGGGCAGCAGCAGCGCTTGCGCTTGTCCAGCGCGCCAAACAGGGTGCCGACGCCTCGGCTTCAGTGGTCCAAAACGCGGTTTCGGCCATGGGACGGATTGAGGACGCGTCGGGTAAGATCGTTCAGATTGTCAGCGCCATCGACTCCATCGCTTTCCAGACCAATCTCTTGGCCCTAAATGCGGGAGTCGAAGCGGCGAGAGCGGGTGAGGCCGGCAAGGGCTTTGCTGTCGTGGCACAGGAGGTGCGGGAACTGGCGCAGCGATCGGCTCGTGCAGCCAAGGAAATCGGCGAGCTCATCAACAATTCCGTCCGCGAGGTTGCGTCCGGCTCCGAATTCGTCGGCCGCACCGGCGATGCGCTGATGGAGATTTCCAGCGAGATCGTCCACATCGTCGGCCATATTGAACTCATTGCCTCGTCAAGCCGCGAACAGGCAACGACACTCCATTCGATCAACGCGTCGGTCAACGATATTGATCGTATGACGCAGCAAAATGCGGCGATGGTGGAAGAGACGAATGCTGCCACCCAACAGCTATCGTCCGAGGCGCTTGCACTTACCGACATGATTGCACGCTTTCGGCTTGAAGGCCGCGAGAGCCCGGCTTCAAGAGGGTACGAGGCTGCGGCATGACGGCAGCATGTATTCGCAAAGCACTTGCTTTGAGATGCATGGTTTCCGATCAGAAAGCTGATGAGCGATACGTTTCCCTTGATCAGTTTTCAGGCGCACGATAGTTGCTAAATTAGCAATATTCTAATATACGTGGAGCCGGCGTTTTAATATTTTCGCAGCCGCAAGCAACGTCCCTCAAATTGGCGGGCGTTTATTATCCTATTCAGCAGGGCGTTCGATTTCATGAAGTAGATTAGAGATTTATAGGGGGGAGGAATAATGGGAAAATGGGCATCTTCTCTACTGACGACTCCGCATGGAAGGCGTCGTCTTCGGTTTGCTATCTCGGGATTGCCACCACTCTGCGCAGTGGTGCTCTTCGCAGGCGTCGCGTCTGCGCAGGCGCCGACTGAGGAGCAGCGCAATGCGATCAGGGCGGAATGCCGTTCCGATTTCATGGCGCAATGTTCCGGCGTCACGCCGGGCGGGATGGAGGCACTCACCTGCCTGCAACAGCATAGCGCCACACTTTCAGCCGGCTGTAAGAAAGCTGTGTCGGCGGTTAGCAAACCGAAGTCGACATCGGCGGAGCCGTCTCCGGCCGCGCCGGCAACCACCGGAGCGGTCACCCCGGCGCCTGCGACCGGCGCGCCGGCGCATCAGCCGACGCAGGCGCAGCGCAACGCCGTCAAATCAGCCTGCCAACGCGATTTTATGGCGCAATGTTCCGGCGTGACGCCGGGCGGCGCAGAGGCGCTCAGCTGCTTGCAGCAGCACAACGCCGCTCTGTCGGCACCGTGCCAGCAGGCCGTTGCGGCGCTCGGAGGGGCAGCCGGATCAACCCCGGCCACCGGCGGCGGCGCTGCGGCGGTCGCGACCACGCCTGCTCCTCAGGCCATGATGCCGGCCTTCTCGCCACGCGAGGAACTGATGATCCTGCGTGAAACCTGTGGATTGGACTTCCGGGCCTTGTGCCGGATGGTGCCGCTCGGCGGAGGGCGGGGTATCGCTTGCCTCCGGGACAATCTGCAACGCGTGTCGCCGGCCTGCCACAGAGTGTTGACTTCGGGATTATAGCCTGGTCAGACCCCGATCTGTGAAAGCGGTAATCCGAACAGCATCGCGCTTCAGCGTCATTCGGTGAGCGCAACGCGGTAAAGACCGGCAGGTGGCCGGTCTGGCACATGCACAGTTTGCGTCTGCACACTTCATCTCCGGCCGGAATCGGTTCGGCACCTGCATATCCGATGAAATCAATGACGGCACATATGAAAGGCATTGTCATGTCATCGACTTTCTGTTTCCCGCGATTGAAGCGGATGCTTGTTTATACCTCGCTCGCCGCCGGCCTGGCGCTGCCAACGAGCGCTTGGGCGGATGATGCAAAAGCCCTACTCAAGGCGATGTCCGATTTTCTGGCGGCGCAGAAGACGATATCCTTTACTTATCAATCGTCGCTCGAAGCCGTGACGCCCGAGTTCGAGAAGCTCCAGTTCGTCAGCTCCGGGACAGCCAACCTGACACGTCCCGACAAGCTGCGTGTCACCAGAACCGGCGGTTTTGCCGATCTCGACGTCAGTTTCGACGGTTCGTCGCTGACGGTGCATGGCAAGAACCTCGACGCCTATGCCAAGATCGATGGCAAGGGTTCGCTCGACGAACTGATCAACAGGCTTATGACCGCGGGGGTCGAAGCGCCAGGCGCCGATCTCTTGTCCTCCAACGTCTATGATGTGCTGATGTCTGAGGTGACCGATGCCAAGCACATTTCCAGTGCTTTCGTGGATGGCGTCGAATGCGCATACCTGGCCTTCCGAACGCCTGAAATCGACTGGCAGATCTGGATACAGACCGGCTCGCAACCGATACCGCGCCGTTACGTCATCACCAGCAAGCACGTCGTCCAGGCGCCGCAATACACGCTTGAAATCAGCGATTTCAAAAGCGGCGCCGATGTCGCGGCCGTTTCCTACAGCATCGAAGTTCCGGCCAGTGCGAAGACGGTCGATCTCAGCGAGCTGCAATCGCTTGATGAGCTTCCGGCGCCTGCCGATATGGGAGAGGTGAAATGACCTATAACAAGCTGTTCTTCGCTCTCGGCCTCGCCGGCGTCGTGACATTCACCGACATTCGCATCGAGGTGCAGGGATTTCTGCCGTTGTCGATCGGCTTCGCCACGCCGGCGGGCGCCGTCATCGGCAGGCCGCTGACGCCGCTCTCTTATGCGGGCGTGGCCCGTCGGACGACGCGGCGGGTCGTCACACGCACGACGACGACCATCGCCGTGCTTCCGGCAGGCTGCCGCTATGGTCCCTATTACGGCGGCTACTATTATCGATGCGGCGCGTATTATTACGCCAAGAGCGGCAACGTTTATGTGCAGGTGATCGTCCAATAATGCTGCGGTCGTCTATCGGACGTTCGATGTCTCCGCCTCCGTCACGCTCGCGGCCGTGTTTGCGGTCGCTCCGCGCCGTTTCAAATATTCCTCGAGGCGCTGCAGCAGGACGTAGAAGGACGGTACGAAGAGCACGGCAAGACAGGTCGAGGCGATCATGCCGCTGAAGACCGATATGCCGATCGACTTACGGGCCGATGCGCCGGCGCCCGTCGCCAGCACCAGCGGCAGGACGCCGAGGATAAAGGCGAAGGACGTCATCAGAATTGGCCGGAAACGCAGCCGGGCGGCCTCGACGGCCGCATCCAGGATTTCCATGCCTTCCGCCCGCTTTTCCCGCGCATATTCGACGATGAGGATGGCGTTCTTCGATGCAAGTGCGATCAGCAGGATAAGGCCGATCTGCGTATAGAGGTTGTTGGCAACACCCGCAGCGGTAAGTGCTGCTACCGTGCCCAGCAGAGCGAGCGGCACGGCGAGTATGACCGCCAGTGGCAAGATCCAGCTTTCATACTGACCGGCGAGCACGAAATAGACGAGCAGCATGGCGAGCGCGAAGATGAAATAGATCTGCCCGCCCACGGCCTTCTCCTGATAGGAGAGCGCCGTCCACTCGAAGCCCGTGCCCGGCGGCAACGTCTGGTCGGCAATCTGTTCCATGACGTCGAGCGACTGGCCGGAACTGAAGCCGGCGGCAGGACCGCCGACGATGGTTGCTGTGGGGTAGAGATTGTAGAGGCTGATCAGGGAAGGACCTTGCGTCGTCGTGACATCGACGACCGTGCCGAGCGGCACCATCGTCCCGTCGCCGGCTTTGACCTTAAGATTGCGGATGTCTTCGGCGCTGACCCGGAAATCGGAGGCGGCTTGTGCATAGACCTGAAAGGTGCGGCCAAATTTGTTGAACTGGGTCACATAGCTCGATCCGACATAGCCGGAGAGAGCGGAAAAGACCTGGCCCACGGTAATTCCCAGCGTCTCCGCTTTGATGCGATCGACGGAAACAGCCAGCTGCGGCACGTTCGAGCGAAAAGGCGTGCTCAGCCTTTGCAGCGACGATTGGGCACTGCCGTTCCTGACGATCGTATCGGCAAGCGATTGCAGCAGCGGGTAGTCGGAAATGCCGTTCCTGATCTCGACCTGCATGGTAAAGCCGCTGGCATTGCCGACGCCCTGGATCGGAGGCGGCACGATCACCAGCGTCTTGGCCGTGAGCACGCTTTGCAGCGCGCCGTTCAGATGTTGGTAGATCGACAGCAAGTCCTGCCCCTTCTGCTTGCCGCGTTCATCCCAATCCTTCAGCACGACATAGGCGACGCCGGCATTCTGCAGGCTGGCATTGTTGTCGAGAACGGAGATGCCGCTGATGGTCAGCACCTGGTCGACGCCGGGTGTGGCTTCGGCGATCTTGCCGACCGCGTCCATGACAGCATCGGTGCGCTCCTTCGAGGCACCGTCCGGCAATTGCGCATTGATCAGCACGTAGCCTTGATCCTCGATGGGCAGGAATGCCGTCGGCAGGCGGGCAAGCCCCCAGGCTGCGACCGCGATCAGCACCAGTGCCGCGACCGCCATGATTCCGGCGTGACGCGTCATCGATCCGATCAGCCCGGCATAGCCGCGCTCGCCTTTGTCGTAGACCCTGTTGAAGCCGCGATAAAGGATGTTGCGTTTCTCGGGCGGGGCCGGCGGACGCAGCCAGAGGGCGCATTGCGTCGGTTTCAGCGTGACGGCATTGATCGCGCTGATCAGCGCGGTCGCGGCAATCACGAGGGCGAACTGCCTGTAGAGCTGTCCGGTCAGGCCGGGCAGGAAGGCGGCTGGAATGAAAACGGCCATCAGCACCAGCGTGATGCCGATGACCGGGCCGAGCAGTTCCTCCATCGCCTTCTCGGCGGCCTTTCGGCCGGACATGCCCGCCTCGATGTGCCGGGCGACACCTTCGACGATGACGATGGCATCGTCGACGACGATACCGATGGCGAGAACGATGGCAAAGAGCGTCGACAGGTTGACGGTGAAGCCCAATGCCGCCATGGCCGCGAAGGCGCCGATGATGGTGACCGGAACGGTGGTCGCCGGCACGAGCATCGCCCGCCAGTCCTGCAGGAAGACGAGAATGACGATGAGAACGAGAACGCCGGCCTCGATCAAGGTGACGTAAACCTCGTCGATGGAGGCCTCGACGAATTTCGTCGTGTCGAACGGTACATGATATTCGAGGCCCGGCGGAAAGCTCTTCGAGAGCTCTTCCATTTTCGCCCGCACGGCCTGTGCAACCGAGATCGCATTGGCTTCCGGCAGTTGGAATATGCCGATGCCGGCCGCCGGCCTGCCGTTCTGCATGAAGGACTGGCTGTAGGTCTGGGCGCCCAGTTCGACGCGGCCGATATCGCGGATCCGGGTCACACGGCCGCCCTGTCCGCTTTCCACTTTGACGACGATATCCTCGTAGTCGGCCGCCTCGTTCAGCCGGCCATTGACGTTCAGCGTATATTGGAAGACCTGTCCCTTCGGCACCGGCGGAATGCCGATCTGGCCGGCGGCGACCTCCTGGCTCTGCTGCTGCACGACGCTGACGACATCCTGTGGGGTCAGGCCGCGCGCCTGCAGCAGGTTCGGATCCATCCAGATGCGCATGGCATATTGACCGGCGCCGAACACGGTGACGTTGCCGACACCTGGCAGGCGGGCGAGTTCATTCTGCAAGTTGATGACGGCGTAGTTCGACAGGAACAGGCTGTCATAACGGCTGTCTGGTGAGGTCAGGCTGACGAAACCGAGGATCGCCGTCGACTTCTTCTGCGTCGTCACGCCCTGAAGCTGTACCGCTTCGGGAAGCGATGACATCGCTATGGCAACGCGGTTTTGTACCAGGACCTGAGCCTGGTCGGGATCCGTGCCGATGGCAAAGGTCACGGTCAGCGAGTAAGTGCCGTCGCTGGCGCTGGTTGACTGCATGTAGAGCATGTCCTGCACGCCGTTGACCTGCTGCTCGATCGGCAGCGCCACGGTGTCGACCAGGGTCTGGGCGCTGGCGCCGGGAAAGCGGGTCGTCACTTGCACCGTCGGCGGAACGACATTCGGATATTGCGCCACGGGCAGTTGGATGAGGGCCACCGCGCCGATGAGCACGAAGACCAACGCCAGGACGTTGGCGAGTACCGGTCGCTCGATGAAGAAGCGCGAGATCATGCTGCTGTCCTCAGACGTTCAGATGAACCATGATGGCGAATTCATTGCGTGGTGGTCTTGGCCTTGGCATCGCCGGCGGCAGTTGCCGGCGGGTTCATTTCCATCTTCTCGGGCGTGACCTTGCTGCCGGGAATGGCCTGCTGGATACCTTGGGTCACCACCCAGTCGGCTGCATCGAGGCCTGACTCGATGACGCGGAGCGAACCTTCACGCTGGCCGGTCTTGACCTGCTTCTGCTCGATGACATCGTCCTTGCCGAGAACGAGCAGATAGCTGCCCAGCTGGTTCGTGCCGATCGCATCGTCGCGCACCAGTAGGGCCTTGTCGTTATGGCCGACCGGCACACGGACCCGGACGAAGAGACCGGGCAACATGGCGCGGTCCTTGTTGTCGAACACGGCGCGCACCTGAAGCGTGCCTGTGGAGGCATCGAGCTGCGGCGATACGTAATCGAGATGGCCCTTGTGCGGATAACCTTCTTCCGTCTGCAGGCCGATTTCCGCCGGTATGGTTGGAAGGTCCGTCTGCTTGAAGGTGTGCCCCTGCTTTGCCAGGGTTTCCTTGATCGTCAGCACCTGGGTTTCGCTGACGTTGAAATAGGCATAGAGCGGATCCAGCTGCACGATGCTGGCGAGTTTGGTGGGACCGGATACGCCGACCAGCGCGCCGATATCGACGAGGTGGTCGGTGACGGTGCCGTCGAAGGGGGCAAGCACTTCCGTGTATCCCAAGTTGATCGTCGCGAGCTCGAGATTGGCCTGGGCATTGAGGATGGAGGCATTCGCCTCGTCGAGCGTCGCCTTGGCGCTGTCGACTGCGGTCTGCGTGGTGACCTGTTGCTTCGATAGATTGAGCTGTCGGTCGTATTCCTGCTGCGCGCCGACCTGAGACGCCTGTTGCGAGGCGAGCGATGCCTTTGCCTGATCCAGTTGCGCCTGATAGGTGTCGCGCTCGATGCCGAAGAGCTTGGTGCCCTTCGTTACCGTCATGCCGTCCTGATAGTCGATGGATTGGATGTAGCCTTGAACGCGCGCCTCGATATCGACGGAATTCAGCGGCGCCGTGTTGCCGGTGAGTTCGAAATAGAGGGTGACCGGTTGCTGGACCGGCTGGGCGACGCGAACCGGAGGTGGTGGAGGAGCAACATAGGTGTTGCCGCTTTCCTCGCAGCCAGCAAGAATTGCCATGCCGGCGAGCGCCACAGACAGGCACAGACCCTGATACAATCTCACACGCATTGCCGCCGCCCCGATGTTGAAGAGCCCCAGTCTTCATGCGTGCCTCGGCGGAGACGACCCCTCTCCGAAAAGTTCCGGGCATGCGATATTATGTCGCGGCATTGCTAAAAATTGCAATAGCTGCTGGTGCACAATTGAACTGTGTTGGAGTCATCTCTTGAGAGACGTCAAAACACTACGGTTTCCCGAGCCGTTCGATGGCGGATTGCAGAGGGGCATCCGAAACACGGATCAGCCCGACATAGGGATTGGCCATATCCGAAACCAGAAAGATCGCGCCGGCGACGGACAGGGCGCAGACAAGCAGAATGGACAGCACCGTCGGATTGGCCGGCGCCTGCAGCCCGAAGGTCGCAAAAAGCAGCCCGAGCCAACAGACGAGAACGGCAAGGAAGGCCCAGGGTAAACCCTCCTTACCGGATTCGACCAGCAGCCAATGGGTCTCGGCCAGCATGCCGCTCACCTCAAGAGCGCGCGCCTGCAGAGAGCGCTGCACGGCATCCTTCGGCAGCAGGGATCGAAGGTCGCCCTGAACCGCTTCGATATCCTGATATTCTCCCAGCGCCTTGGCGGATGGCTCGTCGGTCGTCTCCGTCGTCCAGCCGCGGCTCAGCCGTTTCTCGATGAGTTCACGCAGCAATTGACGCGCCTTGTCGGTTTCCGGCCCGTATTGCGCCATGACGCGGTCAAGCAGGAGCACCCGCGCCGCCGCCGTTCTCATCTCCACTTCGGCATTGTCATAGCTCGACTTGGCGGATGCGATAAGAAGGCCGAGCGCCAGGGCCGACAGCGTTCCGACCACCGCGGTCGCCAGCCTGATGACATCCTTGGATTCGGCATTGAGATGATGATCCGGCAAGTGGGCGCGCACCATCAACCCTATCGATGTCGCCGTCGACAGAAAGATAAATACAAGCCCGCCAAGCAACAGTGAGCTCAAGTCCGGCCTCCGTATCGTTCACGATCCTGCAGCCACTATGATCGCCAAAATATGCAAATCTCCCATTATCATAGCGGAAGACGGTCGAAGCTTGGAACTCTTTACTTTCCTGATCTTGCGGCCGGGCGTCATTGCTGGAAAATCAGCAGCACATAGGCCAGGAAAAGCACCAGATGGACGGCACCCTGCATGAGATGGGTGCGGCCGCTGGCAAAGGTGATGATGCTGACGGCAAGAGTGAGCAGGAGCATCACAAGATCTCCATGCTCGAGGCCGAGTGTTACGGGGTGTCCGTAAAGCTGACTGACAACAAGCATCGCCGGCACCGTCAGCCCGATCGTCGACAGCACCGAACCAAGGAAGATGTTGACGGAGCGCTGCAGATTGTTGGCGATGGACGCACGCACGGCGCTGATGGCCTCGGGCGTGGCGACGAGGACGGCCATGACAACACCGCCAAATGCGGTTGGAGCATGCAAGGTTTCGATAATGTAATCGATCGGCCGGGCAAGCTGTTCGACCAGAAAGACTACAGGACCCATGTAGGCGAAAAGCAGGATGGCATGAGGCCATACCGGCCCATGGCGAGGAGCACGTTCGCCGGGAGGTTCGTGACGGTTGCTGTCGTCGCTGAAATAGTCCCGATGGCGGCCGGCCTGAAGAAACAGAAACGTGGCGTAAAGGCCGACCGATATGATGCCCAGTATCAATTGCCGCGCCGCCGATGGATGTTGTCCGTCCGGGCCTGCAAGAAATGTCGGCATCACCAGGCTCAGGGTCGCCAGCGGTACGATGACTCCGAGATAGGCATTGGCGCCCTGCAGGTTATGCTGTTGTTCCGGTCGCCGCCATGCACCCAGCAGCAAGGACAGGCCGACCATGCCGTTCAGGATGATCATGACGACTGCAAACAGAGTATCGCGCGCAAGCGTGGGATTGTTTTCGCCGTGAAGCATGACGGCCGAAATCGCCATCACCTCGATCGAGGTGATGGCAAGCGTCAGAATGAGCGTGCCGTAAGGCTCCTTCAGCCGCTCCGCCAAGTGATCCGCGTGCCGCACTACCGACAGAGCGGAACCGAGGACGGCAGCGAACAGCCAGACAAAAACGACAGTGAACCAAAGCGGATCGGAAAGCTGTCCGAAGAGCTGCTCCTGGAAAACAAGAAACGCCAGGCTGGTCGCGACGCTGACGCCCAGGAACCATTCCTTGCGTAGCAGGCTGTTTGCGCCGACAGCGCGCAATGCCGGACCGTGCGTCATTGAAGCCACCCGTCTTCTGGCAAATGTCGCCGCAATGCGATCCCCAAGACCATTGTGTCCGTCCGCTGTCTCGCGCCCATCACGTGGGCAGGCGGAGACGAGGCTGCCTCAAGGCGAACCGAACCTCAAGCCAGATCGTGTGTCATTGACTAAAACTTGCAGGTCTCTCTCGTCTGATCATCCACTGACGGCGGCTCACGTCGCATCTTCCGTTATTCGCGGCCGGTCGCCGGGATTGCCGCGCCGGTGACGACGGCTGCGGCCGGCGAAATCAGGAAGGCGATGAGGCGGGCGATCGATTGCGGCGAGACCCAGCCGTCCGTCTTCGCATCGGGCATGGCCGCGCGGTTCTCAGGCGTGTCGATCGTCCCTGGCAGGATACAGTTGGCGGTGACGCGGTCGTCGCGGCATTCGGCAGCGATCGCTTCGGTCAGCCGGATAACGGCGGCTTTCGAGGCGGCGTACGCGGCCTGCCTGGCGCCGGCCTTCAGTCCGGGTGCGGCAGCAACATGAACGATGCGGCCGTAGCCTGATGCCTTCATGGTCGGGAGAACCGCGGCGCTGATCGTCAGGGCGGTGCGGGCGTTTGCAGTCATCATCGTCTCCCATTGGGCAGGAGCGTCCGGTCCGACCGGCCCCATCTGGAAGCCGCCGACGGTGTTGACCAATGCGCTAACGCCGCCGAAACGCTTGACGGCCCGCGCAACAGCGGCGGCGCAGGAGGCGTAGTCGGTGAGATCGGTTCCGGCGATCGACAGAAACTCGGTGGAGGCGGGAAGAGTGGCGGCCAAGGCTTCCAGCTCGTCGCTCGAACGGTTCATGCAGACGAGTTTTGCGCCGGCGCCGGCAAGCTCACGGACAACGGCGCTGCCGAGGTTGCCGCCGGCGCCCGTGACAATCACGGCTTTCTGGTCGTTCATGATAGTTGATCTCCTGACGGTGCCGCTGCTGGACGATGCGCGCATTGTTGATCCAGGCTGCGCGCCAGCGCAAGCCCGCCGCAAGGCTTATGTCGACACGTCTTGCGGAACTGCCGGCGAGTTGCCGCGGGCAGCTTCGTCTATCATCACCCGATGGTCGTGCCGGCCGGCTGTCAGTGATATTTCGCCCGTTCGCGGCCGAGGATGACAGGCGCGTCGAGGCTTGAGATGGGACGGGTGACATCGCCCGGGATGTCGCCGGTAAGCTGGAGATCGAGATAGCGGGCGCAGCAGACTCGCAGGAAGGACGTGAAGTTTCCGAGATCATGTCCGGCATCGATCGATTCATGGTGCAGCCGGGTGATCAACTGAACGACATTCATGCCGTCGCGCCGCGCGATTTCCTCCAGCTTCGACCAGAAGAAGTTTTCCAGCCTGACGCTGGTGACCATGCCGTCGATGCGCAGCGACCGGGTGGTGCTTTCCCACAGCCGCGCATCCGCCTTGATGAAGAGTTCACACATGTCGTCCTCCCGTGCCGCCCTTCTAGGCGGCGTTGGTTTCCAACAGGGCTGCGGCATCCAGCACAGCCATGAACTGGCGTAGCCATGAGGGATGCGCCGGCCAGGCCGGCGCCGTGACCAGATTGCCGTCCGAGACCGCATCGCTGATGGCGATGTCGGCATAGATGCCGCCGGCAAGTTCGACTTCCGGCCGGCAGGCGGGATAGGCTGAGCAGGTGCGGCCCTTCAGCACGCCGGCAGCGGCAAGCAGCTGCGCGCCATGGCAGATGGCGGCGACGGGTTTTCCGGCGTCGAAGAAATGGCGGACGGATTTGATGACGTCGGCATTGAGGCGCAGATATTCAGGTGCGCGGCCGCCGGGGATGACGAGCGCATCGTAATCTTCGGCCCGCACGCTGTCGAAAGTGGCGTTCAGCGCAAAATTGTGGCCGCGTTTTTCGGAATAGGTCTGGTCGCCCTCGAAATCGTGGATGGCGGTGGCGACGGTCTCACCGGCCTTTTTGCCGGGGCAGACGGCGTCGACCGTATAGCCGCAGGCAAGCAGCGTCTGGAACGGCACCATCGTTTCGTAATCTTCGGTGAAATCACCCGTAATCATCAGGATCTTCGAGGCTGGCATCGTTTCCTCCCTTTGAAACCAACAGGCGGAGAGTAGCAAAGCGCGAGAGGCAGAGGGTACTATGGGAATACTACAGGCGAAATTCCCTGGAACAGGATGATTTTAGGTCCGGTTGGCCCACAATCTGAATCCCGTTCTAAATTAGCTAGTTAGAGTATGATGTCGCCCGGAAGCCGCTTACACTTTTCGGCATCATTCTCTAGATCGCCTTGACCGTCACATCCGGGATGGCGCAGGCCTCGCCGCCGCCGAAGAGGCGGGAGCGGGTGAGGAAGCGCTTCTCGCGGCCGTTGTCGAGCGAGAACATGCCGCCGCGGCCGGGCACAACGTCGATGATCAGCTGCGTATGCTTCCAAGCCTCGAACTGGCTGGCGCTGATATAGACCGGCACGCCGCCGATCTCGCCAAGCTTGACGTCGCTGTCGCCGATCATGAAGTCATCGGCGGGATAACACATCGGCGAGGAACCGTCACAGCAGCCGCCGGACTGGTGGAAGAGGATATCGGGATGATCCCGCCTGATCTCGCCGATCAGAGCGAGTGCCGCGTCGGTTGCAAGAACACGCGGTTCGCCGTTGACGGTCGTTTCCATTGTTCTTCCTCCGAAGTTTCGGGAGGGGTTTGAGACCCTCCCGCCATGTTGCATCTCAGAAGAAGCCAAGGGCTTTCGGGCTGTAGCTCACCAGCATGTTCTTGGTCTGCTGGTAGTGGTCGAGCATCATCTTGTGGGTTTCACGCCCGATCCCCGATTGCTTGTAGCCGCCGAAGGCGGCATGGGCCGGGTAAGCGTGGTAGCAATTGGTCCAGACGCGGCCGGCCTGGATCTCGCGGCCGAAACGGTAGCAGCGATTGGCGTCTCGGCTCCAGACACCGGCGCCGAGGCCGTAGAGCGTGTCGTTGGCGATTTCGAGCGCCTCCTTCTCGTTCTTGAAGGTCGTGACCGAAACCACCGGTCCGAAGATCTCCTCTTGGAACACGCGCATCTTGTTGTGGCCCTTGAAGATCGTCGGCTTGACGTAATAGCCGTTCGCCAGTTCGCCGTCGAGATCGTTGCGCGAGCCGCCGGTCAGAACCTCCGCACCTTCCTGCTTGCCGATATCAAGATAGGCGAGGACCTTTTCCAGTTGCTCCGACGAAGCCTGGGCGCCGATCATCGTCGCGCTGTCGAGCGGGTTGCCCTGCTTGATCGCCTCGACGCGTTTGACGGCCTTTTCCATGAAGCGGTCGTAGATCGATTCCTGGACGAGGGCGCGGCTCGGGCAGGTGCAGACTTCTCCCTGGTTGAGGGCAAACATCGCAAAGCCTTCGAGCGCCTTGTCGAGGAAGTCGTCGTCATCAGCCATCACATCGGCGAAAAAGATGTTCGGCGATTTGCCGCCGAGCTCCAGCGTCACCGGAATGAGGTTCTGGCTGGCATATTGCATGATCAGCCGGCCAGTCGTCGTCTCGCCGGTGAAGGCGATCTTGGCGATGCGGGGGCTGGTCGCCAGCGGCTTGCCGGCTTCGAGGCCGAAGCCATTGACGATGTTGAGTACGCCGGGCGGCAGGAGATCGCCGACGAGTTCGGCCCAGAGCAGGATCGAGGCGGGCGTCTGCTCGGCGGGCTTCAGGACGACGCAGTTGCCGGCGGCAAGCGCCGGAGCAAGTTTCCATGTGGCCATCAGGATCGGGAAATTCCAGGGAATGATCTGGCCGACGACGCCGAGCGGTTCGTGGAAGTGATAGGCGATCGTATCATGGTCGATCTCGCCGATCGAACCTTCCTGGGCGCGGATGCAGGAAGCGAAATAGCGGAAGTGGTCGATCGCCAGCGGAATGTCGGCCGCCATGGTTTCGCGGATCGGCTTGCCATTGTCCCAGGTCTCGGCTTGGGCAAGCAGTTCCAGCTTGTCTTCCATGCGTTGGGCAATCTTCATGAGGATATTGGAGCGCTCGGCGGCGGAGGTGCGGGCCCATTTTTCCTTGGCCGCATGGGCAGCGTCGAGCGCAAGATTGATGTCTTTTTCATTTGAGCGGGGAATGTCGCAGAGCTTGCCGCCGGTGACGGGCGTGACGTTTTCGAAGTATTTGCCTTCGACCGGCTCGCGCCATTCGCCGCCGATATAATTGCCGTATTTCAGTTTGAACGGCGACTCGACGATTTTCTGATGAAGCATGTCATCCTCCCTTGATGATCCAGGTTCCCAAGCGAACCAGTGGGAGGAAAATGAATATGTTTTGGCGCAGGGACTAGGGTGGGTCTTCCATACCGCAGTGCACAGTGTCGCAGAGCTGCGACAGCATCGGGTCGCGAGTGCCGCAGCGGCGGAACCCTTGAGGCTGATCAGTGGAGATCGAGCTTCTTCATCTTCCTGTGCAGCGTAGCGCGGCTGATGCCGAGCGCGGTCGCCGCCCGTGAGACGTTGCCGCCGGCGCGCGACAGCGCCCGAAGCAGCGCTGCCTTCTCCGCCTCGATGATCTCATCCTGCTGCGAGACGCCAGCCTCATGCAGGGCATCGGCGGCCGGAATGCCGGCGGCGATGCGTCTGTCGTCCAGCTGCAACGCGATGCGGGCGGCGCGCGTCGCGCCGAGCACCAGATCGTGCCTGTCGACGGCGAGCAGAGCGGCGGCGGAATTGGCGCCGGCCGGGACCATGAGGAAACGGGCGCCTGTAAAGGCCGAACGGAAGAGGTTGAGCTCGATGCGCATCGCCGCATCGCGCACGGTTTGCGTCAGGATCGCCAGCGTCATCTCGTTGACGTCTTCGCGGCAGGTGGAGATATCAAGCGCCGCGGCTAGCCGGCCACGATGATCGCGGATCGGCGCCGTCGTGCAGCTGAGGCTGGTGTTCGAGCAGAAAAAATGCTGATCGCGGAATATGGCGACGGCACGCTCGTCTGCAAGTGCGGTGCCGATGCCGTTGGTGCCGATGCTCGCCTCTGTCCAGATCGAGCCGGTCCAGAGGCCGAGTTCGCGGAATTCCTTGTCGTCGCCGGCAGCTCCCCGGCGCTCCAGCGCGATGCCGTTCTTGTCGGTCAGAAGCAGGCAGCAGCCGGCTTTGCCGACGGTGGTAAAGAGACGATCGAGCTCTCCCGTCGCGCTGGCGATCAGCTGTTCGGATTGCTCGCGTGCATTGCGGAATTCCTGATCGGTAAGGCGCAGCGGTGCCCGTTCGTCCTCGGGCGCGAGCTGGTGCATGGTCATGCATCGACGCCATGAGGCGACGACCGGAGAACTGGCTGCGGCGGAATCGCGCTGGGCAGACGTGTAGACGTGCTCGGCGTGCGCTGAGTGTTCGTGCATCGGCTCCTCCCACCGAAGTTCAGCATAGTCTGATGGAAAAGCGGCCGGTTTGCAATTGCAAGTGTCGACGGCCATCCCCCCTTCGCCCCGGCAATCAGGGCACAATGCTGGAAAGCGTCAGCGATCTTTGCACGACATCATCCGTCATTTCATTGATCTAGATCCGGTTCGAGATCATCGGCATCGACCGCAACAGCCAGGCCTCGATGCCGCGCGCGGCCGCCCGGCCGGTCGCCAGGCAGGCGGTGAGAAGATAACCGCCTGTCGGTGCTTCCCAGTCGAGCATTTCGCCGGCGACGAAGGTGCCCGGCAGCGCCTTCAACATGTAGCCTTCGTCGATGCCGCTCCAACAGATGCCGCCGGCCGAGGAGATCGCTTCGGCGATCGGGCGGGTTTCGATCACCGGCACCGGCAGGGCCTTGATCAGGCCGGCCAGGCGTTCGGGATCTGTCCGGTCGCGCTCGGGCGCGAATTCGCGCAGCAGCGCGGCCTTGACGCCGTCGAGGCCGGCGCTCTTGCGCAGGCGGTTTGAAAAGCTGGATTTGGGGTCCTGCCGCGCAAGATCGTGGCGCAGCCTTTCGATGGTGCGGCCGGGTGCGAGATCGAGCGTCAGGACGGCGCTGCCATGGTTCAGCAGTTGGTCGCGGAGGCTGGCGGTATGGGCATAGATCAGGCTGCCCTCGATGCCGCTTCCGGTGATGACGAATTCGCCGGGAAGGGTGCCGACCTCGGAGGTTGCGGTGACCGATTTCACCGGCTCGCCGGCGAAACGCTCGCCGAAGTTTTCGCTCCAGTCGACGACGAAGCCGCAATTGGCGGGTTTGAAAGCCTCGATCTCAACGCCCCTTGCCGATAACAAGGGTAGCCAGCTTGCATCGGAGCCGAGGCGCGGCCAGCTTGCGCCACCGAGCGCCAGCAGGGCTGCGTCACAACGGATGATGCTGCGCCCTTCGGGCGTTTCGAAGACATAGCCGTCTTCAGCAAAACCGATCCAGCGATGGCGCGTGCGCAGCGTGACGCCCTGTGCTTCCAGCCGCCTGAGCCAGGCGCGCAGCAAAGGCGAGGCCTTCATCACCTTCGGGAAAACCCGGCCGGATGAGCCGACGAAGGTCTCGGCCCCGAGGCCTGCGGCCCAATCCCTGATATCATCTGGGGTAAAGGCATCAAGGGCGGCGCGTAGATGGACGGAGGCGGGGCCGAAACGCGTGGCGAAACGGGCATAATCCTCGGAATGGGTGATGTTGAGACCGGATTTGCCGGCCAGCAGGAACTTGCGGGCGAAGGTCGGCATGGCGTCGTAGACCGTCACCGCATGACCGGAACAGGAAAGCAGTTCGGCAGCCGCGAGACCCGCCGGGCCGCCGCCGATGATGGCAATCCGCTTCTGGTTCATAGAGGTCTTCGCCCGATTCTGTCTGCATTGAGTTTTGGCGCGGGCGCGGATCGCCTGCAAGGGCTGAGATCAGTGGTGCGGATGCGTGCACTGGCCGTGGTCGGCGAGAACCTCGATGACGCGGCATTGATCGACGCGGCCGTGGCCGCAGCCTTCCACCATGGTTTCCAGCTCGGCCTTCAGCGCCTTCAGGCTGCGGATGCGCTGCTCGACCTCGATGAGGCGGGCCTTGGCGATGGCGTCGGCCGAGGCGCAGGACTGGTGCGGATCATCTTGCAGGGTGAGCAGCGTGCGGATCGCCTCGATCTCAAAGCCGAGTTCGCGGGCGTGGCGGATGAAGGCGAGGCGGCTGACATCGGCCGGTTCGAAGGAGCGCTGGTTGCCCTCGCTGCGGCTCGGGGCGGCGAGCAGGCCAATGCTTTCATAGTAGCGCACTGTCGGCACCTTGACGCCGCTTTGGCGCGCGGCTTCGCCGATCGTGATCTTTTTCATGATTTTCCTCTTGCACCTCTAGTCGCTAGAGGATGTAGGAGAGATGCTTCTATTTGACAAGGAAGCGGATCATGGCTGAGAGCGAGACACGATACCGGGTCGGCGGCATGGATTGCGCCGCCTGCGCAAACAAGATCGATACCGCGGTCAGACGCGTAGCGGGTGTCGCCGATGTTTCCGTTTCGGTGATGGCGGGCACGATGACCGTCCGGCATGACGGCAGCAGCGATCTCAAGGCGATTGAAAGGAAAGTGACAGGGCTCGGCTATTCCGTCGCCCCGCTTGCCGGAAATGCTGCGCCTGTGCATGCCAGCCCGCAGCATCGTCACGACCATGGACATGATCACGACGACCACGCGAGCCATGACCATGACGGCCACGATCATGCGGGTCATGACCATCCGCACGATCACGGCGCGAAGGAAATCGAGGGGCTGCACGGACACGACCAAGCGCCGATGGCCGGTCCCTGGTGGCAGAGCCGGAAGGGCCGGCTGACCATCTTTTCGGGTGGCGCACTCGTTGCCGCCTATGCCGTCGGCCAACTCGTACCGGCGATTGGTTCTTATGCCTTCATCGTCGCCATGCTGATCGGGCTGGTGCCGATCGCGCGGCGCGCCGTCATGGCCGCCTTCTCGGGAACACCGTTTTCGATCGAGATGCTGATGACGATTGCTGCCGTTGGCGCCGTCATCATCAATGCCGGCGAGGAGGCGGCAACCGTCGTGTTCCTGTTCCTGGTCGGCGAGTTGCTGGAAGGGGTGGCGGCGGGCAAGGCACGCCAAAGCATCCAGTCGCTGGCGGCCCTGGTGCCGAAGAATGCGCTGCTCGAAGACAATGGCCAGACGCGGGAAGTGCCGGCGGAAAGCCTTGCTGTCGGCGCCATCATCATGGTGCGTCCGGGGGACCGGATTTCGGCGGACGGCATCATTGTTTCCGGCGAGAGTGCGATCGACGAGGCGCCGGTGACGGGGGAGAGCACGCCGGTGCGCAAGGGCGTCGATGCCGTCGTTTTTGCCGGCACGGTGAATGGCGATGCGGTGCTCAGGGTTCGCGTCACGGCGGCGGCCGCCGACAATACCATCGCCCGCGTCGTCAAATTGGTGGAGGAAGCGCAGGAATCGAAGGCGCCGACCGAACGCTTCATCGACCGCTTCTCGCGCTATTACACGCCCGGCGTGGTCGTGGTCGCAGCATTGGTTGCCATCGTTCCGCCGCTGCTGTTCGGCGGGTCGTGGGACGAATGGATCTACAAGGGCCTCGCCATCCTGCTGATCGGCTGCCCCTGTGCGCTTGTCATCTCGACGCCGGCGGCAATCGCCGCTGCGCTTTCGGCGGGGGCGCGGCGCGGGCTGCTGATGAAGGGCGGCGCGGTGCTGGAAACGCTCGGCAAGGTGACGATGGTCGCCTTCGACAAGACAGGCACGCTGACCGAGGGCAGGCCACAGGTGACCGACATCATTTCCTTCGGATTGAAGGAGGCGCAGGTGTTGTCGCGCGCGGCGGTGCTGGAGCAGGGATCCAGCCATCCCTTGGCCCTGGCTATCCTCAACCGCGCCAAAGCGGACGGCGTTCCCGTGCCGCCAGCCTTTGAGCTGGAAGCGCTGCCGGGCAAGGGTGTCAGCGGCAAGGTCGGCGGCGAGACGCTGGACCTGTTGTCGCCGCCGGCTGCCCGTGCGCTCGGGGCGCTCAGCGCGGAGCAGGATGCACGCATCACGGCGCTGAACGACGAGGGCAAGAGCGTATCGGTGCTGCTCGGCAACGGTATCGCGGCCGGCCTGATCGCCATGCGCGACGAGCCGCGCGAGGATGCCGAGGCCGGGCTCGCTACCCTCAAATCGGCAGGCGTCAAGGCGATGATGCTGACAGGCGACAACAAGCGGACGGCGGCAGCGGTGGCCGGCATGCTCGGCATCGACTGGCTCGGGGAGATGATGCCTGAGGACAAGCAGCGTGTTGTCGGCGAATTGAAGCGCCAGGGCTTCATCGTCGCCAAGGTCGGCGACGGCATCAACGATGCTCCGGCGCTGGCCGCTGCCGATATCGGCATCGCCATGGGCGGCGGCACCGATGTGGCGCTGGAGACCGCGGATGCCGCCGTGCTGCACGGACGCGTCGGCGACGTGGCGCGGATGATCGAACTTTCCAAACGCACGATGGGCAACATCCAGCAGAACATCAGCATCGCGCTGGGGCTGAAGGCGGTGTTCCTGGTGACGACGATCATGGGCATTACCGGGCTCTGGCCGGCGATCCTCGCCGATACCGGCGCCACTGTGCTGGTGACGATCAACGCGCTGCGGCTGCTTCGGATAAAGATATAAGCATTCCCCGACTTCATCCTCCGGCGCCCGTCACCGGCGGGATGTCCCATCGACGATTCGGGCCTGATCTCGAATCGAAATCTTTGGACCGGTCATAGGTCGGCTCCCCTCGTGGGGCTTCTCCACAGCCTGCTGTCTTTAAGCTTTGGTTATCCATGTTCTTCACAGGAATGTAGCGATTTCAAACCTGTCGTAACGCAACGCACAAACCATCCGTTGACGCGAATTTGGATTGGCGTACTATATCTAGTGTTCGAGGTTCCATCGATTCGTAAGGATCGATGGCTAAGACGGGAATTCGGTGCGCTTCGCCATCATGGCGCGGCAATGCCGGAGCTGCCCCCGCAACTGTAAGCGGTGAGCAACTGTCCGATTTCAGGTCACTGGAGCATGATGCTCCGGGAAGGCTGGGGCAGGGTGCATCGACCCGTGAGCCAGGAGACCTGCCTCGAACAAAACGTCCACGGGCGGGGTGTCCGGAAGGTCGCGTTTGCATGGCTGCGGGGATCTCCGCATCGCGTTTCGCAGGCCCGAACCTCCGCCCCTGAAACCTTCGCATTGAGCCACTTCGGGGTGAAGTCATGTCAGTATCTCAATTCAGGCTGCCACCCGCGCAATATAAAGGGCACGTCGCGCCCGGCGGCTGAACGAGCCGCATAGCTGCAAAATACAGAGCCTTTTCGACGGATATCGAGAGATTTCCGATCGATGTCCTGCGTCCCAATCGCGTCGTCACGAGGAATACTATGACCATTACCGTCTACAGCAAGCCTGCCTGCGTCCAGTGCACTGCCACCTACCGCGCCCTCGACCGTCTGGGTGTCGATTATGACATCGTCGATATCTCGCAGGATGCCGAAGCGCTCGATCGGGTCCGCAGCCTCGGCTACATGCAGGCGCCTGTCGTCATCGCCGGCGAGCAGCACTGGGCGGGCTTCCGCCCCGACATGATCAGCGCGCTCTCCTGAGTGAGGACAAGCGGTGGGGTTGATCGTCTATTATTCCAGCCGATCCGAAAATACCCATCGGTTCGTCGCCAAGCTCGGACTGCGCGCGGCGCGCATTCCGACCGGTGGCGTTGACGCGTTCCATATCCACGAACCCTTCGTGCTTGTTGTGCCGACTTATAGCGGCGACGGCGGCAAGGGTGCCGTTCCCAAGCAGGTGATTCGTTTCTTGAACGATGCGGAAAACCGAGGACACATCCGCGGCGTGATTGCCGCGGGCAACAGCAATTTCGGCGAGACATACGGGCTCGCCGGCGACGTGGTCTCGCGGAAATGCCTGGTGCCGTACCTCTACAGGTTCGAGCTCATGGGCACGGAAGACGACGTCGCCAACGTCAAACACGGGATGGAACGATTTTGGACACGGGAACAACTCTGACGCGGGATGCGGGCGCAAAACCGCATAACACTTTTGCTCATCCCGCAGGCCAACGCCCTTTGAAAGCGGCGGAAACGCTCGACTATCACGCGCTGAACGCCATGCTGAACCTCTATGACGAGGATGGGCGGATCCAGCTCGACAAGGATCGTTTGGCGGCCAAGCAGTATTTCCTGCAGCATGTGAACCAGAACACGGTGTTCTTTCACAATCTGAGGGAAAAGCTCGATTACCTCGTGACCGAGGGTTATTACGAGCAGGAGGTTCTCGACCAGTATTCCTTCAATTTCGTGCGAGACCTGTTCGACCAGGCCTATGCCAGGAAATTCCGTTTCCCGACCTTCCTCGGCGCCTTCAAATATTACACCAGCTATACGCTGAAGACCTTCGACGGAAAGCGCTATCTCGAGCGCTACGAGGACCGCATCTGCATGGTGGCGCTGGCGCTTGCGCGCGGCGACGAGGGCCTTGCCCGCGACATGGTGGACGAGATCATTTCCGGCCGTTTCCAGCCGGCGACGCCGACCTTCCTCAATGCCGGCAAGAAGCAGCGCGGAGAGCTGGTTTCCTGCTTCCTGCTGCGCGTCGAGGACAATATGGAATCGATCGGCCGGTCGATCAATTCGGCGCTGCAATTGTCGAAGCGCGGCGGCGGCGTGGCGCTGTCGCTGACCAATATCCGCGAGGCCGGCGCGCCGATCAAGCAGATCGAGAACCAGTCGTCTGGCATCATCCCGGTGATGAAGCTGCTCGAAGACAGTTTTTCCTATGCCAACCAGCTCGGGGCGCGGCAGGGCGCGGGTGCGGTCTATCTCAACGCCCATCACCCCGACATCATGCGCTTCCTCGATACCAAGCGTGAAAATGCCGACGAGAAGATCCGCATCAAGACGCTGTCGCTCGGCGTCGTCGTGCCCGACATCACCTTCGAGCTCGCCAAGAACAATGAAGACATGTACCTGTTCTCGCCCTATGACGTGGAACGCGTCTATGGCGCGCCTTTCACCGATATTTCGGTGACGGAAAAGTACCGCGAGATGGTGGCGGATGCCCGCATTTCAAAGAAGAAGATCAAGGCGCGCGAATTCTTCCAGGTGCTTGCCGAAATCCAGTTCGAGAGCGGCTACCCCTATATCATGTTCGAGGACACGGTGAATCGGGCGAACCCGATCGCCGGGCGCATCTCGATGAGCAATCTCTGCTCGGAGATCCTGCAGGTGAGCGAGGCCAGCGAATACAATGACGACCTCTCCTACAAATATCTTGGCAAGGATATTTCCTGCAATCTCGGCTCGCTGAACATCGCCGCGGCCATGGATTCGGCCGATTTCGGCAAGACGATCGAGACGTCGATCCGGGCGCTGACGGCCGTTTCCGACATGAGCCACATTTCCTCGGTTCCCTCGATCGAGAAGGGCAATGAGGAGAGCCATGCGATCGGCCTTGGCCAGATGAACCTGCACGGCTATCTCGCCCGCGAACGCATCTTCTATGGCTCGGAGGAAGGCGTCGATTTCACCAACATCTATTTCTATACGGTCACCTATCACGCGATCCGCGCTTCGAACCTCTTGGCGGTCGAACGCGGCACGAGCTTCAAGGGCTTCGAGAATTCGAAATATGCTTCCGGCGACTATTTCGACAAATATACTGACCAGCTCTGGGAGCCGGCGACGGAGAAGGTCAGGGCGCTGTTCGAGACGGCGGGCATCCATATTCCGACAAGGGAGGACTGGGCCGCGCTGAAGAAGGCGGTCATGGCCTCCGGCCTCTATAACCAGAACCTGCAGGCGGTGCCGCCGACAGGCTCGATCTCCTACATCAACCACTCGACCTCCTCGATCCACCCGATCGTCTCGAAGATCGAAATTCGCAAGGAAGGCAAGATCGGCCGCGTCTATTATCCGGCACCGTTCATGACCAACGACAATCTCGATTATTATCAGGATGCCTACGAGATCGGACCGGAGAAGATCATCGACACCTATGCGGCGGCGACCCAGCATGTCGACCAGGGGCTGTCGCTGACCTTGTTCTTTCGCGACACGGCGACGACGCGCGATATCAACAGGGCGCAGATCCATGCCTGGAAGAAGGGCATCAAGACGATCTACTACATCCGCCTTCGCCAAATGGCGCTGTCCGGCACTGAGGTGCAGGGCTGTGTGTCTTGTACGCTGTGAGTTGATTTCGGCCGCGAGCCTTTAAGCAAATGGCCCCCGCATCCGCCTGCCGGCACCTTCTCCCCTATGGGGAGAAGACATTTGCGGCAGGCGCGACATCCCCTCTCCCCTCGGGGAGAGGGCAGGGTGAGGGGGCTCCGAGCGCCATCAGATCTATTGAGGACATAATCACCATGAACATCGCCGTAAAGCCGATCAGCCGCGTGCGCGCCGTCAACTGGAACCGTATCGAGGACGATAAGGATCTCGAAGTCTGGAACCGGCTCACCGGCAATTTCTGGCTGCCGGAAAAGGTGCCGCTTTCGAACGACATTCCTTCCTGGGCGACGCTGACGTCGGTCGAGCAGCAACTGACCATCCGCGTCTTCACCGGGTTGACGCTGCTCGACACGATCCAGAATGGCGTCGGTTCCATAAGGCTGATGGAAGATGCGGCAACGCCGCATGAGGAGGCGGTGCTTTCCAACGTCTCCTTCATGGAGGCTGTGCATGCGCGCTCCTATTCCTCGATCTTCTCGACGCTGTGCTCGACGCCCGATGTCGACGATGCCTATCGCTGGTCGGAGGAGAATGAATTCCTGCAGCGGAAATCGGCGCTGATCATGGAGCAGTACGGCTCCGGCGATCCGCTGAAGAAGAAGGTCGCGAGCGTCTTCCTCGAAAGCTTCCTGTTCTATTCCGGCTTCTACCTGCCGATGTACTGGTCGAGCCGCGCCAAGCTGACCAATACGGCCGACATGATCCGCCTCATCATCCGCGACGAGGCGGTGCACGGCTATTATATCGGCTACAAGTTCCAGCGCGGGCTGGAGCGGCTCGGCGAGGAGAGAAGGCAGGAGATCAAGGATTTCGCCTTCGAGCTGCTGCTCGAACTCTACGATAACGAGGCCAGATATACCGAAGCGCTCTATGACGGCGTCGGGCTGACCGAGGACGTCAAGAAGTTCCTGCACTACAATGCCAACAAGGCGCTGATGAACCTCGGCTATGAGGCGCTTTTCCCGGCTGATGCCTGCAAGGTCAACCCGGCGATCCTGTCGGCACTTTCGCCGAATGCCGACGAGAACCACGACTTCTTCTCAGGCTCCGGCTCCTCCTATGTCATCGGCAAGGCTGTGGCGACCGAGGACGAGGACTGGGATTTCTGAGGTTTGATCGCCGTCTCCCCTTATCATTTGCTTCCCTATCGCCCACATTCAGCGGAAACTAAATTCAGTACTCGCCGATATGGCGCAGCAGGAGTTTTTGATGTCGTCTCTTTTGGACAAGGCCGGGACTACCGTCGAAGCGGATGATGGCGTCTGGCCGATCCGCAGGAGACGGATCCTCGACTGGCTGGTGAACGAGACGCGCGGCGAGCGGTTCATCGACAACATCCTGGTGGAGATGTGCGAGAAGCTATTGGCATCAGGGGTGCCGGTGGCGCGCGCGACATTGCATTTCAGGACGAACCATCCGCAATGGATTGGCGCCCGCATCCTCTGGAAGGAGGGTCTGACGGAGGCGAAGATCAACACTTTCGCCTATGGTGTCGAAAATACCCCGGAGTTCCTGAAAAGTCCCGTCAATGCGATCCATCAGGGTGCGGAGGAGGTGCGCAAACAGCTGGAAGACACAGCCGACGGCGACGAGGATTCATTCTATCAGGAACTGCGCGACGACGGTCTCACGGAGTATATCGCCTGGCCGGTCGAGCATACGTTCGGCAAACGGCACGTCGCGACATTTTCCACCAGCCGGCCGGGCGGTTTTACGAATGATCATATCGATTCCCTGCGCGACCTGCTGCCGGCCCTGACCCTCGTCAGCGAAATCCGGCTGAAGAACATCATGGCGCGCACGCTGCTGCAGACCTATGTGGGACCGCATGCGAGCGAGCAGATCCTGTCGGGTGTTACGACGCGTGGCAGCGGCGCGACCGTCGGCGCGGCGATCATGATCTGCGATCTGCGCGACTTTACGGCGATTTCGGATCTCTGGCCGCGCGACGACGTCATCCATCTGCTCAACGATTATTTCGACGCTATGTCCGACCCGATCGAGCGCTATGGCGGAGAGATCCTGAAGTTCATGGGCGACGGCTTGCTGGCGATCTTCCCGCTGAGCAAGGAAACGGCCTGTCATGATCTGCTGCAGGCGATCCGTGAGGGCCAGGAGTTGATGGCGCAATTGAACCAGCAGCATGCGAGCAATGGGCGCGAACCGCTGCGCTACGGCGTCGGCGTGCATGTCGGCGATGTCATGTACGGCAATATCGGCTCGCGCCGGCGGCTGGATTTCACCGTCATCGGGCCGGCGGTCAATGTCGCCTCGCGGCTGGAAAGCCTGACCAAGGAGGTCAAGCGTCCGGTGCTGCTATCGCGGGCCTTCGTCGAAATGGCGGGCTGCGCGGAGGAGATGGACAGTCTCGGCACCTTCCCGCTGCGCGGGCTCGGCGAACCGGTCGATGTCTTCGCCTTTCCAGAGGGCAGGTAGCTCAGACCCCTCGCTTGTTTCCCCAAAGCAGCACGTGCAGTTGAGGCAGCACGCGGGCTGCAAACCATTGGTCCGCCGTCACCTTGTCGACAAGCCAGTGCATCCGATCCATCACACCGTCGATATCAATGCGGGCGTCGTCATCGTCGGGCGGCGGCGGGGTGTGGTTGCCGGGTTGGAGGAACAGGGGAATTTGCGGATAGCGCTCACCTGCCCGTCGGGCGAATGCGTAGTCGGCATCGTCGAAGACGACGATCTTCAGGACGATCTCGGGGCCGCTGGCGGCTAGGTGAAGACAGTGGTCCACCTGGTCCCAATCCGTCGGCATGCCGCTGGATGGCGGTTTGGGGCTGATGACCAGGACGTCGAGATCGCGAAACCAGGCCTGGGCTATGCTTCCCTGCGTTTCCAGTGCAAAGCGGTATCCTTGGGAATGGCCAAGTTCGATCAGCGGCCTTAAGGGTTGTATCGCCGGATTGCCTCCGGAAAGGGAAACCGTCAGTGGCTTTGCCCCGGAGAGTTCGGTGACCTTATGCCAGATCGCCTCGGGGGACATCGGAATCCATTGATCGCGGAACGCGCTGTCGACCGCGTGCAGGCTGTCGCACCAGGAACATCGATAATCACAGCCGCCTGTTCTGACGAACACCGTCGGCAGCCCGATCAAGGCGCCTTCACCCTGGATGGTCGGGCCAAAGATCTCGCTGACGCGAATGGTTCCGCCACTCACGGTCTGTACTCCGCCCAGGTTTTCGGCGTCTCGCTGACGCGAACGGACGATGTCTCCGGGAAGCGCTGCTTGCACCAGTCGTAAAAGTGCCTTGCCAGGAACTCGGAGGTGACTTTCGAATGGCCGAAGACGTCGTTCAGGTGCCGATGATCGAAGGTTTCGTCTATATAGCGCTTGAGCGACGAGAGGTCGTGGTAGTCACGAACGAAGCCGTCATCATTCAGGCTTTCGGCGGAGAGCTCGATGACCACAATGTAGTTGTGGCCGTGGAGCCGAGCGCATTGATGGTCGGCGGGCAGATGATCCAGCTGATGGGAGGCGGAGAGGTGAAACTCCTTGGTGATGCGGTACATCAACGCGCCTCCGTCGCCGAATATTGGGACAGGGCCGCTTTCCAGAAGTCCCGGTCATCGTACTCCGTCGGATCGGGAACGCCGGCCAGATGGAAGGCCTCGCGGCGTTCGACGCAGGTTCCGCAGCGCCCGCAGTGGAGCCTGCCGCCCTTGTAGCAGGACCATGTTTCCGAAAACGGCGTGCCGTGTTTTTCGCCGTCAACCACGATCGCCGCTTTGGGAACATCGACATACGGTGCAAGCAATTTCACGCTGGCATAACCCTCCAGCGCTTCGTTCTGCATGCGCTGGAAGGCGTCGATGAAGCCCGGCCGACAGTCGGGGTAAATGAAGTGGTCGCCACCATGCACGGCGACGGCAACGGCATCTGCCTTTTGCGCTGCCGCCAGACCGAAGGCGATGGCCAGCATGATGGCGTTGCGGTTCGGGACGACCGTGGCTTTCATGGTCTCCTCGGCATAGTGGCCGTCGGGAACCTCGACATTGTCGGTCAGGGCCGATCCGCTGAGATGGCCGCCGATGCTGGCAATGTCGATAATATGATGGGGAACGGAAAGGCGTGCGGCACACTTCGCGGCGAATTCGAGTTCCTTGCGATGCCGTTGGCCGTAGTCGAAGGAGATTAGGCCGATAAGCTGTTTTTCCGCGGCTATCCTGTGGGCAAGCGAAACGGAGTCCAGTCCGCCGGAGCAGACGACGATGGTTTTCATATTTTGGATCCCTTGTTTTGACCGGGTGGGCTGCGACCGGATTACGCGGTGCTTCTAGGACAAATCACGCGTCATGCAAACAGTTTTAAGAGGTCGGCCGTCACAGCCGAGCGGTTAACCGACCGGAAAGTTGATCTGCGGCGGCAGCAGAAGCTGCAGATCTTCGGCGTCCGGATTGTTGATGCGCTGCAGCAGCATGCGGCCGAGATCCTCGCCGGCGGCCGTCAGGTCCTCGTGGATCGTGTCGACCTTCGGCTGCAACTGGCTGAGAAGGCGGGACGTCTCCTTGGCGACGATATCGTAATCGATGGCCAGTAAACGGCCGGCATCGCTCATGCCGCTGATGACGGCGAGCGCCGAAACTTCGCCGGGACAGATGAAACCGTCAGGAGCATCCGGGGCATCAGCGCGGCCGCGAATGAAGTCGCGCAGCACACCCGCCGGTGTATCGAGATCGATGGCCTCAGGGATCTCATAGGCGATGCCTGCTTCGCGCACCGCCGTCATGAAACCATGCAGAATATGCTGGCAGAAGGTCAGCCGTTTCGGCGGCAGGATCACCGCCACCTTTCTGCGGCCCTTGGCGATCAGCCGGCGCGTCGCCTCATAGGCAAAGGTGAAATTGTCATAGTCGACATAGGGGTGCGGCGTCGAAAATTCGGTGCGGCCGTGACAGATGAAGGGAAAGCCGGTTTCGAGCAGGAGGCGGACACGGGCATCGAGCGGTTCGGTGCGTGTGAAGATCAGCCCGTCGGCGAGGTGGTTGCGGATAATGTATTCGGCGGCTTCGACGTCGGTCGTCGACAGGAAGTTCGGGGCGACGACTAGATGGTAGGCGGTCTCTTTCAGCGCCTTGGCGATGCCGTACATGATCGAGGTGCTGAAGCCGACCACCTCCTCGTGCGAATCGAGCAGAATGGCGATGACGTTGGTGCGGCCGGTCTTCAGACGCTGCGCGGCCCGGTCGGGGAGATAGCCGATCTCGCGGGCGATACGGTGCACGCGTTGACGGGTCTCCAGCGAAATCTGCGGCGCGTCGGAAAGCGCCCGTGACACCGTCGTCACGGCAAGACCGGCGATCGTGGCGATCGTTCGCAAGGTCGGCTTGCCGCGCCTGTGTGCGATATCGAAATTTTCGCCGCGTTGCGGCCGGGACGGTTCGGTCACCCTGAGCTTTCCATGGTGGATTTGCCGACACAATAACACGATGAATCCGGCACGCAATCAACGAATGAAAACGTTTTAAATTTTTACGTTTTGTTAATCTTATAGAAAATATCTATTAATTTCAATGCAATGTCGAAATAACCATATTTTTCTCGACAGTCGAGAAAGGACTTGACGATCAAAGAGTTATAACGTTTTAAATTAGCAACCGCGCGGAGGAGCGCGGTCGTATGTCGACCGCCACAATGGGTGGAAAACATCGGGCGGCAGGGAGGGTCCCGCCGCCGATTTGCAAATGGGAGGAAATTCATGCGCAAGTTTTTGAGCTCGGCAGCGATTGCTGTCGTGATGATGGCCGGCCTGAGCGCAGCGCAGGCTGCCGACGTGAAGGAAGTGCAGATGCTGCACTGGTGGACGTCGGGCGGCGAGGCAGCGGCGCTGAACGTTCTGAAGCAGGATCTGTCGAAGGAAGGTTTTGCCTGGAAGGATGTTCCAGTGGCCGGCGGTGGCGGTGACGCGGCGATGACGGCGCTGAAGGCGATGGTGGCGGCCGGCACCTATCCGACAGCCTCGCAGATGCTGGGGTATACCGTGCTCGATTATGCCCAGGCCGGCGTCATGGGCGACCTGACGGAGACGGCGAAGAAGGAAGGCTGGGACAAGTCGGTGCCGGCGGCGCTGCAGAAGTTCTCGGTCTATGACGGCAAGTGGGTCGCAGCCCCGGTCAACGTCCACTCGGTCAACTGGCTGTGGATCAACAAGGCGGTGATGGACAAGATCGGCGGCACCCAGCCGAAGACCTTCGACGATCTGATCGCCCTGCTTGACAAGGCCAAGGCCGCCGGCGTCATCCCGCTCGCCCTTGGCGGCCAGAATTGGCAGGAAGCGACGATGTTCGATTCGATCGTGCTGTCGACCGGCGGTCCGGAGTTCTACAAGAAGGCCTTCAACGACCTCGATGAAGAGTCGCTGAAGTCCGAGACGATGAAGAAGTCCTTCGATAATCTGGCGACGATCGTCAAATATGTCGATCCGAACTTCTCCGGCCGCGACTGGAACCTCGCCACCGCCATGGTCATCAAGGGTGATGCGCTGGTGCAGGTGATGGGCGACTGGGCCAAGGGCGAATTCGTCGCCGCCAAGAAGACGCCGGATACCGACTTCCTGTGCTACCGCTTCCCCGGCACCGACGGCAGCGTGATCTACAACTCCGACATGTTCGGCATGTTCAACGTCCCCGACGACCGTAAGGCGGCGCAGGTGGCGCTGGCAACCGCAACGCTGTCGAAGAGCTTCCAGTCGGCCTTCAACGTCGTCAAGGGCTCGGTGCCGGCTCGCACCGACGTTCCCGATACCGACTTCGACGCCTGCGGCAAGAAGGGTATCGCCGACCTGAAGGCTGCCAATGAAGGCGGCACGCTGTTCGGCTCGCTGGCGCAAGGCTATGGCGCACCGCCGGCGATCGCCAATGCCTACAAGGACGTCGTCTCGAAGTTCGTCCACGGCCAGATCAAGACCTCCGACGAGGCCGTGACCCAGCTGGTCCAGGCGATCGACGACGCCCGCTGAGATCACTTGTGATGACAATGCTTCCCCGCGTGACCCGCGGGGAAGCTTCAGGCTCCGCGCCGATCACGCAGGATGATCATGCCCGGACGATATCGAGGAGCCATCATGCGGGGAGGAGATGACATTCCATGAGCACAGTTGCGACCACCGATCCGGTTCTGACGCCGCGGCAATCGACGGGCATCTCGTTGCGCGGCCGGCTGCAGGATGCGCTGCCGAAGATCGTGCTGGCGCCGAGCTTCGTCATCACCATCATCTTCGTCTACGGCTTCATCATCTGGACGGCCTATCTGTCCTTCACCAATTCCAAGACCTTTCCCTCCTATGCGCTGACCGGTGCACGCGCCTATCAGCGGCTGTGGCGCTGGACCTTCGAGAGCGATCCGCCGTCCTCCTGGTACACCTCGATCACCAACATGGCGATCTTCGGCTTCCTCTATGTCGGCATCTGCCTGGCGCTCGGTCTCTTCCTCGCCATCCTGCTCGACCAGAAGATCCGCGGCGAGGGGCTGCTCCGGCCGATCTTCCTCTATCCGATGGCGCTCTCCTTCATCGTCACCGGCGTTGCCTGGAAATGGTTCCTCGATCCCGGCCTCGGCCTGGAACAGACGCTGCACCACTTCGGCTGGACGAGCTTCCACTTCGACTGGATCAAGAACAAGGACTTCGTCATCTACACCGTCGTCATCGCCGGTGTGTGGCAGGCGTCGGGCTTCGTCATGGCGATGTTCCTGGCGGGCCTGCGCGGCATCGACGGCGAGATCATGAAGGCCGCCCAGATCGACGGCGCCTCGCCCTTCCAGCTCTACCGCCGCATCGTCATTCCGCTCTTGCGGCCGATCTTTCTGTCGGCCTTCATCGTGCTCGCCCATATGGCGATCAAGTCTTATGACCTGGTGGTGGCGCTGACCTCGGGCGGGCCGGGCGGCTCGGCCTGGCTGCCGTCCAACTTCATGTATGAATACACCTTCAAGCGCAACGAGATGGCCGTCGGCTCGGCCAGCGCCATCATCATGCTGATGACCATCTCGGCGATCATCGTGCCCTATCTCTATTCCGAACTGAAGGAGAAGGCGCGATGAGCAGCGTGACCTCTCCGGCAATCACACCCCCGCAGGCCAGCGACAACAGCAACGACAACAACAACAGCAACAGCCGCTGGATCGGCCGCACCGTCATCTACGGCCTGCTCGTGATCTTCGCCATCCTCTACCTGATGCCGCTCTTCGTCATGCTGACCACCTCGTTCAAGACCATGGACGAGATCCAGAACGGCAACATGCTGGCGCTGCCGCAATCCCCGACCTTCGATCCCTGGATCAAGGCCTGGGGCGAGACTTGTGTGGGTCTGACCTGCGCCGGCATCAAGGGCTACTTCTGGAACTCGATCAAGATGGTGGTGCCGGCCGTCGCCATCTCCACCATCATGGGGGCGCTGAACGGTTATGTCCTGACCAAATGGCGCTTTCCCGGCCACACGCTGGTGTTCGGGCTGATGCTGTTTGCCTGCTTCATTCCGTTCCAGTCGGTGCTGTTGCCGATGGCGACGATCCTCGGTTCGCTCGGCCGCTTCGGCATGACGCTGCAGAACGCCACCGGCTTCACCTTCGGCTTCGGCAATCCGACCGTCAATCTGGTCTTCGTCCATGTCGTCTATGGCCTGGGCTTCACGACGCTGTTCTTCCGCAATTTCTACGAGGCCTTTCCGACCGAGCTGGTGCGGGCCGCCCAGGTCGACGGCGCCAGCTTCTTCCAGATCTTCCGGCGCATCATGCTGCCGAACTCGCTGCCGATCATCGTCGTCACCGTCATCTACCAGTTCACCAATATCTGGAACGACTTCCTGTTTGCCTCGGCCTATGCCGGCACCGGCGATTCCATGCCGATGACGGTGGCGCTGAACAATGTCGTCAACACCTCGACCGGGGTGGTCGAATACAATGTCAACATGGCGGCGGCGATGATCGCCGCCGTGCCGACGCTCATCGTCTATATCCTCGCCGGCCGCTACTTCGTGCGCGGTCTGATGGCGGGCGCTGTCAAAGGGTAATCCATGGCCTTCCTCGAAATCTCCGGTCTTAAAAAGCGCTTCGGCGCCGTCGACATTCTCAAGGGCATCGACCTCGAACTCGACAAGGGCGGCTTTCTCGTGCTGGTCGGCCCGTCCGGCTGCGGCAAGTCGACCCTGCTCAACACCATTGCCGGGCTGGAGACGATCACCTCGGGCGATATCAGGATCGACGGGCGCGACATCAGCGGCCTGCATCCCTCCAAGCGCGACATCGCCATGGTGTTCCAGTCCTATGCGCTCTATCCGAACATGACGGTGGCGGGCAACATCGCCTTCGGCATGGAGATCCGCGGCGTGCCGAAGGACGAGCGTGCCAAGGCGATCAAGCAGGTCTCCGACATGCTGCAGATCGGCCATCTGCTCGACCGCAAGCCGAGCCAGCTGTCGGGCGGCCAGCGCCAGCGCGTCGCCATGGGGAGAGCCTTGGTCCGCAATCCGCAGGTCTTCCTGTTCGATGAACCGCTCTCCAATCTCGATGCCAAGCTGCGCGTCGACATGCGCACCGAGATCAAGCGGCTGCATCAGCGCATGGGCACCACCTTCGTCTATGTCACCCATGACCAGATCGAGGCGATGACGCTGGCGACCAAGATCGCCGTGCTGAAGGACGGCGTGCTGCAGCAGTTCGGCACGCCGGCCGAGATCTATAACAGCCCCTCCAACATCTTCGTCGCCGACTTCATGGGATCGCCGGCGATGAACCTCTTGACCGCCACCGTCGAAAACGGCGCCGGTGGGCTGGAAGTCTCGCTGGAGCGGCCGAATGCCGCCCCGCTCAAGCTCCCCGTCATGGCTGGCAACAATGGCCTGACCACCTATACCGGCAGACAGGTGATCTTCGGCATCCGCCCCGAGGCCTTGACCGATCCGGATGGCGCCGACCGCAAGGCGCGCATGCTGAGCGAGGGCGACTGCCTGATCGAAGTCGTCGAACCGGCCGGCTCCGACACCTTCGCCGTCACCAAGCTCGGCGGCAAATCCGTCGTCGCCCGGCTGCGCGCCGATGCCGGCATTGCACCTGGCCAGACAACCCGACTGGCCTTCAATCTCGATAAGGCTGTCTTCTTCGATCCGCAAACACAGGCCAGGATCGGGTGATGGCCGTCAGGCGGCCGTCACGCTTGTTGTCACCGGTGCGAAACGTGTAGAAACGACTTCGACGGTGATCTCGCCGGTGAAGCCCGTCGCCTCCAGCCAGAAGCCTGATGTGCCGCCCTGCAATGGCACAGTGGTCGGGCCGACGATCCTTGCCGGGCCGTGCACCTTCAGCGAAATGCTGTCATTCATGAAGGGCAGGCGCTGGCCGCTCTGGTCGAGGGCGCGGATGATGACGCGTGTGCTGTCGCGTTCGCGGGCTCTGAGCGTCGACCTGTCGGCAACGACCTCAAGCGTCGTCGGCAACGGATCGGCCGCCAGCGTCAGGCTGGCCACCGGTTGGCCGTCGATATAGCCGGTGAAGGTGCCGTCGATCCATTCGAGGCCCCAGGTGCCGAGCTCATCGGCGGTGAAGTGGCGATGGTCGAGCACGACGGGCGGATGCGGCAGATGCGGGTAGTTTTCGCGGTCCGGGCCGATGCGTTTGGAAAGCGCGCCATATTGCAGCTCCACCTCGTCGCAGTTGGTCAGGATGATCAGCGGCAGCACGCCACCGATATTGCGTTCGCCGCGCGCCCAGAAGGTCACCGGCTTCATGACGATCTCGTCTGATGGATCGCACTGGCTGATATAGGCATAGGCCGCGAATTTCGGCTCGCGGAACATGTCCATGACGCCGTGATAGCAGATGCGGTCGCCGGAGCCGAAATCCTTGTGCGTGTTGTAGTCGAACATGCACCAGCCGATGGCGCCGGATATATCGGCATCGCCGTAGGCGGCGTTCAGCACGTCCAGGTGCCGGCGTACATGCTCGGCCTGGCGCTGCTCCTGATCGTAAATCTTCGTCGGGTGCATGTGGCCGTTGAACTCGGTGATGAGGTACGGCACCTTGTGGGACAGTCCGGTATTTTCCTGCTGGCCGCGCAGCGTCGTGCGCGGGCGGTTGGCGCCCGGCAGTTCCTCGTTGCCGAGGATGAAGTCGTTCATCGTGTAGACGTCCTCGAGCAGTTCGCTCTCGGTGATATAACGCACGCCGCCGGTCTGGCGGGTGCTGTCGAGCTCGCGGGCGAGCCTGTTGGTCTCGGCGTAGAAATGGTGATTGTCCTGCGATTCATTGATGCGCACGCCCCAGATGATGATCGAGGGGTGGTTCCAGTCGCGCTCGATCATGCGGCGGACGTTCTCGATCGATTCCTGCTGCCAATCGGCATCGCCGATATGCTGCCAGCCGGGGATTTCCTCGAAAACCAGCAGGCCGATCGTGTCGCAGCGGTCGAGGAACCACTTCGACTGCGGATAATGCGAGGTGCGGACGATATTGCACTTCAGCACCGTCTTCATGATGTCGGCATCGCGCTCCTGGGCGGAGCGACCGGCGGCATAACCGACATAGGGGAAGGCCTGGTGACGGTTGAGGCCGCGCAGCTTCAGCGGCTTGCCGTTCAAGAGGAAACCTTCCGGCGTGAATTCGGCGGTGCGGAAGCCGAACCGGGTCGAGACACGGTCGGAGCCGTGCTCGGTCCTGAGTTCGACGGTGACGTCATAGAGTGTGGGATCGGTGATGTCCCAGAGGGTGATGCCGGTGAGGCCGCCGAAAGAGAGCGTGGTGCGGCTGCCGATCGTTTCGGTGGCGGCGGTGGCGACCACCGTGCCGTCTGCCTGCTTCAGCGTGGCGGTGACGGTCGCCGAGAAGCTGCGGCTCTCGGGATTGGCTATATCGACGCGGACGGTTGCCGATTTCTCCGGGCGAAGAACGTCCATGGTTTCGATCTTGAGATTGCGGATCGATACCGGGTCGGTGACCTTCAGCCAGACGTCGCGGTAGATGCCGGCATAGGTGAGATAATCGATGCGGCCGCCGAAAGGCGGAATGGCCGGGTTCTCGCTGCCGTCGATCTTGACGGTGACGAGGTTCTCTCCCCTGACGAGCCTGCCGGTGAGGCGGGCCTCGAAGGGCGTGTAGCCGTCCTTATGGGCGACGATTTCCTCGCCGTTCAGATAGACGACGCTGTCGGCCATGGCGGCGTCGAAGACGAGCGAGACCTCGCGCCCCTCGAACTCCGGCAGCCAGCGCAGCACCTTCTGATAGGTGAAGGCGCGCTGATAGCTGGTTTCGTCGAAATAGTTGAAGGGCAGTTCGACGGCGGTATGCGGCAGGCTGACTGATTTGGCGGCATCGAAAGATTCGAGCAAACGCTGACCGAAGCCCTCATGGAAACTCCAGCCTTCATTGAAGGAGACGACGGAACGCATTTCAGGCTCTCCAGCTTACGGCATCAGGGACATTGCGGCGCCCTTCGGCGCGTGAAAATCTGGTCATCGGTATTCCTCCTCGATGCAATGGATGTGTGCCGCTATGCGGTCGAGCCCCAGCGGGCGGTGCAGGTGAGTGTGATGCTGTGCGGGCCTTCGATCTCGGCGTCATGGCGTTCGATCAGTTCGACGACGGCATCGATGAAGGCGACGTGGTCGAGGCTCAGCGTGGTGAGGTCGTTGCAATCCCAGGCGGCCATGGCGATGCCGTCCTGGCCGACGATGGCGATATCGTCAGGCGTGTTCTTGCCGATCACCCGGCGGGCGGCATCGCGTGCGCCGATCGCCATGACGTCGTTGCCGCAGATGATGGCATCGACTTTGTTCCGGTGCAGCAGCAGCACGGCTTCCTTGAAGCCGGAATCATAGGAATAGTCGCCGAAGGCCTGCGCCTCGAAAGAGAGGCCGCGCTTGGCGAGCGCATCGGCGAACCATTTGCGCCTGAGCTTGTCGATCCAGCTTGAATTGGTGCCGGAGAGGTAGGCGAAACGCTTCTTGCCGTCGCGGACGATCTTGTCGATGATCTCGTCGGCGGCCCCAGAGCCGTCGATGCGGATGCTGGAGACGTTTTCGTTGTCGAGCGGCTCGAAGGAGACGATGATAGGCTTCGTCGTGTGAAAGATGTCGACGGCATCCTGCATCGACACCATGTCGGAGAAGACGACGACGTGATCGACCTGATAGGTGGAGGCAAGGCGCATCAGCTGCAGCCGGTCGGAATGATCGGCGCAGCAGAGGATGATCGGCAGCAATTGTCTTGCCTGCAGGCGGTGGACGAGAAGCTGCTGTTCCTCGGCCTCGCAGGGGTTGCCGATCGCATTGACGACCAGGGCGACGAGGCGCGAGCGCTGGTTGTTCAGCGAGCGGGCGATCGCATTCGGCTGGTAGCCATGTTCACGGGCGACGGCGAGGATGCGATCGCGGGTGGCGCTGCCGATGCGTGAATCCGGGGAGAAGGCGCGGGAAATGGTGGCGGAGGAGACGCCGGCGAGTTTCGCCAGTTCCTTCGAAGTGATCCGCCGTCTGTTCATTCCGCCCATCTTCAGCGCCTATCGGGCGACGATCCTGACGGAAGCGCCGTCGGCCGCTGCCGATTCCTTGATTGCATCCCATAGCCTAGCGAATCTGAGGCCCATTTCAACGGAGCCGGAGTTTTCCATCTTTCCCGCGCGAATGGCGAGGAAATTTTTCATCGGATTGCCGAGAATCTCGGCCTCCTCGCGCGGCTCGGCGCTCCGCCCGAGGCTGATCTCGCGCCAGCCGCCCCAGGCATCGATGCGCACGATCGCCTTCGAATAGAAGAAGGTGATGTAGGAAGCGCAGCCCGGAGGGCCTTCGCCGGCGGCTGTCAATGTCGTCAGCGCGCCGTTTTTCAGCCGGGCGGAGACGGCGGTGGCGATGTCGACCTGCCTGCCGTGGTTGTTCATGTAGGCCGAAACGCTGTCGAAATCGGAATTGGCGAGCAGGCAGACGGTGTTCATCATATGGGCGCCGGTATCGAACATGAAGCCGCCGCCTGAAATTTCAGGCTGCTGTTTCCAATGACCATGATAGTTCGACGACCAGCTTTCCCAGATCATGCCCGATATGGCGATCAGTTCGCCGAATTCGCCGGCGAGCGCCCGCCGGCGCGTGTCGAGCACCAGCGGCGAGAGGCCGCCCTGGAAGGCAGTGACGATGGTGACGCCGCTCTTCTTCTGCGCGGCGATCAGCCTCTCGGCCTCGGTGACGGTCGTCACCATCGGCTTTTCGAGGAAGAGGTCGAGGCCGGCCTCGGCAACGGCAGTTGCCTGCTCGGCATGGAAGGCATGCGGGGTGGAGATGTAGACGATGTCGAGTTCGTCCCGGCACTGGCCGAGCATCTCACGATAGTCCTCGAAGCTCTTCGGTTCGGGGGCGCCGGCGGCGAGGCAGACGTCGAGCAGGCGCTGGCGCGAAGCCGCCGTGGTGTCGGCGAGTGCAGCAAATTCGATCTCCGGCATCTTGACCCAGCTCGCGGCATATTCCGCCGCCTTCAGGCCGGCACCGATGACGCCGAGGCGCAATTTCCCAGTCATGAAATTTCCTCCCTGATTGCATTTGTGCACACGATTACACAAACGTTACAGTGATGGCAATATTTAATTAGATAAGTAATATCAGTATATTAAAACCCAATAACGAATCTTTTTAAAAACCGTCTTGTCAGCATTGGGAATGCGTGTACATTTTCGCGGTCGGTGCTGGAGGGCGCCGTGTCTCTAAAAAAGGGAGGACTTCCGTTGAAGAAGATGGTTCTTGGCGGCCTGTGCGCCGTTCTGCTGAGCGCGGTTTCGACGCTGGCGCAGGCTGAAACAATCCGAATTGCAAATCACGGTCAGGCCGGCATCGACGCGATGAAGTCGACGGTCGAGCGGATCGAAAAGAAATACGGCGTCACCGTCGAGGTCATCGAATATCCGGCGCCGGACAAGGATTACCTGACGAAACTCCTGACGGAGCTCGGCGCCGGCAACGCCCCCGACCTGTTCTCCATCCCGACGACGGCAGCCGTCGCCGACATGGTGGAAGCCGGCTACCTCGCGCCTGTGACCAAGGAGTTCAAGGCCTGGGATGGCTACGCCAACCTCTATGATGTCGCCAAGGACCTCGCCGTCAGCCCGGACGGAGAGACTTATGTGATGCCGTTCATGCTCGGCATCCAGGAAATCTATTATCGCAAGGACGTTCTCGAAAAGGCCGGCATCTCGACCGAACAGCCGAAGACCTGGCAGGAGCTTCTCGATCGTGCCGCCGAAATCAAGCAGAAGACCGGCGCCTATGGCCTGCTGTTCCCGGCCGGCGTTTCCTGGGGAAGCGGTGCCTTCGACGAAGGCTTCCAGCACCTGCTCGTCGGTTCGAAGACGCCGCAGCTCGTCGATGCCGACGGCAAGCTCGATCTGAATGGCGAAGGCATCAAGGATGTCTTCAACGTCTACAAGGAACTGATCGACAAGGATCTGATGCCGACGCAGCCGCTGCTCGGACCCGAGCCCTGGGTCGTGCCGAAGTACCAGATGTTCCCGGAAGGCAAGCTTGCCGCCACCACCTGCGGCTCCTGGTGCTATATTTTCGACTGGGGCCGCGAGAGCAAAAATCCGATTCCCGACGTGACGAAGGTGGTCGGCACCTGGACAGTCCCGGGCCAGAGCAGCGGTCAGTATGTGCTTGCCAATCTCGCCGCGCCGTGGGCGGTTAATTCCAAGTCGGCCAACACCGAATTGGCGATCAAGGCGCTGATGGAGATCGGCTCGATCGAGACGCAGGTTTCCTACGCCGCCCGCATCGGCAACATTCCCGCCAGCAAGGACGCGGCCGACAATGCCGAGTTCCAGAAGCTGACGGAACTGGTTCCGATCCATGCGGCGGCCGGGAACGGCGTGTTCCTGAAGCAGGCCTCCGGCTTCGGCACGGTCTCGGAAGGTGTGGCGCGGGCCACCGAAGCGCTGCTGCGCAAGGAGACCGACGCTGCCGGCGCCCAGAAGATCCTTGTCGACTACGTCAAGGAAACCCTCGGCGACGACATGGTCAAGTAAGCCTCCGCTTTCCTTCCCAGCGAACGGGGACGCGGCGGCATCGCCCGCGTCTTCTCTTTCATTCGATAAGCCGGCTTCATTCGACAAGGTTGTGAGCTTGCATGGCCCGAAACTCTCATGAAAAGCGCGCCGAGCGGCAGTGGCTGCTGATCCTGCTGCCCTCGCTGGTGCTGCTTCTGGCCTTCGTCATCTATCCGGCCCTCTATTCCGTCTATCTGAGCTTCACCAACGAGGCGCTGACCGGGGCGGCCGCACTTCGGCCCCGCTTCGTCGGTCTCAGGAACTACACGCGGCTCTTGAACGACGCGAAATTCTGGAACGCGCTGTTCGTCACCTTCGTCTTCGTCATCGGTTCAGCGGTGATCGGCCAGTTCGTGCTCGGCCTGATCTCGGCAATGGCGCTGCGCCGGCCGATCCGTTTCCGGCGGGTGTTCTCGTCGATCATCCTGCTGCCGAATGCCGCTCCCGAAGTCGTCGCCGGCTTCATGTGGATCTCGATGCTGGCCGGCGGCGATAATGCCACGCTCAGCCGCATCGTCAGCTTCTTCGGCGTCACGCCGGCCGACTGGCTGCAGGTCTTCCCGCTGTCGATGATCATCGTCGTCAACACCTGGCGCGGCATCGCCACGGCGATGATTCTCCTGACCGCGGGCCTCAGCACCATTCCGGCGGAGATCTACGAGGCGGCGCGCATGGACGGCGCCACACCGTCGCAGATGTTCCGCCGCATTACCCTGCCGCTGATGATGCCGACAATCCTGCTCTATATGCTGATCTCGGCCGTCTCCACCATCGCCGTCTTCGGCCTCGTCTATGCGCTGACGCGCGGCGGGCCGGGCGGGGCGACCGAGGTCGTCAGCATCTATATCTACAACCAGTCCTTTACGGCATTCCAGCTGGGATATGGTGCGGCGGTCGCCGTCGTCGCGCTCGTCATCTCGCTAATCCTCGGCATCGCCTATGTCCGGGCCATGAAGGTGGAGGTATGACATGACCGTCATTTCTCCGAGCGAGACCGCAAACAAGGGGCGCTCCGACCTCATCGCCTATGCGACGCTGTCGCTGATCTCGATCTTCTGCGCGGTTCCCTTCTTCTGGGTGCTGCTCGCCTCTCTCGACGGCAATGCGCAGCTTTTCCTGCACTGGCCGGAGCAGTGGACCTTCGCCAACTATATCAAGGTCTTCACAAAGGAGGACGGGGCGAAGTGGCTGTTCAACTCGCTCTTCGTGGTCGGCGGTGCGACGCTGCTGGTCATGGTGCTTGCCGGGCTCGGCGGTTATGCGCTGTCACGCACCAGGGCCTGGTGGAAGCTGCCCTTCCTCTATGCGATCCTGCTCATCCGGGTGCTGCCGCCGACGGCGCTGGTCGTGCCGCTCTACAAGTTCCTGCTGACGCTGAACAATGCGGAAGCGGCAGTGCTCAGGCCGATCTTCGGCAGCTATGCCCGCGACATCATGCGCTGGACCGGCTTCATCGACGGTTATCTCGGGCTGATCCTGGTGCTGGCGACCATGCAATTGCCGCTGGCGCTCTGGATCATGAAGACCTTCTTCGACGGGCTGCCGAGGGATTACGAAGAGGCGGCGCTGATGGATGGGGCGACTCTCATCCAGCGCATCCGCCGGGTGCTGATCCCGCTGGCGCTGCCGGGGCTGGCGGCTGCCGGGCTGTTCGCCTTCATGTCGGCCTGGGGTGACTTCCTTCTGCCGCTGATCTTCCTGTCGTCGCCGGAGCTGCAGACGCTGCCGCTCGGTCTCTTCCGCGCCTTCCTGCGCATCAACGAGATCGATTACGGCCTGCTGACGGCTTTGGCCTTCATCTACCTGCTGCCTGCCGTCGTTGCCTTCGGTTTTGCGCGGCGCTTCCTCGTCCAGACATTCTCGGGCGGCGTGAAGGGCTGAGATCAAGAAAGAGAAACAGATGATCAATCTCAGAAACGTTCGCAAATTTTACGGCGCGCTCGAGGTCATCAAAGGCGTCGACATCACCGTGGAAGACGGCGAATTCGCGGTCTTCGTCGGCCCCTCCGGCTGCGGCAAGTCGACGCTGCTGCGCATGATCGCCGGCCTCGAAGGTATCGACCAAGGCGACCTCATCCTCAACGGCAAGCGCATCAACGACGTGCCGCCGGACAAGCGCGGCATCGCCATGGTGTTCCAGTCCTATGCCCTCTATCCGCATATGAGCGTTGCCGAAAACATCGGCTTCTCCCTCAGTCTCAAAAAAGTGCCGGAGGCGGAAATCCGCCGGCAGGTGGAAGGTGTCGCCGAGATCCTGCAGCTCACCGACTATCTCGACCGCCGCCCGGCCGCCCTTTCCGGCGGCCAGCGCCAGCGCGTGGCGATCGGCCGGGCCATCATCAAGAAACCGGCGCTGATCCTGTTCGACGAGCCGCTGTCGAACCTCGATTCGGCGCTACGCGTGCAGATGCGCGCCGAGCTGCAGCGTCTGCACCGCGAGCTGAAGGCAACTGTCGTCTACGTCACCCACGACCAGGTGGAGGCGATGACGATGGCCGACCGCATCGTCGTGCTGAACAAGGGCCTGGTGGCACAGGCGGGGGCGCCGATGGCGCTCTACCATCAGCCGGAGAATGAATTTGTCGCGACCTTCATCGGCTCGCCGAAGATGAATGTCATCCCGGTCACCGCGACGCAGGCCTCAGCGGGCAGGCTGCATCTCGACAGCCCGATCGGGCTTTCGCTCGATCTTGCCGATGCGAACGGGGTCGTGCCGCAGGGCGAGGCCAAGCTCGGCATCCGGCCGGAGCATTTGAAGATCGCGCCGGAGGGGCGGGGAAATTTCACCGCCGAGGTGGTCATCGTCGAGCGCCTCGGCGTCGAGACCTACATGACCGTCGGCTCGCCGCAGCAACCGATCGTGGTGCGCGCCGAAGGCGATATCGCGGTGCGGCCGGGCGACCGCGTGCCGCTGATGGCCGATCCCGCTGCCTGCCATCTGTTCGATTCCGCCGGCCGAGTGATCCGTCCGGCAACTGCCTGACACCTGAACCATCGCCCAAACATCGAGGAATGCCATGACAATCAAGGTCACCATCTGGAACGAAGGACGCCACGAACAGCTCCACAGGGAGGTCCAGGAGATCTACCCCGACCGTATCGACGGCGCGATCGCCGCCGGTATTGCCCATCCGGATTTCGAAATCCGCCGCGGCACGTTGGATGATCCCGATGAAGGCCTGCCGGACAGCGTGCTCGATGATACCGACGTGCTGCTCTGGTGGGGGCATATGGCGCATGACGAGGTCAGCGACGGGCTGATCGACCGCGTGCAGCAGCGTGTGCTGAAGGGTATGGGCCTGCTGGTCCTGCATTCCGGCCATCATTCCAAGCTCTTCCGCCGGCTGATGGGCACCAACGCCAACCTTTCCTGGCGCGAGACGCCGGATGGCGACCTCGAACGCGTCTGGGTGGTCAATCCCTCGCATCCGATCGCCGAGGGACTGCCGCCCTATTTCGAGGTCAATGCCTCGGAAATGTACGGCGAGCCCTTCGATATTCCGCAGCCGGACGAGCTTGTGTTCATCTCCTGGTATTCCGGTGGCGAGGTGTTCCGCAGCGGCTGCACCTTCCAGCGCGGGCGCGGGCGCATTTTCTTCTTCAGCCCCGGCCACGAAACCTACCCGATCTATCACGACAAGATCGTGCATAAGGTGATCTCGAACGGCATCCGCTGGGCGCAGCAGAAACACACAGATGGCCGCATCCTGGAAAACTGGCATCGGGCCGAGCCGCTGCATGGGCGTCCCGACAGCTGAAGGCCTGACCTATGGATATTGTGCGCCGGTCGTCTTGATATAAATCGAATAGACCGAACGCGTCGCGGTGATGAAGAGCCGGTTTTTCTTGGGGCCGCCGAAGGTGAGGTTGGACACCGTCTGCGGCACCCTGATCTTGCCGAGCAGCGTTCCCTCGGGCGAAAAGCAGTGGACGCCGTCGGAGGCGCTCGTCCAGAGATTGCCTTGGACATCGAAGCGGAAGCCGTCGGGATTGCCGACGTCGAGGCTGCAGAAGTAACGGCTATTCGCAAGCCTCCTGCCGTCGATGACGTCGAAAACGCGGATATGGCGCGGCACGTCATGTTTTGCCGAGCCGGAATCGGCAATATAGAGCTTCGTCTCGTCGGGCGAGAAGGCAAGGCCGTTCGGCTGGATGAAATCTTCGACGACGGCGTCGATCGATCCGCTTGCCGGATCGATCCGGTAGACGTTGCGGGTCGGCTGCTCGGGCTCGGCCTTGTGGCCCTCGTAATCCGACAGGATGCCGTAAGTCGGATCGGTGAACCAGGCCCCGCCGTCGGAGTGCACGACGACGTCGTTCGGCGAATTCAGCCGCTTGCCCCTATAGCTGTCGGCGAGAACGGTGATGGTGCCGTCCGTCTCGGTGCGGGTGACGCGGCGGCCGCCATGTTCGCAGGAGACCAGCCGGCCCTGCCGGTCGCGGGTATTGCCGTTGACGTAGTTGGACGGTGAACGGAAGACGGAGACCGTCCCATCCGGTGTCCATCGCATCATCCGTTCATTCGGGATATCGCTCCAGAGAAGGCAGTTCAGGTCGGAAAACCAGACCGGGCCTTCCGTCCAGCGGCAGCCGGAATAAAGCTCCTCGAGGGCGGCGCTGCCGATGATCATTGCACCGAAGCGTTCGTCGCGGATCTCATAAATCGGATTGTCGCCCATGCCAGTTTCCTCCCTGAATGCTGCCGTTCTTTTCCTAGCGGCAAAAACCTGGAGGTGCCAGAGCCCAGCGACGGAATTGCCGGGCTCTGCCTTTCTCAGAGGGCTGCGACCGGATGCGGCGAGCCGTCGTAGGCGCCCCAGATCGACTGATCGAAGCAGATGACCGAGCCGGTCATCAGGCCGGATTCGGAAGACGACAGGTAAGCGCAGGCGCGCGCCACCTCGTGCGGATCGACGAGACGGCCGAAGGGCTGGCTTGCCGCCGCCTTCTCCAGCCAGTCGGCCGGTGCCTCGTGATATTCGCGCTGGATCCGGTCCTCGCCTTCGGAGGCCATCCAACCGATGTTCAGACCATTGACGCGGATGCGGTTGCGCAGCAGCGCGTAGGCGGTGTTCTTCGTCAGCGTTTCCAGCGCGCCCTTGGAGGCGCAATAGGCGGCGATGAAGGGCTGGCCGGCTTTGGCCGACATCGAGCCGATGTTGACGATGGTGCCTTCGATGTTTTCGCGGCGCATCACCTTTATCGCTTCCTGCATCAGGAAAAACGGCGCGCGCACATTGACGGCGAACATGGCGTCGAAGAGCTCCGGGCTGGTATCGAGAATGGTGCCGCGATCGGTAATGGCGGCGGCATTGACCAGCGCGTCGACACGGCCGAAGGCCTCATCGCAGGCGCGCACGACATTCTGCGCCTCCTCGACCTTGCCGAGGTCGGCCTTCACATAAACGACCCTGGCGCCGGTCACGTCCGAAATCTCCGCGGCCTTCGCATTACCTTTGGCTTCGTTGCGGCCGCAGATGACGATGCCCTTTGCGCCGCGCTCGGCGAAGAGGCGGGCGATGGTGGCGCCCAAGCCTTGCGTGCCGCCCGTAATGATGGCGATCTTGCCGTCGAGACGGCCGTGGTCTGTGCTCATGTGGTTCCTCCGTTGTGATGATGTGCGAATGGCCTCCCGCGGATGCGGGAGGCTTGTGTCAGTACGGATACAAGAGACTTACGCTTCCAATCAGCTCAGCTTCTTCTGCGCCTGCGCCGCAAGTGCTGCGGTAAAGGCCTCGTCGCTCCAGCCTTCCTTCAGCGCCTCGTGCATCAGTTGCGCCTGTGTCTTCGGCGCCAGTCCGCCGAGCGGCGGGTCGCGGTCGAGATTGGTCGGGAAGGAATAACCTTCGGCGCAGGCGGCGACGGCGTTGGCGATTTCATCAGGCGAGAGCTTTTCCTGCAAGCTCTTCAAGGCGGGAAACAGCCTGGCGCTCATCTTCTCGCGGTTGACGGTTTCCATCGCCCGGCCGAAGGCGGAGGAGACTTGCAGGAGGTTGGCGACACGCTTGATGTCGGCCGAGCGGTTGGTGCCGGCGGCATGGAAAAGGGCGGGATTGAAGAAGACGACGTCGCCTTTTTCGAGCGGCATCTGGACATGATGGGTTTCGAAATAATCGCGGAACTCCTGCCGTTTCAGCGCGAGATAACCGGGCACATAGGTTTGGCTGTGCGGCAGAAAGAGCGTCGGGCCGCTTTCGAGCGGCATGTCGCAATGGGCGACCGCGCCCTGCAGTGTCAGTACCGGCGAGAGCCGATGCACATGCGCCGGAAACTGCTCGATCACCGCAGACGACTGAAAGCCGAGATGGTAATCGCGATGCGCCGACTGCGCCGCGCCGCCCGGATTGACGCGATTGACCTGCGCCGTCATCTGGTAGCTCGGGCCGAGCCAGGCTTCGCTTGCCAGCACGATGATGGGATTGCCGTAATATTCGGCGAAATTTGCCGGATCGGCGAGGCAATGTTTTTCCAGCGAATTCCAGATGCGATCGTTGGCGCCAGGCTTGGCGAAGTGATCGCCGCCGCCGGTCGCGGTGCGGTGCTGCTCCTCGATGATCGCATCGAAGATCGTGCTGGCGCGGTCGATGATGCCGGTGTCTTCGTAAGCGCGCTTGAACACGACGACCCCAGGACCTTCGCCGAAGACCTCGCAGATTTCCGCCAACACGGCGCGCCGGCCTTCCGGCGTTGCGGCGGCTGCCATCACCTTGCGGCTGTCATAGATCAGCACGTTTTTTTCGACCGCAGACGCTGCGGGGTAATCGGCAAGCACCGTCGTTTTTTCCGCAAGGTCGCGAAAATCGTCGAGATCGCAGGCCTCTTCGGTCAGCCAGACGCGGTCGGCGCGCAGTTTCTGCGGATTGTCGGTTTTCATGGCGGGCTCCTCCCTCTTTCCGATGGAGGCACTATACGCCGCGATGCCAGGTGATATAGATCAGAAATCCATCAAAAAACCATCAAGGCCCGGCCATGGTCCATCGCTTTCTCGTCAAGGACATCGCCTTCCAGGCAGGCCTGAGCACCGCGACCGTCGACCGGGTGCTGAACGGCAGGCCGGGCGTGCGTCGGCAGACGGAGATGCGGGTGAAGGCGGCGATCGCTGAGCTGGAGAAGCAGCAGGCGGGGGCGATGGGCAGCGGGCGTGTGCTGGCGATCGATATCGTCATGGAGACGCCACAGCGTTTCAGCGATGCGGTGCGCAATGCCTTCGAAGCGGAGATGGCGGCCTTCCTGCCCGGCGTCTTCCGCTGCCGGTTCCATTTCGCCGAGGTGATGAAGCCGGCCGAACTGGTGCAGCTTCTCGATCGCATCCGGCTGCGTGGTACGCACGGCATTGTGCTCAAGGCGCCTGACGTTGCCGAGGTGGCTGCTTCAGTTGCGCGGGCGGATGCGGCGGGCATTCCCGTGGTGACGCTGGTGACCGACCTGCCGAATTCGGCCCGCATCGCTTATGCCGGCGCCGACAACCGGGCGGCGGGAGAGACCGCCGCCTATCTGATCGGCGAATTCCTCGGGGACAATGGCGGCAAGGTGCTGGTGACGTTGTCGAGCGGGCGGTTCCGCGGCGAGGAAGAGCGCGAAATCGGCTTTCGTCGCAGCATCCGTGCCCATTATCCCGACATCGGCATTACTGAAATCAGCGAGGGGCACGGCACCGATGCCGCCACGGGAACGCTTGCGGCGGCGGCGCTTGCCGCCGATCCCGCCATCAACGCCGTCTATTCGATCGGCGGTGGCAACCGGGCGGTGCTTTCGGCCTTCGATGCGGCCCAACGTCCCGTCCGCGTCTTCGTCGCCCATGATCTCGATGCCGATAATCGCGCCCTGCTTGCCGCGCGTCGGATCGGCTTCGTGCTGCATCACGATCTCAGAACCGATGCGCGCTCGGCCTTCAGGGCGATCATGAGCCGGGCACAAGCATCGGGGCGGGCGGTTTCGCCCTCGCTTTCAACGGTCGAAATCATCACGCCCTACAATATGCCCGCGGGCAATTGAGCCAATTGACTTTCCTTCCATGCCGAATTCGGGCTACAGCTCAGACCAAGCACGAGTGAAGGTGAGCGCCATGGATTACAGCGACGTCAGCACGATTGCAGCCTGGGTGACCGAGCAGGGACTGAAGGGCGTTTCCGAAGCCGAGCTCATGACCGGTTTCTGCGCGGCCTGTCGTAATGCCGGCCTGCCGCTCGACCGCGGTCTGGCGCTGATGGATACGTTGCATCCGGTGCATGAGGGCCGTGCTTTCCGCTGGGACAGCGTCGAGGAGATCCAGACAGAGTTCGAATATGGTCCGACGAGCTCGGGGGAAGCGGCGTCGAACTGGCAGCGTTCGGCTTTCTATCATCTTTGGTCTCGCAACGAGCGGGAGATCCGCCGGCGTCTCGGTTTCGGCGATCCGATCGATTTCAGCCTGCTCGATACGATCGCTGAAGCCGGCCACACGGATTTCGTGGCGATGATGCATCGTTTTTCCGAGGCTGGCACGATCGGCGAGATGGATTGCTTCTTCTCGCATTTCGCGACGAAACATCCTGAGGGCTTTTCCGATCACGACCTTGCCATCCTGCGCAAGCTGGTGCCGGTGTTGGGGCTGGCGATCAAATGCATCGCGCTTGGACGCATCGCCCGCACCATCGCAGAGGTCTATCTCGGCGAAGACGCCGCGCGCCAGGTGATGGAAGGCAAGATCAGCCGCGGCAAATCGGAGCGGATTTCCGCAGCACTCTGGTTTTCCGATCTGCTGAACTACACCAAGATCTCCGACAGCGTGCCGCCGGAGGAGATCATCCCGCTGCTCAACGACTACAGCGAGGCTGTGATCACGGCGATCCACGCATCCGGCGGCAACGTGCTGAAGCTGATCGGCGACGGCGTGCTGGCGATCTTCAAGGGCGAGGTTCCGGCGGAGGCTTGTTCCGCGGCCCTACGCGCCGAATCCCTTCTGCGGGAAAAGCTCGGCACGTTGAATGATGAACGCCGGGCGGCCGGCCGGGCCGCGACCGACGTCTATATCGGCCTGCATATCGGCGACGTCTTCTACGGCAATATCGGCAGCCAGGACCGGCTGGACTTTACCGTCATCGGCCCTGCCGTCAACGAGGTCAGCCGCATCGCCTCGATCTGCCGCTCGGTCGATCTCAACCTCTTGATGTCCTCCGATTTCGCCTCGGCGATCCCGGAGGAGGAGCGCGCGACACTCGCCTGCATCGGGCGTTACGCATTGCGCGGCGTACAGCGCGCCCAGCAGCTCTATACGCTGGAAAGCGCCCGGCTGAACGGCTGACCGCGGCAGAATCGGCAAGGACTATCGCAGCAGACCCTGACCGCCGTCGATCCAGATCGGCGTGCCGGTGATGTGTCGGGCGCGGTCGGAGGCGAGGAAGAGGATGGTTTCGGCGACGTCCTCGCTCTTGCCTGCCCTGCCGCCGGCGATCGGGATATCCCCCTGCGGCCAGATGACCGGCACCTCGGTCTCTTCGCGATGGCGGCTGTTCGTGTTGGCGCCGATATTGGTCTCGATCTCGCCGGGGCAGACGGCATTGACGCGAATGCCGTGCCGACCAAGTTCGAGGGCGAGCTGCTGGACCATGGCGACCTGGCCGGCCTTGGTTGCGGTGTAGGCGGTGGCGCCCGGCGTGGTGAAGGTACGGGTGCCGTTGATGGACGAAACGACGACGATCGAACCGCCGCGGCGCTTCAGATGCGGAACCGCCAGATGCAGGGTCAGATAGGTGCCGCGCAGATTGACGGCGATGGTCTTGTCCCATTCATCCGGCTGCAGATCATCGATCGGCGCCCAGACTCCGTTGATCCCGGCATTGGCGACAACGATGTCGAGGCCGTCGAAGGTGTTGGTCAGTTGCTTCACGGCGCCCCGCATTTGAGCTTCGTCGCTTGTATCTGCCGTCAACGCCATCGACTGGCCGCCGGCGGCCTCGATCTCGGCGCAGGTTTTCTCGACTTCTTCCGCTGTGCGGCTCAATGCTGCGACCCTTGCTCCCTCGGCGGCAAGCCGCAAGGCGGCGGCTTTGCCGATGCCCGAACCGGCGCCTGTCACCAATGCGATCTTTCCTTTCAGTTCCATGGGCTCTCCTTGCCGTTTTGCCGGTAAGCCAATGTTCGGCGCGGTTGTTTGGTTCCGCAAGGAGCGCCGGTCGTTCGGGCTATCTGAGGAGGCTGTGGTTCAACGCCCATTTCTCCGGCCCATGGACGGCGGCAAAGAGCAGGCCGGCGAGGAAGGTAAAGTGATCGATGAAGAAGCCGAACTCGGCCTGGTTCTGCTGCCAATGGGATGGGCCGTGGAAGGCGAAGGCGAGGAAGATCACATAGATGCCTGCGAGCAGGCTGGCCTCGGTGAAGAAGGCTCCCGATATGAGGGCAAGCGCCAGCGCGATCTCGAAGAAGGCGGCGACCCAGGCCAGGAATGTCGCCATCGGAAAGCCTGCGGCGGTGATATAGCCCGCCGTCGCGGCGATATCGGCGAATTTGAAGCCGGCGGCCATGAAGAACACAAAACTGAAGATGATGCGCGCGACGATGATTGCGATTGCTCTGGCCATCATGAAATCTCCTCTTTGAGTTTCCACTATGACGGAGGAGACACGCGATATCCTACACGGTGAACGAAAAAAGGCCGCTTTGAGCGGCCCAATCACTTTGAGTGGCGCATAATCCTTTCCGAAAATCGGTTCCGATTTTCGGGGTTATGCGCTCTCACCACTCGGCGAAGCTGCCGTCGGCGTGCCGCCAGATCGGGTTGCGCCAGCGATGGCCCTCCTTGGCGCGTTCGATGACATAAGCCTCGTCGACCTCGATGCCGAGGCCGGGACCCTGCGGGATCGAAACGAAACCATCGGCATAGTGGAACACCTCCTTGTTGGAGATGTAGTCGAGGATGTCGTTGCCCTTGTTGTAGTGGATGCCGAGGCTCTGTTCCTGGATGAAGGCGTTGTAGCTGACGGCATCGACCTGCAGGCAGGCGGCGAGCGCGATCGGGCCGAGCGGGCAATGCGGCGCCAGCGCCACGTCATAGGCTTCGGCCATCGCCGCGATCTTGCGGCATTCGGTAATGCCGCCGGCATGGGAGAGATCCGGCTGGATGATGTCGACATAGCCGTCGGACAGAACCTGCTTGAAGTCCCAGCGCGAAAAGAGCCGTTCGCCGAGCGCGATCGGCGTCGAGGTATGGTTGACGATATCGCGCAGCGCTTCCTTGTTTTCCGAAAGCACCGGCTCCTCGATAAACATCAGCTTGTAGGGATCGAGCTCCTTGGCGAGAACCTTCGCCATCGGTTTGTGCACACGGCCGTGGAAATCGACGCCGATGCCGATATGCGGGCCGATCGCTTCGCGGATGGCGGCGATGGTTTCGACTGCCTTCTCCACCTTCTCGTTGGTGTCGACGATCTGCATCTCCTCGCAGCCATTGAGTTTGATCGCCTTGAAACCGCGGGCAACCACCTCCCTGGCATTGTTGGCGACATCCGAGGGACGGTCGCCGCCGATCCAGGAATAGACCTTGATACGATCACGGAGCTGGCCGCCGAGGAGCGAATGGATCGGCTGGCCGAGCGCCTTGCCCTTGATGTCCCAGAGCGCCTGGTCGATGCCCGAGATCGCGCTCATATGAACGGCGCCGCCGCGATAGAAGCCGCCGCGATACATCACGGTCCAGTGGTCCTCGATCAGGAAGGGATCCTTGCCGATCAGATAGTCTTCCAGTTCGTGGACGGCCGCCTGAACAGTCAGCGCCCGGCCCTCGACGACCGGTTCGCCCCAGCCGACGATGCCCTCGTCGGTCTCGACCTTCAAAAACAGCCAGCGCGGCGGCACGATATAAGTGGTGAGTTTGGTGATCTTCATCGCTGTCTTTCAGTCTCTTCCCGGGTTTGCGATCGGCATGTCCGCAGGTGGTGATCCATCATTTCGTTCTGCCGATCGCCTTTTCGGCGGCGGCAAGGTCGCGCACCGCAAGATCGAGCATGCGGTTGGCGCATTCGCGGGCGCCCGCCTTGTCGCGCATGCGCAGGGCCTCGACCAACTGGCCGTGAACGATGACCGCATCCTCGCGATTCTCGACGGCGATGTTGGAGGCATGCAGCGCATATTTCAGCGCCGCATGGATGGCGCTCGACAGGCGGCGGAAGACCTGGTTGTGGCTGGCGGTGAGCAGCACCGTATGGAACATGACATCGGCCTCGGTGAAGCTTTCCGGGTCGCGGGCACTGTCGCGCATCTGCCGCCAGGCCTTGTCGAGATCGGCGATCTCCTGGGCGCTGGCCCGCTCGGCGGCATATTCCGCAGCTGCCGGCTCGATGGTGCGGCGGGCTTCGAGAATGCAGCCGAGCAGGTCGAAATCCTTGATGTAAGGGCCGATCCACTCGAGCACGTCGGCATCGAGTATATTCCAGTCGTCCCGGTCGCAGACGGTGGTTCCGACCCGCGGTTTGCCGCGGACGAGGCCCTTTGATTCCAGCACCTTCAGCGATTCGCGAATGACGGTGCGGCTGACGCCGTAGAGCTCGCACAGGTCGTTCTCGCGCGGCAGCGGCGTGCCTGAGGGATAGCGGTCCGCGCAGATATCCTGAGCGATCGCCGCCGTGACGTTGCGGCCTACGCGCGGTCGGCGCTTTTCGGCCGCGTCCTGTCGCTCGATTGTTTCCAACTCACCTCTCCGCTCTATCTCCGGCGCGAAGCAATCGAACCTCATTATCCGAATTCGATCCGCTTTGCGACGCTTCCTCCCGGCCTCTCGTCAATAATCCTATTATTCCAATCATCATACATTGGCAATTGACTGGTATGATGATTTATCATAATTCATAGGGCGCTGCCGGGGAGGCAGCTGCTCGGTTTTTAGAGTTCAGGGAGAGAGACATGCGCTTGTTCAAAGCAGCCATCCTGGCTGGCACTTTCGCCATTCTGGCGGCCGGCTCGGCATTTTCCGCAGACGTCAAGATTGGGTTCATCGTCAAGCAGCCCGAGGAGCCGTGGTTCCAGGACGAATGGAAATTCGCTGACCAGGCCGCCAAGGAAAAAGGCTTCACCGTCGTCAAGATCGGCGCCGAAGACGGCGAGAAGGTGCAGTCGGCGATCGACAATCTCGGCGCCCAGGGTGCGCAGGGCTTCATCATCTGCACGCCCGACGTCAAACTCGGCCCCGGCATCGTCGCCAAGGCTGAAGCCAACCAACTGAAGCTGATGACGGTCGACGACCGCCTCGTCAGCGCCGATGGCAAGCCGTTGGAAGACGTACCGCATATGGGCATTTCTGCCACCAAGATCGGCGAGACCGTCGGCCAGGCCATCGTCGACGAAATCAAGAAGCGCGGCTGGGATATGAAAAATGTCGGTGCGGTGCGGGTCTCCTACGACCAGCTACCGACTGCCGTCGACCGCGTCGAAGGGGCGATCTCGGTGCTGAAGTCCGCCGGCTTCCCGGCCGAGAACATCTATGACGCGCCGCAGGCAAAGACCGACACGGAAGCGGCGCTCAATGCGGCAACCACCGTTCTCAACAAACATGCCGATGTGAAATATTGGGTCGCCTTCGGCCTCAACGACGAAGCCGTTCTCGGCGCCGTCCGTGCCTCCGAGTCGGTCGGCATTCCGGCGGCCAACGTCATCGGTGTCGGCATCGGCGGCGCGGAATCGGCGATCAACGAATTCAAGAAGCCGGCTGCGACGGGCTTCTTCGGCACCGTCATCATCTCACCGAAGCGTCACGGCTATGAGACGGCGCTCAACATGTATGACTGGATCGCCAACGGCAAGGAGCCGGCAAAACTGACGCTGACCGCCGGTTCCCTGGCGCTGCGCGGCGATTACGACAAGGTTCGCAAGGATCTTGGCATCGAGTGATCGTCCTTTGAGGATGATATATGCCCGGCGGCCGCTCAGCGCCGCCGGGTCTTTCTCGACGGAGCGACGATGGCTTTCCTCGAATTCAACAATATTTCCAAGGGTTATCCCGGCGTGCAGGCGCTGGCGGATGTTTCCTTCCCTGTCGAGAAGGGCGCCGTCCACGGCCTGATGGGCGAAAACGGCGCCGGTAAATCGACGCTGATCCGGGTGCTGTCAGGCGACCAGGCCGCCGATAGCGGCACCATCCTCATCGACGGCGAGGAGCAGAAATACGGCTCCGTCCGCGACGCCTTCCATGCCGGCGTCATCGTCATCCATCAGGAACTACAGCTCGTTCCGGAGTTGACGGTCGCCGAAAATCTCTGGCTTGGGCGCTTTCCGGCCAAGGGCGGCGTCATCCATTCGAAGACGTTGATCGAGACGGTGCGCACGAAGCTGGAAGAGATCGGCATCGAAGTTGATCCCGCGGCCAAGGTTGCCTCACTTTCGATCGGCGCGCGGCAGATGGTCGAGATCGCCAAGGCCGTCATGCTCGATGCACGGGTAATCGCGCTCGACGAGCCGACCTCCTCGCTTTCCTCACGCGAAAGCGAGATCCTGTTTTCTCTCATCGAGACACTGAAGGCGAAGGGAACTGTCATCCTCTATGTCTCGCATCGTCTCGACGAAATTTTCAGGCTTTGCGACAGCCTGACGGTGCTGCGCGACGGCAAGCTTGCCGCCCACCATCCTCAAATCGGCGAAACGACGCGCGAACAGATCATCTCGGAAATGGTCGGACGCGAGATCAGCAATGTCTGGGGATGGCGCGAACGTCCGCTCGGCGCCGTTCGGCTAGAGGTCAAGGGCCTGTCGGGGCCGAGGCTGCGCCACCCGATCAGCTTTTCGGTCCGCCAGGGCGAGATTCTCGGCTTCTTCGGTCTGATCGGCGCCGGCCGCAGCGAGATGGCGCGGCTGCTTTACGGCGCCGATGCCCGGCATCAGGGCCAAGTGACGATCGACGGCGTCGCCGTTTCGCCGAACAATCCGAAAGCGGCGATCAATGCCGGCATGGTGCTGTGCCCCGAGGACCGCAAGTTCGACGGCATCGTCCAGGGCCGATCGATCGAAGAGAATATCGCGATCTCGTCGCGCCGGCATTTTTCGCCCTTCGGCATTCTGAGCCTGAGACAAGAGGCGGCGCTCGCCGACCAGTTCATCGCCAAGCTTCGGGTGCGAACGCCGTCGCGCAAGCAGGACATCATCAATCTCTCCGGCGGCAACCAGCAGAAAGTCATTCTCGGCCGCTGGCTGTCCGAGCAGGGCATCCAGGTTCTCGTCATCGACGAGCCGACGCGCGGCATCGACGTCGGGGCGAAATCGGAAATCTACGAAATCCTCTACGAGCTTGCCGCCGGCGGTATGGCGATCGTGGTGATTTCAAGCGAGTTGCCCGAAGTCATGGGCATCTCCGATCGCATCATGGTGATGTGCCAGGGCAGGGTGGCGGCCAATGTCGCCCGCCAAGATTTCGACGAGCGCAGCATCCTGACGGCGGCGCTCCCCGACAAGAATGCCGCAGGCACCATTTAAGACTGGGAACACGGACGATGCATTCGGTGAAAAAAATCCTTCTCGGCGAACAGGGGCTGGTGGTGATCTTCACTGCTGCCTTCGTGATCGTCTCGCTCTTCGTGCCGAACTTTCTGACCGAGCGAAACATGCTGGGGCTGCTTCAGTCGGTCGTCACGATCGGCATCGTCGCCTGTACGATGATGTTCTGCCTGGCGTCTCGCGATTTCGACCTTTCGGTCGGATCGATCGTCGCCTTCTCCGGCATGATCGCGGTGATGGTCTCGAATGCGACGGGCTCCATTCCCCTCGGGCTGCTCGCCGCCTTGTTGTGCGGGGCCCTCGTCGGCTTCGTCAACGGCATCGTCATCGCCCGCTTTCGCATCAATGCGCTGATCACCACGCTGGCGACCATGCAGATCGTGCGCGGGCTGGCGCTGATCGCCTCGGATGGTCGCGCCGTCGGCATCAACGATCCTGCCTTCTACCAGCTTGCCCTGTCGCGTTTCCTGACCGTGCCGACGCCGATCTGGATCATGCTGATCCTTTTCATCCTCTTCGGTTTCGTTCTCAACCGCACCGTCTTCGGCAAGAACACCCTGGCGATCGGCGGCAATCCCGAGGCCTCGCGGCTTGCGGGCGTCAACGTCGTCAACATGCGCATCTGGATCTTTGCGCTGCAGGGTCTCGTCTGCGGCGTTGCCGGCATCCTGCTTGCCTCGCGCATCACCTCCGGCCAGCCGAATGCAGCGACGGGACTCGAACTCTCGGTGATTTCGGCCTGCGTTCTCGGCGGTGTTTCGCTGGCCGGCGGCAGAGCGGCGATGAGCGGTGTGATCGTCGGCGTGCTGATCATGGGCATTGCCGAAAATGTCATGAACCTCTTGAATATCCAGGCATTCTATCAATATGTCGTACGTGGGCTGATCCTGCTGATCGCGGTGCTGCTCGACAATTTGAGGTCTTCAGCTGCGGGGCGACGCGGATGAACCAAGGAAGAGCCGGCGACGAAATCGAATTGCGGCACGGCGACCTCGTCGTCCGGGTCAGCCATCGGGGTGCCGCCGTCACCGCCGCAACATATCGGGGCGTGCCCTTTCTCGTTGCGGCCGGCGGGCCTGAAGAAACGATGGCAAATTTCGCGATGGTGCCGTTGGGCAACCGCGTGGAAGGCAATGTCATGTCCTTTGCCGATCGCGACTATACCTTCCAGCCGAATACTGCCGATCCGCTCTATCGGCATGGCGATGGCTGGCTCAGCCTCTGGCAGCTTGAAGACTCGAGCCCGGAGCACGCGCAGTTCTGCTTTTCCCGGGGCGCCGACAGTGTTTCACCTTATGCCTATCTCACCCGGCAGGAGATCCGTCTCGCCGGCAATGCGCTGGTGCTGACACTTTTCGTGGAAAACCGGGGCGAAACCGCTCTTCCCTTCGGGCTCGGTCAGCATCCCTTCTTCGCGCGGACGCCAAAGACGAGGCTGATGGTTGCGGCCGATCGTTACTGGAGCGAGCGACCCGACCATCTTCCCGATATGCCCGGCCCCGTGCCCGATGATTTCGATTTCAGGTCCGGCAGGCTGTTGCCGCAGAAATGGATGAACAATGCCTTCGAGGGTTGGAACGGACGGGCTGCTATCACCTGGCCGGAACTTGGAATTCAGGCGGCGCTCGAAGCCGATGGTGCGCTCGATCGCTTCATGCTCTATATGCCCGTCACCCGCGGCGACTTCTTCTGCCTCGAGCCGATGAGCCACTTGCCGAACGGCCACCACCTGCCCGATTTCGGTGGGCTCAGGCGGCTTGCGCCGGGGGAGGCTCTTGCCGGCACGGTGACGATCCTGATGTCGGAACTGCCGGTTCAATCGGAGGTGAGATAGATGGGCAGCCGCCTGCATGGCAAGAACATCCTGATCACGGGTGCCGCGCAGGGTATCGGTCTTGCGATGGCAAAGGCTTTCATGCGGGAGGATGCCGCCGTTTTTCTCGTCGATCGCGATGCGGCGCGGCTGGCGAAGGCAGCGAAAGCGCTTCAGAGCAGTGGCGGCCGGCTTGGTTATCTGCCGGCCGACATTACCGATGCCGGAACGATCACGACGTTGGTGGCCCAGGCGAAGGAAGAGATCGGAGAGCTGAACGCGCTCGTCAACAATGCCGGGGTGAATGTCTTTGCCGAACCACTCGAGACGACGGACGAGGAATGGAACCGCTGCTTCGACATCAATCTCAAGGGCGCCTGGAACTGCTGCAAGGCGGTGCTGCCCGGCCTGATCGAACAGGGCGGCGGCGTCATTCTCAACATTGCCTCGACGCACGCTTTCACCATCATCCCGCACACATTTCCCTATCCGCTGGCAAAACACGCCCTGCTCGGGATGACGAAATCCCTGGGTCTCGAATATGCGGCCCGCAATATCCGCGTCAACGCACTGGCGCCGGGCTATGTCTCGACACAGAAGGTGATCGATTACTGGAACAGCTTCCCCGATCCGGAAGCGGCAAAGGCCGAAACGATGAGGCTGCATCCCGGCGGGCGCATCGCGACACCGGAGGAGATCGCCATGGCGGCCGTGTTCATGATTTCGGACGAATGCCCGTTCATGAATGGCACTTGCCTGACGATCGACGGTGGTCTCAGCGTCTTGCAGCATCCCGGCTGAAAGGGCTTCGATTTTCGCTGATTTTTACAGGCCTGTCGTCTTCTCCGGATAGAGCATTATATTGCCCTTCGGGAAGGCTATTTGATCTCCCGCGGGCATGGAGCGGCGCCCTGCCGCTTGCTCGAAAGCACAATCGAAACAGGAGGACGGCATGCAGATCAATCGTACGGCTTCGGCCCATTGGACCGGTGGCCTCAAGGACGGCAAAGGCCTGATCTCGACGCAGAGCGGCGCCCTGAAGGACTATCCCTACGGCTTCGCAAGTCGCTTCGAAGGCATTGCTGGCACCAACCCGGAAGAACTGATCGGCGCAGCCCATGCCGGTTGCTTCACCATGGCGCTGTCGTTGATCCTCGGCGAAGCCGGCTTTACCGCCGAGCATATGGAAACCTCCGCCAAGGTAACGCTGGAAAGCGTCGAGGGCGGCTTTGCCATCACCGCCATCCATCTTTCGCTCTCTGGCCGTATTCCCGGTGCCGATGAGGCGACCTTCACCGAGCTTGCCAACAAGGCCAAGGCCGGTTGCCCTGTGTCCAAGGCGCTCGCCTCCGTTCCGATCACGCTCGACGTCAAGCTCGCCTGATTTCCGGCCGCCGATGAGGTGCCGCGCGCGTTTCGCGTCGCGGCACTTTTCAATTGCGCCCGACCGCCATCGTCCATCTGCTTCAGAAAATCCCTCACACGACCAAATGGCCGTCCTGCCGAGAGCTGTACTGCGCTCAGGGATGTTGACAAGTGACGCCTGATATTTTACGACTGACGAAATTCAAAATTCGTCAGTCGTAATTCGAGGCATCGAAAATCATGGACGAGATTGCGGAAAACACGCTCGACATCACTCGGCAGGAGAATGTCACCCGCATTCTTGATGCGGCCGAGCGGCTGTTTCGGCATTATGGCTACAGCAAGACGACGGTGGCCGACATTGCCCGCGATCTTGGCATGTCGCCCGCCAATATCTATCGTTTCTTCGCCTCCAAGGTGGAAATCCACCAGGCGCTCTGCGGGCGCATGCTCGCCACCGCTTATCAGATCGCCTACGACATCCGCCATCAGCCGATCAGCGCCAGCGAGCGGTTGCGCCGCTATGTCGAGACCCAGCATCAATTGACGCTGGATCTGATGCTCGATGAGATGAAGGTGCATGAGATGATCATCGTCGCGATCGAGCGCGACTGGCACGTCATCGAAAAACATATCGACCGCGTCCATGATCTCATTGCCGAAATCATTGCCGAAGGCATTGCCGCCGGCGAGTTCGTCGAGCAGGACCCGGTCGTTGCCTCGCGCTGCTTCGGCGCGGCGACGATCAATCTCTGCCATCCGCAAATGGTGGCCCAATGCCTTGCCAAAACCAACCGCGCAAGCGTCGACGAACTGATCGACTACGTGATCAGGGCGCTGAAGAAATAATGGACGGCAGCCGCCGTCGAGACCCCCGAAACGATCCAGGAGTGCGGAAGATGTTTTCGCTCAAGACCCTCAGCTACCGCATGCCGTCCGTCACCAGTCTCGCGCTCGTCGGCGCGATTGGCATCGGCGTTTCCGCGTGCTCGGAAGAGAAGGCTGAGGTCAAGCAAGTCGTCCGGCCGGTGAAGGTCGTCGAGATCGCCAAGGCCGGCGACACGCGCAAGCTCGATTATTCCGGCTCGGTCAAGGCGCGCACGGAGATGAACCTCGGTTTCCGCGTCGCCGGCAAGATCACAGAACGCCTCGTCGATATCGGCGACCGGGTGACGCCGGGCGATGTTCTTGCCCGCGTCGACGCCACGGATTACCAGCTGGCGGTCAGGACGGCCGAAGCCAATCTCGCCGCGGCCGAAAGGGGTGTCGAAACCACCGATCTCGTCAACAAACGCGCCGAGCAGCTTTTCGACAAGAGTGTCGCCCCGAAGTCTCAGGTTGAACAGGCCTCACTCAGCCATGACCAGGCGATCTCGCAGCGCGATGCCGCCCTTTCGGCGCTCGACCAGGCGAAAAACCAGGTGAGCTACACCGAGCTCAAGGCCGGTCAGAACGGCATCGTCACCGCGATCAATGCCGATACCGGCCAGGTCGTCGGCTCCGGCACCGCCGTCGTCACCGTTGCCGTCGACGGCGAGAAGGAAGTGCAGATCGCGGTTCCGGAAAACGACATTGCCGAATTCAAGCCGGGCAAGACAGTCAAGGCCAGTTTCTGGGCCGACGACAGGCTGGTGCTCGACGGCAAGGTGCGGGAGGTTTCCGGTAGCGCCGACCAGCAATCGCGCACCTTTGCGGTTCGCGTGAGCTTGCCGAACGATCCGCAGGTGCTGCTCGGCATGACGGCGACGATCGAGGCCGATGTCAGCAATGGCAACAGCTATGTCTCGATCCCGCTCAGCGCGCTCGCCGAGAAGGACGGCAAGAAGATGGTCTGGACCGTCGATCGCAATACGTCGACTGTGCATGGCCGCGACATCAAGGTCGCCGATTTCACCGGCGACGGCGTGCATGTGATCGAGGGCCTCGACAGCGGCGATCTCGTCGTTGCGGCCGGCACGCAGTTCATGAGCGAAAACCTGAAGGTGAAGGTGCCGGACCAGCAGTCGGCCCTGGCCGCCACGGACCAGACCGTCCGCTGATCGGGCCATAGGATAGGGAATAAGACCATGGACGCCACCACCACCGAGAAGCGGCCCTTCAACCTGTCGCGCTGGGCAATCGGACATCCGAGCATCGCCCGCTTCCTCTTCGGGCTGATCATCATCACCGGCGTGCTCGGGCTGATGCGCATGGGCCAGCGCGAGGATCCCGAATTCACCTTCCGCGTCATGGTCGTTCAGGCGATCTGGCCGGGCGCTTCCATACAGGAGATGGAAGATCAGGTCGTCAACAAGATCGAGCGCAAGCTGCAGGAAACTCCGCATATCGACTGGGTCAAGTCCTATACGCGGGCGGGCAGTGCGATCATCACCCTGCAGGTCAAGGGCGATACGAATTCGAAGGATGTGGCGGACGCTTTCTACCAGGTGCGCAAGAAGGTCGGCGACATCTCCAGCGAGCTGCCGCAGGGCCTGCTCGGCCCCTATTTCAACGACGAGTTCGGCGACACGTTCATCACACTGCATTCGATCAGCGGCGACGGCTATTCCTATCCGGAACTGAAGAAATTCGCGATCCAGGCGCGCGACATGCTGCTGACGACGCCGGGCGTCGAGAAGGCCGTGATCATCGGCGACCAGCCTGAGAAGATCTATATCGACGTCTCGTCCAAGGCGCTCGCCGAGCGCGGCCTGACGATCCTCGATCTGCAGAATGCCATCAAGGGCCAGAACAATGTCGATCCGGCCGGCTCCGTCGATACCGGCTTGCGCTCGGTGCGCATATCCGTCGAAGGCGACGTGAAGAAGGCGACCGATATTCGCGAGTTGCGCCTTCGCGCCGGCGGCCAGGTGACGCGGCTTGGCGATATCGCCACCGTCAGTTCCGGGCTCGAAGATCCCTATCAGCGCAAGTACCGTTTCAACGGCCACGAGAGCGTTCAGGTCGGCGTCGTCATGGCCAAGGGCTTCAACGTCACCGATGTCGGCAAGGATGTGGAGGCGACCTATCAGCGCTTCGAGGAGGCGCTGCCTTATGGCGTCTCGGTCGATCAGATCGCCAACCAGCCCGACGTGGTGACGGACGCGATCAGTGAATTCATGCATGCGCTCGGCGAAGCCCTCGTCATCGTGCTGGTTGTCTCGTTCCTGTCGATCGGCTGGCGTTCGGGCCTCGTCATTGCCATCGCCATTCCTCTGGTGCTCGCAGCCACCTTCGCGCTGATGTACGAACTCGGCATCGACCTGCAGCGCATCTCGCTCGGCGCGCTGATCATCGCGCTCGGCCTGCTCGTCGACGATGCGATGATCGTCGTCGAGATGATGGAGCGAAAGCTGGAGGAGGGGCTCGTCAAGATCGAAGCGGCGAGCTTCGCCTATTCCTCGACCGCCTTCCCGATGCTGACGGGTACGCTGATCACCACGGCCGGCTTCATCCCCGTCGGCTTTGCCGCATCGACGGCCGGCGAATATGTGCGGTCGCTGTTCTATGTGGTCGGTATCGCGCTGGTGACCTCGTGGTTCGTCGCGGTCTACTTCACGCCGTGGCTCGGCTATATGATCCTCAAGCAGCGCCATCACGCCGGCGAGCATCACGATGCCTTCGACACCGGCTTCTATCGCCGGCTGCGCGGCACGGTCGGCTGGGCGGTGCGCCACCGGGTCATCGTGCTGCTTCTGACGCTCGGCACCTTCGTCACCAGCCTCTGGGCCTTCCAGTTCATCCCGCAGAATTTCTTCCCGCAGTCCTCGCGGCCGGAAATCCTCGTCGATCTCTGGCTGCCCGAGGGCACCAGCATCAAGGAAGTCGAGGTGCAGGCAAAGGCGCTCGAAGCCAAGATGATGGACGACCCCGACAAGAAGTTCATCGCCACCTATATTGGCGAAGGCGCGCCGCGTTTCTTCCTGCCGCTCGACCAGCAGCTGCGCAATCCGAACTTCGCCCAGTTGCTCGTCATGGCCAATGACGAACCGGCGCGCGAGCGGCTGATCACCAAGCTGCGGACGATCCTGGCGGAAGACTTCCCCGACATTCGCGGCAAGGTCGACCGCCTCTTCCTCGGCCCACCGACTGGCTGGCCCGTCCAAATGCGCGTCATGGGGCCGGACCGCGGGGAAGTCAGGGCGATCGCCGATCAGGTGAAGGCGCGTTTCCAGGCCAATCCGATGCTCGGCGCCATCCATGACGATTGGCTGGAGCAGGTGCCGGCGATGAAGTTGGTGATCGACCAGGATCGCGCCCGGGCACTCGGCGTCACTTCGCAGCGCGTTCGCCAGATGTTGCAGACTGCCATGTCGGGTGCGGCGCTCGATGATTTCCGCGACGGCGAGGAGACGGTCTCGATCGTCGCCCGCGAGCCGGATGCCAGCCGTTCGCTGCTGTCGGCGGTCAACTCTGTCTATGTGCCGACGGACTTCGGCGGCTTCGTGCCGGTCTCGCAGGTCGCCAAGGTCGTGCCGGTCATGGAGCAGGGCATCGAATGGCGGCGCGACCGCCTGCCGACGATCACCGTGCGTGCGACGCTGCCCGACGATGTGCAGCCGAACGATGTGGTGATGAAGATGTATGCCGACATGAAGGACCTGCGCGACAGCCTGCCGGCCGGCTATAAAGTCGAGATCCAGGGCGGCGCCGAGGATGCGGCGGAAAGCCAGATGTCGATCGCCGCCAAGGCGCCGATCATGCTCGCCGTCATCATCGTGCTGCTGATGATACAGCTGCAGCATTTCGGCAAGGCGATGCTGGTGCTCGCCACCGGGCCGCTCGGCATTATCGGTGCGGCGGCGGCACTGCTGATCAGCGGCGCGCCCTTCGGCTTCGTGGCGATCCTCGGGGTCATCGCGCTGCTCGGCATCATCATGCGCAACTCGATCATCCTGGTTGACCAGATTGACCAGGATATCAAAGCCGGCATGCACCGGCAAGAGGCGATCGTCGGCGCGGCCGTGCGGCGTTTCCGGCCGATCATGCTGACGGCGCTGACCGCCGTGCTGGCGCTTATCCCGATCTCGCGCGGCGTCTTCTGGGGTCCGCTCGCCTACGCGATGATGGGCGGCATCCTGGTTGCCACAGTGCTCACCATTCTGGTTCTGCCCGCCGGTTACGCCCTTTTCTTCGGCCGGGAGCCGAAGGCGAAGGACGAGCCAGGCCAGCATGCCGACGCCATCCAGGAAGAGGCGGATGACAGACATCCGCCGGCGTTGGCCGCAGAGTGAGGACGGCGCGGCGAAAGCCGCGCCGTTTTCCTTGCAGGCCCGCAGATCCCGACCAAGATGCACCGCTGTTGAACCCGTAGAGCCTGGTTGGAAGGCTTTGAACGGTTTTCATGCTGCAGCCCGCCCTGAACCTGCGCGCCGATTCCATTGCCGCCTCGAAAAAGCTAAGCTGCGAAAGCACGCCGGGAGTCCAGTCGCGATCCCGGTCACTCATCGACGGGGCAGGGCACGACCATGGCCGATTACCATCTGGAAGCAACCTGGAGCCCGATCGAGGGCAGCTTTGGGCGCTTGACCTTCACGCTGTTCAATCTTTCGGCCGAGCCGCTCTCCGGCTTCTCGCTGGCCTACACCTCGGAAACGCGCGTTGCCGACAAACATGTCTGCGATGGCGGCAGCCTGAAACAGCAGCTCGCGCATTTCCACGAATTCCTACCGAGCGACGGCCTGAGCGTGGCGCCCGGGGGGCGCTGGCGGTTCACCGTCGAGGGCCTGACCAGAGAGCCGAAACATGCGACATCAGGTATCAAATCGGCCTATCTGACACTTGGCGACGGGCGCCATGTTCCCGTCGGTTTCGGCGATCTCATGCTCGAAGGCCGGGAAGGCGGCGTGGCGCCGCCGCTTCTGCCGCCGGGTCGGGCCGAGGAGCCCTATGCGCTGCTGCCCTGGCCGCTGGCTCTCGGGCTGAAGGCAGGAGAGCTGCCCGTCGTCCTTTATCCGGCCGAGCGGACGCGGCCCGATGCGGTCAAGGCGCTCGCCCTGGTTCTGGAACTCTACCAGCGGCTCTATCCGGCCGACAACGTCCCGTTCTCCCTCAGTGCCGTCAAAGGCGGACGGGCCATTCGTTTCGTCACCGAATCCTCGATCGCCGCCTTTGCCTATGAATTGCGTTTCACCGCGCATGAGATCGTTCTGTCGAGTGCCGATGCCGCTGGGCGGCAATACGGGCTGATCAGCCTGGCGCAGCTGCTGCATGGCGGCCGCGCCGATCGTGAGAGCTTCAAATTCCCCAATTTCGGCACGATCGCCGACCAGCCGCGTTATGACTGGCGCGGTTGTCATCTCGACGTGTCCAGGCAGTTTTATCCGGTGGCCGATATCATGCGGCTGATCGATATTCTCGCTTGGAACAAGCTCAACATCTTCCACTGGCATCTGACCGACGACGAAGCCTGGCGGCTGGAGATCAAGGCCTATCCCGCACTGACGGAGATCGGCGCGCGGCGCGGGCCTGATGAAGTGCTCATGCCGCAACTCGGCGACGGGGCGGAACCGCGCTCCGGCCATTACACCCAGGACGATGTCAGGCGGATCGTTGCGCATGCGGCCTCTCTGCACATCGACGTGGTGCCGGAAATCGATATTCCCGGCCACAGCAGCGCGACGCTGCTGTCGCTACCCGCGCTTGTCGACGGGCAGGAGGCGCCGGACAGCTACCGCTCGGTGCAGGGTTATCCCAACAATGCCCTCAATCCGGCTGTCGAATTCACCTATGAATTCCTCGGCAAGGTGTTCGACGAGATGGTGGCGCTGTTTCCCAGCGAATATCTTCATATCGGCGGCGACGAAGTGGCGCAGGGCTCCTGGCTTTCCTCGCCGCTCTGCAAGGCATTGATGGAGCGGGAGAAACTTGCCGGCACCGCCGAGCTGCAATCCTATTTCCTGAAACGTATCAAAGCCATGCTGTCGGAGCGCGGCAGGAAGCTCGCCGGCTGGAACGAGGTCTCGCATGGCGGCGGCGTCGAGCGCGACGGCACGCTGCTGATGGCCTGGGAAAAGCCTGCCGTCGGCATCGAGCTGGCACAGGAAGGCTACGACGTGGTGATGACGCCGGGCCAGGCCTATTATCTCGACATGGCGCAGGCCGAAGCCTGGGCCGAACCCGGCGCGGGCTGGGCGGGGTTCAACCCGCCGGAACACACCTATGCTTATGAGGCCGAGGGCGAGCTGCCGGAGGCGCTGCAGCAGAAGATGCGTGGCATCCAGGCCTGCATTTGGACCGAGAACTTCCTGTCCTGCGCCTATTTCAACCGGCTGGCTTTTCCGCGCCTTCCGGCCGTTGCCGAGGCTGCCTGGACGCCTTTGGCGCGCAAGGACTGGGATCGGTTCGCAGCGATCGTGCGGATGTGGCCGGTGCTTTAGGGAGTCCTCTGGATTTAGGCCGCCTCGGCCTTCAACCCCAGCAGGGCTGCGCCGATCAGGCCGGGCTCGATGCGGCATTCGCTGCGCACCACCAGCGGGCGCTCGAACTTGCGCAGGATGCGGGCGCGCACGGCGTGGTCGAGTTCAGCCAGCAGCGGCTCGACATTGGAAAGCCCGCCGCCGACCGGGACGATGGTCGCGCCGGTGATGTTGATCGTTAGCGCCAAGGGCGAGGCGACGAGATCGACATAGACGTCGATCGTGCGTGTCGCCTTCTCCTCGCCCTGGCGCCACTGGGCGATGATCTCCTCACTGGAAAGGTCGAGATTGTGCAGCGTCTGATGCAGCCGCTCCAGGCCGCGAGCGCCGCCGACGGTGTCGACGCAGCCCTTCTGGCCGCAGCCGCAGGCATAGGCGGGAATGGCGACGGGTGGATTGCCTGCTGCGGATGCGATGATCGGCCCGTGACCCCATTCGCCGGCAAAACCGCCGGCCTCATTGACGAGGCGTCCGTCGGCAACCAAGCCGCCGCCGACGCCGGTGCCGAGGATGGCGCCGAAGACGATGCGGTGGCCGCGGCCGGCGCCGAGGCCGGCTTCGGCCATGGCGAAACAGTCGGCGTCGTTGGCAATCAGCACCGGAAGGCCGAGCTCGGTTTCGAGGTCGGCCGCGAGCGTGCGGCCGTGAATGCAGGGAATGTTGGCGCAGATCAGGCGCTGGGTATCGGGATCGACGACGCCGGCGATGGAAAGCGCGATGCGGCTCGGCCGTTCGCCGGTTTCAGCGATAATGTCGCGCAGGGTCTCGACGAAAGCGGCGAAATCATCCTTCGGCGTCGGGCGGCGGCCGAGGGGAACGATGTCTGTCTCGGAGCGGGCGATGCCCCCTTTGATGGCGGTGCCGCCGATGTCGAATGAAATGATCATTGCACTCTGCCGTTTCTCTGGTCTCCGCGTCTGCTTGCATTGTTGGCGGGGAATTTCAAGCGCTCATTCGGCGGCGGTGTTGGCTGCTTCAGGGGCGTGCCGTGTGGCACCCCGCTGTTCTGTCGGATATCTCGCCCACGGGTGGGGCGATTGGATAGCCGGGATCGGCTCCGATCGCAGCTACAATTTCTAACCCGCAAGTCATTCAATTGGCATATTGCATCGCCAGAATCCGGCCCTACACTTTCATCAACCGCCGGATCCACGATCATCGATACGAGAGAAAACAGTACCATCCGAAGACCACGTCCCAAAGGCCGCCGCCTCTCATCCATTTTACGGCAGATGGCCGCCGACCAGAGCCGTGAGCGGATCTCGATCGGTGATCTATTCGACACGATGGGCGACAGGGCGATCAGCGCGTTGATGCTGATCTTCGCGCTGCCGAACGCCTTTCCCACGCCGCCCGGCACTTCGGCCGTGCTCGGCGCGCCATTGGTCTTCCTGGCCGCGCAATTGACCTTCGGGCTGAAACCCTGGCTGCCGAGGGTGATTGCCGACCGTTCGATGCGGCGGGAGGATTTCGAGAATATCGTCGGCCGCATTCACCGCTGGCTCGCCTGGGCCGAGCGCATGCTGAAGCCGAGGCTTGCGATCTTTGCCGAGCCGCCGGCGGAATATCTCGCCGGGGCCGCATGTCTGCTGCTGTCGATCGTGCTGCTGCTGCCGGTCCCGCTCGGCAACATCCTGCCGGCGATCACGATCTCGGTCTTCGCTTTCGGCATATTGGGCCGTGACGGTCTCTTCGCGCTCATCGGCTTCGTGATGACGGCCGTGTCGCTCGTCATCGCCGGCGGGGTGATCTACGGGCTGGTGAAGGCGGCGATCTATCTCGTCGTGCAATGGTTCGCCTGAGTGGGGTTTGGCTAAGTGCGGGTTGCCTAAGCGGGGTTGCATGAGCGGAGTTTGCATCGGTGATAGCGGTTATTTGGCGGGGCTCTTTGCAACAGGCTCGACATTTGCCGGAATTTTGTTTTGATCTGGCGCGATACAAATTCAAATCATGTTCGGCGGCGGCACGCCGGCTCACTTTGCGCGGTAGGCATTAAATGGCAAAAAGATCAGAGACCCCTGCACGGCTCGACGATGCGGCTCGGGCTGGCTGGCTCTATTACGTCGCCGGGCGCACGCAGGATGAAATCGCCGCTGCGATGGGCATCTCGCGCCAATCGGCGCAGCGGCTGGTGTCGCTGGCGGTCGCCGAGCGCCTGATCAAGGTGCGGCTCGATCATCCGATCGCCGCCTGCCTGGAACTCGGCAGTCAGTTGCGCCGGAAATTCGGGCTGAAACATGTTGAGGTGGTGCCGAGTGATCCCGCGTCGTCATCGACGACGGTCGGTATCGCCGAGGCGGCGGCCGCCGAGATCGAGCGGTGGCTGAAACGGCCGGAGCCAATCGTCCTCGCCATCGGCACCGGCCGCACGCTGAAAGCGGCCGTCGACCAACTGCCGGCGATCGAATGTCCGAATCACCGCATCGTTTCGCTGACCGGCAATATCGCCCCGGACGGGTCGGCGGCCTATTACAACGTCATCTTCAGCATGGCCGATGCGGTGAAGGCGCGGCACTATCCGATGCCGTTGCCGGTGCTCGTCACCTCGGCGGAGGAACGGGAGCTGCTGCACGGCCAGCAACTGGTGCGTTCGACGCTCGACATGAGTGCGCAAGCCGATGTTACCTTCGTCGGCATCGGCGAACTCGGCATCGACGGGCCGCTCTGCGTCGACGGTTTTCTCGAGAAGGACGAGATGATGGAGCTGATGCGCGGCGGCGCGGTCGGCGAGATCTGCGGCTGGATCTTCGATGTCGACGGCAGGTTGCTCGACAACCCGATCAACGAGCGCGTCGCGTCGGCGCCGATCCCGTCCCGCGACGCGTCGATCGTCATTGGACTGGCCAAGGGCAAGCGCAAATTCAAGGCGATCAGGGCTGCCATTGTCGGCCATCAAATCAATGCTCTGATCACCGATGAAGAAACTGCTGAGTTTTTGCTCAGGAATTGAGCAAAAAATATTCTAGTTAAATCAATGAGATGACTATCGCCTTCGGCATCGCAGCAACGATTGCCGATTGACATTCTTTGTTGATTGTTGAGTAATTGCCCATGAGCAAAGCGAATGCTCACACTCCATCTTCTGGGAGGAAGATATGACATTGAGAACTTTTCTGCTGGGCGCCTGCTCAGCACTGGCGTTTGCCGGCATGGCTTCGGCCGAGACGCTGACAATCGCGACCGTGAACAACGGCGACATGATCCGGATGCAGAAGCTGACGGATGATTTCAAGGCAAAGAATCCCGGCATCGACCTTGAATGGGTAACCCTCGAAGAAAACGTGCTGCGCCAGAAGGTCACGACCGACATCGCGACCAAGGGCGGCCAGTACGACGTCTTGACGATCGGCACCTACGAAGTTCCGATCTGGGCAAAGCAGGGCTGGCTGGTGCCGCTCGACAATCTCGGCGCCAACTACGACGTCGACGACCTGCTGCCGGCCATCCGCAGCGGCCTGACCCTGGACGGCAAGCTCTATGCGGCGCCGTTCTACGGCGAAAGCTCGATGGTCATGTACCGCAAGGACCTGTTCGACGCCGCCGGCCTGAAGATGCCCGACGCCCCGACCTGGGACTTCATTGCCGACGCCGCCCGCAAGATCACCAACAAGGACAAGGAAGTCTACGGCATCTGCCTTCGCGGCAAGGCCGGCTGGGGCGAGAACATGGCCTTCCTGACGGCCATGTCCAACTCCTTCGGCGCTCGTTGGTTCGATGAAAGCTGGAAGCCGCAGTTCGATCAGCCCGAGTGGAAGGACACGCTCGACTTCTATGTCAAGCTGATGAAGGATGCCGGCCCTCCGGGCGCCTCCTCCAACGGCTTCAACGAGAACCTGGCGCTGTTCCAGACCGGCAAGTGCGGCATGTGGATCGATGCGACCGTTGCTGCATCCTTCGTCAGCAACCCGAAGGAATCGACCGTCGCCGACAAGGTCGGCTTCGCGCTCGCTCCGGATAAGGGCCTCGGCAAGCGCGGCAACTGGCTGTGGGCCTGGAGCCTCGCCATCCCGGCAGGTTCGCAGAAGGCCGAAGCGGCCGAGAAGTTCGTCGCCTGGGCCACGAGCAAGGATTACACCAACCTCGTTGCCGAAAAGGAAGGCTGGCTGAATGCACCTCCTGGCACCCGCAGCTCGCTCTATGCGAATGCGGAGTATCAGAAGGCGGCCCCCTTCGCCAAGACGACGCTCGACTCGATCAACTCGGCCGACCCAAGCAAGCCGACTGTCAAGCCGGTCCCCTATGTCGGCGTCCAGTTCGTGGCGATCCCGGAATTCCAGGGCATCGGCACGGCGATCGGTCAGCAGTTCTCGGCAGCCCTTGCCGGCCAGATTTCGGTCGACCAGGCCCTGCAGAGCGCACAGCAGCTCGCCACCCGCGAAATGACCAAGGCCGGCTACATTAAATAAAAGCCTCCCGAGCAAGAGGCGGATCCTTGACAATCCGCCTCTCTGGGCCGCCGATTGCCCGAACTGCATCGGCGGCCTCTTTTTTCAGACAAAGCTGCCTTGCGGCCGCTCCCCGCTTCAGTCCAGATCGGTGATTGCCATGGCGACCTTACATACCCGCTCCGCTGCGCGCCTGATGATTGCGCCCTCCGTGCTGCTGCTCTTTGCGTGGATGATCGTCCCGCTGGCGATGACGATCTATTTCTCGCTGCTGAACTACAATCTGCTCAGCCCCGGCATGGAAAGCTTCGTCGGTTTTCTGAACTACGAATATTTCCTGTCCGACCCGGCCTTTATCGCGGCGCTGATCAACACGCTGCTGCTCGTCGCCGGCGTGCTGTTGATCACCGTCATTGGCGGCATCGCCTTTGCACTGCTGCTCGACCAGCCGATGTACGGCCAGGGCATCGTGCGGATCCTGGTGATCGCGCCGTTCTTCGTCATGCCGACGGTGGCAGCCCTGGTCTGGAAGAACATGTTCATGAACCCGGTCAACGGGTTGTTTGCCCATCTTGCCAAGGCGCTCGGCCTGCAGCCGATCGACTGGCTGGCCAATGTGCCGCTGTTTTCCGTCATTCTCATCGTCGCCTGGCAATGGCTGCCCTTTGCCACCCTCATCATGCTGACGGCGCTGCAGTCGCTCGACGAGGAGCAGAAGGAGGCGGCCGAGATGGACGGCGCCGGGCCGATCTCGAAATTCATCTACATCATCCTGCCGCACATGGCGCGCGCCATCACCGTGGTGATCCTGATCCAGACGATCTTCCTGCTTTCGGTCTTCGCCGAAATCCTCGTCACCACCAATGGCGGGCCGGGCACCGACAGCACCAACCTCACCTATCTCGTCTATGCCCAGGCGCTGCTGCAGTTCGATATCGGTGGCGCATCGGCCGGCGGCATCGTGGCGGTTATCCTCGCCAATATCGTTGCGATCTTCCTCGTGCGCCTCGTCGGCAAGAATCTGGAGGCTTGAGATGGCCAGAAAAGTCACAACGAAGCGCAAGCTCATCGTCACCGCAATCGCCTGGACGCTCGGCATCCTGATCTTCTTCCCGATTCTGTGGACCTTTCTCACCAGCTTCAAGTCGGAAGCCGACGCCATCGCCTCGCCGCCGCAGTTCCTGTTTTTCCATTGGACGACGGAAAACTATGCCGAGGTGCAGAGCCGGTCGAACTATCTCAGCCACTTCATGAACTCGGTGATCATCTCCTTCGGCTCGACGCTGATCGGCCTGATCATCGCCATTCCGGCCGCCTGGGCCATGGCGTTTTCGCCGACCAAGCGGACCAAGGACGTGCTGATGTGGATGCTGTCGACCAAGATGATGCCGCCGGTCGGCGCACTGATCCCGATCTATCTGATGTTCCGCAATTCAGGTCTGCTTGACACGCGCACCGGCCTGGTGATCGTGCTGACGCTGATCAACCTGCCGATCATTGTCTGGATGCTCTACACCTATTTCAAGGAAATCCCCGGCGAGATCCTCGAAGCGGCGCGCATGGACGGGGCATCGCTGATGAAGGAGATCGTCTACGTGCTGACGCCGATGGCGGTGCCCGGCATTGCCTCGACGCTGCTTTTGAACATCATCCTGGCCTGGAACGAGGCGTTCTGGACGCTCAACCTCACCGCTTCGAAGGCGGCGCCGCTGACGGCCTTCATCGCCTCCTATTCCAGCCCCGAGGGCTTGTTCTATGCCAAGCTGTCGGCGGCATCGACGATGGCGATCGCGCCGATCCTGATCCTTGGCTGGTTCAGCCAGAAACAACTCGTCCGCGGCCTGACCTTCGGCGCTGTGAAATAAGATAAAGGGAGAGAAACATGGGCAGCATTACCCTTCAGAAGGTTTCGAAGGTCTTCGGCGAAGCCAAGGTCATCCCGTCGATCGATCTCGACATCAAGGACGGCGAGTTCGTCGTCTTCGTCGGCCCGTCGGGCTGCGGCAAGTCCACCTTGCTTAGGCTGATTGCCGGGCTCGAGGACGTCTCCGGCGGCAAGATCGTCATCGACGGCAGGGACGCCACCGAAAAGGCGCCCTCGGAGCGCGGCCTGGCCATGGTGTTCCAATCCTATGCGCTCTATCCGCATATGAGCGTGCGCAACAACATCGCCTTCCCACTGAAGATGGCGGGTGTCGACAAGGCGGAGATCGACCGCAAGGTGACGGATGCCGCCCGGGTGCTGAACCTGACCGACTATCTCGAACGCAAACCGCGCCAGCTGTCCGGCGGCCAGCGCCAGCGCGTGGCGATCGGCCGCGCCATCGTGCGCCAGCCTTCGGCCTTCCTGTTCGACGAACCGCTGTCGAACCTCGATGCGGCACTGCGCGTCAACATGCGCCTCGAAATCAGCGAGTTGCACCAGCAGCTGAAGACGACGATGGTCTACGTCACCCACGACCAGGTCGAGGCGATGACCATGGCCGACAAGATCGTCGTGTTGAACAGGGGCAATATCGAGCAGGTCGGCTCGCCGCTCGAGCTCTATAGCCGCCCGCGCAACCTGTTCGTCGCCGGCTTCATTGGCTCGCCGAAGATGAATTTCATCAAGGGCCAGAATGCGGCCCAGCTCGGAGCCCATACGATCGGTATCCGTCCCGAGCATGTGCTGCTGTCGATGGAGAGCGGCGACTGGAAGGGCAGGGTCGTGGTCGCCGAACATCTCGGCTCCGACACTTTCCTGCATATCGATGCCGAGGGCATCGGCATGGTGACGGCGCGCGGCAGCGGCGATTTCGCGGCCAAGGCGGGCGATACGGTCTATCTGACGCCGGACCGTTCACGCATCCATAAATTCAACGAGGGCGGCCTTGCCATCTGAGCAGGCGGCCGGGGGGCAGGCATGCGAGCCGGACGATGACGCCCGGCCGTCTCGGCAAGACCTTCAAGAGGACTGAAACATGACGTGCAAATTATCGCTGGCAACGCTTTCGGATGTGGCCCGCACGGCGGCTATCCCTGGATATGACAGGGCATCGCTGAAAGCCGGCATCGTGCACTTCGGCGTCGGTAATTTCCACCGCGCCCACCAGGCGATCTATCTCGACGATCTCTTCAATGCAGGCACGGATCACGATTGGGCGATCGTCGGCGCCGGCGTGCTGCCGTCGGATGCCGCCATGCGCGAAAAACTTGCGGCGCAGGATTTCCTGACGACGGTGGTCGAGCAGGACAACAACAAGACGGCGGCGCGCGTTACTGCGCCGATGATCGACATCCTGCCGGTCGGCGATGCGAGCGCCATCATCGCCAGGCTCGCCGATCCCGAGATCCGGATCGTCTCGCTGACGATCACCGAGGGCGGCTATTTCATCGACGCATCGGGCAGGTTCAATCCGGCTCATCCGGCGATCGCTGCCGACGGACAGAATCCCGATGCGCCGAAGACGGTGTTCGGCCTGATCGTCGCCGGCCTGAAGGCGCGCAAGGCCAGGGGCATCGGACCGTTCACCGTCATGTCCTGCGACAACATTCCCCACAACGGCGTTGTCACCGCCAATGCCGTCGTCGGCACGGCCGCACTTTCAGACCCTGCCCTTGCCGACTGGATCAGGGCGAATGTCGCCTTCCCGAACGCCATGGTCGATCGCATCACGCCGGCGACCAGCCAGCGTGAGGTCGATTTCCTCCGCGACAATTTTGGGATCGAGGACAATTGGCCGGTTTATTGCGAGGAATTCAAGCAATGGGTGCTGGAGGATAAGTTCACTGCCGGCCGGCCGGCGCTGGAAAAGGTCGGGGTGACCTTCGTTCTCGATGTCACGCCCTACGAGCATATGAAGATCCGCATCCTCAACGGCGGGCATGCCGCGATCGCTTATCCGGCGGCGCTGATGGATATTCATTTCGTTCACGATTCCATGGAAGAGCCGCTGATCCGCGCCTTCCTCGCCAAGCTCGAAAAAGATGAGATCATCCCGATCGTCCCGCCGGTGCCGAACACGTCGCTGACGGATTATTTCGCCCTGATCGAGCACCGCCTGCTCAATCCGAAGATTGCCGACACCATTCCGCGACTGGCGCAGGACGGCTCGAACCGCCAGCCGAAATTCATCCTGCCGTCGACGCTCGACAATCTGCATCAGGGCAGGGACGTCGTCGGCCTGGCGCTGGTTTCAGCACTCTGGTGCCGTTATTTCGCCGGCAAGACCGACAGTGGCAAGGATATCGTCTTCAACGACGCCAGTGCCGATCGCCTGCATGCGGCGGCGCTGAAAGCCAAGGACGATCCGTCAGCCTTCCTCGCCTTCGACGATATTTTTGGCGAAGTGGCAAAATCCGAACTTTTCCGCAAGCGTTTCGCCCATGCACTCAAAACCCTGTGGGAAAAGGGCACGCGGGAGACGCTGCAACTCTATCTCGACGGCAAGCTCGCAGTGTAAGGGAATGGGATGGCGGCACGCTGTTGTCACCATCCATCCGGCCTTGCGAGCAAAGCGGGACGGTCATGCGTCCGAATTGAACTCAGGTTGGGTCTTCCATGGCTGATGCTGAAACACGGCTGGTCATCTTCGATTGCGATGGCGTGCTTGTCGACAGCGAGCCGATTTCGATCAACGTGCTCGTCGGCGCCATGAACGATCTCGGCGTCTCGATCACCGAGGACCAGGCCTATGAGCGGTTTCTCGGCCGTAGCCTGTCGACCCTCATCGATACGCTCGAAACCGAATTCAACGTCCATGCCGGCGAGGAATTCCTCGAGCGCATCCGCACCGATCTCTATGCCCGTTTCCGCACCGAGTTGAAGCCGATAGAGGGTGTCGCCGCGACGATCGACGGACTTGGCGTGCCCTGTTGCGTTGCCTCGTCCAGCCAGATGGAGCGAATCCGCCTGTCGCTGTCGGTGACCGGACTTCTGGGCAAGCTGCCCGACATCTTCAGCGCGACGATGGTCAAGCGCGGCAAACCGGCGCCCGATCTTTTCCTGCATGCGGCGCGTGAAATGCGGGTCGAGCCGGCACATTGCCTTGTCGTCGAGGACAGCCCGGCCGGTATTGCTGCCGCCAAGGCGGCGGGCATGACGGTCTTCGCCTTCACCGGTGGGTCCCACGCCAATTTCGCCGGATACCGCGCCGAACTCGATCGTCTTTCGCCTGAGGTGGTGTTTGACGCCATGCCGGATTTGATACACCTTGTCCGCAACCATAAGCTGGACGGGACCAAGATTTGATGCGTGATCATGTGGTTGCGGTGGATATCGGCACGGGCAGCGCGCGCGCCGGCGTCTTCGACGCACGCGGCCGCTTGCTCGCCAAATCCGAACATCCGATCGTGATGAACCGGCCGCGTGAAAACCATGCCGAGCACGATTCCGAAGATATCTGGTCGGCCGCCTGCACGGCAGTGCGCAGGGCGATGGAGCAATCCGGCATCGCCGCCGCCTCGGTTGGAGCGATCGGCTTCGACGCCACCTGTTCGCTGGTGGTCCGCGACGTCGAGGGCCGTCAGCTCAGCGTTTCCACCGGCGGCGAGCGGCGTTTCGATACGATCGTCTGGCTCGATCACCGGGCGCTGAAGGAAGCCGATTTCTGCACGGCGACGGAGCACAGGGTGCTCGAACATTCCGGGCATGTGATGTCGCCCGAGATGGAAATGCCGAAGCTGATGTGGTTGAAGAAGAAGCTGCCGGCCACATGGGAAAAGGCCGGCTACTTCTTCGATCTCGCCGATTTCATGACGTGGAAATCGACCGGTTCGCCTGCCCGTTCACGCTGCACGCTGACGGCGAAATGGAACTATCTCGCCCATCTCGAAAAGGGCTGGCAGCAGGATTTCCTGGAGCGGATCGGCCTCGAGGACCTTCATGAGCGCGGCCATCTGCCGGACGAGACCACGCCTGTCGGAGACAGTGTCGGGCAGTTGACACCGGAAGCGGCGGAAGCGCTGGGGCTGACGACGGATTGCCATGTCGCTGCCGGGATGATCGACGCTTATGCGGGTGCACTGGGCGCGCTCGGCGGCTATGCCGCCGATCCTGTAAAACGCGAGCACCAACTGGCGCTGATTGCCGGAACGTCGAGCTGCATCGTTACCTTCTCCCGGGAACGCAAGCCGAGCCATGGCATGTGGGGACCCTATTACGAGGCGGTCTTCCCGCAATCCTGGCTGGTGGAGGCCGGGCAATCGGCGACCGGCGCGCTGCTCGACCACATCGTGCGTATGCATGCGGCCGGCGGCGAGCCGACGGCGGCGCTGCATCAGAGGATCGTCGCGCGCATCGCCGAATTGAGGGCCGAGGAGGGCGATGCCTTCGGTGCGCGGATTTTCGTGCTGCCGGATTTCCATGGCAACCGCTCGCCGCTCGCCGATCCGCATGCCGTCGGCGTCGTCAGCGGGCTGACGCTCGATACGTCCTTCGACGGGCTCTGCGCGCTCTATTGGCGCTCTGCGGTGGGGATTGCCCTCGGGATCCGCCATATCCTGGAAATGATGAAGGAATACGGCTACATGCCCGATACTCTGCATATTGCCGGCGGGCATGTGAAGAACCCGGTGCTGATGGAGCTTTATAGCGATGCGACCGGCTGCAAGGTCGTGGTGCCGAAAATGAACGAGGCGGTGCTGCTCGGCACGGCGGTCGCCGCATCCGTCGCCTGCGGTTTGTACAAGGATCTGGCGGCGGCCGGCGAGGCGATGTATCCAGGCGGCGACGAACGGCTTCCCGACAAGGCGAAACAGGCGCTCTACGACCGCGACTACCGCCGTCTTCTCGCCATGCACCGCCACCGCGCCGAACTGGAAACGATGCTATAGGGCGCCGCTCGTCTTTTGAGACGCGCTAAGGACGTCAGTGGTTTGCGGCCTCGCCGAGCACGGTCGCGAATTCCATCATGCGGCGACGGCGAAGGGCCGCTTCTTCTCCGACTTCGAGGATAACGGATTCCGACAGGCAATCGAGCAGGGCGATCAGCGGCGGAAGGTTGTCGAGATCGGGCGCGCGCGCTGGCGGCAAGGGCAGCATGACGTTCGACTGGTCCGCCATCCAGTCCGCCTGTTGCGGCGAAATGAGCACGACCTTATAGCCGTAGCGCCGCGCCGTCCTGGCCAGCAGTCGCGCCTTGGCGAAGCGGCGACAGTCGATAATGACAAGCAGCGCGTCATCGACCGCCAGCCGGGCGAAGAGCTCGGCAAAACGGTTGTCGGCGGCGTCGAGCGTGCGCACGCCGTCGCGGGCCTGTGTCAGCCGCTGGCAGAAATGATTGGCGAGGCTCGCGAGCCGCGCATGCGTGGCGATTGATACTTCTCGGGCCGTGCTGATCAAGCCGACGGCTTCTGACCAATGCGGCTGCGCCGTCAGATGATAGATATGATGGAGCGCCTGGATCTGTTCGGCAACCAGCACGGCGAGCGGTTTGCCCTCCGCGGCGTCCTGATGCAGCTCGCTCATGGCGCTCTGCAATTGCGCCGGCGATGTGGTCACGGTCTCGCGAATCTCGACCTTGACGCTGTCCAACCCTTGATAGCCGAGCGCGCGCAGGAACCGGCCGACGGTCATCGGCGAGAGATCCAGCCTGTCAGCGACGGATGCAGCTGTCTCGAACGGCAGGTCATTCAGGTGTTCGGTGAAATATTTCGCGATACGGCGTTCGGCTGGTGTGCCGTTTTTTGCGTATTGCCTGAGTTTTTGCACAAAGTCTTCCACATCGGCCTCCCCGTCTTCCCTCAGAGGCGTTCCGTGGATGCGCTGTTGCGACCCCTTGTCTTTGCAACTATTTCGGAAGCTGCTTCTCAGGCCCGTGCGTATTTCATATACGTCACAATATTATATTAGTATTTAGTTTTCGACAAGTTTTCTATTACTGCATGTAATTTTATTCTCTTGTCGGCGACCCCCACCTTTCCTACATCTTGCGCGCAACCGGAGACGCCTGAGACATGATTCTTGACGCCGCTCGACTATCGCTCACCAATCTCTTCGCGGCGGAAACGCGCTCGGTCTTCTGGAAGGTGCTCGGCCTGACGATTCTCGTGCTCGTCGGCCTCTGGTTTGCGCTGCGCGGGGCCTTCGTGGCCTTTCTCTTTCCATGGCTCACGAGCTTCTTTCCCGATGTGCCGGATTGGGCGGGGTGGTTCGCTTTCGTCTTCGCGATCCTTGCCGGTATCGGCCTCGCCCTGATGCTGGCGCTGTTGCTTTCGCCGGTCACGGCGCTGATCGCCGGCCTGTTTCTCGACGATGTCGCCGACGTCATCGAAAAACGCGACTATCCCGGGGATGCGCCGGGCACCGCCATGCCGCTCGGTCCGGCGATGGCAAGCTCGATCAAGTTCCTCGGCGTGGTGATCCTCGGCAATACCGTCGCCTTGCTGCTGCTGTTCATCCCCGGGGTCAATCTGGTCGCGTTCTTTCTGGTGAACGGCTATCTGCTCGGACGGGAATTCTTCGAATTCGCCGCCATGCGATTCCGTTCGCCTGAGGAGGCACGGCTCTTCCGCGCCAAGCATGCTTCCACCGTCTTTCTCGGCGGGCTGGTGATCGCCCTTTTCCTGGCGATCCCCTTCGTCAATCTTCTGACGCCGCTCTTTGCCGCCGGCATGATGGTGCATCTGCACAAGCTGGTTTCCGCCAGGGATGTCGCGTTGCACCACCCCTGAGGCTCAGCCGGGCAGGGCGGCGGTGTCGTACATCGCCGCGAATTCGGCGCTCGGCGGGATCGGCTTGATGATGTCGATCAGGACGCCGTTCGGATCTGCGGTGATGAAATGCCGCTGGCCGAAATCCTCGTCACGGATCTCTCTCAGTATAGGCAGGCCGGCGCTCCGGCAGGCGGCATAGATCGCATCGACGTCGGCGACCTCGAAATTAAGGAGCAGGCCGGACACCCTGCCGCGGGCCATGGCCGGGATGGTTTCGTGGCTGCCGTCAAGGATGGCAAGCGCGATATGCTCTTTCTCTATCGATTGCAAGTGAACGTACCAGTCGCTTTCGAACAGCGCCTTGAAGCCGAAATGCCTGCAATAGAAGCTGGCAGTGCCGGCGACATCGCCAGTCATGATGACAGGATAATAGCTCGTCGATTTCATCTTTTTCCTCCATCTTTCCATTTACATGCATTCTGTATGTTTTTCCATTAGCATACATTCTGTTTGTATGTAAAGAAAACGCATGAGCCGCAGCAATCGCGAGAGAACGGAACAGACGAGGCAGGCGCTGATCGATGCCGGTCGGCGTCTTTTCGTCGAGAAGGGTTATGCCGAGACCGCGACGCCGGAGATCGTGGCGGCGGCGGGTGTGACGCGAGGCGCGCTCTATCATCATTTTGAAGACAAGAAGGCGCTTTTTCGCGCGGTGATCGAATGCGAGGCGCGCGCAGTGGCCGGGACGATCGAGGCGCATTCGGCGTCGCACGACGCGCCGCGTGCCGCGCTGATCGCCGGTGCCTCGGCCTATTTCGACGCGATGATGGCAGAAGGGCGCACACGGCTGCTGCTGATCGAGGCGCCTGCCGTTCTCGGCCTGCCGGCGACCGCGACGATCGACGCAGAAAATGCGGAAGCGACGCTGCGGGCAGGGCTTGCAGCCATGCTTCCGCAAGCCGGTGCTATGCTCGCACCGCTGACCTTGCTGCTATCGGCAGCCTTTGACCGCGCGGCGATCGCGATCGAGGCGGGTGGGGAAAGGCGGGAATACGAGCAGGCGATCGCTGTTCTACTCGACGGCCTCGCCGATCACCTGCGGCGGTAGCGTGACCAGCGCCGCCGGTATATCCGAACTCTTCTCCGGCGACTTACAGAGATCGGCGATGATACAGCGTTCGCATTCGGGGCGGCGCGCCTTGCAGGTGTAGCGGCCGTGCAGGATCAGCCAGTGATGGGCGTGATAGAGGTAATGTTTCGGGATCACCTTCATCAGCCGTGCCTCGACCTCATCGGGCGTCTTGCCGGGGGCGAGCCTGATGCGGTTGGCGATGCGGAAGATGTGCGTATCGACGGCCATCGTCGCCTGGCCGAAGGCCATGGAAAGCACGACATTGGCGGTCTTGCGGCCGACGCCCGGCAATCTGACCAACTCCTCGCGCGTCTCAGGCACCTTGCCGCCGAATTGCTCGACCAGCATCTGTGAGAGCGCGATGACGTTTTTCGCCTTGTTGCGATAGAGGCCGATCGTCCTGATATAGTCGCGCAGCCGTTCCTCGCCGAGATCGAGCATCTTTTCCGGCGTATCGGCAATCCTGAAGAGCGCGCGTGTCGCCTTGTTGACGCCGACATCGGTCGCCTGCGCCGAAAGTGCCACGGCGACGACGAGTGTGAAGGCGTTGGTGTGTTCGAGCTCGCCTCTCGGTTCCGGCCGCTGAACGGAGAAGCGGCGGAAGATCTCCTCGCGCTCGGCCAGTGAATAGACCGTGCGCACCGCTGCCGCCGGTTTGCGGCGGGCGATCACATTCGCACCCTGAGGCATCTTGGTAACGGATTTGAGTTTCGGATTTGCCATGGAAACTCTATACTCAGCAGCCATGATGGAAAGCAACGCCGACAGCTCCAACGAGCAGCCTGTTTTCGCCGCCGAGCTCTTTCCCCACCGGTCACTTGGCCGTCGGGGCTTCAAGGTGCTGCTTGCTTTGTCCGGCGCCGTCTGCTTCCTCTACGGCATGTTCTTCGTCGTGACAGGCGCCTGGCCGATCGGCTTCTTCTTCGGACTGGATTTCGTGCTTTTGTACGGCGCCTTCTGGCTGAATTACCGCTCCGGGAAAGCGCGCGAACAGGTGACGGTGTCGCGCATGGACGTGTCGGTGCGCAAGTTTGCACCATCGGGACGGATGGTGGAGCATCATTTCAATCCGTTCTGGGCGCGTTTCCTCGTTCGCCGGCACCAGGAGATCGGCATCCTCTCCATGCATATCTTCGGCGAGGGGCGGCGCACGGATATCGGATCCTTCCTCAATCCCGACGATCGGGAAAGCTTCGCCAAGGCCTTCAAGGGCGCACTCGCGACGGTCAAGCAGCGGATCTGAGACTATCCGGCGGATGCGCAAGAATCGGGTGGTTTGCTCACCCCCTATTGACTATCTCCTTGTGACAAGGAGAAAGACGATGAATATGATTGCCAACCTTCAGACAGACATCACGCCTGACGGCCCTGATTATGACATTGTCCGTCGGGTAATCGAACTCATCACCGAGGATTACCGCGATCAGCCTTCGCTGGAGGCGATCGCGGCGCGGCTCAACCAGTCGCCGACCCAGCTGCAGAAGACCTTCACCCGCTGGGCCGGCCTGTCGCCCAAGGGCTTCCTGCAGGCGGTGACGCTCGACCATGCCAAGCGGCTGCTGCGTAGCGAAGACATGCCGTTGCTCGAGACGTCGATCGAGGTCGGCCTCTCCGGGCCGAGCCGCCTGCACGACCTTTTCGTCACCCATGAGGCGATGTCGCCCGGCGAATGGAAGGCCAAGGGTGGCGGCCTCACCATCCGCTACGGCTTCCACATCTGCCCCTTCGGTGTCGCGCTGATCATGGCGACCGACCGCGGCCTTGCCGGCCTCGCCTTCAGCGATTCCGGCGACGAGAAGGCCTGCCTCGAGGATATGACCTGCCGCTGGCCGAACGCCTCTTATGTCGAAGACCTGCAGGCGACGGTTCCCTATGCGGCCCGCATCTTCGAACCCGGCAAATGGTCCTCGGAGCAGCCGCTGCGCGTCGTGCTGATCGGCACGGACTTCCAGGTGCGCGTCTGGCAGAGCCTGCTGAAGATCCCGTTCGGCAAGGCCGTGACCTATTCCGATATCGCCAACGATATCGGCCGGCCGACGGCGCAGCGCGCCGTCGGTGCGGCGGTGGGGGCTAACCCGATCTCCTTCGTGGTGCCATGCCATCGGGCGCTCGGCAAGAACGGCGCATTGACGGGCTACCATTGGGGCCTCACCCGCAAACGGGCGATGCTCGGCTGGGAATCGGCGCACGCCTGATGGCTTCCCGGGCGGAGCGGCGGGCCGTTCAACCCCCGACCCGTTCATCTTGCTCCGCTCGCTATCGCTCCTGCGCTTCTCCCCACTGGGGAGAAGGCGCGGACGGCGATGTCTCCGCCAGTTCCAGCAATGCCCGCGCAGCCCTTTCGTCGGTGATCAGCGTATTGCAGCCAATGCGCTTGATCGTGGCGCGGATCGCCACGGCCCGATGAGCGCCGCCGGAAGAGAGCACGATATGTTTGGCCTCCTTCAGCGTGTCGAGATCGACGGACATGACGCGCCGATTGATCGAGTGGTCGACCGAATTGCCGTCCTTGTCGAGGAAGTTGAACATGGTGTCGCAGACGCAGCCAGCATCGATCAGTTCCTGCAACTCGGCCTTGGAGATCCAGCCCTCCGACAGTGAGGTCGAATGCGGGCCGATATCGCCGCAGCTGACGATCGCCAGATCGAGGTTCTCGGCGAGACGATAGATCGTGTCCAGCCCGCATTTTTCGATCAGATTGCGCTTGGTCTCGATGGAATCGACGAGAAGCGGCGCCAGGAACATGTAGCATTCGGCGCCGAGCTGATTTGCCAGCCGCCATGTGTAGTCGATCGGGTTGGTCTGGTGCACGGCGACGATGCCGCCAAGCAGCGACACGACCTTGCAATTGGTGCGGCGCGGCGGCCGGAAGCTTGACAGCGAGGCGGTCATGGTGCGGCCCCAGCCGACGCCGATCGTATAGTCGTCGGGAATGGCTTCGGAGAGGAACTGGCCAAGCGCCAGGCCGACATTTTTCGCCAGCGAATTCACATCACAGCTGATCGGTGCGGGTACGACGATCGCCTCGTCGAGGCCGTAGGCGCGCTCCAGCTTCACCGAAAGTTCAACGCAATCGCCGATCGAATCGTTGATCCAGATCTGGACTTCGCTGCGTTTCATCGCCTCGTCGAGCAGGCGGATCACGGTGGTGCGGCTGATGCCGAGCTGTTCGGCCACGTCTTTCTGGGTGAGGCCCTCGTTATAATAGAGCCATGCCGCCCTCAGCCGCAGCGAGGATGCTTCGGAATAGGCCGTGTGCGTGCCGCGTTTGAGCTTGACCACATCTCCTCCGCAGGATGCCCGCCCTCAGTCCCCCATGGGATGAAGGGCCGTAACGACGCTTTTGTTGGGGGATAATGACGGGTGTGACACTTATGTCAATTGAAATGCACAAATGTCCTTGACTTTTCCTTGGGTGAGTGGCGATAGTCCGGGTGACACAAGTCGTTCTTGTCCGTCGAGGAGGACATAGTGCGGGCATGCCGAAAGTCACGACCGGCCTTCCAGCCGCAGGCGGCATCGCTTGCGTTCGAGCCGTCGTTCGTTGGCGGCTGGAACACGGCGACTGTCCTTCACGTTTATAAATCATCCGTGACGGATGCGCGCATTTTCGCCTGCAGCATGCAAACAACCTGCCGGTAGATCACCTTTGCCGGGCGGAACTCGCGCCGGTCGCAGCCCAAGTTCAACAAGGATTATTGACCATGACATCCAAGCTTGACCAACTTCGCGAGATTACCACCGTCGTCGCCGATACCGGCGACATCGAGGCCGTCGCCCGCCTGAAGCCGGTTGATTGCACGACGAACCCGAGCATCGTGCTGAAGGCACTCGGCACGCCCATGTTCGCCGACGCCATCAAGGAAGCCGTCGCCTGGGGCAAGAAGCAAGGCGGCAATCCCGAAGCCGTTTCATCCGCCGTCGCTGATCGCCTCGCCATCTCCGTCGGCGCTGCGCTTTCCAAGCTTGTTCCGGGACGCGTATCGACCGAAGTCGATGCCGACCTTTCTTTCGATACACAAGCTTCGATCGACAAGGCTCACAGCATCATCGCCGGGTACAAGGAACGCGGCATCGAGAAGGATCGCATCCTGATCAAGCTCGCCTCCACCTGGGAAGGCATACGCGCTGCCGAAGTGCTGCAGAAGGAAGGCATCGATTGCAATCTGACGCTTCTCTTCTCGAAGGCACAGGCCGTTGCCTGCGCCGACGCCAAGGTGTTCCTGATCTCGCCCTTCGTCGGCCGTATCCTCGACTGGTACAAGAAGTCGACGGGCAAGGATTACACGCCTGAGGAAGACCCGGGCGTCATTTCGGTTCGCGACATTTACAATTATTACAAGGCCAACGACATCAAGACGATCGTCATGGGTGCTTCGTTCCGCAGCGCTGGCGAAATCGAAGCGCTGGCCGGTTGCGACCGCCTGACGATCGCTCCGAACCTGCTCGACGAACTCTCCAAGGACGAAGGCAAGCTCGAGCGCAAGCTTTCGCCCGAGATCATCAAGCCGGCTGCGAAGATCACCGTCGACGAGAAGACCTTCCGCTGGCTGATGAACGAAGATGCGATGGCGACGGAAAAACTCGCCGAAGGCATTCGCGCCTTCGCCAAGGATCTGGGGACGTTGCGGACCATGGTGCAGAAGGAACTGCAGCTCGCCGCCGCCTGATCGGCACGGCATGCAATCGGAGGCGCGGCTGCCGGCTGGCAGGCGCGCCTTTTTCGTGCTGTTATCAAGGGCATATGCTGTCGGAGACCGATATGGCGGATGAGGAAAGGACGAATTCGCTTGCGGCATTTGTCTACAAGCATGCGAGCTTCATCATCGCCACTCTTGCTGGACTGGCGGTCTTCCTGGCTGTGACCTCGCGCGAGGTCAGCGCCGGCAATATCCTGTTCGGCTGGAATGTCAGCGCTGGCGTTTTTGTCGCGCTGAGCTGGCGCAAGATGCTGCGGGCGACGGTTGACAGCATCCGAAAACGCTCCGCGGATCTTGATTTCTCCGATACCGTGCTCTTGGCCCTTTCGATCGGTGCCGCACTTGCCAGCATCGCCGGCATCGGCATCGAGCTTCATTCGATCAAGGAGGCGGCACCTGACGTCGCGCTGGCACGGGCAAGTGCGGCGATTTTGACGATCCTGATCTCCTGGTTCTTCCTGCATACGCTCTTCACCATCCACTATGCCCATTATTTCTACGGCGGGGCGGACGAGGAGGGCGGGCTCAAATTTCCCGATGGGATCGAAGAGCCCGGCTACTGGGATTTCCTCTATTTCTCCTTCACCATCGGCGTTGCCGCACAGACCGCGGATGTCGCGGTCAGTTCGACCAGCATGCGCAAGCTGACGCTGTTGCATGCCGTGCTGTCGTTCCTCTTCAATACGACGATCCTGGCGCTGGCGATCAATGTCGGGGCAAGCCTGCTATAATGCATCTTGCCAGAGCGGCTGCGAGGATCTGAGGAGCCGAAGGCATGAGCGGGCCGCGCCGCCTGCTCTTCAAACCGGAGGCTATGATGGAAAGCGCCTCAAGCCGGTCCCGACCGGCCGATTTCGTTCTGCTCCTCGGCAGGTTTCTGCTGGCGCTGATCTTTCTGCATGAGGGCTGGTCCCTTGCGGCAGATCTCACTGCGACCATCGACACTTTCGCAAAACTGGGGCTGTCGACGCCGATGGCACTTGCTACCATCGCCCTTCAGATCGGCGCCGGCCTTTCCGTCGCGGCAGGTTTCCTCACCCGGCTTGGCGCACTGGCGCTGGCGCTCTTCTGCCTGGCGACCGCCTTGCTCTTCCATACGAATTTCGCAAGCCAGAACGAGTTGCTGCATTTCGAGAAGGACCTGGCGATTGCCGGCGGCATGTTCGTGCTTTCGGCTTCCGGCGCGGGATCGATATCGATCGACAGGCTGCTCAGAAAGAGGGCCTCGATGCATCCCTGGCTCAGGGCAGCGTTGTCGTAAATAGCGAGGTCCGCCGCGCTTGCCTGAACTTCGCGGGCGCTTCGCGGCGCAATAAAACCGAATAAAACCGAACAAACAGCAGCGCCGATGCGGGCTAAACTTCTGGCGACAGGTCAGGAGTATGCCAGTGATGTCATCAGTGCAAAGCAACCAGCAAAAGCCAATTCTCGTCTTTCTCGGCAAAGGCGCTGCCTGCGGTATCGTCTCGAAGCTGAATGAGAACGGATATGCCGCGACGGCTGTATCTTCCATACCGGAGCTCTTCGACGCTTTGCGCTCGGACCGATATTGTCTGGCGGTAACGATGCGGGCGGATATCGACCTGGTGCGAAACATCAAGCCGATACCAGTCATCAATCTGGAGGTGTTTTTCCATGCCATCCAGCCGACAGCAAAGTCGGTTCCTTCCTCGAAAGAATTCGACAGCGATGCCTTTCTGAGAAGGATCGCGGCGCTTACGGAGTCAAAGACAGCCAGGATTGCTGCGGTCCAAAGAACGCCAACTCTCAATGAGACGGTGATTGCAGCCGCGGCGAAGGCATCCCGGTGGCGTGCCGCCACATCTCTGCTTCTAAGTCGCCGCGCCTCGCCCCGCGCAGAGCGAGCCGACTAGCGGTGGCCGAATTCCCGTCGCAGAACCGGACTTCGCTGGGCCTGGATCCGGACCATCCGGCCCCGCCTTGCCGGCCGATCACGCGCCTTGCGGACGGATCTCATCGGCGTCGTTCCATCGGGTTTCGTCGGTTTGAAGGCGTCATTCCAAAACGCGAAGTCTTCACTTGGTGCGGGTGTCTTTTGATGTTCCAGTTATTGGGGGCGGCCTCGGCAAGCGGGTACATCATTACGGCACTGTTTCTGCTCGTGGCGATCGGTCGTCTCGCCAGAAACGCCCTTCATAAACTCACCGCCCGGCTCCCCAAGCGTTCCGCGTTGAAGCACTATGCGACGGCGAGCCTCTCGCTGTTATTCTTTTGTCTGCTGGTCATCCGCGTCTGTTTCGTCGCCACGGTTATCATCGACAGCACAATCCGAGATGACCATGTGAAAGTCAGTGGCGATCCCGAAAGGCAGTTTTGATACCGGGCGCCGTGTCGGCGACGTTGGCATCCCTGTTCGCAACATTTCGCAACATTATCGAACATAGCATTGCACGAGACCTGATAAGGCGGAGCCGTATCGGTGTGGCAGCTGATATCGTACGGAGAAAAATGCCTGGCGACACGACATTGGAGATTTTAACCACCGTGATCGATGGCGGATGAGGCCGCCTGATTGATAAAGGCGGAAACGTGATAATTTCGCGCCGACAGGACTCCTGGCAAGAGAGCAAATGACGATGGCATATGAAATGGCAGTTCCCAATCAGGCTCATATCCTCATCGTCGAAGACGATTCCGCGATCGCCGATATGCTGGTGGACCTCGTCCGGACCAGCGGCTTCGAAGCCTCGTCGGTGGAGAGCGGCGCGGCCATGGACCGAATGATGGCGCGACAGCAATTCGATCTCATCGTCCTCGATGCGATGTTGCCGGGGGAGGACGGCTTCAGCATCTGCAGGCGGCTTCGCGCTTCGCGCTCGGTGCCGATCCTGATGCTGACGGCGCTCCAGGAGGATATCGACCGCATTCTCGGCCTGGAGCTCGGTGCTGACGACTATGTCACGAAACCATTCAACTCACGCGAGCTGCTGGCCCGGATCAAGAGCATTCTCCGCAGATCGTCATATGCGCACCATCACGAGGAAACGCTTGGGCCCATGACGTTTTCGGGATGGCGCATCGATCCGAAAAGCCGTCAACTTCTCGACGCGGACGGCGCGCAGGTTTCCCTGACAACCGCGGAGTTCGATATCCTCCTGGCATTCTGCTGCAATCCCAATAAGGTTTTGACGCGCGAACAGCTTTTGTCGATGACACATGCAGGGTCGGCAGGGCCGGTGGAACGCAGCATCGACGCCCACATCAGCCGGGTCAGGCAAAAGATAGAGCCAAATCTGAAAGACCCGACGTTCATCAAGACGGTGCGCTTGGGGGGCTATCTTTTCGCATCCAAGGTAGAGCGGCTCTCGTGAGAAATTTCCGGCGCGCTTCGATCCAGAGCCAGATCCTCATATTGGCGACCTTCCTTGTCGTGCTGGTTTCCGTCGTGGCGACCGCGATGGAGCCCTATATCTACGGCCGTCATGATCGCGGCTTTCAAAACGGCCTGTTTGCCGGCAGGGCGGCGATGGTCGCCGAGCAATTTGCGCAGGCAAGGTCAGTCGAGGACGAAGCCGCGGTTCTCAAGAGAGCAGCGGCACTCGGCGTTGGGGTCGAAAAATTGTCCCTGGATCAGCCGCTTGCCGGCAAACAGCCGATGGTAGCTGCAAGCGAGATCGTGGCGCGCATCGACGCGCTGCTCGCCGACAATATTTTCGCGGCATTTCATCGTTTCGTCATGGGTCAATCGCATCCAGACGTGCTGACTGTCGGAATTGACGACAGGCGTGCTCTCATCTTTCAACTGCCGGTTTTTCCCAGCTATCTGTGGTTCGTTCCGGCAGCTGCAAGCGGATTTTTGAAAATCGTCATTCCGTTGGTGCTGCTCGCATATTTCAGCAGCCGGCTTATTACCGAACCTCTGAGGCGCTTTGCTGCCGCTGCCAAACGCGCGAGCATGGAAGGCAGCCTGGAAAAGCCTTTCGAACCGGATGGCGCAGCCGAGATCCGAAGCCTGGCGGAATCGCTCAACGTCATGAGCGATCGCATCCAGAGCATGGCGGAGGATCGAACAAGAGTGCTGAGCGGCGTGGGTCATGATCTCAGGACACCGCTGACGAGATTGCGGATGCGTGCCGAGCGTTCCTCAGAGCCGGAACTTCGCAGCCTGATGCTCGCCGATATCGCCACTTTGAATTTCATGATCGACGAGTGCCTGGCCTATTTCAAAGATCCATCGGTGAGGGCGGTCGATCGAAAGGTCGATATCTCAAGCCTGCTGCAGACGATTACGACCGATTTCTCCGACACCGGCGTCGATGTGCGGTTCACCGGTCCGCGGCGACTGGCGTTTGTCTGCAAACCTCAGGCGCTGACCCGCGCGATGACCAATCTGGTCGAAAACGCGTCCCGTTATGCAACGCAGGTCGAAATCGAGTTGCAAGGCCGTGACGATGGCGGGATCCGGATAGAGGTGAGGGACAATGGTCCCAGTCTGACGGACGAGCTCAAGGCGAAGGTTCTGGAGCCATTCTTCAAGGGGGACAAATCGCGGCAGATCGCCGCCGCAGGCGGTTCCGGGCTTGGGCTTGGTCTTCCGATCGCCCAAGGGATCGTCACCAAAGCGCATAACGGACAATTGACGTTGTTGGACGGAAAACCACGCGGCCTGGTCGTCGTGATCGATCTGCCCGCTCGTCAGGTGATCCAGCCCGAAGGCTCGCCGTCGATCCCTTCATCACACTGACTGCCGGCCGACCGACGGCGTGGTCATGCGTCGCGTCGCGCTGGTTGGTCGCAAAGAGGGTTTGCGAACATTTCCGCATATCATAACAAACACAGCAACATCCGAATTCCATAAAACCGGTGCCAGCAGATGCCGTTCGGCATTTCCAAAGCTGGAGCCAAGCCATTGATAAAAAATTTGAAAATCGGCGCCGCACTGATGCTCGCCTGCTTGGGCGTTGCCGCATGCACGACCCCTGACCCGACGGTGTATTCCGGACTTGCTTCGGCATCACAGCTTCGACCGAACATTGAGGATAAGACCGGCCGCGTGCCATATCGCTATCAGACGAATGCCAACTGGAGCCAGTACAACAGGATCATCGTAGATCCCGTTACGGTCTATAACGGCCCTGACAATCAGTTCGGCAAGGTTTCCGAAAAGGACAGGATTTTCCTCGCCAATTACATGCAGCAGCAATTCACGGAAAAATTGAAGACACGCTTTGCCGTCGTCAGCACGCCTGCTCCGGCAACGCTCAGATTGCATCTGACGCTGACGGGCGCGAAGGCAACAACTGCGGTGCTCGGAACGGTCACGCGCATCGACGTCGCCGGCGGATTGTACAACACCGTCCAGGCGGCGCGCGGCCGAGAAGGCTCGATGACCGGTTCGGTGAACTATGCCGTGGAGATCTATGATGCTGCGAGCAATCGTCTCCTGTCTTCCTATGTCACCAAGCAATATCCGAATGCGATGAATATCGGTGCAAGCTTCACGGCGATGGATGCCTCGATGGTTGGCGTCCGGAAAGGCGCCGACGCGCTCCTTGCGGAGTTGAAATAGCCGGTTGGGTCAATGAGCGTGGACATGTTCTACGTCCACGCTCATTGCCGCTGCGTTTCCGCTCACAAGATCGCCTGGCCGGCCATCAGCGCAAGGACGAGGAAAATCAGGAAGATCACCAGCGCGATGCCAAAAAGAACGCGGGCGATCGTCGCGGTTGCTGCCGATACGCCGGAAAAACCGAAGAAGCCGGCGATGATCGAAATCACGAAAAATATGAGAGCCCATTTCAGCATGGCGTCATCCTTTGCGTTTTGCCTGGGAAGACGCAGCAACCGGGAAAATGTTCCAGATCGTCGGTATGGAAGGCGCTGATCTTCGGCCTGCCCCTCCCGGTGCTGCTGATGGGTGTAACGTCGAATTTCGTATCCTTGCCTTCTCCCGATCAGCCGTGATTGATCATCACGTGGCGCACGGCGGTGTAGTCCTCCAGCGCGTAGACCGACATGTCCTTGCCGTAGCCCGACTGTTTGAGGCCGCCATGCGGCATCTCGTTGACCAGCATGAAATGGGTGTTGATCCAGGTGCAGCCATATTGCAGGCGGGCGGCGGTCTTCATGCCGCGGCCGATATCCCTCGTCCAGACGGAGGAGGCGAGGCCGTAATCGCTGTCGTTTGCCCAGGCAACGGCATCGTCGGCATCGGAGAAGCGGGTGACCGAGACGACCGGGCCGAAGACTTCGCGGCGGACGATCTCGTCGTCTTGCAAGGCGCCTGCTATGACGGTCGGGGCGAAGAAGAAGCCTTTGTCGCCGGAAACCTTGCCGCCAGTGGTGATCTCCATATGCTTGTGTTCGGAAGCGCGGGCGACGAAGCTTTCGACACGGTCGCGCTGGCGCCTGGAGATCAGCGGCCCGATCTCATTTTCGGTATCGTCGGCCTGGTTGAAGCGGATGCTTCCGACGGCTGAGGAGAGATCGGCGACGAAATTGTCGTAGATCCTGGCGTCGGCATAGATGCGGCAGGCCGCGGTACAGTCCTGACCGGCGTTGTAATAGCCGAAAGTGCGGATGCCGGCGACGACGGCATCGATATCGGCGTCGTCGAAGACGATGACCGGCGCCTTGCCGCCGAGTTCCAGATGGGTGCGCTTGACCGTCTTGGCGGCGGCCTGCAGCACCTTCTTGCCGGTGGCGACATCGCCTGTTATCGAGACCATGCCGATCTTGGCATGGTTGATCAGGGCGTTGCCGACGCTTTCGCCGCGCCCGAGGATGACGTTGACGACACCTTCGGGAAGGATTTCGGAGAGCAGTTTCGCCATTTTCAGCGACGTCAGCGGCGTCTGTTCCGATGGTTTGAAGACGACGGTGTTGCCGCCGGCGATCGCCGGCGCCAGCTTCCAGGCCATCATCATCAGCGGATAGTTCCATGGCGCGATGGAGCCGACGATGCCGATCGGATCGCGGCGGATCATCGAGGTGTGGCCAGGCAGATATTCGCCGGCGGCCGGGCCGTGCAGGTTGCGCACGGCGCCGGCGAAGAAGCGATAACAATCGACGATCGCCGGGATTTCGTCGTTCAGCACCGCATTGATCGGCTTGCCGCAGTTCAGCGCTTCCAGAGTCGCGAAGCCGACCGCATCCTTCTCGATGGCGTCGGCGATCTTCAGCAGGTAGCCGGAACGCTCGCCCGGCGTCGTCTGCGACCAGCGTGCGAAGGCCTTTTCAGCAGCGTCGACGGCGGCGTCGATCTGGGAAAGCGAGGCTTCGGGAAGGTCGATCACCGTCTCGCCCGTCTTCGGGTTCAGGATGTGCTCTTCCGTCTCCGTGCCTTTTTCGAAGCGGGAACCGATCAGCATTTGGGTATCCATGATGTTCTCCCTGTTATTTGCCGGCGCCGGCGATCTGGTCGCCGTCGCGGGTGAGGTAGTAGGCTGCCAGGATCGGCAGGAAGGTGACGAGCACCACGACCATGGCGACCACGTTGGTGACCGGGCGCTGGCGCGGGCGGATGAGTTCTTCGAGCATCCAGATCGGCAAGGTCGATTGCTGGCCGCCGGTGAAGGTGGTGACGATGACCTCGTCGAAAGACAGGGCGAAGGCAAGCATGCCGCCGGCAAGAAGAGCGGTGCCGATATTCGGCAGGATGACATGGCGGAAGGTCTGGAAGCCGTCGGCGCCGAGATCCATTGAGGCTTCGATCAGCGAGCCGGAGGTGCGGCGGAAGCGGGCGACGGCATTGTTGTAGACGACGACCACGCAGAAAGTGGCGTGGCCGAGCACGATGGTCCAGACCGAAAACGGGATGTCGAACAGGCTGAAGGCGGAGCGCAGCGCAATGCCGGTGATGATGCCGGGAAGGGCGATCGGCAGGATGACCAGCAGCGAAATCGCCTCGCGGCCGAAGAATTTCGTCTGGCTGACGGCGGCCGCACAGAGCGTGCCGAGCACCAGCGCGATCGCCGTGGCGATGACGGCGACCTGTACGGAGAGGCTGAGCGCCGACCAGACATCCGGCCGGTTCCAGGCAACGGGGAACCATTGCAGGGTCAGTCCCGGCGGTGGCCACTGATAGCTTTTTTCCTCGGTCGTGAAGGCATAGACGAAGATCAACAGGATCGGCAGATGCAGGAAGAGCAGTCCGACGGCTGCGGCGATCTTCAAAGCCAGCGGCGATGTCTTGAGGTCAGAGCGCATCGAAGGCCCCCATCTTCTTGGCGAGCGACAGGTAGAGCGCCATGATGACGATCGGCACGACGGAGAAGGCTGCCGCCAGCGGCACATTGCCGGCCGTTCCCTGCTGGGCATAGACCGCCTGGCCGATGAACAGCCTGGACGAGCCGATGATCTGCGGGATGATGTAATCGCCCAATGTCAGCGAGAAGGTGAAGATCGAGCCGGCGACGATGCCGGGCAGCGCCAACGGCAGCAGCACGGTGCGGAAGGTCTGGCGCGGCGTGGCACCGAGATCCGCCGAGGCCTCGATCAGGTTGCCGGGCACGCGCTCCAGGGCCGCCTGCGTCGGCAGGATCATATAGGGAAGCCAGATATAGACGAAGACGATGAAGGTGCCGAGGTAGCTCACCGACAGCGAATTGCCGCCGATGACGGGCAGATTCAGGACGGCGTCGAGCAGCCAGGAGAGATGGAGCCTCTCAAAGATCCAGGTGAGGATGCCTTCCTTGGCGAGGATCAGCTTCCAGGCGTAGATCTTGACGAGATAGCTCGACCAGAGCGGCAGCATGACGCCGAGATAGAAGAGCGCCTTCCATTTGCCTTGCGCATAACGCGCCGCGTAATAGGCGATCGGAAAGGCGATCAGGGCGGAAGCGACGGTGACCAGCGCCGCCATGACGACGGTGCGGATGATGATGTCGAAATTCGCAGGATTCAGCAGCTGGGCATAGGTCGAGAGGGTGAATTCGTAATTCACCAGGCCGGAGAAATCGTCGATCGAGAAGAAGCTCTGCAGAAGCAGGGCGATCAGCGAGCCGATATAGATGATCCCCAGCCAGAGCAGCGGCGGCGTCAGCATCAGCAAGAGCAGCAGCTTCGGGTGCCGCCAGAAGGCATCCGACAATTGGCCGAAGAAGCCGCCGCGCCCCGGAAGGATCGATGTCTTGCCGCCTGACATGGTGAGTGCCGTCATGCCGCATCGTCCATATAGTGGATATCGGCCGGCTGCCAGGCGAGGTGGATGCTCGCTCCGACATCCGGCACCGGCGTGCCTGCCGGCAGCATGACATGCAGCCGGCTGCCCTTGAGGTCGACGCTGAGACGCGTGGCTGCGCCGAGGAAACTTGCGTTTTCGACTTTCGCCTCGACGCCGTCGCCTGTCAGCCGGATCGCCTCGGGACGCAGGCTCGCCCAGCGTTTCTCACCGCCGAGCAAGGCCATGAGATCAGGCGCGATGACGTTCGAGGAGCCGACGAAATCGGCGACGAAGCGGGTCTTCGGGCAGCGATAGATATCCTGCGGCGTGCCTTGCTGGACAATATTGCCATCGTTGAAGACGGCGACGCGATCGGCCATCGACAGCGCCTCGCCCTGATCGTGGGTGACGAAAACGAAGGTGATGCCGAGCGCGCGCTGCAGGCTCTTCAATTCCTCCTGCATCTGCTCGCGCAGCTTCAGGTCCAGCGCGCCGAGCGGCTCGTCGAGCAGCAGCACTTTCGGCTTGTTGACCAGCGCGCGGGCGAGCGCCACGCGCTGCCGCTGGCCACCGGACAGCTGACCGGGGCGGCGGGCGCCGTAGCCCGGCAGCTTGACGAGTTCCAGAGCATCGCCCGCCGCCTTCATCCGCTCCGCCTTGCCGATACCCTTGACCATCAGCCCATAGGCAACATTGTCGAGGATATTGAGGTGCGGAAAAAGCGCGTAGTCCTGGAATACGGTGTTGACGTTGCGGCGATAGGGCGGAACGCCGTCGGCCGTCTCGCCGAAGATCTGGATATGGCCCGATGTCGGCTGTTCGAAGCCGGCGATCAATCTCAGGCAGGTCGTCTTGCCGGAGCCGGAAGGTCCGAGCATGGCGAAGAATTCGCCGGGCGCGATCTCGAGATCGACGCCGTCGACGGCGCGAACCTGGCCGAAATGGCGAGATACCTGCTGGAAGCGGACGGCTGACGTCATGGGAGCTCCGGGTCGTGTGTGTTCAGAGAGAGGCTCGGTCTTGGTCAATAAAGACCCGGCCCCAAACCCCTCCCCCACAAGGGGGAGGGGCTTAACCTGCCGTACCCTTTCGCAAATACCTTGGTGTTTCGGCAGGATTCGGCGGTGCCGTTCAGCACCCCTCTCCCTTATGGGAAGGGGACCTTATGCGCGCGGACCGGCCCGGTTCATCGCCCGCCGATCACGCCGATATAATCCGACACCCAGCGATGATAGGGCACGCATTCGCTCTGCGTCGCGCATTTGGCCACGGGCGTCTTCCAGAACTTGATCTTGTCGAAATGATCGAAGCCGTTGGTGGCGCAGCCGGTTTCGCCCATCAGTTCGTTGCCCTTGCAGGCGGCGGGAACCGAGGGCACGGCGCCGAACCAGGCGGCGGCATCGCCCTGGACCTTGGCCTTCAGCGAATGTTCCATCCACATATAGGCGCAGTTCGGATGTTCGCTGTCGGCATGCAGCATGGTGGTGTCGGCCCAGCCGGTGACGCCTTCTTCCGGAAAGGTGGAGGCGATCTTCTGCTTGTCGGCCTGCAGCAGGTTCACCTGGAAGGGCCAGGAGCCGGAAGCGACGACGCCTTCGTTCTTGAAGTCGTCGATCTGGATCATTGCGTCGTGCCAGTAGCGCGAGACGAGCTTGCGCTGGCCGCGCAATAGGTCGAGGGCGGCCTTGTACTGGTCCTCGGTCAATTCGTAGGGATCCTCGATGCCGAGATCCGGCTTGTGGGCCATCAGATACATGGCGGCGTCGGCGATGTAGATCGCGCCGTCATAGGCCTGGACGCGGCCCTTGTTCGACTTGCCGTCGGGCAGCGTCTGCTCCTCGAAGACGACGCCCCAGCTGGTCGGCGCCTTGTCCTTGAAGGCATCGGTATTGTACATCAGCACGTTCGGGCCCCAGAGATAGGGCACGCCGTAATGGACGCCGCCGACCGTATACCAGGGGCCATTCTGCAGACGCTCGTCGACGGTCTTGAAGCTCGGGATCAGATCGGTGTTGATCGGCTGGACGCGCTTGCCGGCGATGAGGCGCAGCGAGGCGTCGCCGGATGCCGTGACAAGATCGAAACCGCCTTCGTTCATCAGCGAGACCATTTCATCCGAGGTGGCGGCGGTCTTGACGGAAACCTTGCAGCCGGTCTCCTTTTCGAAATCGGTGACCCAGTCATAGTTCTTGTCGGTTTCGCCGCGTTCGATATAACCGGCCCAGGCGACGATGCTGACCGCACCTTCACCCTTGCCGAGCGCCTTCAGCGGTTCGGCGGCGATCACCTGCGTCGCGACGCTGAGGCAGGCAAGCGCTGCCGTGCAGGATTTCAAGAGATTCGTCATCATCGTCTCCCGGTCTGATGCCACTTCTGTGGCGGTTTGTTCCCGGATGAAAAGGTGACGCGAAAAGGTCGCTTTCGCAAATTCATTTATCAGAAGGGCGTTATCGGAAATTCCGATATCAGCGGATGCGACCGGAACGCAGGCTTTCGGCGATGCCGACGAAATCGCGCGCCGCCTGCGGCAGGCTGGAGCCCTTGCGCCAGACCATGCCGACCTGGACGACCGGCAGCGAACCGGAGACGTCGCGGCTCTCGATGCGGTCGCCTTCGAGCGACCATGGTCGGTAGACGAGATCGGGAAGCAGCGCCACGCCGGCGCCCGTTGCGACCAGGCTGCGTACTGCCTCCACCGAGCGGGTGCGGAAGGCGACATGCGGGCGGGCGCCGAGTGCCGAGAGCAGTTTGCCGGTATTCTCCTCGATTTCGTCGACCGTCAGCATGATCAACGGTTCGCGGGCGATGTCGGCGACCGAGATGATGTCGGCCGACACCAGCGGATGGCCCATCGGCAGCCACAGTCGATAGGGCGAGGTTTCGAGGATTTCCGCCTGCAGCGCCATGCGGTCGCGCAGGTTTGAGATCACCATGACGGCGACATCCAGTTCGCCGCCGACCAGGAGATGTTCGAGGTAACCGCCATTGTCCTCGATAGCGCTGACCTCGATGCCCGGGCAGGCGCGTCGGTATCGCGCCAGGAGATCGGAGAGGACGTAGCCGGCGACGAGCGAGGTGACGCCGATGTTCAGCGTGCCGGAAAGGGTGCTTTGCTGGCCGGAGAAGCTGGTTCGCGCATCGGAGACGGAAGCCAGGATCTTCGTCGCGTGACGCAGGAACTGGTGGCCGTTGTGAGTGATCGTCAGGCCGCGTGGATGGCGCTCGAACAGCTCGACGCCGAGGTCGGTTTCGAGCTCCTTCAGCGCTTCCGTTACCGAGGATTGCGAGATCGAAAGGTTCTGCGCGGCGCGCGTTACCGAACCCTGTTCGGCGACGGCGACGAAATATTGAACCTGACGAAGCGTGAAGGCCATGGGCGTTTAGAGCATGGCGGAACAGGCCGTGGCAAGCGGCCTAAAAAAGTGGACCTTTTTTGGTGTTTTTCCAAAATGGCGCAGGCTTTACGCGCCCACTTAAACTTTCTGAAACGTCATTTCCTTAGCGTTCTCAGCACTAGTCCTGCGTTGGAGTTTCAGATGGCGGAGCAGTTGGCGTGAAGGCCTTACTGCGCATCTTCCGGCCTTCCCGGAAATTGGCAATCATCATCGGTGGAGTCGCTCTTCTGGCGGGCGTTTCCGGCGGCGCGGCGGTCTATGTCGGCAAGGACAGGCTGATCGGTGCAACTGGCGGTGGCTACGGGCTCGAATGCAGCGACGTCAACCTCGTGACCATCCGCAAGCAGAACCACATCTGGATACGGAAATACATCAAGACCGAACCGACCGACGGGATGACACGCGTCAAGACAGCACTTCGTGTCGCCCAGGCCGTCTACGCCGCGCAAAAGCCGGATCTGGTGCAGGTGGTGGTGCTCGACGAGAACGGGCCGACGCTGCGTGCCGACATTCGCGGCCGGGCGATCGGCGCCGATGTCGTCTATATCCCGCATCCCGATCAGACCGTTCCCGGCCTCGACGACAAGTCCTATACGGCGCGCTATTATGACGGCAAGGCCAGCGAAAACGGGCTGTTCTTCGGCGAACGGATAGAGATGCCGTCCGAGGAGGTCGCCATGATCAGCGCTGCCTTCAAGGACCCCGAGGATTGTGTCGATCCGGTCGCGGTGGGCTCGACGAAGAATGGGGAAAAAGTCAAGGAAACGAAGGCCGCCGGCGGCGGCCATGGTGGCGCACCGGCGGGCGAAAGCGAAGCTGCGCCTGCCACAGAGGGCGGGAGTGCCGATGTGGTGGCGGAAGCCCCGGCCGAAGAGCCGCCCGAGCCCGCGCCTGCCAAGGCACACTGAACAAACGGCATGAAAACAGCGGAGCGCCGGCGACAGCACCGCGCGGCTTTCAGACGCGCAAAGGACGCTATAGCACTTTGAATCGCTGCATAATTTTATTCTTGAATCGATTCCGATTTAAGGAATTATGCAGTCGCACTCCGCTTCGTTTCTCTACGTCTTTTTCCGTCAGTCGGCCTTGTTGCGGCGGGCCGGGAAGAGGATGACGTCGCGGATCGACGGCGCGTTGGTGAGAAGCATGATGAGGCGGTCGACGCCGATGCCGAGGCCGCCGGCCGGCGGCATGCCCTGATCGATCGCGTCGAGGAATTCCTCGTCCAGCTGCTTTTCCTTTTCGCCGCGGGCATGCGCCTGTTCGAGCTGCTCGACCATGCGGCGGCGTTGCTCCTCGGGATCGTTGAGTTCCGAAAAGGCGTTGCCGAGTTCCCAGGCGTTGCAATAAGTCTCGAAGCGTTCGACCAGGCGCGGTTCGCCCGGCACTTCCTTGGCGAAAGGCGAGATGTCCTTCGGGAAATGCGTGACATGCGACGGCTGGATCAGTGTCGATTCAACCTTTTCCTCGAAGATGAAGGCGAGGCATTCGCCCCAGGTCCAATCCTTCTCGACCGCGAAGCCGGCAGCCTTGGCGGCGGCGCGTGCCTCTTCATCGGTCTTGATGGCGCGGAAATCGATGCCGGTGGCTTCCTTGACGGCGTCGGGCATCGGCACGCGCTTGAACGGTCCCTTGAAGGAGATCCGCTTGTCGCCGAAGTCGAATTCCGTCGTGCCGTGAATGGAGAGCGCCAGGGTCTCGAACAGCCGCTCGACGAGGTCCATGACGTCCTCGTAATCGGCATAGGCCCAGTAGCACTCCATCATGGTGAATTCGGGATTGTGCCGGGTGGAGACGCCTTCGTTGCGGAAGTTCCGGTTGATCTCGAAGACCTTGTCGGTGAGGCCCGAGACCAGCGTGCGCTTGAGGAACAGTTCCGGCGCGATGCGCAGGTACATGTCGAGCTTCAGAGTGTTGTGATGCGTCTTGAACGGCTCGGCGGTGGCGCCGCCATAGACCGAATGCAGCATCGGCGTCTCGACTTCCATGAAGCCGTCATTTTCCATGAAGCGGCGGATGCCGGAGACGATCTTCGAGCGCTGCTGGAAGCGGAGCTTCGAATCCTCGTTGGTCATGATGTCGAGATGGCGCTTGCGGTACCGCAGCTCGATGTCGGAGAGGCCGTGCCACTTCTCGGGCATCGGCAGCAGCGACTTCGTCAGCATTTCGATCTTCTGCGCATTGATCGTCAGCTCGCCACGCTTGGTGCGGCGGACGATGCCCGTGACGCCGATGATGTCGCCGATGTCGATCATCGGCAGCAGGGCGCGGGCCTCCTCGCCGGTGACGTCCTTGTGCGAGAAGATCTGGATCTTGCCGGAGGCGTCATGGATATCCATGAACATGCCGGAGTTGCGCGAGGAATAGACGCGGCCGGCGACGGTGACGACATCCTGCGTCTCTGTATCCGGCTCCAGGCTCTCGTATTTCGCGGTCAGCTCGGCATTGCCCATCGTCCGATGAAAATGCGCCGGATAGACCTCGCCGATCTGTTCGCGCAGCAGCTTCAGCTTCTGGGCGCGCACCTCAGTCGCGTCGGAGGAGAGGGTGTTTTCGGTCTTGTTGTCAGCCACTGTCGAAATCCTCTGACTGTTCTTACTTCGAGCCGACGAGGGCGGCGACCGCCTGTGCGGCGAGCTTCAGGCGCTGGCGTACGACGGAGCGGCCGAGGATCGCCATGGAATCGAAGAGCGGCAGGGACCGCGACGAGCCGGACACGGCGACGAAGAGCGGCGAGACCACGACCTTCAGTTTCTTGCCCATGCGGTCGGCGATCGCGCGCAGCTCCGCTTCGATCGTCTCGACATTCCATTCCAGGATCTTTTCGAGATCCGGCTGAACGGTGTTGAGGATCTCGAGGATCTCCTCCGGCGGCGACTTGATCTTGGCAAAGTCGGAAGGCTGCAGGCCGAGATCGGACTTCAGCAGGAAGCCGGCGAGATCGGGCAGCTCGCCGAGCTTGGAAATGCGTGTCTGCGACAGCCGCAGGCCTTGCTTCAGACGATCGTTTTCCATCGCCCAGGTCAGCACGCGCGCCTGGAATTCTTCTTCCGACAGCTTCTCGCGGATCCAGCGGCCGTTCAGCCAGTCGAGCTTCTGAATGTCGAAGATCGCACCGGCCTTGGAGAGGTTTTCCGGGTCGAATTTTTCGGAGAGCTCGTCTATCTCAAGCAACTCTTCGCCTTCGGCGATCTGGATGAAGAACAGGCCGAGGAAGTTCATCAGCGCTTCCGGGATGTAGCCGAGCGCCGAGTAATAGGAGATCGAGGTCGGGTTCTTGCGCTTCGACAGCTTCGACTTGTCGGCATTGCGCATCAGCGACAGATGCATGAAGACCGGCTGATCCCAGCCGAAGTAGCGATAGAGCAGGATGTGCTTCGGCACCGAAGCCAGCCATTCCTCGCCGCGCGCCACATGGGTGATCTTCATCAGATGGTCGTCGATGACGTTGGCCATATGATAGGTCGGCATGCCGTCGGCCTTGATGAGGACCTGCATGTCGACCGAATCCCACGGAATGGAGACATCGCCGTAGACGCCGTCCGTGAAGTCGCATGAGCCTTCGGCCGGAATCTTCATGCGGATGACGGTCGTTTCGCCGGCGGCCATGCGCGAGGTGACTTCCTCGGCCGTGAGGTTGAGGCAGAGACCATCGTACTTCGGCGGCTTGCCGGCGGCGCGCTGGGTTTCGCGCATCTGCTCCAGCCGAGCGGGCGTGCAGAAACAGCGGAAGGCATGGCCCTTGTCCAGCAATTCCTGCCCGTAAGGCTGGTACATTTCCTTGCGGTCGGATTGGCGATAGGGGCCGTAGGGGCCGCCGATATCCGGGCCTTCCTTCCATTCCAGCCCGCACCATTTCAGTGCGTCCAACACCTTCGTTTCGAATTCCGGGGTCGAGCGCGTCGCATCGGTATCCTCGATGCGCAGGATGAACTCGCCGCCGTGCTTCTTGGCGAAAAGATAGTTGAAGAGAGCGATGTAAGCGGTGCCGACATGCGGCTCGCCGGTCGGCGAGGGAGCGATGCGGACGCGGACGCCGGTGGCTGTCCCGGAAACTGTCATTGTGTGTGCCCGTCAATGAATGCCAAACGGCTTTCATGGGGAAAGCGACGTTCGGCCGGAAGGATGCAGATATCTTCATCGGCAAACCGGCCGGAAAAGGGCATGCGCCCGCACTCTCCGCCGATCGTCCGTTCGGCTGGCCTTAGGCCATATTCAACCGGGCGCGTCAAGAAAAACCACGTTTGCAAAGGCCTGATGGCGGCGGGTGAGGGCGCGGCGGTTCGGCCGCGCCCTCCAGCACAAGCCTCAATGGGCGGCGTCGCGTTTTCGCTTGCGGGCGTTGCGCGCGAACATATTCAGCACCTCGACCAGCGCCGAGAAGGCCATGGCGGCGTAGACGTAACCCTTCGGCACGTGGAAGCCCATGCCTTCGGCGATCAGCGTCGTGCCAATCATCAGCAGGAAGGCGAGCGCCAGCATGACGATCGTCGGGTTCCTCTCGATGAAGTTGGCCAGCGGGGTCGCCGCAACCAGCATGACGGTGACGGCGGCGACGACTGCGACCACCATGATCGGCAGATGCGGCGTCATGCCGACGGCGGTGATGATGCTGTCGACTGAGAAGACGAGATCGAGCAGCAGGATCTGGCCGATGGCCGATGCAAAGCCGGTTGTTGCCGACGTGGCGATGAAATCCTCCTGATGGTCTTCCGGGTCGACGGTATGATGGATTTCCTTGGTGGCCTTCCAGACGAGGAACAGGCCGCCGGCAATCAGGATCAAATCCTTCCAGGAGAAGCCGTGGCCGAAGGCTTCAAATAGCGGTTCGGTCAGTTGCACGATCCAGGCGATGGTGCCGAGCAGAGCCAGGCGCATGACGAGCGCAAGGCCGATGCCGATTTTGCGGGCCTTCTCCCGGTGCTCGGGCGGCAGCTTGTTGGTGAGAATGGAAATGAAGATCAGGTTGTCGATCCCGAGAACGACTTCCATCACCACCAGCGTGATGAGCGCCACCCAGGCGGCCGGATCCTGAATGAGCGTCATGATTTCCTGCATCAGCGTATATCCCTTTTGCGTCATATGGATAAATGACGCTCGCAATGTAATGACGCCGGCCTGCCAGACAAGCGCCGCAAGGGGGTATACGAAAGTGATGTGACATTTATTCCCTAGCGCAGGATGTCATAAGAAAACCGCCCGCACTCCGGCATCATGCTCTGATCGGCAACCAGATTTCGGTGACGCCCATGCCGGTATAGGGATCGAAGCGCTCGTCGTAGCGTTCGAACATGTCGGGTATCTCGCCGTGCTCCAGGCCGGATGTCGGCCACCATGCGCCAAAAATCCGGTTCATTGTCGCCGGAATGCCCGAGACATGGCCGCGATGGCTAAAGACGACGTAACGCTGGCCGGGAAGCTTGAGCGTTGCAAAATCCGCCGGCAGATCGCCAGCATCGGCGATTTCGGCTGCGGCCATATAGCGGAATTTCTCCGCTTCGCCGGTGATATGCGTGCAGATGCCGTAGGCGACGTTGCCCTTCTGGCCGGGGATATGACCGAAATGGGCATTGAACTTCTGCCAGAGGGAGGGGATGGCGGCATTGCCACCATAGGGATAGATCTCCTGCAGGCCGGCAAAGAGCATCGGCGGAAGGGTTTCGAAGCGGGGCGGTTCGAGGTCGTTGAGGTGGGCGGGGTCCATTCTGATCGGCTCCAGCAAGATAAGGTTACGGGCGTGTCCCTGTCTGCGCACCGCATCCGGCGTCATGCCGAATTGGTCGCGGAAGGCACGGGTGAAAGCCTCGTGCGAGCCGTAGCCCGCGCAAAGCGCAACCTCGAGAATGGTCGATGAACCGCCGACCAAGGCCGGCACGGCGCGGCTGAGGCGCCGCCCCCTGATATAGCTGCTGATCGAGTGGCCGGTGACGAGCCCGAAGACGCGCGACAGATGGTAGCGCGACAATCCGGCGGCTTCCGATATCTCTTCCAGCGATATATCGCTTTCGAAATGGCTCTCTATGAACCAGATCGCCCGTCCAACTGCGCTCATCCTCACTCCCCTGGTTGCGGCTTCTTCCTTAAAGAAAAGCCGGCAGCCGGGTTTGATCGCAGTTGCGGACTTTTGGCCGATGGAGGCGGGCAGTCAAGGGGGCGGTCAGTCGGTCTTGTGTCGGGGCGCACCGTAGGCGGCCATGAAGACCCGGATGGCGCCGCGGATGACGCGCTCGATTTCGTCGCGAGACGGCGGTTCTTCCATGCTTCCGAACAGCCGGAGCTTGAAGAAGCTGCCGCTGGCGAGATCGAGAAACTGGCCGGCGGCCAGATCGATGTCGTCGATCTCAAATCTGCCTTCGGCGATGTGACGCTCCAGGAAGTCGCGCATGATGGTGCGCAGGTTTTCCGGACCCTTGAAGAAGCGTTGACAGAGAACCGGCATGCGGTCGCGAACGCCGAGAACGGTGCGCATCGCGTTGATGACCTTTTCATCGGTCATATGGGTGACGAAGCTTATCCCGAATTCATACAGGCCGGCTTCGGGATCGTCATGTTCGGCAAGCGCCGTGCGCACGGCCGCCACGAAGGCGGCGCGCTCGGCCTCGATCATCGCCGAAAACAGTTCTTCCTTGTTGGTGAAATAGACGTAGAGCGTTCCCTTGGAGACACCGGCCTCGCGCGTCACGTCGTTCATGCTGGCGGCGTCGAAACCCATTTTCATGAAGACACGCTTGGCGCCGGCGAGAATCTGCTGGCGCTTGGCCGGATCTTCGCCTGCAGCAAATCGGCCTCCGGGCGCGGGAGGGCTGAAGACGGCGGCGTGGTCGGGGTTCAGCGTCATGTCTCCTTAACCGTGTTAACGGTTTCGTATTTTCTTTAAAAGAAATCGAACCGATTGGTTCTATACATCTTGATATGACGGTAAAACAGGTTTAAGTCAACTGAACCGAACCGTTCAGTTCGATTATTTACTCCAAGATCGGTAAAGTGGCCATGTCGAGCAACCAGAAGAGCAATGTCGCGCGGATTGTCAGCGAAAACGCCGAGACCGAAGAGGTCAAGGCCGAGGTCGCGGCTGTTGCGGAAGCTCCGACGGCTGAAGCCCGCGAAGTCCCTTCCACTCCCGCGCAGTCGGCGCCGGCTTCGGTCGCCGCACCTGCGGCTGCGAAGAAGCGCCGTAGCCCGGTGCTGCCGATCGTCGTGCTCGCCCTTCTCGCGGGCGGCGGCTGGTATGGTTATGAATGGTGGACGAACGGCCGCTTCATGGTGTCGACCGACGACGCCTATATCGAGGGCGATATTGCAACGATTTCGCCGAAGGTCACGGGCTACGTCGCGAAGGTGAATGTTGTCGCCAACCAGGAAGTCAAAGCGGGCGACGTGCTTGCCACGCTTGATAACGGCGACTATCAGAACGCCCTCGACCAAGCCCAGGCCCAGATCGCCACCGAACAGCTTTCGCTGCAGCGTATCGACGCGCAGATCGAAGGCGCCAATGCGAGCCTCGTGCAGGCGCGGGCGCAGAAGGTGGCACTCGAAGCGGCCGTTCGCGGTGCTGAGATCACCCAGAAGCGCCAGAGCGAGCTTCAGGCGAAGTCGGTCGGCACTGCCGCCGATCTCGACAACGCCAACATCGCTCTCGATCAGGCCAAGGCCAATCTTTCCGGCGGCGATGCCAACATCGTGGTTGCGCAGGCCAATGTCACCATTCTCCAGGCCCAGCGCAAAGAGGCCGAAGGCTCGGTCCGTTCGCTCGAGATCTCGCGCGACAAGGCTGCCCGCGACCTTTCCTTCACCGTGCTGAAGGCGCCTTATGACGGCATTGTCGGCAACCGCTCGGTCCAGGAAGGCGATCTCGTCTCGCCCGGCCAGCGCCTGATGGCGCTCGTTCCGGTGCGCCAGCTCTATATCGACGCCAATTTCAAGGAAACGCAGATCCAGCATCTGGTGGCGGGATCGAAGGTTAACGTGCATGTCGATGCCTATAGCGATCATCCGATCGTCGGCACCGTCGAATCGATCTCGCCGGCATCCGGCTCGGTCTTTTCGCTGCTGCCGCCGGAAAACGCCACGGGCAACTTCACCAAGGTGATCCAGCGCGTGCCGGTGCGCATCGCGCTGCCGCAGGATGCGCTCGATAGCGGCCGTCTGCGCGCGGGCCTGAGCGTCGTCGTCGATGTTGACACCCGTACGGCGCCGAGCAAGTAAGCCTTCAGGAAAGGCAGAGGTGATCTGATGGCCGGCAGCGCGACAGCAACGGCGGGGACGATGCCGGCGGCACCCGCCCATGCCGACGAGCGCATGGACCCGAAGAAGCTCATCGCCTTCTTTGCGATGGTGCTCGGCATGTTCATGTCGATCCTCGACATCCAGATCGTCTCGGCCTCGCTTGCGGAAATCCAGGCCGGCCTTTCGGCCGGCAGCGACGAGATCGGCTGGGTGCAGACGTCTTATCTGATCGCCGAAGTGATCATGATCCCGCTATCCGGCACGCTGGCGCGCATCATCTCGACGCGTTATCTCTTCGCGATCTCGGCTGCCGGCTTCACCATGGCGAGCGCGCTGGCGGCGACGGCGACGAATATCGACCAGATGATTGTCTACCGCGTCATTCAGGGCTTCATCGGCGGCGGCATGATCCCATCGGTCTTCGCGGCCGCCTTCACCATCTTCCCGCCGTCGAAGCGCAGCATCGTCTCGCCGATCATCGGCCTGATCGCGACTTTGGCGCCGACCATCGGCCCGACCGTCGGCGGCTACCTCAGCCACGCCTTCTCCTGGCACTGGCTGTTTCTCGTCAACATCGTGCCCGGCATCATCGTCACGATCGTCACCTGGAACTTCATCGATTTCGACAAACCGGAACTGTCGCTCTTCAAGAAGTTCGACTGGTGGGGTCTGATCTCGATGGGCGTCTTTCTCGGCGCGCTGGAATATGTGCTCGAAGAGGGCAATTCGAACGACTGGTTCAACGACAGCTCGATCACCATAGCGGCGGTCGCTTCCGGCGCTGCCGCGATCATCTTCTTCTATCGCGCCTTCACGGTGGAATTCCCCGTCGTCGACCTCAAGGCCTTTGCGAACCGGAATTTTTCCTTCGGCTCGGTCTTCTCCTTCGTCATGGGTATCGGCCTCTATGGCCTCACCTATATCTATCCGGTCTATCTCGGCCGCATCCGCGGCTATGATTCGCTGATGATCGGCGAGACGATGTTCGTCTCCGGGCTTGCGATGTTCTTCACCGCGCCGATCGCCGGCCGGCTGTCGACCAAGATGGACCTGCGCCTGATGATGGTGATCGGCTTCGTCAGCTTTGCCGCCGGCACCTTCATCATGATGCATCTGACGGCGGATTGGGATTTCTACGAACTCTTCATCCCGCAGATCCTGCGCGGCTTCGGGCTGATGATGTGCATGGTGCCGATCAACAACATCGCGCTCGGCACGATGCCGCCTTCGCGCATTCGCGGCGCGTCCGGCCTGTTCAACCTGACCAGAAACCTCGGCGGCGCCGTCGGCCTTGCCGTCATCAACACCGTGCTCACCAACCGGCAGGACGTGCACTACGAGCGGCTGCGGGAGAATATGGATTGGGGCAATCCGGCGGCGGTCGACCAGATGAACAACATGGCCGCCAATTTCAACACCTACGGCATGGATGGCGCCTCGGTCGCAGTCAAGCAGATGGTCGGCCTTGCCACCAAGCAGGCGATCATTCTCTCCTTCAGCGACGTATTCCTGATCCTGACCGCGCTTTTCCTGGCGATGATCCTCGGTGTCGCCATGATCAAGAAACCCGCGCCGCAAGGCGGGGGAGGCGGTGGCGGCCACTGACCTCCGGCCTGCCGCCCCTTGAAAAGGCCCTCTTCGGAGGGCCTTTTTGTTGCTGTTTTCCGGCCGTCGTGTCATCAGGCGAATGATCGCCGGTCGGATCGATCCGAATCGGGTAGGCCATGCCGGAAAACCACGCGGAAACCGGCCCGTTCGATTTTTTGATTTACGTACATCAAAATTGGCGCTAATGGTCTCGTCAGGAGGAATGATGAGACCAACCGTTCACGATATCGCCGCCGCCGCCGGTGTCAGTCTGGCGACTGTCGACCGGGTTCTCAACCAGCGGCCCGGTGTGCGCCACGTCACGCGGGAAAAGGTCGAGACCGCGATCCGCGAGCTCGGTTATGTCAGAGACGTCGCCGCCGCCAATCTTGCCAAAGGGCGCACCTATCCGCTGGTCTTCATCCTCCCGGCCAGCGACAACTCCTTCATGCACGGGCTCAATGCCGAGATCCGCCAGGCAGTCCTCCGATCGTCGGCCGAGCGCACCGATATCCGCACGATCGAGGTGCCGGCCTTCGATCCCGCAGCGCTTGTCTCGGTGCTCGAGGAGCTTTCCCGGGAAAAGCCCTGTGGCATCGCACTGGTTGCGACCGATGCGCCTGGCGTGCGCGCCGTCGTCGACAGGCTGGTGCGCGAGCGTTTTCCCATCGTCACCTTGGTTTCCGATCTCACCGGCTCGCTGCGCCATCACTATGCCGGCGTCGACAATATCGCCGCCGGGCGCACGGCGGCTCGCCTGCTCGGCCGATTCCTCGGACCGAAAAAAGGCGAGATTGCCGTGCTTGCCGGCTCCATGCTGGTGCGCGACCATCGCGAGCGGCTGGAGGGCTTCACCGCCGTCATGGCCGAGGAATTTCCCGATCTGGCGATTCTGCCAGTCCTCGAAGGCCGCGACGACCCCGAGATCGCCCATATGCTCGTTGCCGACGCGCTTTCCAGGAATGCCGGCATCATCGGCGTCTACAGCCTTGGCGCCGGCAATCGCGGCCTCATCCGGGCGTTGAAGGAGAAGGCCGTCGATCGCGTGCTGACGGTGATTGCCCACGAACTGACCGCCCACACGCGTGCAGCCCTGATCGACAATACGATCGATGCGATCCTCAACCAGGACGCCGGCCACGAGGTACGCAGCGCGATTCGCGTGCTGAAAGCCAAGGCGGACGGGCTGGCCGTCATCGAGGCGCAGGAGCGCATCCGCCTCGACATATTCCTGAAAGACAATCTGCCGTAACGGCAAAGGGAGAAATACCACATGTATCTGGGTCTCGATCTCGGAACCTCCGGCGTCAAGGCGATGCTGATCGATGGTGATCAGAAGATCGTCGGCTCGGCCAATGGTTCGCTCGACGTCTCGCGTCCGCATTCCGGCTGGTCGGAGCAGGAGCCAGCCCACTGGGTGCGGGCCACCGAGGAGGCTGTCACCGGCCTCAAGGCGAAACATCCGAAAGAGTTCGCCGCGGTCAGGGGCATCGGCCTTTCCGGCCAGATGCACGGGGCGACGCTCATCGATGCCAGCGATAAGGTCCTGCGGCCCTGCATCCTCTGGAACGATACGCGCAGCTATGTAGAGGCCGCGGCGCTCGATGCCGATCCGCGTTTTCGCGCGCTGACCGGCAACATCGTCTTCCCGGGCTTCACGGCGCCGAAGCTCGCCTGGGTCCAGAAGCATGAGCCCGATGTCTTCGCCAAAATCGCCAAGGTGCTGTTGCCGAAGGACTATCTGCGTCTTTGGCTGACCGGCGAATATATTTCGGAAATGTCGGATTCGGCCGGCACGTCCTGGCTCGACACCGGCAAGCGCGCCTGGTCGTCGCAACTGCTCGCCGCCACCAACCTTTCCGAGGCGCAGATGCCGGCGCTTGTCGAAGGCACCGCGCAGGCCGGCAAGCTGCGGTCTGAACTGGCGGCGCAATGGGGTATTTCCGGCGATGTCGTCGTTGCCGGCGGCGCGGGCGACAATGCAGCCTCGGCCTGCGGCATGGGCACGGTCAGCGATGGCGCCGCTTTCGTCTCGCTGGGCACGTCGGGCGTGCTTTTTGCCGCCAACGGTTCCTATTTGCCGAAACCGGAAAGCGCCGTGCATGCCTTCTGCCACGCGCTGCCGAACACCTGGCACCAGATGGGCGTCATACTGTCGGCGACCGATGCGCTCAACTGGCATTCCGGCGTGACCGGCAAGTCGGCCGCCGATCTTACCGGCGAACTCGGGGAGACGCTGAAGGCGCCCACCGGCGTCACCTTCCTGCCCTATCTCTCCGGCGAGCGCACGCCCCACAACGATGCCGTCATCCGCGGCGCCTTCATCGGCCTCGAACATGAAAGCAGCCGTGTCGTGCTCACCCAGGCGGTGCTCGAAGGCGTCGCCTTCGCCATTCGCGACAATCTCGAAGCCCTGCGTTCGGCCGGCACCGGCATATCCCGGGTCACGGCAATCGGCGGCGGGTCGCGCTCGCGTTACTGGCTGGCCTCGATTGCGACCGCGCTCGGCGTTCCCGTCGACCTGCCGGCCGACGGCGATTTCGGCGCCGCCTTCGGTGCAGCCCGCCTCGGCCTGATCGCGGCAACGCGGGCAGATCCCATTGCCGTCTGCACGCCGCCGGTAACGGCCGGAACGATCGAGCCGGTGTCGGCGCTGAGCGGCGCTTACGAGGATGCCTACAAGCGCTATCGGGCGCTCTATCCGGCGATCAAGTCGCTGGCGCATTGAGATCGAGGCGCCCCCTCACCCTACCCTCATTCGAGGGAGCCGCGACGTTGCCACAAGTTTCTTCTCCCCGCCGGGGAGAAGGTGCGGCAGGCGGATGAGGGGGCCTCTGGCATAGACTAACAATTCAGAACTTCGAAAAGATACGAACCCAAGGAGACCCAACATGAGCACCGGATTTTTCGGCGATATCCAGAAAGTGAAATACGAAGGCCCCGACAGCACCAATCCGCTGGCCTTCCGCTATTACCAGCCGGACGAGATCGTCATGGGCAAACGCATGGAAGACCATCTGCGCTTTGCGGTGGCCTATTGGCACACCTTCACATGGCCGGGCGGCGACCCCTTCGGCGGCCAGACCTTCCTGCGTCCCTGGTTCGAGGACACGATGAAGGCCGCCAAGCTCAAGGCCGACGTCGCCTTCGAATTCTTCTCGCTGCTCGGCTCGCCCTACTACTGCTTCCATGACGCCGACGTGCGTCCGGAGGGCAAGAATTTCGCCGAGAACACCAAAAACCTCAACGAGATCGTCGATTATTTCGCCGAGAAGCAGGCCGCAACCGGCACCAAGCTGCTCTGGGGCACGGCGAACCTCTTCTCTCACCGCCGTTACATGTCGGGTGCGGCGACCAATCCGGATCCAGATGTCTTTGCTTTCGCAGCCGCGACGGTCAAGACCTGCATCGATGCCACGCAGAAGCTCGGCGGCGAAAACTACGTGCTCTGGGGCGGCCGCGAAGGTTACGAGACGCTGCTCAACACCGATATCAAGCGCGAGCTCGACCAGCTCGGCCGCTTCCTCAACCTCGTCGTCGAATACAAGCACAAGATCGGCTACAAGGGCACGATCCTGATCGAGCCGAAGCCGCAGGAGCCGACCAAGCACCAGTACGACTATGACGTCGCGACCGTCTACGGCTTCCTCAAGAAGCACGGCCTTGAAAACGAGGTGAAGCTCAATATCGAGCAGGGCCACGCAATTCTTGCCGGCCACTCCTTCGAGCACGAGCTGGCGCTTGCCAATGCGCTCGGCATCTTCGGCTCGATCGACATGAACCGCAACGACTACCAGTCCGGCTGGGATACCGACCAGTTCCCGAACAATGTTCCCGAAATGGCGCTGGCCTATTATCACGTTCTGGCAGGCGGCGGCTTCAAGACCGGCGGCACCAACTTCGACTCGAAGCTTCGCCGTCAGTCGCTCGACCCGGCGGATCTACTGATCGGCCATATCGGCGGCATGGATTGCTGCGCCCGCGGTCTGAAGGCCGCTGCTAAGATGATCGAGGACAAGGCTCTGTCGCAGCCGCTCGCCGATCGTTATGCCGGCTGGGAATCCGCCGAGGCGCAGAAGCTCTTCCGCGGCGAGTATTCGCTGGATGAGATCAGCCATTATGTCGAAAGCCACGACGTCAACCCGCAGCCGAGATCCGGCAAGCAGGAGCTGCTGGAAAACGTCGTCAATCGTTACGTCTGATAAAGCGCGCCGGCGGTCATCGGCCGCCGGCGCAGCCCTCTCCGGCCGGAAGCCTATATGGATTTACCGTTTCAACCAGTTGCGCGACGGCGCCGAGACGGAGTTTCGAACCACCAGATCCGGCCTCAGCAGGATTTCCGTTTCGGTCGGCCGGCCATCGGACAGCAGTTCCAACAGCAGCGCCATTGCCTGTTTGCCGATTGCCGTTCTCGGCTGGCGGATCGTGGTCAGTGGCGGGGATATGAAGACGGCCTGCGGCACGTCGTCGAAACCGGTCACCGAGAAATCCCGCGGAATGTCGTAACCCCGCGCGCCGAGCCCGACCATGACGCCGATCGCCGTCTGGTCGTTGACGCACATGAAGGCTGTGGGAAGCGTGTCACGCATGAAAAGCTGTTCGACCGCATGCCGCCCGCTTTCGATCGTGCCGTCGCCTTCGAGCACGATCCTCAAGTCGGGCGGGATGCCGGCGGCGTCGAGACCGGCATCGTAACCCATGCGGCGCCTGGTATAGGCAAGCCGGGTGCGTGAATCGCCGATGAAGGCGATCTTGCGATGCCCTTCGGCCAGCAGCAGATCCACCGCTTTCCTGGCGCCTTCGGTATCGTCGACACCGACATAGGGAATGCCGCCGTTGAAGACAGGCTCGAAAACGCCGACGCTCGGCGGCAGCCGCGCGGTCATCGTCTGATGCCCGAAGGGCAGGATGCCGGTGAAGAGGATCAATCCGGCCGCCTGGTTGGAATTGAAGAATTTCAGATATTCGAGGCCGCGCTGGGCGTCGTTCTGCGTGTGGCCGATCAGGATGCCGTAGCCATGCGCGCGCGCCTCGTTCTCCAGCCCGACGAGAATGTTGGAGAAATTGGGATCGCCGATATCCGGCGCCACCACCAGGATCATGTTGGAGCGGCCAAGCCTCAGGCTGCGCGCCATCGCATTGGTCGTATAACCGGTGATGGCGATCGCCTGGTTGACCTTGAGCCGTGTGGAGTTGGCGACCTTCTCGGGCATATGGATCGCCCGGGACACCGTCGCGATGGAGACCTCGGCGATCCGGGCGACGTCTTCGATGGTTGCGGGCGTGGAATTCGACACTGGGCTCTGCCTTGGGGCTGTCTTCGCCGAGACACTACACAGACTTGTCGAGAGGTCAAAGGCAGGCTTCAACTGATCTGTGTAAATCAACGATGTAAACCTTTACACGATGTATGTAAAGGTTTACATAGGGTCCAGAGCGGATGGAGAGCCGCTTTGGGGAGGATCAGATGACCGTGGAAGCCGCCGACACCGCACCCGTGGTGCTGTCCGCCAGGCGCATATGCAAATCCTTCAGTGGGGTGCAGGTCCTCTTCAGCGTGAACTTCGATCTTCGCGCCGGCGAAATCCATGCCCTGATGGGTGAAAACGGGGCCGGCAAATCCACGCTTGTCAAGGTATTGTCCGGTTTCGAACAGCCGAGTTCCGGCGAGATCCTGCTCGACGGCAAGCCCGTCGTCCTGCCGCCCAATGGTGCTGCCGAGGCGCTCGGCATCGTCATCATTCACCAGGAATTCAACCTCGCCGACCACCTGACCGTAACGGAGAGCCTCTTCCTCGGGCGAGAAGTCACGCGCTTCGGTGTGCTCGACCGCAAATATATGCGGTCGGAGACCCGCAAGGTTCTCGACGTGCTCGGTTCGCATGTCGACGAGAACGCATTGATCAGCACGCTTTCCATCGCCGACAAGCAGATGGTCGAAATCGCCAAGGCGATCAGCCGCGATGCGCGGGTGGTGTTCATGGACGAGCCAACCGCGGTGCTGTCGCGGGAAGAGACCAGCATGCTCTTCAAGCAGGTTCGCAAGCTGCGCGACCAGGGCACGAGCTTCGTCTTCGTGTCCCACAAGCTCGACGAGGTGATGGAATTGACCGACCGCGTCACCGTGCTGCGCGACGGCCAATGGATCAAGACGTCGCCGACGTCCATTCTGGACGGGGAATCGATCGCCCAGCTGATGGTCGGCCGCGAACTTTCCAGCCTCTATCCCGCCAAGGTCGAGCCCGATATCGACGAGGAGGTCGTTCTCAGCGTCGATTCGGTGTCGACCGGTTATGTGAAGGATGCGAGTTTCGAGGTGCGCAAGGGCGAAATTATCGGTTTCTCCGGCATGATCGGCTCCGGCCGCACCGAACTGATGGAAGCGATCGCCGGATTGCGGACCCGTCTCGAGGGCGAGGTGGTCATCAAGGGCGAAACGGTTCCCTCCGGCGACGTGCATGCCGCCAATCGCTGCGGGCTCGCCTATATGACCAAGGACCGCAAGTCGAAGGGCCTGCTGCTGCGCTCCGGCATGGTGACCAATCTGACGCTGCAATCGCTCGGAAGGCATGCGCGTCACGGCTATCTCAGCCCGGGAAGCGAGGCGGCCGCCATGGCAAAGGCCAAACGCCGCTTCGACATCAGGGTTCGCGACGGCAATATCGTCGCCGGGCGCATGTCGGGCGGGAACCAGCAGAAGCTGCTGCTGGCCAAGGTCATGGAGACCGATCCTGATATCATCATCATCGACGAGCCGACGCGCGGCATCGATGTCGGCACCAAGCAGCAAATCTATCATTTCATTTCGGCGCTCGCCCGGGACGGGCGGTCGATCATCGTCGTGTCGTCGGAGATGCCGGAGGTTATCGGTCTCTGCACCAGAGTGGCGGTGATGCGCGAAGGGCGTATCGTCGGCATGCTCGAAGGAGACGAGATTTCCGAGCAGGAGATCATGCGTTACGCCGCCGGGCTCAAGAAGAAGGCGGCCGCCTGAGGCTGAAGCAGGGCTTCGCCGATCAGGACGACAGATAAGATGCCCAGAAAATATGGGACGGGAGGTTGGTTTTGGAAATGAGTGTCAACGAGGAGACCAGGGAAATCCGGCGCCGATCCTGGCGGGATGTCGACCTGCGTGCGGTCGCGCCCTTTGTCGCCCTGGCCCTGCTCCTGATCGTCGGAGCCCTGGTCAATCCCAATTTCATCGGCATCACCAACCTTGCCAATGTCGCGACGCGTAGCGCCTTCATCGCCATCATCGCGGTCGGCGCGACCTTCGTGATATCAGCGGGCGACCTCGATCTGTCTGTGGGCTCCATGGTGGCCTTCGTCGCCAGCCTGATGATCCTGCTGATGAATTCGGGCGCCGTCGAAAACCCGGCTTTGATGCTGACGGTCGCGGTCGCCTTCACCATCGTCGCCGGCGCGCTCTGCGGCCTGGCAAACGGCCTGATCACCACAGTGGGCAAGATCGAGCCGTTCATCGCGACGCTCGGCACGATGGGCATCTATCGCGGCCTGACGACATGGCTGTCGCAGGGCGGCGCCATCACGCTTCGCTCCGCCGATATCCAGACGCTCTATCGTCCTGCCTATTTCGGCAATATCGCCGGCGTGCCGATACCGATCGTGGTGATCCTGGCGGTGACGGCGGTTGCAGCCTTCATCCTCTATCGCACCCGCTACGGGCGCCATGTCGTCGCAGTGGGATCGAACAGCGATGTCGCCCGCTATTCGGGCATCGCGGTCAACCGCGTCAGGACGATTGCTTTCGTCATCCAGGGACTGTGCGTAGCCATTGCCGTGCTGCTCTACGTTCCGCGTCTCGGCTCGACCTCGGCGACGACGGGCATCCTGTGGGAGCTGCAGGCGATCACCGCCGTCGTCGTCGGCGGCACGGCGCTCAAGGGCGGCGCGGGCAGGGTCTGGGGCACGATCTGCGGCGCCTTTATTCTCGAACTCGTCGGCAACATCATGCTGCTTTCGAATTTCATCAGCGAATATCTGATCGGCGCCATCCAGGGTGCGATCATCATCATTGCCATGTTCGTCCAGCGCTCGCTGGTGCGCAAATCATGAATTGACCGGGCTGACAGGGCGTCCGGTCCCGATATGGAAAAGTCCCTGAAGTTAGTGGGAGGAAATAGCATGCGTAGATTGATGTTGGGTCTCGCGGTTGCGGCGGTGACGTTCGCCGGCGCCGCTCACGCCCAGGACAAGAAATTCACCATCGGCGTCTCCATTCCGGCGGCCGACCACGGCTGGACTTCGGGCGTGGTGTTCCATGCCGAGCGCGTCGCCAAGCTGCTGATGGCCGAACATCCCGGTCTCAACGTCATCGTCAAGACCTCGCCGGATGCCGCCAGCCAGGCGAACGCCGTGCAGGATCTCGATACGCAAGGCATCGACGCCCTCGTCATCCTGCCGTCGGATCCGGATCCGCTCGTCAACGCCATCAAGGAAGTCAAGGGCAAGGGCAAGTTTGTCGCCCTCGTCGACCGTGCGCCGAGCAACAACGACAATTCCGTGCGCGACCTCTATGTCGCCGGCAACAACCCGGCTCTCGGCGAAGTCGCCGGCAAATACATCAAGGACAACACGCCTGATGCCGAAGTGGTCATCATCCGCGGTCTGCCGATCCCGATCGACCAGCAGCGCCAGGATGGTTTCGACAAGGGCATTGCCGGCTCGAACGTCAAGGTTCTCGACCGCCAGTACGGCAACTGGAACCGCGACGATGCCTTCAAGGTCATGCAGGACTACCTGACGAAGTACCAGAAGATCGACGTCGTCTGGTGCCAGGACGACGACATGGCCGTCGGCGTTCTGCAGGCGATCGAGCAGGCCAAGCGCACCGACATCAAATATGTTGTCGCCGGTGCCGGCTCCAAGGATATGGTCAAGAAGGTCATGGACGGGGATAAGCTGATCCCGGTCGACGTCCTCTATCCGCCGGCAATGGTCGGCACGGCGATGGAACTGACGGCGGCAGCCCTTTACGATCAGGTCCCGGTTCACGGCAGCTATATCCTCGACGCGACGCTCGTCACCAAGGAAAATGCCAAGGACTTCTACTTCCCGGATTCACCGTTCTGATCCATCGATTGGAGACATGCGCCCATTCGTAAGGATGGGCGCATTTTTAATGCTTCCACACAGTGTGCGGCCGAAAATGCTGCACGTACCTCTTGCCCGCCAAAGCCCATCATGATTAGCTCGCGGCCATACCGCATATGGCTTTGCGCCAAATCCGCTGGCAAGGGCGAGGAGGCGCCTTGCGCCCGCAAAATAGCGTGCTACAACACTTCAGAAACGTTTACGGTCCATATTCAGGGAGGAATCTGACATGAAGACGATCAAGGGCCCGGGCCTTTTTCTTGGCCAGTTCGCGGGCGATACTGCCCCTTTCAACTCCTGGGACGCCATCACCAAATGGGCGGCCGACATCGGCTATAAGGGTGTCCAGGTGCCGACCTGGGCCAGTCAGCTGATCGATCTGAAGAAGGCTGCCACGTCGAAGGATTATTGCGACGAATTCGCCGGCAAGGCGCGCGAAAACGGCATCGAGATCACCGAACTCTCCACCCATCTGCAGGGCCAGCTCGTCGCCGTTCATCCGGCCTATGACGAAGCCTTCGACGGGTTCGCGGCACCGGAGGTGCGCGGCAATCCGAAGGCGCGCCAGGAATGGGCTGTCGAGCAGGTCAAGATGGCGCTGACGGCATCCAAAAATCTCGGCCTCAAGGCGCATGCGACCTTCTCCGGCGCGCTTGCCTGGCCGTTCATCTATCCCTGGCCGCAGCGCCCTGCCGGTCTGGTCGAAACGGCCTTCGACGAACTCGCCCGCCGCTGGACGCCGATCCTCAACCATGCGGACGAAAACGGCATCGACGTCTGCTACGAGATCCATCCCGGTGAAGACCTGCATGACGGGATCACCTTCGAGATGTTCCTGGAGCGCGTGAAGAACCATCCGCGCGCCAACATGCTCTATGACCCCTCGCACTACGTCCTGCAGTGCCTGGATTATCTCGACAACATCGACATCTACAAGGACCGCATCAAGATGTTCCACGTCAAGGATGCGGAGTTCAATCCGACCGGGCGCCAGGGCGTCTACGGCGGCTATCAGGGCTGGGTGGAACGCGCCGGCCGGTTCCGCTCGCTCGGCGACGGCCAGGTCGATTTCGGTGCGGTGTTCTCGAAGATGACCGCCAATAATTTCGACGGCTGGGCCGTGGTCGAATGGGAATGTGCGCTGAAGCATCCGGAAGACGGTGCCCGCGAAGGCGCCGAATTCGTGGCCGCTCATATCATCCGCGTCACCGAGAAAGCCTTCGACGATTTCGCCGGCAGCGGCACGGATCAGGCGGCGAACCGGCGGATGCTGGGGCTTTCCTAAAACAGGGCATCTCGTGGGTGCCTCTCACCCTAACCCTCTCCCCGTAAACGGGGAGAGGGGAGTTGCCGCACCAGCCGTCGAGATGGGCGTAAACATCGCGGCATATCCCCCTCGCCCCGTTTACGGGGAGAAGGTGGCGGCAGCCGGATGAGGGGCGCATCCGCACCAAGTTTAAATTTCAGGAGGACAGAATGGCAATCGAAGCATCATCCGAACAGACCCGCGAGCCGCGCATCCGGCTCGGCATGGTGGGCGGCGGCGCGGGCGCGTTCATCGGCGCGGTGCACCGTATAGCGGCGCGCATCGACGATCAGTACGATCTCATCGCCGGCGCGCTGTCGTCAACGCCCGAGAAGGCCGTGCAGTCCGGCCGCGACCTCGGCCTCGATCCGTCGCGGACCTATTCCAGCTATCGCGAGATGGCGATCCGCGAGGCGAAGCTGAAGAACGGCATCGAGGCGGTGGCGATCGTGACGCCGAACCATGTGCATTACGATGCGGCCAAGGAATTCCTGAGGCGCGGCATCCATGTGATTTGCGACAAGCCGCTGACGTCAAACCTGGCCGATGCGAAGAAGCTGAAGAAGATCGCCGACGAGAGCGGTGCGCTGTTCGTGCTGACGCATAATTACACCGGCTATCCGATGGTCCGCCAGGCGCGCGAGATGATCGCGAACGGCGAACTCGGCGATATAAGAGTCGTTCAGGCCGAATATCCGCAGGACTGGCTGACGGAAGCGGTCGAGCAGACCGGCCAGAAACAGGCCGCCTGGCGCACCGATCCGGCGCAATCCGGCGTCGGTGGGTCCACAGGCGATATCGGCACGCATGCCTATAATCTTGCCGCCTTCATATCGGGCCTGGAACTCGACAGCCTTGCCGCCGATCTCGACAGCTTCGTCCCGGGCCGCCGGCTGGATGACAACGCCCATGTCTTGCTGCGCTTCAAGGCAAAAGGCTCGGAGAAGCCGGCCAAGGGCATGCTCTGGTGCAGCCAGGTGGCGCCCGGCCATGAAAACGGCCTGATGGTGCGCGTCTACGGCACCAAGGGCGGGCTGGAATGGACCCAGAAGGACCCGAACTATCTCTGGTACACGCCTTTCGGCGAGCCGAAGCGGCTGATCACCCGGGGCGGCGCCGGTTCGGGCGCGGCTGCCGGCCGTGTCTCGCGCGTGCCGTCAGGGCATCCGGAGGGGTATCTTGAAGCCTTTGCGACGATCTATACGGAAGCGGCGCATGCCATCAACGCCCGCAAGAAGGGCAAAGCTGTCGACAAGGCGGTGGTCTACCCGACGGTCGATGACGGCGTGAAGGGCGTGGCCTTCGTCGAGGCTTGCGTCGCATCTTCGAAGAAGAACGGCGCCTGGGTCAAGGTCTGAATTTGACGTTCCCAGTCACTCAATGAAAAACGCCGAGGCGGGCTCGAGTCGCCTCGGCGTTTTGTTTATTCTCGATCAGGCCGCAGCCGTGCGGCCACGCTTCAGCAGGTTGTCGACGCTGAAGGGTCCGGCGCCTGCCGCCACCAGATAAAGAAATACGAAGCAGAACAGGATTGCCGCGACGCCGCCGTTCTGCGCGGGATAGATGCCCTTCGACGCATGCCCGATGAAATAGGCGAAGGCCATCAGGCCCGAGAGCACGAAGGCGGCGATACGGGTCTGGAATCCGACCAGCACCAGGAAGCCGAGGGTGAGTTCGAGAAGACCGGCAACCCAGGACAGCGAGCCGACGGGAGGCACGCTTGCCGCAACCGGAAAATGCAAAATCTTCTGCGTTCCGTAGCTAAAAAGCACAAGTGAGGAGATGATGCGCAGCAAGCTCAACAGATGCGGCTGCAGCAGATGGATCGAAGACAGCATTGGATTCCTTTCCTGTTTGTGATGTCTTGGCTGTGCAACGATCGCGGGCGCGCCGGCAAGTCACGACTTCTGACGTTCACGTTATGGGAGCAGTCCGCGCCGGAAAGTGCGGCAGGTCAGGGCGACCGAATACTGCAGTCGCCGCCGCTTCGCGGCCGTACTGTAACGTTGCAGTTTTTCTGCGTCCGGGCCTGTACTTTGCTTTTCGGCTTGGCTAAATCCGAACCCAAACGGTTCACCCACACGCCGAGAACGGGATTTACAGATGATCGATCCGAAAAAACTCGCAGACCGCTTTCCAGGCGATTTCACTTTCGGCGTTGCCACCGCCGCCTTCCAGATCGAAGGCGCCAGCAAGGCAGACGGCCGCAAGCCGTCCATCTGGGATGCCTTCTGCAATATGCCGGGTCGCGTCTATCATCGCCATAATGGCGACGTTGCCTGCGATCACTACAATCGCCTGGAGCAGGATCTCGATCTCATCAAGGATATGGGCGTCGAAGCCTACCGGTTCTCCATTGCCTGGCCGCGCATTATCCCCGACGGCACAGGTCCGGTGAACGAGGCCGGCCTCGATTTCTACGACCGGCTGGTCGACGGTTGCAAGGCGCGGGGGATCAAGACCTTTGCGACGCTCTACCACTGGGACCTGCCTCTGCTGCTCGCCGGCGACGGCGGCTGGACGGCGCGCTCGACCGCCTATGCCTATCACCGCTATGCCAAGACGGTGATGAACCGCCTTGGCGACCGCCTCGATGCCGTCGCGACCTTCAACGAACCCTGGTGCATTGTCTGGCTGAGCCACCTTTACGGCATCCATGCTCCGGGCGAGCGCAACATGCAGGCCGCCCTTCACGCCATGCACTACATGAACCTTGCCCATGGCCTCGGCGTCGAGGCGATCCGCTCGGAAGCCCCTGATGTGCCTGTCGGGCTCGTGCTCAACGCCGCCTCGATCATCCCTGGCTCCGACAGCCCGGCCGATCTTGCCGCCGGCGAGCGTGCGCATCAGTTCCACAACGGCGCCTTCTTCGATCCTGTCTTCAAGGGCGAATATCCGAAGGAATTCGTCGAAGCGCTCGGCGACCTCATGCCCGTCATCGAAGATGGCGACATGAAGCTCATCAGCCAGAAACTCGACTGGTGGGGCCTGAACTATTACAAGCCCGAGCGAGTCACTGATGATGCCGATCGCAAAGGCGATTTCCCCTGGACGGTGGAGGCGCCGCCGGCAAGCGACGTCAAGACCGATATTGGCTGGGAAATCTATGCGCCGGGCCTGAAGCTCTCCGTCGAGGACCTCTACCGCCGCTACGAACTGCCGGAATGCTACATCACCGAGAACGGTGCCTGCGACAACACCGATGTCGTCGATGGCGAGGTCGATGACGCGATGCGCCTCGACTATGTCGGTGAGCACCTCGATGTCGTCGCCAACCTCGTCAAGGACGGCTATCCCCTGCGCGGTTATTTCGCCTGGAGCCTGATGGACAATTTCGAATGGGCGGAAGGCTACCGCATGCGCTTCGGCCTCGTCCACGTCGATTACGAGACCCAGCAGCGCACGGTGAAGAAGAGCGGCAAATGGTATCGCGACCTTGCGGCTCAATTCCCGAAGGGCAATTACAAAGCGGGTTAGCGCCATTCCTCGCGCGGGCAGTTGATAAGGCGCCTCTTGAACTCGAACTACCGGCCGGCACGGCAAGCTGACGCTGCCTGCCGTCAATGTCACGGCGGCCGGCGGCACGCATAAAAATAGATTGTCAGAAACGTACAACAGGCGGTTGCTTAAACGTTTTTGAACCCTTGACTGGCAAAGTCCAACGGTCAGGGAGTCGTAATGCAGACAGTCGGAAAGTCGCAAAGCAAGGGATCGGGAATAGGCCGCCACATCGCCGTCACCGGCGTGCTTTTCTCCTTCGCGGTCGTCGTCGCCGTCGTCACCATCATGGTGCTGACGGCGCTTGAACGCGTGGCCGAAAATGCCAATCTCCTCGATGACGAGCGCTCGCGCGAAACGACGATCGGCGCGGTGAAGACTTTCGAGGATCAGCTCGGCGCGACACTCGACGATTATGCCGCCTGGGACGACGCTGCCGTCAACGTCTACGCGCCTGACGGTATGGACTGGACGGTGAGCAATTACGGCGAGATGTCGCTCAACAGCTCGCTGTTCGACATGGCGATCGTCATCGATGACGCGAAGAAGGCGATCATCGCCTATCGCGACGGCAAACCGATGGAGGAGCCGCTCACGGATTTCTTCGCGCCGTCGCTCTGGACCCTGCTCGACACGGTGAAGGCGGCCGGCCCGGCAGATCGTCCTCAAGCGGTCGGTTTCATCACCACCAAGCGGGGCATTGCCGCTGTCGGCGTGGCATTGGTTCGGAAGAAGTCCGGTGCGCTTGACGTGCCCGCCGGCCAGCACCGCTATCTCGTTTTCGCCCGCCATCTCGATGACGACAGGGTGACCGCTCTCGGCCAGACCTATGTCATTGGCGGCCTGAGGCTGGCGCCACCCAGCTTTGCGGCCGACTATCGCGTCCCGATCGTCGATCCGACGGGGGCAACGCTCGGCAAGCTCGTCTGGACCTCGCGTTCACCCGGCGACATCGCCTATGCGCAGGTGCGGCCGATGGTCATCCAGGCGCTCGGCCTCGTCGGATTGTTTTTCGCGGTATTGCTGGTCATCGGCTTGCTTGCCGGCCGCCGCCTGAAGGCAGAGGAAGGCAGCGCCCGCGAGGAGGCGTTGCGCGACAGGCTGAGCGGCCTTTCCAATCGCGACGGGCTCGGGCTCGCCGTCGATCGTTTTGTCGTCGAAGCACGCCAGACCAGGCGCAACGTGCTGCTCCTCTATCTCGACCTCGATGGCTTCAAGGAAGTCAATGACAGCTATGGCCATGGCACCGGCGACCAGTTGATCCGTGCGGTCGCTGCCGGGCTGGAAGTGCTCATTCCACAGGATGCGGTTCTGGCGCGCATTGGCGGCGATGAATTTGCGATCGCCTTTCTCTCCGACAGCGAGAATGCCGCCGCCCTGCAGCTTGCCGAGCAGATCCTCGATTTTCTTGTCGAGCCATTGGAGATCGGCCGCCGCGTCGTCGTCGTCGGGGCCAGTATCGGCATCGCCATGTCACCCTTCGGTTCGATCGGCCGCGAGGAGCTGGTGCGCCGCTCCGATCTTGCCATGTACAAGGCGAAGGAGGCCGGCCGCGCGCGCATGACGCTCTACGATCCGTCGATGGATGCTGATAGAGAGCAGCGCAACGCGCTGGAACTCGATCTCCGGATCGCCATCGAAAGCGGTGACCTGACGCTCGCCTACCAGCCGCTGATCGATGCGACCACCCAGGCGATGACCGGCGTCGAAGCACTGGTGCGCTGGAATCGCCCGGGCCACGGTCCTGTTTCGCCCGAGCTGTTCATCCCGATCGCGGAGACCAGCGGCCTCATCGAATCGCTTGGCCTGTTCGTGCTGCGCAAGGCCTGCGAGACGGCCAAGCAATGGCCGGAACTCAACGTCTCGGTCAACGTCTCGCCCGGCCAGTTCCGCAATCCCGCCTTCAGCGACTATGTGCGTTACGTGCTGAAGCAGACGGAGATCGAAGCCAGCCGCATCACGCTCGAGATTACCGAAGGCTACATGATCCAGAATCCGCAGCGGACCCGCCAGTCGATCGAACGGCTGAAGGGGCTGGGGGTCAAGGTGGCGCTTGACGATTTCGGCTCCGGATTCTCCTCGATCGGCTATCTCAGGCAGTTCGGCTTCGACCGCATCAAGATCGACCGCTCGCTGGTCATGGGCGTCAACGAGGATAAGCGCCAGCGCGAGATGCTGCAGGCGACGGTGGCGCTTGCCCGTTCGCTCGACATTCCGGTGACGGCCGAAGGTATCGAGACCGAGGAGCAGGCGATCGCCATGCGCCTTTTCGGCTGCGACTGCCTGCAGGGCTATTTGTTCGGAAAGCCTGTTACAGCAGACCTCATCACCAAGATGCTGAACGAACGACGGGCAGCGGAGCCGACAGGCCGGCGTCGTATCGGCGCCGCCTGACCGGCGGCCTGATCTTCAGAAAGCAAATTTGATTCACACAGAATCCGGCTCAGCTGCCGATATGCCGCTGGCCGCGCTTTTTGGCGAGGGCGATCTGGTGCTGCCGCTGACGGTAGCGCAGCCGGTCTTCTTCCGTGCGCTTGGGATAACAGTGGCTGCAGGAAACGCCTTCCTCGTAGAGCGGCGAGGTGATCTCCTCTGATGTGATCGGGTTACGGCAGGCATGGCACAACCTGTGTTCGCCTTCCGTCAGCCCGTGCTCGACGGAGACGCGCTCGTCGAAGACGAAGCAGGCGCCATCCCAGAGGCTTTCCTCCTGCGGCACTTCCTCCAGATATTTCAGGATGCCGCCCTTCAGATGATAGACCTCGTCGAAGCCCTCAGCCTTCATGAAGGCCGTGGCCTTCTCGCAGCGTATGCCGCCGGTGCAATACATGGCGACCTTCGGCTTGTTGTGCAGGCCGGGATTGTTGCGCACCCAATCCGGAAATTCACGGAAGGTCTTGGTCTTCGGGTCGAGCGCGCCGCGAAAGGTGCCGATTGCCGTCTCATAATCGTTGCGGGTGTCGATGACGATCGTATCGGGATCGGATATCAGCGCGTTCCAGTCCTTGGCGGCCACATAGGTACCGACCACCTTGTTGGGGTCGATATCCTCGACGCCCATGGTGACGATTTCCTTCTTCAACTTCACCTTCATGCGCAGGAAGGGCATTTTCGAGGCGCGGCTTTCCTTGTGCTCCAGGCCCGAAAATTCCGCCTGGGCGCGCAGGAAGGAGAGCACGGCGCCAATCCCGGCATCCGGTCCGGCGATCGTGCCGTTGATGCCCTCATGCGCCAGAAGCAGCGTTCCCTTGACGCCGTTCTCCTCGCAAAGCGCCTGCAGCGGTGCCTGCAGGCTGGCAAAACGCGGCACGGAAACGAAATGGTAGAGGGCCGCCACGAGGAACGGGCTGGTGTGTGTGAGGCTGTCGGTCATAGGCCTGGAAATACAGAAAATCGGCGGGCCACGCAATTGCCTTCGCCAGAGGCGATTTCGACAGGTGGCGGACTACGCTCGCGCCTGCCATTCGGAAAACGGCCGCACGCCGAAACTCCGGTCGGGGATGGCGTCGAGAATGCTGATGAACTCGATCGAGTGCCCGTCCGGATCCTTGAAATAGATCGACAGCGCCGGCATCCAGCCGAGAACCACCGGTTCCGTTGCCGGTTCACCGTTAAAGCCGAGAGGCTCCACGCCCTTTGCCTTGAGCAAGGCGGGAGCCTGCAGCACACTATCGGCGGTCATGCGGAAGGCGATATGCAGCCGCATCTTCAACGGTCCGGTTCCGGTTTCCCAAAGGCCCAGCATGCCGGTCTTCCGGTCGTCCACCCAGAGGAACGTGACTTTGCGCTCCTCGAACGATGCTGCGGGCTCTAGCCCGACGACATCGCGGTAGAAATCCGTAGAGGTCTTGAGATCGGCAACGGTCAGATGGGTCTCGTAGAGTCCGAGCACCTTCGGCATAGCGGCATTTTCGGCGGTCATTTTTTCCTCGCAGCGTCAGGTCTTTGCTTGTTCGACCACCGGAGGCTAGGACCTCAAGACTGGTTGAGGTCAATGGGTTTGCCCATGATATTTCAGATGCGCTGAGGCATTCGGAAATGCAGCGTTCGCAAGCACTGCCGGTGTCGCCACCTATCGATTCCCGGCGGCCAGCCAGAGAAGCTCGATGCGGTCGGCTTCCTCGTCGGGATCATCGGTGAAGACGATTTCGGCTTTGACAAGCGCCTGCCGCCGGTCTTCCTGCTGGCGGAAGATGATGGCGTCAAGCAGGTGTGCGAGATCGTCGTTGCGGGTGAAGAGCTGCGGTTCGGCCTCCACCAGTTCGGAGAGCACGGCGAGATCGTGTATATGGCCGAGATCTTCGACAAGTTCCGTGGCGGCATCGCGCTTGGCCTTCATCGCGCCCGGCCAGACGTCACGCAGAAGAGCATGGTAGAGCCGATAGTCGTAGGCGCGCTTGCGCAGATCGTGGAAATCGTCGGCCGATGCCTCGCCGTGGCAGGCCGCAAGCGCGGTCTTCGCCTTGCGCGCGGTGCGGCGCCAGCTCTTTGCCAGCATGCGGGCATTCTTGCGGTGGCTGCCGTCGAAGGACACTTTATCCAGGGCTGCAATCGCCGCCGTCAGGACCGCAGAGGTTTCCGTCAGCCGCTGCTCCAGGCCGCTTTCGGCTTCGGCCATCCAGTCACGGCGTCCTTCGAGAACAGTGACGATGCGGCCGAGCGCCTCGCTTTCCTCGTTCCCCCGGGCTGATTGTTGGAGATATTGTGCGGTGCCGATGAGGGCGGCAGCGTCGCGGATCGCCGAAAGCGACGCTGCGGCATCGCGCAGCCTCGTGTTTTCCTGGGCCTGGAAATCCGGCACCTTGCGACGAACGAGGCGGTACAGCGAGCGCAGTCGTTTCACGTTCTTGCGGAAGGAATGGATTGCCTCATCGGTGCCGTCCGGCCGTTCCTCGATAAGCGTAATGGCACGTTCCAGCTGCTGTGTCGCGACGCTGCGGAACGCGTCCGTGAAATCGGCGTCAGGCCGAATGCGATAGGCCATGCCTGTCGTGCTCATATTCTGTGGCAAGGGCCTGGTTGGAATAGCGGAAATCGCCGGTCACTTCGCGGCCAAGCCAGCTGGGTAGGGCCGGATTGTCGGTTTCCGCCGTCATCTCCACCTCGGCGATGACAAGGCCACGATGCTCGCCAGTAAAGACGTCGACCTCCCAGACGAAACCCTGATGTGGAACGCGGTAGCGCGTCTTCTCGATGACGATGCCGATCGCATTCTGCAGCAGCTCTTTGGCATCGGCGATCGGGATGTCGTATTCGAATTCGTCGCGGGTAATCGTGCTGCGGCCGATCTTGATCGTCAGCTTCGCTTTCCTGTCGTCGAGGATGCGCACCCGGACGGAACGGTCGTCCATCGAAGCGATGTAACCCTGCCGGAGAACAGACTTCGTCTCGACGGCGGAACGCCATCCATCGCTGCGTACAAGAAACTTCCGCTCGATCTCTTTCGCCATATCGGTGAACCTTTTGTGACGATTGCGGCACGGTAGACCAATTTCCACCCATTTCCTACCCATCTTGTCATACGGTCTGGTTTTATCTCGACAAGGGTCGGCGGGGGCGTTATTCGGGATCCGAATTCAATCGTTTCAAGGAAGTCGCACGACCATGGGCGAGAAAACAGAAAAGCTCCTTTCCATCCTGAAACTCCAGCCGGTCGTTCCGGTCTTGATCGTCGACGACGCCAAGTCGGCGGTATCGCTGGCCCGGGCGCTCGTCGCGGGAGGCCTGAAGGCGATCGAGATCACCATGCGCACGCCGGCGGCACTCGATGCCGTGCGCGCCGTCGCAGCCGAGGTCGAGGGCGCCGAAGTCGGCGCCGGCACGATCCTGAATGCCGCCCATTGGCAAGCCGCCGTCGAGGCCGGTTCGAAGTTCATCGTCAGCCCGGGCACGACACAGGAACTGCTCGATGCCGCTGCCGACTCCGATGTGCCCTTGCTTCCGGGGGCTGCGACCGCCAGCGAAGTGATGGCTTTGCGCGAAGAAGGCTACCAAGTGTTGAAATTCTTCCCGGCGGAGCAGGCCGGTGGCGCGGCCTTGCTGAAGGCGCTCTCTTCGCCGCTCGCCGGCACGCTGTTTTGCCCGACCGGCGGCATTTCGCTGAAGAACGCCAATGATTATCTCTCGCTGCCGAACGTCATCTGCGTCGGCGGCTCCTGGGTAGCGCCGAAGGAACTGGTCGCGGCCGGCGACTGGGCTGGTATTACCAGGCTCGCGGCAGAAGCGGCGGCACTGAAGGCCTGAGTTTCGGCAGGGGTGGGGTCGGCCTTCGGGCATAATCCCCACTCCTCAATTTGTATTTCACCCGTCGCAAACCTATGTACCTCTCCAGCTTCAAACAGGGAGATGACGAGGAATGTTCGACGCAAAGAAGCTTCTCGACCAGTTCTTGGGTTCGCAGGTGCCGGGTCTCGGCGGTTCGGTCCGCGACAGGGCGGGCGACGCCGTTCAGACGGCTAAAAACAACCCGCTGGCGACAGGCGCGATTGCAGCCGCGCTTCTCGGCACCAAGACCGGCCGGGGTATTGCCGGCAATGCATTGGCGATCGGCGGTCTTGCCGCCATTGCCGGCCTCGGCTACCAGGCCTACAAGAATTACCAGGCGGGGCAGGCGCCCGCAGCCCCCTCGGATGCGCCCTCGGCCAACAATCCGGTTCTCTTGCCGCCGCCCGCCGAATCCGGTTTCGGACCGACATCCCCTGCCGGCAGCAATGAATTCGTGCTGGTGCTGATCCGCGCGATGATCGCCGCCGCCAAGGCCGACGGCCATATCGACGATGCCGAACGCGCCCTCATCATGGACAAGGTCAAGGCCGCCGACGTCAGTGGTGAGGCCGCGGCCTTCATCGAGCACGAACTCGCTTCGCCGACGGATATCGATGCGCTGGTGGCCGCGGCGAGGACCGAAGAACAGCGCGTCGAACTTTACACCGCCTCGCGGCTCACCATCGAGCCGGATTCGCGCGCCGAGCGCGGTTATCTCGATCTGCTCGCCGGCCGCCTCGGTCTTGCCGACCAGTTGGTCGACCATATCGAGGCGACGGTGTCCTCCGCCAAGGTGACCTTGTCACAGTGACAAGCAGGCCGGTTGCCTTTGTCGGGCGGCTGGCCTATCCACTCCTAGACAAGGGGAGTGAACATGCGCGATCTAGCAAATTTCAACGGTTGTCCGGCGCCGACGCCGGTCACGCTCAAGGGTCGTTTCGTCACCGTCGAGCCCTATCGGCGCGCGGAACATCTCGAGGCGCTGTGGGACGGGCTCGGCGGTATGGGCATCAACCCGCTGCTTCTCTATTTCGCGCAGGACGATTTCTCCGGTATCGACGATTTCGCCAACTGGCTGGAAGCCGTCCACACCAAGTCCGGCTGGCTCACCCATATCTTCCGTGACAACGCCACCGGCAAGATTGTCGGTATGGCGAATTACATGCGCGCCGACCCGGCAAACGGCGTCGTCGAGATCGGCGGAGTGGCGCACGGCGCCGAGATGAAGCGGTCGCCGCTTTCGACCGAGGCGCATTATCTGATGGCCAAGCACGTGTTCGAGGATCTCGGCTACCGCCGCTACGAATGGAAATGCGACAATAAGAACGAGGCGAGCAAGACGACGGCCGCGCGTTACGGCTTCAGCTTCGAAGGCGTCTTCCGCCAGCACATGATTTCCAAGCATCGCAACCGCGATACCGCCTGGTTCTCGATGATCGATGTCGAATGGCCGATGATCAACGATGCCTTCGAGGCCTGGCTTTCGCCTGAGAATTTCGACGCCGCCGGCAACCAGATCCGCCGCCTGCAGGATATCCGCGCCGATCTCGAAAAGGAAAGGCTCGTATGAGTCCGGAGAGCCGCTCGCAGGCGACAGCCGCCGGCATCATCCTGCTTGGTGCCGCCTTGGTCATCTATTTCCTGCCGACCATCGTGCTGTGGATCGGCAATTTCTCGCCGACACTGGCGATTGCCGTCGGCGTCTGCCTGATCATGGCGTTCTTCGCGGTGTTCTGGCTGCGGGCGCGCTATCAGCGCGGCAGAGAGAAATAGGGCTACAGCTCTACCCCTGCAGCGAGGCCCCGAGCAGCAGGGCGCCCATCAGCATGACGAGCACGGCGCCGAGGATTTCGATGGCGTTGCCGACCCAGATCGAGGCGGTCGAGCCGCGTCCGGAGAGTCGGACGGCCGCCCCCTTGGCCGTGACGGCAAGTGTGGCAAGCAGGGAAACGGTGATCGCCGTGCCGAGCGACATGGCGGCGACGGAAAGCACGCCGCCGAGATAGAGCCCGTTCAGCAGCGAGAAGGTCATGACCAGCAGTGCGCCCGAGCAGGGGCGCAGACCGACGGCAACGATCGCCGACCAGGCCTCGCGGGCGCTGAACCTGTCGCCGGCGAGCAGGGCCGGATCAGGCACATGGGCATTGCCGCAGGTCTCGCAGGCCATGCCGGGAACGAAGGTATGGCCGGCGTCGATGGCCTGTGCCTTGCCGTTGAAGGCATAGACCTGGCGCTCGGCCGCATTGTCCTTCCAGTCGAGCATCATGCTGACCGGGCCGGCGGACGTCGCCATCAGCCGGCGGCGCGGCATGTTGCCCACCATCGAGCGCAGTTTGCGGAACAGCAGCCAGCCGCCGAAGAGGATGACCATGACGAAGCTTGCGATTTCCATCGCATGGGTCGCCGCCGTCAGCGTGATACCGGTGCCGCGCAGCACCAGCCAGGCGCCGCCGACCAGCGCTACCGCCATCACGCCCTGGACGAAGGCCGAAATGAAGGAAATCACGACGCCGCGTTTCAACTCGACCTCGTTGGCGATCATGTAGGAGGAGATGACCGCCTTGCCGTGGCCGGGGCCAGCGGCATGGAAGACGCCGTAGGCAAAGGAGAGGCCGATCAGCGATGCCAGCTGCCACGGGTCCTGGCGCATGGCCTTCAAGGCACCGGTCAGCGCCCGGTAAAAGGCCTGCTGCTCATAGTTCACGTAGAGCAGAAGCGGTGCGAGCGGCCCGCCGGTCGGCTGGAAGCTCGGCTCCGCCGTGCCGATGCCGAGCGGCGATTGCGCATGGGCGAGGCTTGCCGCCGTCAGCAGCGCGAGAGCTGCAGCGGAAAGGGTGAGGGGTAACCGTTTCGTCAGCATGTGACCTCCAGCCGGGTGGCGAAGAGTTTGGACATGTTGGTGCCGGTGGGATCGTTGAAGAAGGCGTCCGTCAGTGACTGCTTGTTTTCCGAGATCACCTGGTCGGCATCAGGCCTTACCACCTGATGCTTGCAGGCCTTGAAACCGTCGCCGACCGTTGCCAGTTCACCGTCTGTGGGAAAATCGATCGAGGTATAGAGCGTCGGGTCGTAGACGCCGAAGGTGAGCCTGCCCTTGAGTGGCATCTTCTCCACCGGCTTCACCGCAAAGAACATCAAGAGCTGGCCGTCCTTGTAGTCGACATGGATGATGTCGGGCTTCTGGACGGTGATGTTCTTCCCGTTGATCGTCAGGTTCATGTAGTAGTCGTAATCGGCGAGCGATTGCTTCACCGTCTTTCCGACCTCGGCGAGTTCGTTCGGCTCCAGCTTCAGATCGGTGTTCTTGTCGAAATCCATGACGACGGAGGAGGAGAAGACCTCGTCGAAGCGCCAGACATTGCGCAGTTCCTCGACGCTGCCGTCCTTGCCGGCCACGACTTCGAGACGCGCCTCCACAAAGATGTGCGGATGGGCAAAGGCGGCGGCCGGCGCCAGCGAAAGAAGCGCGGCCATCAATATCGTCGAATGTTTCATCTGTTCCGCTGCCCTGTTCGGTGACCCTGACTTCTTGCCAGAAATTGGGACGGAATTGGGACCGGGTTAGTGGTGGCTGGCGCGGACGGAATGTCGCATCCGCCCCATTATGGATGTTTCTTGAACCAGTTGTGCAGGTAGTCGACGAAGATCCTCACTTTGGCCGGCAGATAGCGCCGATGCGGATAGACGGCGTAGATGCCGCGGTCGGTCGGGAGGTAGTCGTTGAACAGCGTCACCAGTGCGCCGCTCTCGATCGGCTTGCGGGCGATGAAATCCGGGATGAGGGCGATGCCGATGCCGGCGAGCGCTGCGCGCAATGTCGCATGCGGGCTGTTGACCTCGATCGGTCCGCTGACGGCGACGGCGAACGAGGTGTTGTCGGGATTGTGGAAGCGGATGCTTGCCTGGGTGCGCGCATTGGTGTCGACGATGAAGGGGACGTTGGAAATGTCGCTGGGGTGCTCGAGATCGGGATGGCGTTCGAGAAACTCCGGGGTGGCGCAGAGATGGACGCGGAAATCCGAGATCTTGCGGGCGATCATGCCGGAATCCTCGAGTTTGGTGACGCGGATCGCCACGTCGAAACCTTCCTCGATCAGGTCGACGAACCGGTCGTCGGCGGCGATCTCCAGCGAAAGGTCCGGGTTCTCCTTGGCGAAATCGATCAGCGACTGGCCGACATCGGCATCGACGAAGGTGCGCGGCACCGAGATGCGAAGCCGCCCTTTGAGCTGTGCATTGTTTTCACGCACGAGATCGGCGAGGTTGTCGATCTCCTTCAGGATATCGGAGGCGGTGCGGTAGTAGGTATGGCCAGCCTCGGTCATTGAGAACTGCCGGGTGGTGCGGTTGAGCAGCAGGGCGCCGAGCTCATCCTCCAGTTCGCGCACATATTTGGAGAGCAGCGCCTTCGAGCGGCCGGTGCGCCGCGCCGCGGCGGAAAAGCCTTCGGCCTCGACGACATCGATGAAGGCCCGTATGCGTGTCAAGGTGTCCATGGCTGTTCCCGAAGCTGTTTCGGAATGTTGAACAAATTGGGCGATTTTGTTCAATTATTTTTTTGGCCCCAGATTAAAAAATCGCTTGATTATGAAGGCGAATATTCTTATTTCCCACTCAGCCCAAAGTCGCACGTGCCCATGGGTGTCCGCCGAACCCTCGAATTGGTGAGGAAATCGGTAAGGTACCTGGAATTAACCCCTCCAGTCGCTATTCCGGCCAACCGGAAAATGCGAGGACGCCTGAAGCAACGACGGTGCGGGCCTTTTTGTTCTCTCCCTGCTTTCCATCAGCGGGGGTTACTGAAGAGGCACACCATCATTGCCGGAAGTGCGGTTGGGATTCTCCCTCCAATCCATGGCAGACAAAGCCGAACTTACACCGCGTCCGCGGCGTTGGTTCACTATCCGCGCATCGAGCGCTTGCTATGGTTCCGGGGTCTCCACCGGCTGGTTCCAATGCGAGCTATCGTATGCCCTTTGTCCTCCGGTTCATGCCGGAGCTCTGGAATTGGAAGAGGGAATCGATATGACCACCCAGCGCATCCGCGACTTTCTCGCAACCCGACGTCCCGACGGTCCCTGCCTCGTGGTTGACCTCGACGTCGTTCGCGACAATTTCCACGCCTTCCGTCACGCCATGCCGGACAGCGCCATCTACTACGCCGTCAAGGCCAACCCGGCCCCGGAAGTGCTGAAGCTGCTTGCAGGCCTCGGCTCCAATTTCGATTGCGCATCCGTAGCCGAAATCGAAATGGCGCTCGAAGCCGGTGCGACCGCCGCCCGCATCTCCTACGGCAACACGATCAAGAAGGAACGTGACGTTGCCCGCGCGCATGCGCTCGGCGTCAGCCTCTTTGCGGTCGACAGCCACGAGGAAGTCGAGAAGATCTCGCGCGCCGCTCCCGGCGCCCGCGTCTTCTGCCGCGTGCTGACCGATGGCGAAGGCGCTGAATGGCCGCTGTCGCGCAAGTTCGGCTGCGTTCCGCAGATGGCCGTCGACGTTCTCGTCTACGCTCATCAGCTTGGCCTGCAGTCCTACGGCGTCTCGTTCCATGTCGGTTCCCAGATGACCAAGGTCGATGCCTGGGATTCGGCGCTCGCCGATGCCAAGCGTGTCTTCGTATCGCTTGCCAAGCAGGGCATCCACCTGCAGATGGTCAACATGGGCGGCGGCTTCCCGACCAAGTACCTGCGCGACGTTCCGTCCGCAGAAGCTTACGGCAAGTCGATCTACCAGGCGCTGCGCACGCATTTCGGCAACCAGATCCCGCAGACGATCATCGAGCCGGGCCGCGGCATGGTCGGCAATGCCGGTGTCATCAAGGCGGAAGTCGTTCTGATTTCGAAGAAGTCGGACAATGACGATGCCCGCTGGGTCTTCCTCGACATCGGCAAGTTCGGCGGTCTCGCCGAGACGATGGACGAAGCCATCCGCTATCCGATCCGCACGGAGCACGACGGCGACGAGATGGAGCCCTGCGTCATCGCCGGCCCGACCTGCGATTCGGCCGACGTGCTCTACGAGAAGAACCTCTATCCGCTGCCGATCTCCCTTTCGATCGGCGACGAGGTCCTGATCGAAGGCACCGGCGCCTATACGACGACCTATTCGGCGGTCGCTTTCAATGGTTTCGAACCGCTGAAGGCCTACGTCATCTGAGGTCGTTTCCGCCGGCCCCGTAACCAGCCGGGGCGGCAACTTCACAATTTTCCTTCATCGCCGCTGATAACGGTATTGGGTACGGGAGGCCAAGATGGCCGCTGTTCTTGATTCTGTCCGCGCATTCTTTGCGCCCACCACTTTCACCATCGACGCCGAGAATCCCTCGGATGTCGTTGCTCGCGAAAACCTGCTCGACCGCGTCATGGGCGCGGATCGCCGCAAGAAATCGTCGGAGAAGATCCGCCGCAACCGCGTCCCGGCCGAGGGTCTTGCGCTCGTCGCGCGTGACCGCGACGGCCGGATCATCGGTACGGTGCGGCTCTGGAACATCGAGGCCGCCGTCAATGACGAAGGTACGCCGATCAATGCGCTGCTGCTCGGGCCGCTTGCCGTTGCCTCGCAACATGGCGGCAAGGGCATCGGTGCGGCGCTGATGCGGGCTGCGATCCTTGAAGCGAAGAACCGCGGGCATGGCGCCGTCCTGCTCGTCGGCGATGCTGCCTATTACGAGCGTTTCGGCTTTTTTGCCGAAAAGGCTCGCCATCTTGTCATGCCGGGTCCGTTCGAACGCTCGCGCTTTCTTGCGCTCGAGCTCACGGAAGGCTGGCTTGACGGCGCGGCCGGCATGATCGTCCCCTCGGGGCGCATGCTGGCCAGCGCGCCGGTTCGCCGCGCGGCCTGAGCTGTGTCGATGGGTCGGTCGGGGTTGGACGTCCTTTCGCCGTCCGGCAATATCCGCGCCGCTTGACCATGGAGGCAGGCGGGCCTGTCGTGGTTGCGGCGCGGATTATTCTTTTGGGCGCGAGCCCAGCTGCGGTCACCTGGGTAAGCATCGCGCGCGGAAACACAATCGCGTGAAAAGTGCCGCAGTCACGCGAACATGGCGCGGCGATATCCTATCTTGCGCCAGATGATCCGTCTTCTCTCCCTTCTGCTTCTCTTCTGCATGCCGCTTGCAGCGGCGGAATCGGCGGTTGCCCAGAGCACGGCTTCCACCGCCGGTGGGCTTGGGCCGCGTCTCGATCGAGTGGCGACCGATCCTGCGATGCGGCCTCTAAAGACGGTGATTGTTGCTCGCGATGGGCGTGTGCTTACCGAACGCGGATTTCATGGTCATTCGCCGGCGGAATCGACCAATATCAAATCCGCTTCGAAATCGATCATTTCGGCGCTGGTCGGTATCGCCATCGACAAAGGCCTGCTTTCGGGGCCGGATCAGAAGATCGCGCCGATCCTGAAGGTCGATCTCCCGCTAACGCCGGATCCGCGCCTCAACGACATCACCATCGGCAATCTTCTCTCCATGCAAGCCGGGCTCGATCGCATGTCGGGGGCGAACTACGGCCGCTGGGTTTCCTCGCGCAACTGGGTACGTTTTGCGCTCTCGCAGCCTTTCGTCGATCAGCCCGGTGGCGAGATGCTCTATTCCACCGCGTCCACGCATCTGCTCTCGGCCATTCTCACGAAGGTCAGCCGGCGGTCGACGCTGGCCTTGGCGCAGGAATGGCTCGGTCCGGTCGATGGTTTCCGCATCGGCGCATGGGAGCGCGATCCGCAGGGCATCTATCTCGGCGGCAATCAGATGGCGATGAGCGCCCGGTCCCTGCTTGCCTTCGGTGAACTCTATCGCAACGGCGGCAAGACTGCCGACGGCCGCCAGATCGTATCTGCCGACTGGATCTCCCAGTCGTGGCAGCCTCGCACCAACTCGCGCTTCTCCGGCGATGCATATGGCTATGGCTGGTTCACGCGGCAGATCGGCGGCGAAGAGGTGCATTTCGCCTGGGGTTACGGCGGGCAGATGCTCTACATCGTCCCGTCGCTCGATCTCACCGTCGTCATGACTTCGGAAGAGAGCGGTCCGTCTGCCCGAAACGGCTACCGGGATCTGTTGCATGGTCTGTTGGCTGATATCATCGGCACGGTGCGGGCCGCCTGACGGCAGCATCCCTTGAATTGTGCTGCAGCGGAAAAACCGCGATCGTTAAAGTCTTAGCGAAGCCTCCAATCAAACCGCAAAGCGCTTGCTGTAGCTTCCCCGCCAGAACTTCGGGAAAGCGCCATGTTGCTGGATCTCAGGACAATCTATTTCATTGTTGCCGTGAGTTGCTTCGTACTGGGCATTCTCCAGCTTGCAGCCTATGCGACCGGTCGCTTTGAGCGGTGGCCGCTCTGGTGGGGCTTGAGCAACCTTCTTGTCGGCATCGGGTCTTTCCTCGTCGCGTTGCGCAATCTCGTTCCCTATTCGGTCTCGATCGACGGCGGCAATATCGTCACCATCGCCGGCTACATGCTGATGTTCTTTGCCGTACGCGTGTTTTCGGGGCGAGCGCTCGACCAGCGTTCTTTCTGGTTGGCCATCTTGCTCGTCAGCGTGCCTGTCGTGCTCATCGTCAGCGATCCCTCGGCGGTATCGGCGAGGCTCCTCTACGTCTCGGTCATCTGCTGCCTCTGTGATCTTGCCGTCGCAAGGGAGGCAATCAGCATTGTCCGGCGCGAGAGGCTTTATTCGGCAGCCCTGCTTGTCGGCCTCTATGTCTGCACTGCCGCGATCTTTGCGGCTCGCAGCATTCTCGCGGCGACCGGCGAGATCGGCGGGCCGGATCCTTTCGGCGCCAATGTGGTCCATAGCTGGATGGCGGTATCGGCGGTCGCGTTCATCATGCTCCGCAGCATGGCGATGGTGCTGATGGCCGCCGAGCGCAGCCGAAATCAGCTGATGGAACTCGCTCACCACGATCCGCTGACCGGCGCGCTCAATCGCGGCGGCCTTGCGCAGCGTCTGCCCGCTCTCGGTTCTCAGCCGGCATCGCTGCTCATCATCGATATCGATCATTTCAAGCAGTTGAACGACCGGCATGGCCACGCCGCCGGCGACGATATCCTGCAGCTTTTCGCCCGTGTTGCGAGAGGCATCATGGGGTCCGGCGATCTGCTCGCCCGTCAAGGCGGGGATGAGTTCCTGGCGGTGCTGAAAAATATCTCCTGCGAAGATGCGGTGGCGATTGCCGAGCGCATCCGTCTCACCTTCGCCGCCGCCGTCATGCAGCGGCCGGATCTGGCGATCTTTCCGACGCTCAGCATCGGCGTTGCCGCGCGTCGGGAAAACGATGAAGATTTTGAACGGCTGATGCAGAAGGCGGATGAGGCGCTCTATCGTTCGAAGCGCGAAGGCCGCAACCGGGTCGAAGCCTTCGGAGAGAATCAGCAGGCCGCGTAGGATCGGGCGAATTCCCCATCTCAGAGCGACCCTAGATATTCTGATCCATCGTCTCGGCCGGGATTTCGTCGGCGCGGTGGACGCGCACGAGCGTTGCCGGCACGCCGGCGACCGTGCAATGGGTGGGCACCGGCTTCAGCACGACGCTGCCGGCGGCGACCTTGCTGAAGGCGCCGATTTCGATATTGCCGAGGATCTTGGCGCCGGCGCCGATCATCACACCGTGGCGGATCTTCGGGTGGCGATCGCCGGTCTCCTTGCCGGTGCCGCCGAGCGTGACGTTCTGCAGGATCGACACTTCGTCCTCGATGACAGCCGTTTCGCCGATGACGATGCCCGAACCATGGTCGAGCATGATCGACGCGCCGATCGTTGCTGCCGGATGGATATCCGGGCCGAAGACCAGCGAAACCAGATTGGCGAGCCAGCTGGCGATCTCCGGCCGGCCGGCGATCCACAGCGCATGGGCGATGCGGTGCGTCTGCAGCGCATGAAAGCCCTTGAGATTGAGAAGTGCGTGCAGAAATGTCGTGCAGGCCGGATCGCGTTCGCGCACGGCGATGAGATCGGCCTCGACCTGCCGCATGATATCGTCGTTCAATGTGGATCGGATGAGATCGAAGATATCCCCCGTTTCCACCTGCGCCACCGAAAGCCGGGCGGCCAGCACGCGGGCGATGATATCCTCATTGCCGGCGGTGTCCGTCACCTGCGCGGCCAGCAGCCGCTGCAATATCGGTTCGCGTGCGGCAAGCTCGGCCGCTTCGGCGCGGATCACCGCCCAGACGGATGCGCCGCCCAAAGCCTGCGTCTGTTGCTCGGCCAAACCGAGGCCGGTTGATTTCGGCATTTCCGTTTCCTCTGTCAGCCAGGCGCCGGCGCAAGCGCTTGCTGCGTGGTTCATGTTTCGCCCGGGCAAGGCATTTGGCAAGCTTTATTCTAGTTGCTGGACGGTTGCAGGGCCGGTGTCAGCGTCGGACGCCGGCGCCAATGATAGAGCACATCCGGCTCTCTTTCCTCGTTATCGGCACCGTCGGTCTCCTCCTCGGCGGTAAAGCCGTGTTTCTCGTAGAAAGCGCGTGCACCGATATTGCGCCGGAACGTCCAGAGCCTGATCTCGTCCATCTCCTCCTTGGCGCGGCCGAGAAGCAGAGAGCCGATGCCCATGCCCTGAAAGCCGGGAAGGATGTAAAGCTGCTCTATCCAGTTGTCGCCATAGGCGATGACGCCGACCAGCCGGTTGGCCATGGCAGCACCTAAGATGGTGCAGTTCGGCAGCAGATGCATGCGCCAATACTGCTCTTCTTCGGCCGGCGTATGCAGGTCCGGCAGCCAGGGCAGCCGCTGCCACAAGGAGACACGTCTGATACCGGCGGCCGCCTGCATGTGGTCGGCCGCGAGCGCCACGATGTCCGGCTCGATCGAAATGTCATTCATCGCCGGCTATGTGGCCTCAAGCCGAAATATCGATGACGCCGCAATCGCCGGCTTCGGAGGCGAAGGCAAGCAGCTTGCCGTTTTTGCTCCAGCTCATCGCCGTGATCGCCCCCTTGCCGGGGCGGCGCAGCAGCGCCTCCTTGCTGTCGGCAATGCGCACGGCCAGGATCATGCCGTCGATGAAGCCGATGGCGAGGATGTCCTCGAGCGGATGGAATTTTACGGCGGTCGCCATGATATTGGCGCGGGTGCCGAGTTCCAGCGGTGCCTTGCCCATCGGCCCGTCCTTGCCCTGGAAGGGCCAGACGATTGCCGCCGGCGCGCCCGAAGAGGCGAGCCATTTGCCCTTGACCGACCAGGAGAGCGATTTGACCTTGGCGGGGTAACCGGTCATGCGCATGTGGCGGGCCTCAGCGCCGGGCTTGATGTCGAGCTTCCAGCCGTGCAGCGCGTTTTCCTGCATCGAGGTGACGAGGAAATTACCATCCGGCGAGAAGGTGACGCCGGTATGCGCACCCTTCCATTCCAGATCGACCGGCTTGGCGTTCATGCCGATCCAATGCAGCGACACACCGTTGTAGCGCGCAGCCGCAATCCGCAGGCCTTTCGGCGCAAAGGCCAGGCCTTCGACCGTGCGCTCTTCGGGGAATTCCTTGGTCGTGCCGTCGGCAAGGCGGACGAGCGAACTCTTGCCGTAGGAATAGGCAACGGCACCCTGCGGGCCGGCTGCGACCTGCGAAATCCACTTGCGCGGCGCGGTGGCGATCTCGCTGACGCTACCGTCGGCGGCAATGCGCAGCACCTTACCGTCCTCGCCGCCCGAGATCAGACTCTCGCTATAGGGATCGCGGATGACGGTGAGCATGCCCTGATGGGCTTCGGACACCCTGTCGCCGCCGTCCAGCCGGTGGAATGTACCGTTTGCGCTTGCGAAGAAGGGAACATCACCTAAAAATTCGACGGCCAGAACGTGGCCGTCGAGATCAAGCGGTGCAACTGTCGGCATCAGGCGGCTGCCTCACAGGCCTTGAAGGAGGCTTCAAGCTTTGCGCGATCAAGATCGCGGCCGATGAAGACGAGACGGCTCTCGTGCTTCTCGCCTTCTTTCCACGGCCGCTGGTGATCCCCCTCGATGATCATGTGCACGCCCTGAACGACGTAGCGCTCGGGATCGTCCTTGAAGGCGATGATGCCCTTGAGCCGCAGAATATTCGGCCCCTGTGTCTGGGTAATCTTCTGGATCCAGGGGAAGAAACGCTCCGGGTTCATCTGGCCGCCGCGCAGCGACACCGACTGCACGGTGATATCGTGGATCGCCGACATCGCACCATGATGATGATCGTGGTGATGGTCATGACCGTGGTGATCATGATGATCGTGGTCATGATGGTGGTGGTCGTGATCACAATCGGGGCCGCAGACATGGTCGTCATGGCCGTGCTCCAGGAAATGCGGATCGTTTTCGAGCGCGCGCTCCAGGTTGAAGGCGCCCTGGTCGAGCACGCGGGCGAGATCGACGCCGGAGCGGCTGGTCTTGTAGACGCGGGCGGCCGGGTTGATGGCGCGGACGATGTCCTCGATCACATCAAGTTCTTCCGGGGTCACGAGGTCGCTCTTGTTGATGATGACGACGTCGGCGAAGGCGATCTGGTCTTCGGCTTCGCGGCTGTCCTTCAGACGCAACGGCAGGTGCTTGGCGTCGACGAGGGCGACGACGGCGTCGAGCTCGGTCTTGGCGCGCACATCGTCATCCATGAAGAAGGTCTGGGCGACCGGGACCGGATCGGCAAGGCCCGTCGTCTCGACGATGATTCCGTCGAAGCGGCCGGGGCGGCGCATCAGGCCTTCGACGACGCGGATCAGGTCGCCGCGCACCGTGCAACAGACGCAGCCATTGTTCATCTCGTAGATTTCCTCGTCCGACTCGACGATCAGGTCGTTGTCGATGCCGATTTCGCCGAACTCGTTGACGATGACCGCATATTTCTTGCCGTGATTTTCGGACAGGATGCGGTTGAGCAAGGTCGTCTTGCCGGCGCCGAGATAACCGGTGAGCACGGTAACGGGAATAGGCTTCTGGGTGGAGATCGCGTCGGTCATGAGAACCTCTAGGATTAGGCGTGCGGCCGAGCGGCTGGGATCGGCTGCTTGAACGGTTGGTCTCATATAATGGCTTGGGCGTGGCAGTTCAAAGGGTTTTATAATGTTATAAGATCACATCGTCTGGCCGGTGCAGGTGACGCATCTTCATCGGAGTTGCGTGACGTCGAATGCATCGACATCTTCGAGCAATTCCGCCAGTCCCTTCACCGCGTGGGTAATCAGCGCTTCACCCTTTTCTGCCGTTGCGGCCGCGGCGTTGCCTGCTGCGCCTGCGGTATTGAGATCCGACATCTTCCAGCCGAAGGCGTGCGGCCCGTAGGCGCGCAGATGTTTGAAACGCGCGGCAAACTCCGTCTGCCGCGAGGAAAAGTCCGCCGCCTTCGCCATATCAACCTTGTCGGGATGAAGCGCCAGCATCACCGAGGTCTCGATATCGCCGCCATGGATGCCGATCGCCTTTTCCTCCGGCGCGACCACGCCATCGGGCATGCCGAAGCGGGTCCAGCTCGTCGCCACCGCCAGCATGGCAAAGCGGATCCGCGCCTCGGTCGCGACGATTGATATCAAGGGCGAATTGCCGCCATGGGCGTTCAGCATCACGAATTTGCGGATGCCCTGCTTCGCCACGCCTTCAGCGATGCCGAGCCAGCGGTTCACCGCTTCGTCGAAAGCAAGCGACTTCGTTCCTTCAACATCCATATGCTCTATGGAGTAGCCGACGGATTCGGCGGGCAGAAAGGTGACCGGCCGGCCGGCAGGCAAGGCCATCTTCAATCGTCCGGCGATACCTTCGGCAATCAGCGTGTCGGTTTCAAAGGGCAGGTGAGGGCCGTGCTGTTCATGGGCGCCGAGCGGCAGCACGGCGATCAGACGGCCTCCGTCCGGGGCAAAGGCCGGGTTGCTGTCCTCGAAGCGCGGCGAAGGCGTCATCATCCGGTCGTAGCCTCTTGTTTATGACGAGATCCTGGGCAATGTCATATCGCAGCGGCGCCGGGGCTTAAAGATCAAAGGGATGGCTATGGGAAAGAAGCACAAGGACGGCAAAAAGAACAAGTCCAAGAAGAAGGACCAGACCGAGTATACGCTCGTCGATCTCTCTCCGGCGCTCACCCAGGCGGCGCGTTCCATGCGTACGGTGCTGTCGCGCAACCTGCTTGAAAGCGGCCTCTATGCCGGCCAGGACGGCGTCATTCTCGCGCTTGCCGAGAGCGACGGCATGACGGCTGGCGGCCTTGCCCAGAAGCTCGGCGTCAAGGCGCCGACGATGACGCGCACGATCGGCCGCATGGAGGCGCAGGGCTTCCTCGAGCGCAAGCCCGATGCCGAGGATGCCCGCCTCACCAAGGTCTATCTCACTGAACTCGGCCGCGGCAGCGTGCAGGGGATCGAGATGGCGGCTTCGGCCTGCGACAAGCTGGCGACGCAGGAGTTTTCCGAAAAGGAAATCCGAAATCTCGTCCGCCTGCTGAAGGCGATCGATGCCAATCTGCAGGCCGAAGCCATTCATATCGAAGAACCGGACGAAGACTGAAATTTCCCTGAAAGACGAATTGCTTCCGCCGATTAAATCTTTTAATTAAACATTTTAAGGGCCGCGCCGGTTTCCGGCGGGGTCTTGCCTGTCTTGCGTGCTGCCTGGAGGAGGACACGTGGTCCAGAAAATCAAGCTTTCGACAATCGCCGAAACACTCGGCATTTCAACGGCGACCGTATCGCTTGCCTTACGCGACAGCCCGCTCGTCGCCGGTAATACCCGGGAGAAGATCAAGGAACAGGCGCGCGCGCTCGGCTACATCTACAATCGCCGCGCCGCCAGCCTTCGCACCTCGCGCTCCGGCATCATCGGCGTCGTCGTGCATGACATCATGAACCCCTTCTACGGGGAGATCCTGAAGGCGATCGAAAGCGAGCTCGACCGCAGCCGCCACACCTTCATCCTGTCCAACCATTACGACAATGTCGAGAAGCAGCGCACCTTCATCGAGACGCTCCTGCAGCTCGGCGGCGACGGCGTCATCATGTCGCCGGCGATCGGTACCCCGCCTGAGGACGTGCAACTGGCCGAAGAGAACGGCATGCCGGCGATCCTGGTCGCCCGCTCGATGGAAGGGCAGGACCTGCCGACCTATCGGGGTGACGACAGCTACGGCATCTCGCTTGCCACCAATCACCTGATCGGCCTCGGCCACCGCTCGATTGCCATGATCGGCGGCACGGACCAGACATCCACCGGCCGCGATCGTTACCAGGGTTATGTCAATGCGCTGCGCAAGGCCGGCATCGAGGTCGATCCGAACCTGCGCATTCCCGGCCCGCGCTCGAAGCAGGGCGGATTCGAGGCCGCCGTGCATTTCCTGTCGCTGCCGCAAAAGCCGACGGCAGCCGTCTGCTGGAACGATCTCGTGGCGATCGGTCTGATGAACGGCATTGCGCGCGCCGGCCTGGTGCCCGGACGCGATATTTCCGTCACCGGTTACGACGATCTCGAGGAGGCCTCGATCGCCACTCCGGCGCTGACGACTGTCTGGAACGGCCAGACCGAAGTCGGGCGCCTGGCCGCCCGGGCGCTGCTCGATCGCCTTGCCGGCAGCCATGAGCCCGACGGCATGCATCTGATCAAGCCAGAAATGCGCATTCGCCAATCCACCAGTCCCCATCGGCCCCGCGCCTGAACCAAGACCGTCATCCAAGAGGAAAAGCCATGTCCCGCATTGCCATTCTCGTCCCTGGGAAGATACACGAGCGTGTTCTCGAAAGGCTGAAGGATCGTTTTGATATCATCGCCGTCGCACGCGAGGAAAGGCTTGCGCTTGAGGGCGAGACTGCCGGCCGTATCCGCGGCGTCGCCGTTTCCGGCCCGTTTCCGGGCGCCTGGATGGACCAACTGCCTGGAGTCGAGGTGGTCGCCAATTTCGGTGTCGGTTATGACGGCGTCGATGTGAAACATGCCGCCGAGAAAGGCATCGTCGTCACCAATACGCCTGATGTCCTGAACGACGAGGTCGCCGATACGGCGATCGGCCTGCTGCTGAATACGGTCCGCGAGTTGCCGCGGGCCGAAGCCTGGCTGCGGGCGGGCAACTGGAAGCCGGGCACGGCCTATCCGCTGTCGCGCTTCTCGCTCAAGGGCCGCCATGTCGGGCTTTATGGTCTTGGCCGCATCGGGCTCGAAATCGCCAAGCGGCTCGAGCCGTTCAAGGTGAAGATCAGTTATCACACGCGGTCGCGCCATGCCGATGTGGCCTACGATTATCACCCGACATTGAAGGGGCTGGCGGAAGCGGTGGATACGCTGATCGCGATCGTTCCGAAGACGCCGCAAACGCACAAGACGATCGATGCCGATATTCTGGCCGCACTCGGCCCGAACGGCATTCTCGTCAATGTCGGTCGCGGCTGGACGGTGGACGAGCAGGCGCTGAGTGCTGCCCTCGCTTCCGGCGCGCTCGGAGCGGCCGGCCTCGACGTTTTCTATGAAGAGCCGACCGTGCCGGCCGACTTGCTGGTGCCGGCCAATGCCGTGCTGCTGCCGCACGTCGCCTCCGCGTCGGTGCCGACGCGCAATGCGATGGCCGATCTCGTCGCTGACAATCTCATCGCCTGGTTCGAGAACGGTGCGGCGCTGACGCCGGTGCCGGAGACGCCGCAGAAGGCTTAGGCGTGTCGCATAGACTCTGCGGCCGGCTCACGCACGCTGTCTAGAGCAATTCCAGGAAAAGTGCGGAGCGGTTTTCCGTCCGGAATTGTGTAAAAACAAAAAGTTAGAGCGGTTCTGCGTTTTCGTGAAAAGCTGAAGCGCTCTAACGCACGGCGCGTCGGCGCCGCGCCGATCAAGCGATTGCCTGCGCGGGGATGGCTGGCAGCTTGCCGGCGGCATAGGCGCGGACGGCGTCGCCGAAAGCGGCGAACAGCTTGTTCGAAGGCTTGTCGGTTTCAGCCCAATATTCCGGATGCCATTGCACGCCGACGGCGAAGGCCTTGGCGTCGATGACGGAAACGGCTTCCACCGTGCCGTCCTCGGCGGTCGCTTCCACCTGCAGGCGCGGGGCGGTCCTGGCAATCGCCTGGCGATGCAGGGAATTCACGCGGACCTCGCCCGGGCCGAGAATGCCGGCGATGCAGGATCCTTCCTTGACGTGGACGCTCTGGCGAACGGCGTACATGCCGTCCCGGTCGACGCCTTCCGGCCGGCGATGGTCCCAGATGCCGGGCTGCTCCTGGATCTCGCTTGCCAGCGAGCCGCCGAGGGCGACATTCAGCTCCTGGATGCCGCGGCAGATGGCGAGCATCGGGATGGCGCGGTCGATGGCGCGGCGGATGAGCGGCAGGCTGGTGGCGTCGCGGGCAGGGTCGAAAGGGCCGTCCTTGTCACTCGCCTCGGCGCCGTAGAGCGAGGGATGAACATTGCTGGCCGAGCCGGAAACCAGCAGGCCGTCGACGCGGTCGAGAATCGCGTCGGTATCGTAGCCTTCCTCGAAAGCGGGGATGATGAAGGCCATGACGCCCGCCGCATTCAATGCAGCACGCAGATATTGATGCTGCGCGGCGTGCCAGGTGGCGCCGTCGAAGCTACGGATATCGGCAGGAATGGCAACGATCGGTTTCGTCATATCAGCCCCGGTCAAAAATGTTATGCTGGTCATTTCTGCCGCCAGAACAGCCGTCAAGTCAACGTTTGGCTGTATCAGCCAGGCAAATTGCGGCGGAGGCGGTGCCGCCGCTGGCGTTTGCCGCTAAGCCGCTGATTCTGATGGGTACGTGTGCGCCGTCCTATTGCCATCTTGATGCCAAAGGCTAATAGACTAAAGCTTGAATCGCGGCCACTGCCATGCTTAGCTTTGCCCTCGCTGCGGGTAGGGGTGAAGACTGGCCGCGCAGTGCCATCTATATGGGAGGTTTTTGATGGATCGTCGTTCGTTTTTCAAGAAGGCGGGAACCGCCAGCGCCGGTGCGGTCGCCGCAACGGCATTGGCAGCGCCTGCGATCGCGCAGGAGAATCCGAAGATCGCGTGGCGCATGACATCGTCGTTTCCGAAGAGCTTGGATACGATCTATGGCGGAGCCGAGGATATCGCCAAGCATGTTGCCGCCGCCACCGACGGCAATTTCACGATCCAGCCCTTTGCGGCCGGTGAAATCGTGCCGGGCCTGCAGGCCGTCGATGCCGTCGCCGCCGGTACGGTCGAGGCAGCCCACACCACCTCCTATTATTTCGTCGGCAAGGACCCGACCTATGCCATCGGAACGGCCATTCCGTTCGGCCTGAACAGCCGCCTGACCAATGCCTGGTATTACGAAGGCAACGGCAACAAGCTGATGAACGAATTCTATGCCACACAGGGCATGTATGCGCTGCCGGCCGGCAATACCGGTGCGCAGATGGGCGGCTGGTTCCGCAAGGAAATCAATACGCTCGACGACCTCAAGGGCGTCAAGATGCGCATTGCCGGCCTTGCCGGCCGTGTCATGGAAAAGGTCGGCGTGATCCCGCAGCAGATCGCCGGCGGTGACATCTATCCGGCACTGGAAAAAGGCACCATCGATGCGGCCGAATTCGTCGGTCCCTATGACGACCTGAAGCTCGGCTTCCACAAGGTGGCGAAGTACTACTATTATCCGGGCTGGTGGGAAGGTGGCCCGACGGTGCACGGATTCTTCAATCTCGAAAAATGGAGCAGCCTGCCCAAGCATTATCAGGCAGCCCTGACCGATGCCTGCGCCTTCGCCAACACCAACATGCTGGCGAAGTACGACACGAAGAACCCGACGGCGCTGAAGCAGCTCGTTGCGGAAGGCGCGACGCTGCGCCCGTTCAGCCAGGAGATCATGGAAGCATGCTTCCAGGCTGCGACCGGCATCTACAGCGAAATCTCGGGCACCAACCAGTATTTCAAGAAGATCTTCGACGATCAGGCCGCCTTCAAGCGGGATGCCTATCTCTGGATGCAGCTTTCGGAATACACCTTCGACACGTTCATGATGATCCAGCAGCGGGCCGGGAAGCTTTAAGCTTTCCGCCGGCAAGCTCGGCAGTTGAGATGAACGCAATGGCAGAACCCCGGATTCCGTCCGGGGTTTTGTTTTTCTGGGCTGCTATTTGGCAGGTGGCGGCGGTGCTCCGGGCAGGCCGTTCAGTGGCGGCAGGGTCAGGCCGGGGATCTGCGGTGAGCCGTTGCCGCCGCCGCCCAGCGGCGGCAGGCCGAGCTGGCCGCCGAAGCCCGGGACTTCGATCTTGATCGAGTTCGGATCGACCTTCGGGCCGCGATCCAGCCAATAGGTTACCGATTGCGGCCAGAAAATCACGATCGCCACCAGGATCAGCTGCATGCCGACCCAGGGGAGTGCGCCCATGTAGATATCCGAGGTCTTGACGTCTTTGCTGGCGATCGAGCGCAGGTAGAAGAGCGCGAAGCCGAAGGGCGGGTGCATGAAGCTCGTCTGCATGTTGACGCAGATCAGCACGCCGAACCAGATCAGGTCGATGCCGAGACTGGAGGCGACGGGGGCGAGCATCGGGATGACGATGAAGGCGATCTCGAAGAAATCGAGGAAGAAGGCGAGCACGAAGATGAAGATGTTGACGAAGATCAGGAAGCCGACCGGGCCGCCTGGTATGCCCGACAGCATGTGCTCGATCCAGCGCGAGCCGTCCATGCCTTGGAACACAAGGCTGAAACAGGTGGAGCCGATGAGGATCATCACCACCATCGAGGTGATATGCGTGGTCGATGTCATCGCCTCGCGGATCAGCGGCCAGGTGAGGCGACGATTCATGGCGGCGAGCAGCATGGCGCCGACAACGCCGAGCGCGCCGGCTTCGGTCGGCGTCGCGAGGCCCATGAAGATCGTGCCGAGCACCAGGAAGATCAGCACGATCGAGGGCACCATGCCCATCAGGACCTTCGCGAGCAGCGCCCAGTTGAAGTCGCCGCGCACCTCTTTCGGCAGCGGCGGCATCGACTTCGGCCGAATGATCGACATCACCAGGATGAAGAGCACGAAGATCGTCACCTGCAGGATCGAGGGACCGATCGCGCCGAGATACATGTCGCCGACCGACCTGCCGAGCTGGTCGGCGAGAACGACGAGCACGAGCGAGGGCGGGATCACCTGGGTGATCGTGCCCGAGGCGGCGATAACGCCGGTGGCAAGGCGGGGACTGTAGCCGTAGCGCAGCATGATCGGCAGCGAGATCACCCCCATGGTGATGACGGAGGCGGCCACCGTGCCAGTGATGGCGCCGAGCACGGCGCCGACGAGGATGACGGCATAGGCGAGGCCGCCGGGTATGCCACCGAAGAGCTTGCCGGTGCCTTCGAGCAGATCCTCGGCCAGCCCGCAGCGCTCCAGCACCGCGCCCATGAAGGTGAAGAAGGGGATGGCGAGCAGCAGGTCGTTGGAGACGATGCCGAAGAAGCGCAGCGGCAGAGCCTGCAGGAAGACCTCGCCGAAATGGCCGGTGACGATGCCGATAATGCCGAAGAACAGGCCGACGGCGGCGAGCGAAAAGGCGACCGGAAAGCCGTAGAGCATGAAGATGACCATGCCCAGGAACATGGCCGGCGGGATAATGCCGAAATCAAACAAATCCGTTTCTCCCAGCTCGCGCTACTGCAGCGGCTTTTCGTATTTCATATCGATGCTGATATGGCCGGTAAGGGCTGCGATCCGCTTGATCAGTTCGGAAATGCCCTGAAGTGAAAGCAACCCGAAACCGGCGACGAGGACCAGCTTGACGGGCCAGCGGATCAGCCCGCCGGCATTGCCCGATATTTCCCCCTGCTGGTAGGAAAGCGCGAAGAAGGGCCAGCAAATCCAGGTGAGGAAGATGCATGCGGGAAGGAGGAAGACGATAAGGCCGACAATGTCGATCCAGATCTTCGCCCTGTCGGAAACCGAGCCATAGATCAGATCGACGCGGACATGCTCATTGTTGCGCAGCGCATGCGAGGCGCCGAGCATGACGACGAAGGCGAAGAGATACCACTGGATCTCAAGCCAGCCGTTCGAACTGTAGTTGAAGGCATAGCGGACGATGGCGTTTCCGGCGCTGATCAGACAGCAGAACAGCACCATATATTCGGAAATTTTGCCCATGAACTGGCTGATCGAGTCGATCAGCCGACTGGCGGCCAGAAGTACCGACATTTTCTCCCCTTGTTCTTATCCTGCCGGTTTTCCGGCAGTTTTCCCTTTGCAACCGATGTAGACTACGGCCTTTGAAATTGGAAGGATAAATGGCTGGCCTTGGAGTATAGTCTTATCCGCGCCGGTCGTGCTTTAGGAGCGTCGAATATTTCGACAACCCAGGCGTGGATAAATTATTTCAATAAACTCGCGAGAAGGATGCATTATCTCGCGTAGGCTGTGCTGTTCATCCTCTGGTTTTAGAAAATTTGACCAAATGTTTGATTCCATTGAAATCAATTTTTAAAGGGTTGGGCTTAGAATTCCCGCGCACAGGGAAAGTGTGGATGAAGCCAGATAACCCGAACAGGGTCCCTATAGATGTGTATCTGTCGTTTGTGAGTTCCCTTTCCGGGAATCGCATGACGCTTCTTGCTGGCGTGATCGTGCATGTCGCCACGTGCCTTGCCGTTGCCGCCAAGACGCAGTTCTTCGTCTATATCCCGCTGGCGGCCGCCTTCCTTCTGGTCTTCTGCGTTCGTATGGTCATCTTCCGGCAGTTCGATTGCGTCGACAAGGAAAGCCTGTCGCGCGCCGGAATAGAGCGTTGGGAGCGGATCCTGGTTGCCGGTGCGGCCTGCACCACCGCCTTGCTTGGCATCGCCAGCGGCTATGCCATCTTCGTCGTGCACGATTCCTTTGCGGAGCTTGCCTGCATTGCCGTCACGATGGCGACGATGGTCTCCGTCGTCGGCCGCAATTACGGTTCACGCCTGGCGGTCGACCTTCAGACCTTCTCCTGCTGTCTGCCGATGATCGTCTGCAGCCTGTTGGCGCTGGATTTTTATCGCGGCCTGCTGTCGATCTTCCTCATTCCCTTCTGGCTGACGACGCGGGCGATGGCAAACGGCGTGCGCGAGTTCCTCTATGAGAATGTCATCGCGCGCCGGGAAATCACCATCATCGCCGACCGCTTCGATACGGCGCTCAACAACATGCCGCATGGCCTGGTCATGGTCGATGCCGAAAACCGTATCCAGGTCGTCAATCGCAAGGCCTGCGAGCTTCTGAAGATCGGTGCGCCGGAGCGGTTGAAGGATCGCGACCTCGGCGCCGTGCTGCGCTATGGCGCGCGCTACAGCTTCATGGACGCCTCGCAGCCGGAGCTGATCCTGCGTCAGCTCACCCAGGTTGCCGAAGGTAACCTGTCGCGCACGCTCATTCATTTCCCCGAGGGCCTGTCGCTCGAATTTTCCGCCAGCCGAAGGGCCGATGGCGGCGCCGTGCTGATCTTCGAGGACGTGTCGAGCCGGGTGAAGGCAGAGCAGAAGATCATGCACATGGTCCGCTTCGATGCGCTGACCGGCCTGCCGAACCGCGAATATTTCGGGCAGCTTGTGCAGGAGTATCTCGGCAAACATCAGAGGAAGTCCGGGCCGCTCGGCTTCATGGTCCTCGATATCGACGAGTTCAAACATGTCAACGACATGCGCGGCCACGTCACCGGCGACCATCTGCTCTGTGCCATCGCCGCCCGCATCAAGCAGGCCTCCGGCAATGCCATCCTCGGCCGGCTGATGGGAGACCAGTTCATCCTGTTCTTCCCGCATGCCAAGGAGCCGGCTTCGCTCGACATCGAGATTCGTCGCGTGCACGCCGCGATCCAGGGTCATTATGAGGTCGACGAGCTGACCTTCCTCGTTTCGCTCAGCGCCGGCTACGCGATCCTTGAAAGCACCGCTTTTGCGATGGATGAATGGAGCGTCAAGGCGGATCTGGCGCTGTTTGAAAGCAAGTCGCGCTTCAGGGGCGGCATATCAGGCTTCGAGCGGGAGATGGACGGCCGTTATATCGAGCAGCAGAAGCTGAAGGCGGATCTGCGCGACGCAGTGTCGGCGCAGGCGCTGCATCTGGTCTTCCAGCCGATGTTCCGGGCCGACGGCTCACGCATCGAATGCGCCGAGGCATTGGCGCGCTGGGTGCATCCGGAGAAGGGCTCGATCCCGCCCGACGTCTTCATCCGGCTCGCCGAAGATATGGGCATCATCTCCGACATCACCCGTTTCGTCCTGTTCAAGGCGTGCAGCGAATGCATGAACTGGCCGGACCATATCGCCGTCTCGGTCAACCTCTCGGCGCGGGACCTGCGCGATGCCGACATCCTTGCGGTGGTTGCCGATGCGCTTGCCCATTCCGGCCTCGATGCGGCGCGGCTGCATCTCGAAGTCACCGAGAGCTGCCTGATAGACGAGCCGGCGGCGGTACGCGCCATCCTGGCGGAGCTCAGGGCTCGCGGCATCACCATTGCCATCGACGATTTCGGTACCGGCTTCTCCAGCCTCAGCTATCTCGACACGCTGCCGCTCGATATCGTCAAGATCGATCGCTCCTTCGTGCGTAACATCGTCGAGGATACCCGCCGGCTCAAGCTGTTGCGCGGCACCGTCCATCTCGCCCGCGAACTGGGCCTGAAGATCGTCATCGAGGGCGTCGAGACCGAGGAGCAGCTCGCACTGCTCAACAAGCACCGCAGTGCCGATCTTGTGCAGGGCTACGTTTTCTCGCAGCCTGTGCCTTCCCAAAATATCCCGCTGCTGCAGCAGGGCATCGGCCGCCGCGTCGTTCAACGCCGTCGCAACAAAGTCGCCTGAGCGCTCTTCATCGGCCGATTTTCTCCACCGAAAGTCACGCGCCGCGTTAACCTTAACAATTTAAAAACGGCCGAAATTATCGGATTTCCTTGCCTAAATTTCGCTGGCGTATGATTAATGATCCGTTAACGAGCGGATCGAGAAATGTCAGAAACACTGTTCAAGCGTAGCGATTTCAGCACAAAAATTTTGGAAATTTTGGATCATGTCGAGTATCGCCGCGTCGAAAGCAGCGAAGACATGGAAGAGGTGGAACGGTTGCGCTACAAGGCCTACAAGGCCCATGACGTGCTGGCGCTCGCCCCGAAGGGGCTGCTTGACGATAGCGATTTCGACAGCCACGCCTATATTTTCGGACTGTATTATTATGGTGAGCTGGTCAGTACGATCCGGGTTCATTATGTGACACCCGAGCATCGCCTCAGCCAGTCCGGCGGCGCCTTCCCCGAGGCGATGGACGAGCTTCTGGATGCAGGACTGACCCTGATCGATCCGGCGCGTTTTGCGGCCGACCCCGAGCTCACCGCCGATCTGCCCTGGATCCCTTATCTGACGCTGAGGCCGACCATCGTGGCGGCAGCGTATTTCCGTGCGGACCGCGTTCTTCAGTTCGTTCGGCCGCCGCATGCGGCTTTTTACAAGCGGGTCTTCTACGCCGATACGGTCGTTCCCGGCCGGCTGGCGAAGAATTACGGGATCGACATGACGCTGATGGCGACGAATGTGATCGAGGTGGGGCGCAAGCTGTTGACGCGTTATCCCTTCTTCATCTCCAGCGCCAGCGAGCAGCGCATGATGTTTTCGCGCAATCCCAACGACACCTTGCCGCCGCTCACCATCATTCCGACGGCACGCTTCGTGCCGCAAGGCGAGCTCGGCACCGACCTGCCGCTGTGATTTGTCCTTGCCCCGACGGAGGGACGATGTCCGCGGGGCCGATGAATTGGGCGACGAATGCAGAGATATCAGCCGCTCTTCGGGCTCTTTCCGGGCCTCTGACATAGTGGTTGTCAGCCGCGCCTGCGGCATTCTCATGCATTGCGCTTTCGCCTGTCATTGTGTAATCCCTGCACGTAGGGACTTCCCTCGCAAGAGCGGGGGAATCAGGCAGCGCAGAGGCATTTCAGGGAGACGATATTTATGGCCGAACATCATACCGGACCGGTCGAGACCGGCGCGCCGATGGATTACAAGGAACATGAAAAGACCTACGACATGTTCATCGCCGGCGCGAAATACGGCTCGATGCTGCTCATCGTCCTCCTGCTTGCAATGACAGCCGGTTTCTTCGGCGGCGCCGGTCTTTTGGGCGGCCTCTTCGTCTTCATCATTCTTCTCGCCATCGGCATCGTCCTGCTCCGCTAATCGCGTAGATTCGGAGGGTCAGAGCGTCCTTTGTGCGTCCGAAAGGTGCACGGCGCTCTGAGGGAGGAGAGCTTCTCCGAAGCTTTGTGAACTAGGTGCTTGGCCCGCGCAGGCTAGCCTGTGGCGGTCCGGCTGACCCGGAGGAGGGGGCAGTTGGGCAATATTGTTTTTGTTGCGAGAGAAACTGAGGGCGAGGAGACGCGTGTCGCCGCCTCCGCCGAGACCGTGAAGAAAATGAAGAGTTTCGGCTTCGACGTTGTCGTCGAAGCCGGCGCCGGTGCGGCTTCCCGCATTCCGGACGGGGAGTTCGGGGCTGCTGGGGCCAGGATCGGCAGTTTTGCCGATGCGGCCTCCGCCGACGTGGTGCTGAAGGTGCGCCGTCCCAGCGGATCGGAAATCTCAGGCTATAAAAGCGGTGCTGTGGTCATCGCCATCATGGATCCCTACGGCAATGACGAAGCGATCGCGGCTCTGGCAAGTGCCGGGCTTTCGGCTTTCGCAATGGAGCTGATGCCGCGCATTACCCGCGCCCAGTCCATGGATGTGCTTTCGTCCCAAGCCAATCTCGCCGGCTACCAGGCCGTCATCGAGGCGGCTGGTGTCTATGACCGCGCCATGCCGATGATGATGACGGCGGCCGGCACCGTCCCGGCCGCCAAGGTCTTCGTCATGGGCGCCGGCGTCGCCGGTCTCCAGGCGATCGCGACCGCGCGTCGTCTCGGCGCGGCGGTCTCAGCCACCGACGTTCGCCCCGCTGCCAAGGAGCAGGTCGCTTCGCTCGGCGCCAAGTTCATCGCCGTCGAGGACGAGGAATTCAAGGCGGCGGAAACGGCCGGTGGCTACGCCAAGGAAATGTCCGCCGACTATCAGGCGAAACAGGCGGCTCTGGTAGCCGAACACATCGCCAAGCAGGATATCGTCATCACCACCGCGCTGATTCCCGGTCGTGCGGCGCCGCGGCTCGTTTCGCGCGCCATGCTTGCCGGGATGAAATCAGGGGCGGTCGCCGTCGACCTTGCGGTCGAGCGCGGCGGCAATATCGAGGGCGTCGTCGCCGGCGAGATCGCCGATGTCGAAGGCGTCAGGGTGATCGGTTTCGCCAATATGCCGGGCCGGGTTGCGGCCAGCGCCTCGGCGCTTTACGCCAAGAATCTCGTCACTTTCCTCGAGACCATGGTCAACAAGGAAACCAGCCGCGTCGTCGTCAATCTCGACGACGAGCTGGTCAAGGCGACGATGCTGACCTATGCCGGCGACGTGGTTCATCCCGCCTTCGGCGGCGCGAAGAAGGGAGACATCTGATGGCCAGTGAAGCAATGGACAGAGCGCTGGAGCAGCTCGACCAAGCGGTGACCGCCGTCATCACGGCGGCGGCCCAGGCACCGGAAGCGGCAAGTGCTGCGACCGGCGGGGCGATCGATCCTTTCGTCTTCCAGCTCGCCATCTTCGTATTGTCGATCTTCGTCGGCTATTACGTCGTGTGGTCGGTGACGCCGGCACTGCATACGCCGCTGATGGCCGTCACCAATGCGATCTCCTCCGTCATCGTCGTCGGCGCGCTTCTGGCGGTCGGCATCTCCACAAGCGGGCTTGCGACCGGCTTCGGTTTCGTCGCCCTCGTGCTCGTCTCGGTGAACATCTTCGGCGGCTTCCTCGTCACGCAGCGGATGCTTTCGATGTACCGCAAGAAGGACAGGTAAGGGACCGATGACCAATATCGCAGCCTTTCTCTACCTCGTCTCCGGCGTTCTCTTCATCCTGGCGCTGCGCGGCCTGTCGCATCCGGCCACCAGCCGCAAGGGCAATCTCTACGGCATGATCGGCATGGGGATCGCAATCCTGACGACGCTCGTGCTGGCGACGCCGAATTTTGGCGGCTTCGTGCTGATCGTCCTCGGCCTCGCCATCGGCGGCAGCGTCGGCGCCTATGTCGCCCGCACCATCGCCATGACCTCGATGCCGCAACTCGTCGCCGGTTTCCATTCGCTGGTCGGCCTTGCGGCCGTACTGGTCGCGGCCTCCGCACTCTATACGCCTGCCTCCTTCGGCATCGGTGAGATCGGCCACATTCACACCGAGGCGCGTGTCGAAATGGCGCTCGGCGTGGCGATCGGAGCGCTGACTTTCACCGGCTCGATCATCGCCTTTCTGAAGCTCGACGGACGCATGTCCGGCAAGCCGATCCTGCTGCCCTACCGGCATGTGATCAATGCCAGCCTGCTGGTGCTGATCGTGCTCTTCATCATCGGGCTTGCCGCCACCGAAAGCCATTTCGACTTCTGGGCCGTCGTGGCACTGTCGCTGGCGCTCGGCGTTCTGCTGATCGTGCCGATCGGCGGGGCCGATATGCCCGTCGTCGTCTCGATGCTGAATTCCTACTCGGGCTGGGCCGCGGCCGGGATCGGCTTCACGCTCGGCAATCTGGCGCTGATCATCACCGGCGCGCTTGTCGGCTCCTCCGGCGCGATCCTCTCCTACATCATGTGCAAGGGCATGAACCGCTCCTTCGTCTCCGTCATCCTCGGCGGTTTCGGGGGTGAGACGGCCATCGGCGGGCCGGACACATCCGACAGGACGGTGAAGCTCGGCTCGGCCGAGGATGCAGCCTATCTGATGGCGAATGCTTCAAAGGTCATCATCGTGCCGGGATACGGCATGGCGGTCGCCCAGGCCCAGCATGCATTGCGTGAGCTCGCCGACAATCTGAAGAAAAACGGCGTCGAGGTGAAATATGCGATCCATCCGGTCGCAGGCCGCATGCCCGGCCACATGAACGTGCTGCTCGCCGAAGCCAACGTTCCTTATGACGAAGTCTTCGAGCTCGAGGACATCAATTCGGAATTCGCTCAGGCCGATGTCGCCTATGTCATCGGCGCCAATGACGTCACCAATCCGGCGGCGCGCGACGACAAGACCTCGCCGATCTACGGCATGCCGATCCTCGATGTCGACCGGGCAAAGACCTGCCTCTTCGTCAAGCGCTCGCTCGGCTCGGGCTATGCGGGTATCGACAATACGCTGTTCTATAAGGACGGCACGATGATGCTGCTCGGTGACGCGAAGAAGATGACCGAGGATATCAACAAGGCGATCGCGCATTGATCGACAAAGATGCAGCCGCCCTCGGGGCGGCTGTTCGATTTGCGGCAGACCTGGCTAGTTTCCTCAGGTCTCGCCCGGCACCAGCGTCATCTTCTCGACGCCGATCGCCAGATTCAAACCTTCCTGCGCCTGAACGTTCAACGGCTGCAGCATGAAGGCCTTGTCGGTGCCGCCGGCGATGACCTTGGCGCCGGCGCCTGCACCGATGCTCGCATCGGCGCCGATCCCGTAATATTCGCCGGCGAGGGCGAATTGCGGGATATCCGTGCCGGTCTTTGCCAGCACCTGCCAGATCATGACGCTCTTGCCGGTCTGGCCGATATCGAGCCCGAATTTCTCGATCTTTCCGGCATAGACCGCCTTGGCGCCGCCGGATGCCGGTGTGTAGGTGCAGATGAGGTTCTTCTGCGAGGTGACGATCAGACCCTGGCCGCCATCCGATCCGCAGACCAGACGGCCAAGCGTGACATAGTTTTCCGCGCCCGCCGGGCTCGCCCAGGCAGCGGCCGTCAGTGCCGCGGCTGCGATCATGATTTGCTTGAACATGGCCTTTCTCCTTTGGAACGACCTGTCCGAAACGGGTGGAAATAGCGATTGTTCCGGGCGCAGATTCAAAGTGACAGCGCGTCTGCAGAGACGCGCAGCGCTCTATTCCCGCTCCAGCGTGGCGCGTTGCGCCGTCAGCACCCACAGCAGACCTTCGGGGCGGAAATCGATCTCAACCGTGCCGCGGAAGGCGGAGGCGGCATGGGCTTTGATCACGGTCGTGCCGAAGCCCGAGCGTGATGGCTCGGTGACCGTCGGGCCGCCTTGCTCCTCCCAGGTGAAGCGGAGCAGGGCATCCGGCTTGTCTTCCTCCCTGATATCGCGCCATTCGAAGCGGACGCGGCCTTGCGGCACCGAGAGCGCGCCGTATTTCACCGAATTGGTGGCAAGTTCATGCAAAGCGAGGCCGAGATTCTGCACGGCATCCGGCTTCAGCACGAAGTCTTGCCCGCTGATGTCGATCTGCTCGCGCGATTGCGGGAAGGCCTGCAGATGAATGTCGACCACCCGTCGCAGCGACACCCCGCCCCATTGCTCGCTGGTCAGGAGCTCGATCGAACGCACCAACCCCTCGAGGCGGTCGGCGACGGCGGCGCGGAAGGTCTCGACGCTGTCGGACTGCTTGGCGAGCTGGCGCATCATTGCCTGGGCTAGCGTCAGAAGATTCTTGGTGCGGTGGACGAGCTCATGCATGACGAAACGCAGTCGGTCCTCGGTCTGGCTGCGATCGAAAGAGGCATTCGAAAGAGCAATCGCCACCTGGTTCGCCTCGATGACGCTGGTCTCGACCGGCGAGACGATATGGCCTTCGCCCATGCGGTTCGCCATTTCGGCGATATCGCGGATGGTGGTACGCACCTGCCTTGCGACGGCATAGGCGCCCAGCACGGCGACGAGCACCAGGGCGACGCCGCCGATGATGAGGAAACGCCAGGTGCTAAGGATCGAAGCCTGGGCGATCGGTCCCCAGATCACTGTCTTCCACGACCAACCTGGGATTTGGGCATAACCGAGGAGCATGTGCGGCAGGATCGCCTCGTCCCGGAAGACGCCACGCGGCGCGGTGAGTGCGGGCAGGATGCGCGGATCGAAAGCCGTGCCGGGTTCTAGATTGGCGGGGCCGGTGGCCGCGACGACATGGCCGCTGTCATCGATGACGGCAGCCGACCAGCCGGTTGCAAGACCCTCGGTGGTCACGAGCTTGCGCAGATCCTTGGCATCCTGGGTAATGATGAGGGCAGCAACGGGATCGTTCTTCCGCGGCAGGGTGACGTTATAAACCCAATCGCCGCTGGTCCGGCCGCGAAAGACGTCCGATGCTTCGATGCGACCGGAAGCCATGACCGCCTCGAGGGCAGGCATGTTCGCCGTCTTGTCGAGCGGTGTGCCGAATGCCCGGCGTGTGTTCAACAACTGCTGGCCGCTGCGATCGACGGCGATGACGAAAAGCGTATTGTCTCGAAGGGCCGTTTCGGTGCGTTCGTGGAAGGCGGCGAGATTGCCATTTTCCAGCTCCGGCGAGCTGGAAAGCAGCCGCAGCGTCGTTGCCATATCCTGAAGCTGGCGATCAATGATGCGCGAAAGGGCGAGCGCATCCTGGGCCGTCTCGCGCCTCAGCGCCGAGCGCTGGTTGTCTTCCAGCTGCAGCAGAAGCAGCGTCACAAAGGCGAAGATCGGCAGTGCGATCGCCACCGCCATGGCGACGAGGTAGGTGCCGATCGAGGCTTTGGGAAAGAACAGTGCGACGATCTTCATCTGCCGCGCCACATGACGTGGGCTACGGCATAATTCCTTAAATCGGATCGATCTAACGGTACAATTATGCAGCCATTCACAGGGTGACTGCATCCTTTACGCGCCTGAAAAGACGCGCGGCGCCGGAATGCGCGTGGCCCGCAACGGTTTTCGCTTGCGGCCAGGAAAGCAAAGATCCGCATCTCTCGCAAACCGCCCCCAACACGTGTTCGAACGCCCGATAGCGGGCTATCGAAGCAGCGCCATGTTAGGGGGAGCAAGAGCAGGTTGCAACATGGTATGACACGCGATCGACGGTGACGGACGCTTTTTCCGGCGTCTCTTCTGAAGGAGGCGCGCGGCTGCTTTTTTTGGCGGGGATCGCTTCCGCCGCCCGGCGCGACACAATCTCACATTGACGATATCGGCAGGGTGCTTCCGCAAGATTCGTTTGAATCTTCAGGGCTTTGGCCGGCGCCCCGATGGGCGGTGCGATCGGCAGGGGCTGCTACGGGCGGCCGATGTTTTCGGGCCGCCCGATTCATATCCTTAGCCGGCTGGGGCAACGCCGACTCGGGCAAGACCGTCGCGTGCCGGCTGGTATTTGGGATCGAGGCCGATCGCGTGGCGATAAGAGCGGGCGGCCTTCGCCTTATCGCCACGACGTTCGTAGACGAGCGCTTGGTTGGCCCAGGATTCGGCGAGGTTGCCGTTGAGCTCGATCGCATGGTTGAAATCGGCAAAGGCGTTGTCGTCGTCGTTCAGCGCGATATAGGAAATGCCGCGGCCATTATAGGGTTCGGCAGAATTCGGCGCGAGCGAGATGGCTTTCGAGAAATCGTCGATCGCCTTGTCCTGCTGATTGCGCTTCTGATAGATCAGGCCACGATTGTGATAGGCGCGGCCATCGGTGGTGCCGAGCTGGATCGCCTTGTCGAAATCGTTGAAAGCCTGATCGTCCTGGCCAGCCATGCGATAGACATTGCCGCGGCCGATATAGGCGACGTCGTAGCTCGGATTGATCTGCAGGGCGGCATTGTAATCGCCAATCGCCTGAGCCTGCTGGCCCATGTTGCGATAGACAAGGGCGCGGTTGGCGTAGGCCTGGAAAAACCGCGGGTTGATCTGCAGCGCCGTGTTGAAATCGTTCAACGCCTGGCGGAACTCGCCGGCGCGGCCATAGGCGGAGCCGCGGACGTTGTAACCTTCTGGATCTCTCGGATTGGCATTGATAACAGCCGTCAGCGAAGCGATGTTCTCTTCCGAACCTTGCGCCTTGTCGATGCGGATCACGGCATCCGAGGTGTTGGTCGTCTCGCAGCCGGCGAGGCCGAACATCGCCGCCAGCGCCAAGGCGGGCAGGAATGCGGTTTTCTGCAAGCGCAAAGCGCGGGACGGATTGAAGGTGTTGACAGCCATTCGGGCTCGCTTTCCCCATGCGGCATATCCGGTGCGCGGATATGCGATCTTCAGCGGCAAACTAAAAAGGCGGCGGCGAACCCATCGCCCCCGCCACAATGCATCTGAAAACGTCGAAAAAACGACGGCAACGCTCAGCGTGCGACCAGACCTTCGCGCTGGGCGCGCTTGCGGGCCAGCTTGCGAACGCGACGAACAGCCTCGGCCTTCTCGCGAGCACGCTTCTGCGACGGCTTCTCGTAGTAGTCGCGCATCTTCATTTCGCGGAAAATGCCTTCGCGCTGCATCTTCTTCTTGAGAGCGCGGAGAGCCTGATCAACATTGTTATCGCGGACAAGTACCTGCACGAGAATCACGTTCCTTTGGTTGGTTGATGCCGGAGGCGGCGCAGCGGCCAGAGGCAAAACAATAACGTTCGCGCGGCCGCAGCCTTGCGATTGGTGATGCGGAATAGCAGATCGGGTATGGGAAGTCCAGATGGATATGGGAGGCAGGTGGAAAAATCACGCCTGCCCCGAATCCGCTCACGATCCGGCCGTTTCGGGCGCGGCTTCATCCAGCGCGGCGATGGCCTCCTTGAGAGCCGTCCTGACCCGGAGGCGGTCGGCCGGCTCCAGCCGGCTCATATCCAGATGCAGGTCAAGGCCGGAGAGATGCTCGCTGAGAACACGGCTCTTGTGATCCGCGCCGAGCGTCAGCCCATCCACCGCATAGGGCACGATTTCGCGCTGGATGCCCTTCATCGTGATCGGCGGCAGGGGATGGGCGTCGACGATTTCGTTCACCAGCGCATAGGTTTCGTAGCTGATGACGATCTCTCCTCCCTGGGCGATCGATTGCAGCCGGGCCGCGAGATTGGCCTCCGCCCCGATAATCGTATAGTCCATACGGTCATTGCTGCCGAAATTGCCGACATTGCAATAGCCGCTGTTGATGCCCATGCGGACGACGAAGGGCTCTTCGGTGCCGTTTCTGCGCCATCTGTCCTTGAGTTCGCCGAGACGGTGCTGCATGGCGACGGCCATGCGCAGACAGGCTTTGGCGTCCTCCTCCGGTCCCTTGGTTTCGGGATCGCCGAAGAAGACCAGCATCGCGTCGCCGATGAACTTGTCCACCGTGCCGCCATGCTCCAGGGCAATATTCGACATTTCGGTCAGATATTCGTTGAGCATCTCCGTCAGCGCTTCCGGCTGCAGGCGCTCGGTCGTCGCCGTGAAATCCTTGATGTCGGAGAAGAAGATCGTCAGGCGCTTGCGCTCGGTATGCACGACCACGTCCTTCTGTCCGGAGAAGATGCTCTTGTAGATCTGCGGCGAGAGATAGCGCGATATCTTCAGCGAAACGCTGGCGAGAAACTCGTTCGCCGCTTCCAGATCCTGGTTGGCGCTATGGATCGCGCGCGCCTGCTGCCGCTGGAGCAGAATGAAGCTGATGCCGATGATGGCGACGAAAAGAAAATAGCAGAGCAGGTATTTGAAGGCGAAGACGTTGCCCGCATAAGGCTGCCGGATGATGACCTCCTGAATGCCGCGCACATCGCCCACCTTCCAATCAGTCTTCGGGCTTTCGGGATGGCTATTGTGGCAGGCAACACAGGCCTGGCCCATGACGACGGGGGTGATGAACCGCAAGGTGTCGGTCAATCCGACGCGGGTGAGATCGTTCAGCGTCTGCTGCGGATTGGCGCGCAACGCGGCGAGCGATTTCTTCTCGAAGTCGTCGAGCTCGTGAGAGGCGCGGCTCTTGAACGGCAGGTCGGAGACGAAACGGTAGGTGATATTGGCCTGCTGTTCCTTAATGACGTCGCCGAGCTCCAGGGACAATGTGGCCGGCAGCGGAATGGCGCCTGGTATATTCGCGTAGTTGTGAGAGACGATCGTGCCTTCGGTCGCGCCGCTGGCATGGGCGGCCAGCACGCGCCCCACGACATTGGCGGAATAGTAGGAGCGGATGCTCGATATCAGCGAGCTCATGTCGCGCGCCTGACGCCGCAGGGTGTTTCCGGAGAGATCGCTGATATCGAGCCAGACGGCCAGCGGCAGCCCTGCGAGCATTGCCAGCACGACGACAATCAGCCAGTGGCCGCTGCGACGCGCGGCGGTTTCGGAAATCACGGCGACCTCCATCGCTCTCGAAAGCATCCGATTTTTCGGTCGCTACAAGAACATTTCGCCGCGCGCCGAGCAAGGTCGAAGCCTTGTCATCCAAGCAAAAGCACGGCCAAAATTGGAGGTGTGTTGGTATTGAAGAGGTTTGCAGGCCGCCGGCCGGAAAACGAAATGCGGGAGGCGGAAAAGACACTGCTCGGGATGCATGTGCGAATGGCGTTTGGACTGAAAGCGGCGTAGCCTGTCTGACGGCAGGTTCGGTCCGCTCTACCCTGTCTGCCGTGGGAGGGGACGCCCGGTGAGATGATGACGCGCGTGCAGCAAATCGGTGTCGTTATCGGCCTGGCGATCGTGGCTGCGCTGACGATCCTCCGGGCCGGCGATCCCGGGATTTTCAAGCTGATCCGCGGCGTGACGTTCGACGAGTATCAGCGGCTGGTTCCCAGAACCTTCGAGCCGATGCCGGTCCGCGTGATCGACATCGACGAGGCATCGTTGCGCGAATTCGGCCAATGGCCATGGCCGCGGGACCGGATCGCCCTGCTGGTGGACCGGCTTTCGCAGATGGGGGCTGCGGCCATCGCCTTCGATATTCTGTTCGCCGAGCCGGACCGGCTGTCGCCGCGCAACGTTGTCCGCGAGGTTGCCGGCGTCGATCCTTCCCTTGCCGAGAAGCTGCCTGACAATGACGAGATATTCGCCAGCGCAATTGCCGAGAAACCCGTCGTCCTCGGCTTCGGTCTTTCCAACGAGGGCAATTACCGGCCGCCTGTCAAGGCGGGCTTTGCCTTCACCGGCGAAAGCCCCGTCTCGGCTCCACCCTATCTCCGCGCCTCGACACCACTCAGGCCGCAATTGGAGGCCAAGGCGGCGGGGCTGGGTCATATCAGCCTCAACCCCGGCAATCCCTCGCCGGTGGTGCGGGCGGTGCCGCTGTTTCTGACCGACGGCACGCAGCTCTATCCGAATCTGGCGATCGAGGCCCTGCGCGTGGCGCAGGGAGTGTCGACCTATGTGCTGTCAGGCGCGCCCGATCGCGCCGGCATCATGACATCGGCAAAGATCGGGGATTTCGTCGTGCCGCTGACGGCGGCGGGCGAACTCTGGCTCTATGTCAGTCCCGACCGGGCCGAGCGGTACATATCCGCCCGGCAGGTGCTCGCCGCCGAAGGGGCCGCTCCCGAGGTCGCGGCCGCCATCGACGGCAGCATCGTCTTCGTCGGCACGTCGGCGGCCGGGCTGCAGGACATTCGCGTCACCGCGCTCGGCGAGAACGTTCCCGGCGTTTCGCTGCATGCGCAGGCTGTGGAGCAGATCCTCTCTGGTCATTACCTGTCGCGGCCCGACTGGGCGGACGGCCTGGAAATCCTGATGATTGCCGTGCTCGGATGCCTGCTCGTCGTGGTGACGACCTTCGTCAGCCCGGCGGTCGCGCTGATCTGCGGCCTGCTGATCACGGCAATGGGGTTGGTGGCGTCCTGGCTCTCGTTTCTCTATGCAGGACTTCTCTTCGATCCGCTGGCTCCAATCGTCAGCGGATCGATCATCCATTTTGCCGCGACCTCCTTCCGGATCCTGGTGATCGACCGGGAGCGGCGGGCGGTGCGGCGGGCCTTCGGCCATTATCTTTCTCCGTCGCTGCTGCATCGCATCGAGCATACCCGCGACGCGTTGCGCCTCGGCGGCGACGACCGCGAGCTGACGGTGATGTTCGTCGATGTCAGGAGCTTTACCGAGATCAGCGAGCGGCTGGCGCCGACGGATGTCGTCGCGTTCCTGAACACGTTGCTCGATGCGCTGAGCCGCCATGTGGTGGCCAATGAAGGCACGCTCGACAAGTTCATCGGCGATTCGATCATGGCATTCTGGAATGCGCCCGTCGATGTGGCCGATCATGAGACCAAGGCGGTTCGCGCTGCACTTGCCATGCGCGAGACGCTGGCCGAATTGAATGCCGGCGACGCCTTCGGCTTCGGGCCCGAACAAAAGGTCGGGATCGGCATCGGCATTCATACCGGCCTTGCCTGCGTCGGCAATATGGGCGCCAAGACCCGCTTCAACTATTCGGCGGTCGGCGACGCCGTCAACGTCGCGGCGCGGCTGGAATCATGCTGCAAGGAGGTTGGCTTCGATATTCTGATATCCGACAGCACGGCAAAGTCGGTGCAGGGGATGGCGCTGATCGAGGCCGGCGCCATTCCGCTCAAAGGCAAGAGCAGCCGAACGCAGATCCTTGCCGTCGTCGGCGACGAACGTGTTGCCGCATCTGCCGAGTTTGCAGCACTTGTTGGCGTTCATCAGCAACTGATGCAGGCCCTGCTTTCGCATTCGAAGAACACCCGCAAGCTTATCGGCACGGCAAAGCTCAGGGCGGTGCAGGTGATCGACGGCCTGGCGGAATTCTATCAACGAATATCCGGCAGGACGGATCATTTTCGCGAGGCGCCCGATGGATTGGAGAAGAGTGCGGCCGACTGAGGGCGTCAGCGGTTGCGATTGAGGCCCCAGCCCTTGCCATGGTTCCGATCCCTTTTGTGATCCCGATCTTTATCGTGATCGCGGTCACGATCCCGATGATCCCCTCGATCGTGATAGTCGTGATCATCGTGCTGATCGTGATGTTCATGCCGGCCACGGCCATCATGCTTATCGGGTTTATCCGGTTTGTCGTGATGCGGCTTGTCAGGCTTGTCGGGCTTGTCGGGCGTGGCCGGCCGCTCTTTCTGCGGCTCGGCCTGCCGCTGCGGCGGATCTTGTCGCTGCGGATTGGGCGCCGGCTCGGTTGAAGACGGAGGCGAGGGCCGGTTTCTCTCTTTTCTGTCCGGCGCGACGGAGGCCACATTGCAGCCGCCGAGCATGCCGATGCCGCCCGAAAGTCGCTGATTGCCGGAGAGGAAGGGGAGGGCGCGCGGATTTCCGAGCGTCTCGAGAACACTGGGATCGACCCGGCGTGCCGCCGACATATTGCCGTTCGGCTTGGCCACCACGCAATCGCAGCGCTGCTGCAACTGCCGGCAGCCGCCCGGGCCGCAAAACTGGGCCGCGCCGTTCAGCAGCACGACGGCGGTCGTGCCGTCAGGGCCGACGTAGAAATCGAAAGCGGTGCCGCGTACGCCGATCGTGCCGGCCGGCGTCAGGATCTGGTAGGCCGAGGAGTTGGAACTGCCGCTGACCCAGCGGAACGTCCCTTTTGCCGCTCTGATGGTCAGTTTCTTGACCGATTGGGAATCATCGAAGACATATTTGTCGATGACAACCGACGAACCCCAGCCGACCGCGAGCTTCGTGCCGTCACGAAACAGGAACTGGCCGAGCCCCGATTGCGATGTCTTGATGCGCTCGTTGCGATGAACTTTGGTGTCGACCTCGATCGGGCCGCTTTGTCCCGTCACCTCGGTCTTGATGACGACAGCCTGGCCGACCGGCTCGGCGGCGGGTGCCGGCCATGCGCTGCTTAACGCGACGCAAAGCGTCGCGACTGATACTGAGCGCCAACCCCACATGATACACATACCCCAGAACATGCGATGATTAGCATTTTAGCAATTGCTTGTCTTCTCACCCTGTTGGGCTAGGACGGAGGAGGCAGAGCATGGCGTCGACCGAAAACCGCGCAGTTTTTCGCCATCATGTCGTTTAGTGTCAAAAGCAAAGCTCTCGCGCGTCGCAAAAGAACCGTTGTGCCGCATTTGGATTTGCGATTTGTATGGGCGCGGAGAACAGCCCCTTGCCCGAAGGAGAAGAAGGCGGATGCGGAAATATTCGGTTTTTGCCGTGGCGCGGGAGGCCCTTCGTGGCCACAAGGGCTGGGAGAAGCAGTGGACTTCGCCTGAGCCGCGCGCTGAATACGACGTCGTCATCATCGGCGCCGGCGGCCACGGGCTGGGTGCCGCCTACTACCTCGCCAAGGAACACGGCATCACCAATGTTGCGGTGATCGAGAAGGGCTGGCTCGGCGGCGGCAATACCGGGCGCAACACCACCATCATCCGCTCGAACTATCTCTATGAAGAGAGCATGCACATCTACGAGCATTCGATGAAGCTCTGGGAAGGGCTTTCCCAGGAGCTCAACTACAATGTGATGTATTCGCCGCGCGGCGTGATGATGCTTTCGCACAATATTCACGACCAGCAGTCCTTCAAGCGGCATATCCATGCCAACCGGCTCTACGGCATCGACAATGAATGGCTGACGCCGGAGCAGGCGAAGGCCTATTGTCCGCCGCTCGATATCTCGGCCAGCGCGCGCTACCCGATCAACGGCGCAGCACTGCAGCGCCGCGGCGGCACGGCGCGGCACGACGCGGTCGCCTGGGGTTATGCGCGAGCGGCCTCGGACCGCGGCGTGCACATCATCCAGAATTGTGAAGTGACCGGGATCCGGCGCGGTGCGGACGGACGGGTGACCGGGGTCGAGACCTCGCGCGGTTTCATCGGCGCCAAGAAGGTCGCCGTGTCGGCGGCCGGCCATACGACAACTGTCATGCAGATGGCCGGCGTGCGTGTGCCGCTGCAATCGAGCCCGCTGCAGGCGCTGGTCTCCGAGCCGTTGAAGCCGATCTTTCCCTGCGTCGTCATGTCAAACACGGTGCATGCCTATATCTCCCAGTCCGACAAGGGAGAGCTGGTCATCGGCGCCGGCACCGACCAGTATAATTCCTATTCCCAGACCGGCGGGCTGCAGATCATCACCCACACGCTCGATGCCATCTGCGAGCTCTTCCCGATGTTCCGGCGCGTCAAGATGATGCGGCAATGGGGCGGCATCGTCGACAATACGCCGGATCGTTCGGCGATCCAGTCGAAGACGCCGGTTCCCGGGCTCTACGTCAATTGCGGCTGGGGCACCGGCGGTTTCAAGGCGACGCCAGGCTCGGCCAATCTCTTCGCGCATCTGATTGCCCGCGACGAGCCGCATAAATTCAATGCCGGGCTGACGCTGGAGCGTTTTCGCAGCGGCCGGCTGATCGACGAAGCAGCGGCGGCGGCGGTGGCGCACTGATGACAAATGTTATGGCTGAGCCTCGGACGCTCACTCCTTTCGTCGCTTACCCCCTCATCCGCCTTTCAGGCACCTTCTCTCTGCTGGGGAGAAGGGGAGGAGAAGGAAATCCCACATGCTGCTGATCCATTGCCCTTACTGTCAGGAAGAGCGTTCCGAGCTCGAATTCCGCGGCGCGGGTGACGCGCATATCGCGCGGCCCGCCGAGATCGCCTCGATCTCGGACGAGGAATTCGAGGCCTACTTCTTTCTGCGCGACAATCCGAAGGGGCTGATCTTCGAACGTTGGCGACACATTCACGGCTGCGGGCGTTTCTTCAACGCGGCGCGAGATACGGTGACCGACAAGTTCATCGTGACCTACAAGGCGGGCGAGCCGAAGCCTGAGATCGGGGCTGCGGCCAGGCAGCATGGGCCTGTCGAGACATATGAAGCCGTGGAAGGAGAGGCGCAATGAGCGGCGTGAACCGTATCGCCGGCAAGGGGCGCCTGACACCGGCCAAGACCGCCCGCTTCAGCTTCGACGGAAAGAGCTATACGGCGCTCGAAGGTGATACCGTCGCCTCGGCGCTGATCGCTAACGATGTGCATCTTCTGGGACGCTCGTTCAAATATCACCGGGCCCGCGGTATTCTGTCTGCAGGGGCCGAGGAGCCGAACGCGCTGATCGACGTCGCCCGTGATACGGCGCGCAAGCAGCCGAACGTGCGCGCCACCGTGCAGGAAGTTTTTGACGGCATGATCGTCAACTCCCAGAACCGCTGGCCCTCGCTCGCCTTCGATGTCGGCGCCGTCAACAATCTGATGTCGCCGTTCTTCGCCGCCGGTTTCTACTACAAGACCTTCATGTGGCCGCGCGCCGCCTGGAAACACGTCTACGAACCGCTCATCCGTCGCGCCGCCGGCCTCGGGGTCGCGCCGACGGAAGAGGATCCGGACCATTATGCCAGCCGCTATGCCCATTGCGACGTGCTGGTGGTCGGCGCCGGCGTTGCCGGGCTTTCGGCTGCGTTGGCTGCGGCTGAGACCGGTGCCCGGGTGATCCTTTGCGACGAGCAGGCGGAAGCCGGCGGTGCGTTGCGCTACGATGCCGGCGTGACGATCGACGGACAGGACGGCTATGCCTGGGCCCAGAAGGCCGTGGCGCGGCTGAAGGCGATGGACAATGTCGAAGTGCTCACCCGCACGACCGCCTTCGGCTACTACAACCACAATTTCGTCGGTCTTGCCGAGCGCGTCACCGACCATATCGCCAAGCCCTCCCACGATCTGCCGCGCGAGCGGCTCTGGCAGGTCCGGGCCAAGCGGGTCATCCTCGCCACCGGCGCGATCGAGCGGCACATGGTATTTCCGAACAACGACCGGCCGGGCATCATGCTCGCCTCGGCGGGGCGGATGTATCTCAATCACTACGGTGTCGCCGTCGGGACCAAGGTCGGCATCTACACGGCGCACGACTCGGCCTATGAAGCGGCTTTCGATCTGAAACGGGCCGGTGTTTCGATCGCCGCCATCGTCGACAGCAGGCAAGCGCCGGGAGCGGCGGTGCTGGAAGAGGCGCGTGCGCTCGGCATCGATGTTCTCACAGGCCAGTCTGTTATCAACACCGCGGGACGGCTGCGCATCTCATCGATGACGGTGGCGCGCAACGGCGGCGGTTCATCGCGCAAGATCGCGGTCGATGCGCTCCTGGTTTCGGCCGGCTGGACGCCGTCCGTCCATCTCTTCTCGCAGTCGCGCGGCAAAGTGGCCTTCGATGCCGAAAGCCAGCGCTTCCTGCCCGGCTCCTATGCCCAGGACTGCCTGTCGGTCGGCGCCTGCAACGGCACCGACGACCTGCAGCGGACGATCGAGGAATCGCTTGCCGCCGGCGAGCTGATGGCGCAGGCCACCGGCAAAAGCAGCGGCGAGAAGATCGCAATTTCGGCCGAGCAAGCCTATGACTGGACGGGCGGCATGATCGGCGCTGCCGAAGGCGCCGGTCCGAAGACCAACGCCAAGGCCTTCATCGATTTCCAGCACGACGTCTGCGCCAAGGATATCCGCCTTGCCGTGCGCGAAGGCATGCATTCGATCGAGCATATCAAGCGCTTCACGACCAACGGCATGGCCTCGGACCAGGGCAAGCTCTCCAACATGCATGGCCTGGCGATTGCCGCCGAAATGCTCGGCAAGGAAATCCCGCAGGTGGGGCTCACCACGTTCCGTGCGCCCTATACGCCGGTCACCTACGGTACGCTGATCGGCCACTCGCGTGGAGAGCTGTTCGATCCGACGCGCAAGACGCCGCTGCACGATTGGGAGGAAGCCCATGGCGCGGTCTTCGAAGATGTCGGCAACTGGAAGCGCGCTTGGTTCTATCCGCGGGCCGGCGAGACCATGCATCAGGCGGTCTCTCGCGAATGCCGGACGGCGCGCGAGTCGGCCGGTATCTTCGATGCCTCGACGCTGGGCAAGATCGAGGTGGTAGGGCCGGATGCGGCGAAGTTCCTCAACCTCATCTACACCAATGCCTGGGATACGCTGAAGCCCGGCAAGGCTCGCTACGGCATCATGACCCGCGAGGACGGCTTCGTTTATGACGACGGTGTCGTCGGACGCCTGGCGGACGACCGTTTCCACGTGACGACGACAACCGGCGGCGCGCCGCGCGTCCTTCACCACATGGAAGATTACCTGCAGACGGAATTCCCGAATCTGAAGGTCTGGCTGACCTCGGTGACCGAACAATGGGCGGTCATCGCCGTGCAGGGGCCGAAGGCGCGCGAGATCGTCGCGCCGCTGGTCGAAGGACTCGATCTTTCGAACGAGGCCTTCCCGCATATGAGCGTTGCCGAGTGCACGGTCTGCGGGGTGCCGGCACGGCTCTTCCGCGTCTCGTTCACCGGCGAAATCGGCTTCGAAATCAACGTGCCGGCCGATTACGGCCAGTCGGTGCTCGAAGCGGTCTGGGCCAATGCCGAACCGCTCGGCGCCTGCGTCTACGGCACCGAGACGATGCACGTTCTTCGCGCCGAGAAGGGTTACATCATCGTCGGGCAGGATACCGATGGGACGGTGACCCCCGATGACGCCGGACTTTCCTGGGCGGTTTCGAAGAAAAAGACGGATTTCGTCGGCATTCGCGGGTTGAAGCGGCCGGATCTCGTCAAGGACGGGCGCAAGCAGCTTGTCGGCCTCGTCACCAAGGACCCGAATCTGGTGCTCGAAGAAGGCGCGCAGATCGTCGCGAGCCCGAACGAGCCGAAGCCGAAGACCATGCTCGGCCACGTCACGTCAGCTTACTGGTCGGACAATTGCGACAGGTCGATCGCCTTCGCGCTCGTCGCCGGCGGCCGGGCGCGGATGGGCGAAACGCTCTATGTGCCGATGCCGGACCGGACGATCGCCGTCGAAGTGACGGATCTGGTATTCTTTGACAAGGAAGGGGGCCGCATCTATGGCTGATGTCGCAATTCGCAAACCGGCGCTTGCCGGCCGTCTCGGCGGCTCCGCAACGGTGCGGCTGACGACCGCACCCGCTGCCAGCCGGGTGGCGCTGCGGGCGCCTGCAGAATCGCTCGCAACACTTTCCGCTGCTCTCGGCCTGTCACTGCCGACCGCCCCGAAAACATCCGGCCGGGCTGGCGCCCGCTCGGCGCTGTGGATCGGGCCGGACGAATGGCTTGTCATCGATGAGGATGGCGCCGACCTGATGGCGGCATTTTCCGGTGCCGGCGCGCTGCATTCGGCGACCGACGTGTCCCACCGCAATGTGGCAATCATCGTCTCCGGGCCGGGCGCGGAGGCAACACTTTCGGCCGGCTGCCCGCAGGATCTGTCGCTTGCTGGCTTTCCGGTCGGAGCCGCATCGCGCACAATCCTGGGCAAGGCGGAGATCGTGCTTTTCCGCACGGAAGAAGACACGTTCCGGGTGGAGTGCTGGCGGTCGTTTTCGGATTACGTCTTCGGGCTGCTGAACGAGGCGGCTCACGACGCCGGGCATTGAGCCCGCGCCAATCCCGGCTGGGTAAGCCTTCATTCAAGGGGTAGGCCAATGCTGCACCATGCTTCTCTCGGCGTTTCCGATATTGAACGGTCGGCGGCATTTTACGATACCACGCTGGCCGCGCTCGGTTACGTCAGGGTCTGGGACGATATCCGGCCGGGGCAAACGGGGCAGGCAATCGGCTATGGCCTTCCCGGCGGCGGGGACAAACTGGCGATCAAGCATCGCCCGGATGGCCAGCGTCCAGCCGGCCCGGGTTTTCATCTGGCTTTTGCCGCCCCGAACCGCCAGGCGGTCGATCGGTTTCATGCGGCGGCCATCGCGCATGGCGGCGGTGACAATGGCCGGCCCGGCCTGCGGCCCCATTACGGTGAGCACTATTACGCGGCGTTCGTCACGGATCCCGACGGACATGCTCTCGAAGCTGTGTTCAATTCGGCCGAGTAGCAAAAGCAGTTTTGCTTAGACGTCCTCGGGACGGTCCTTCGGGTCGAATTGGATGATGGTGATCCATTTTGCCGTCAGCGCCGGCTTCTTCTCGTTTTCGATCTCGATCGAGACGTCATAGGTGGTCATCAGCATGCCGGCGCCGCGGAAGCGGGCCTCGGAGAGCAGGAAGCGGCCGCGGACGCGGGCGCCGCTCTTCACCGGCGTCATGAAGCGGACGCGCTCGAAGCCGTAGTTGATGCCCATGGTCTGCTCGCGCACTTTCGGCAGGCAGTTGTAGTTCATCGTCGACAGCAGAGACAGTGTCAGGAAGCCGTGAGCGATGGTGCCGCCGAAGGGGCTCTCGGCTGCCGCGCGTGCGGGATCAACGTGAATGAACTGATGATCGTCGGTCGCCGCCGCGAAGGCATCGATCATCGACTGGTCGACGGTGATCCAATCCGATAGGCCCGTTTCCATGCCGATCAATCCCCGCACGTCGGAGAGTGAAATTTCCGTGACCATAAATTCCTCGTGAAACAAGCCGTCGCGGCAAAGCCTTATCGCGCATTTGTGACGATTGCGACAAGGATTTGCGCAAGCGAAGGCAGGCGGTCAATTTTCTACGAAAAAGGCGACGGAGCGCGGCTCGACGGCTGCACTCTTGCCGGCTTTCTGCGCTCCTTCAGGCGTCAACTGGCGCCAGCCCGGTTCGCCCCGGGAAGGGAGCGTGAAAAATTGGCGGCTCCCCGAGCGGTTGAAAAGCACGGCAAGCCGGGTCTGCCTGCCGCCGGCGGAGCGGTCCTCGGTCGACAGAAGCATGCCGAGGGTGGAAAGCGACGGCGTCTCCCATTCGGCAACGGTCATCGGCTCGCCGGAGAGCGAAATCCATTCGACGTCGCCATTTCCTGACAGGAAACCCGTTTCGGAGAAGACGGTGAAGCGGCGGCGCAGTTCCGCAACGAAGGCGGTGTGGGCGATGAGATTCCCGTCCAACGCGTTCCAGTCCAGCCAGGTGATCTCGTTGTCCTGGCAATAGGCGTTGTTGTTGCCGTGCTGGCTGCGGCCGCCCTCGTCGCCTGCCGTCAGCATAATGCTGCCGCGGGTGGCAAAGAGGGTTGATAGCAGCGCCATCACGTCGTCACGGCGACGCTTGCGGATGGTGGGATAGAGGGTTTCCCCCTCGACGCCGTTGTTCCAGGAGTGGTTTTCGTTGTGGCCGTCGCGATTGTGTTCGCCGTTGGCATCGTTATGCTTTCCGGCGTAGGAGACGAGATCGATCAGCGTGAAGCCGTCATGGGCGGCGAGGAAGTTGACGCTGCGCGTTTGCCTGCCGTCGTTGCGGGAGAAGATGTCGGAGGAGCCGGCGAGTGCGGTTGCCAGCGCGCCGGTCTTCCAATCGTCGCCGCGCCAGTAACAGCGCAGGTCGTCGCGGACCCGGTCGTTCCATTCCAGGAAGGACGCCGGGAAATTGCCGAGCTGATAGCCGCCCGGGCCGATATCCCAAGGTTCGGCGATCATGATCCGGTCGGCAAGCACATCGTCGGCGAGGATCGCGGCAAGCGTTCCGCCGTCGCGCTCGAAGCCCGTTGCGGTGCGGCCGAGCACGGGGGCGAGATCGAAGCGAAAACCGTCGACGCCAGCGTTGAGCACGAAATGGCGCAGGCTGTCGATGACGAGGCGGCGGACCTCGGGATGATCGCAGGCAAGCGTGTTGCCAGTGCCTGTGTCGTTGATGAGCTCGCCCGGCCAATTCTGGGCGTGGCGATAATAATGCAGATTGTCGAGGCCGCGCAGCGACAGCGTCGCGCCGTAACGGTCGCTCTCGCCGGTATGGTTGAAGACGAGGTCGAGGATGACGGCGATGCCTTCGGCATGGAGGGCCGCGACCGTCTCGCGCAGCTCCGTCATGCCGCCGGGGACAAGCCGCGGATCGAGCGCCATGAAGGCGACGGGATTGTATCCCCAGCCGTTGGTGAGGCCGAGCGGCGGCAGGTGGCGCTCGTCGATCCAGGCGGTGATCGGCATCAGTTCGACGGCGTCGACACCGATCCGCTTCAGGTGTGCGATGACGGAGGGATGAGCAAGGGCTGCAACCGTGCCGCGCTCTGCCTCCGGCACGTCGGGATGGAGAATGGTGAAGGGCCGCACCGCCACCTCATAGATAAAGCCGCCCGGATTGAAGAGCGGCTTGCTGACCAAGGCGGGTATATCGGCAGTGACGATCGCCTTCGGCATCAGATCCTGGCTGTCTTCGCCATAGATGCCGAGACGGGGATCGTAGCGGAACGGCCTGTCGATCTCCTTGGCATAGGGATCGATCAACAGTTTGGAGGGGTCATACCAGAGACCGTTATCGGGCGCGTAGATGCCATCGGCGCGATAACCATAGCGCGCGCCGGCCTTCAGCCCGTCGACAAAGAGACGATGGATGTGATTGCTGTCGCGCGCCATCGGCAGGCGCGCGAATTCCCTGTTGCCGTCATCCTCGAAGAGGCAGAGCTCGATCTGTGCGGCATCACGCGACCACACCGCAAATTCGACGCCGGTCTCGAAAACGATCGCGCCGGCTTGCGCCGCACTGCTTCCCCGCATGTTCCCCCCGGATCAGGTGATCACGGTTGGCGCGTCGCGTCCCGTGCGTTCCCGAATGCTGGCAATGCTTTCGGCGGCCGCGATCAGATCGGCGAGCGCTTCCTGCGTTTCGATGTTGTGGCGAGTCGAATCCGGCTCGTAACGCTCGATATAGACACGCAAGGTTGCGCCAGACGTGCCAGTGCCGGACAGGCGGAAGACGACGCGGGAGCCGCCCTCGAAGAGCACGCGGATACCCTGATGTTCGCTGACCGATTTGTCGATCGGATCGTGATAGGCGAAGTCGTCTGCCTTCTCGACCTTCAGGCTGCCGAAGCTCTTGCCGGCCAGGGTGGAAAGCTGGCTGCGGAGATTGTCGACCAAGCCGTTTGCCGCATCGGTGTCGAGGCCTTCATAGTCATGGCGCGAATAATAGTTGCGGCCGTAGGTCTGCCAGTGCTGGGTGACGATATCGGCGACACTCTCGCCGCGCACGGCAAGAATATTCAGCCACAGCAGCACGGCCCAGAGGCCATCCTTTTCGCGGACATGATTGGAGCCGGTACCGGAGCTTTCCTCACCGCAGATCGTCGCCATGCCGGCATCGAGCAGGTTGCCGAAGAATTTCCAGCCGGTTGGCGTCTCGTACATACCGATGCCGCGCTTTTCGGCGACGCGGTCGGCAGCACCCGATGTCGGCATCGAGCGGGCGATGCCGGCGAGGCCGCCGGAATAGCCGGGGGCGAGATTGGCGTTGGCGGCAAGGATCGCCAGGCTGTCGGACGGCGTGACGAAGATGCCGCGGCCGATGATCAGATTGCGGTCGCCGTCGCCGTCGGAAGCGGCGCCGAAATCGGGCGCATCATCGCCCATCATCTCGTCGAAGAGTTCCTTGCAGTGAACCGGGTTCGGGTCGGGATGATGGCCGCCGAAATCCGGCAGCGGCATGAAGTTGCGCACGGAGCCCGAGGGAGCGCCGAGACGATTTTCGAAGATTTCCTTGGCATAGGGGCCGGTGACGGCGCTCATCCCATCGAAGGCAATGCGGAAGCCGAGGCTGATCAGGTTGCGGATGGCGCCGAAATCGAACAGTTCTTCCATCAGTGCGGCATAGTCCTCGACCGGGTCGATGACCGAGAGGATCGTGCCGCCGGGAAGCTCGTCCTTGCCGATGCGGTCGAGATTGACGTCGGCGAAATCGGCGATCTTGTAGCTGTCGATCGTCTTGGAACGCGCATAGATCGCGTCGGTGATCTTTTCCGGCGCCGGGCCGCCATTGTTGATGTTGTATTTGATGCCGAAGTCTTCGGTCGGGCCGCCGGGATTGTGGCTGGCGGAGAGGATGATGCCGCCGAAAGCCTTGTATTTGCGGATGATGTGGGAGGCGGCCGGCGTCGACAGGATGCCGCCCTTGCCGACCATGACCTTGCCGAAGCCATTGGCAGCGGCCATCTTGACGGCCTTCTGGATGACTTCGCGATTGTAGTAGCGTCCGTCGCCGCCGATGACGAGGCACTTGCCCTGATAGCCTTCCAGCGAATCGAAGATCGACTGGATGAAGTTCTCCGCATAATTCGGTTGCTGGAAGACTGGAACCTTCTTGCGCAGGCCCGACGTGCCGGGTTTCTGGTCCAGATAGGGCGTGGTGGGTACGGACTTGATCATTTTAGGTCACATGCCTTTCGAGACGAGGCTTGAATAGAGGGCAGCGTAGCGTTCGGCGCTCTTCTCCCAGGAGACATCCGATTTCATGCCCTGCTTTTGCAATTGGGTCCAGAGTTTTCGGTCCTGGTAAAAATGCATCGCACGGCGGATTGCCTGTAGCATGCCTGTTTCTGTCACGGGGGCAAATTGTATGCCGGTTGCGACTTTCGCTGCAAGTGCGGCGTGATTGGCGTCGATCACCGTGTCATTCAATCCGCCGGTGCGGGCGACGATCGGCACGCAGCCGTAACGCAGCCCGTAAAGCTGGGTCAGGCCGCAGGGTTCGAAGCGCGAGGGGATGATGATCGCATCGCAGCCGGCCTGCATCAGGTGCGACATCGGCTCGTTATAACCGATCGAGACGCCGATGCGGCCGGGATGGCGGCTGGCGGAGGCGAGCAGCGCGCCTTCAAGCGCCGCTTCACCGGAGCCGAGCACGACGAGCTTGCCGCCCATGGCGACGATCTCATCGGCGACGTTGGCGACGATATCCATGCCCTTCTGCCAAGTGAGACGGCTGATGACGCAGAAGATCGGGGCGTCGTCATTGTCGAGATGGAAGAATTCGGCGATCGAGCGACGGTTCTCCTCGCGGTTCTTGAGCGTCGTCGGGCCGTAATGGGTGTGGACGACGGGATCGGTCGCCGGGTTCCAGACATCGGTGTCGATGCCGTTGACGATGCCGTGCAGATTGTCGATGCGGCTGGCGATGACGCCCTCGAGCCCCATGCCGAATTCCGAGGTCAGGATCTCATCGGCATAGGTCGGGCTGACCGTCGTGATCGCATGAGCGGTCTTGAGGCCGCCCTTGAGGAAGCCGACAGTGCCGTAATATTCGATGCTTTCGGTGGCAAAGGCATGGGCGGGCAGGCGCAGGCCGGGAAAGATCTCGGAACCGAACTGGCCCTGGAAGGCGATATTGTGGATGGTCAGCACGCTCGGCAGTTCCGGCGTCGGGTAATAGCGCATATAGACCGACGTCAGCGCCGCCTGCCAGTCGTGGGTGTGGACGAGATCCGGCCGCCACCCGGGCATCAGGCCGGCGGCAATCTCGGAGGCGGCAAGCGACAGAGCGGCAAACCGGCGCCAGTTGTCCGGATAGTCCTTGCCGAGCGGATCGAGATAGGGGCCGCCCGGCCTGTCGTAATAGGCCGGCGCATCGAGGATGAGCAGATCGAGGCCTTCGTGCTCAACCTCGAGCACCGTCGCCCGCTCGCCGAGCAGGTCGGCGAATTCGAGCCTGGCGACCGGGTTGCGAATGACCTTCATGACGGCGGGATAGCCGGGCAGAAGGGTCTTGGTCTCGACCCCGAAGGCTTTGAGAGTAATCGGCAGGGCGCCTGACACATCGGCCAGGCCCCCTGTCTTGATCAAAGGGAAGACTTCGGACGAAACCGAAAGAACTTTCATAAGTCAGATATCCAGCTTGTCGATCATCGGTTGCGTGATCAGGCAGATGCCGCTTTCCGTCCGCCGGAAACGCTTGGCGTCGAGCTCGGGATCCTCGCCGACAACCAAGCCTTCCGGAATGACGACACCATGGTCGATCACCACATTCTTGAGCTGCGCGCGCCGTCCGATCTTTACGTTCGGCAGGATGACGGCGCCTTCCATCTTGGAGAAGGAGTTGGCCCTGACACCGGTGAAGAGCAGGCTGTTGTTCAGGCTGGCGCCGGAGATGATGCAGTCGCCCGATACGACGGAGGAGGTGGCCGAGCCGCGGCGATCCTCGTCGTCATGGACGAATTTCGCCGGCGGGGTGATCTCGGCATAGGTCCAGATCGGCCAGGACTTGTCGTAGATGTCGAGCTCCGGAACGATCGCCGTCAGGTCGATATTGGCCTGCCAATAGGCGTCGATCGTGCCGACGTCGCGCCAGTAAGGCTCGTGCTCGAAATCGGACCGGACGCAGGACTTGGCGAAGCGGTGGGCGACCGCCTTACCGTTCTTGACGATATAGGGGATGATGTCCTTGCCGAAGTCGCGGCTCGAGTTCGGATCGGCGGCGTCGCGGCGCAGCGCATCGAGCAGGAACTTGGTGTGGAAGACGTAGATGCCCATCGAGGCGAGGGCGAAATCCGGCTTGTCGGGAATGGGCGGCGGATCGGCCGGCTTCTCGACGAAGGCGATGATCTCGTCCTTCGCGTTGACATGCATGACACCGAAGCCGGTCGCTTCCATGCGCGGCACTTCCAGGCAGCCGATGGTGACGTCGGCGCCGGAATCGACGTGCTGCTGCAGCATCCATTCATAGTCCATCTTGTAGACGTGGTCGCCGGCAAGCACGACCATGTATTCGACGCCGTAATCCTGGATGATGTCGATGTTCTGATAGACGGCGTCGGCGGTGCCCTCGTACCATTGCGTCTCGGAGACGCGCTGGCTGGCGGGCAGGATGTCGAAGCTCTCGTTGCGCTCGGGGCGGAAGAAGTTCCAGCCACGCTGCATGTGGCGGATCAGCGAATGCGCCTTGTATTGCGTGGCGACGCCGATGCGGCGGATACCGGAATTCAGGGCGTTCGACAGGGCGAAATCGATGATGCGAGCCTTGCCGCCGAAATAGACGGCCGGCTTGGCACGCCGGTCGGTGAGTTCCTTGAGACGGCTTCCCCTACCGCCCGCCAGAACATAAGCCATTGCATCGCGGGCAAGTGGCTGAACGCGTTTTTCTACCATTTTCTCCTCCCACCAGTCACTAATTTTCAGGTTCAAGCATGATTGTCGCCAAGGGCGGCAAGGTGATCGAGCAGGTGATGTTGCCGCCGGCATCGACGGCCTGCACGCGCCCGCCATTGCCCTTGCCGCTGCCGCCGTAGATGTCGGCATCGGTGTTCAGGATTTCCCGCCAGCGGCCTGCGGACGGCAGGCGGATCGAGTAGTTCTCGCGGTAGACAGGGGTGAAATTGGTGATGACGGCGACCGGCTTCTGGCCCGGCGCCTTGCGCAGCCAGGCAAAGACGGAATTCTGATGGTCGTCGGCGACCAGCCATTCGAAGCCTTCGCCTTCGCAGTCACGCTCATGCAGAGCCGGCTTGCTGCGATAGGTGAAATTGAGGTCGCGCACCAGGCGCCGCATGCCCTCGTGCATACGATACTGAAGCAGGTTCCAGTCGAGCGACTTCTCCTCGCTCCACTCGCTCCACTGGGCGAATTCCTGGCCCATGAACAAGAGCTTCTTGCCGGGATAGCCCCACATATAGGCGTAGTAGGCGCGCAGATTGGCGAATTTCTGCCAGTCGTCGCCCGGCATCTTGGCGATCAGCGAACCTTTTCCATGGACGACCTCGTCATGCGAGAGCGGCAGGACGAAATTTTCCGAATAGGCGTAGAGCAGGCCGAAGGTCAGCTCGTTGTGATGGTGCCCGCGGTAGATGGGATCGCGGCTCATGTAGCTCAGCGTGTCATGCATGAAGCCCATGTTCCACTTGAAGCCGAAGCCCAGGCCGCCTTCATGAACGGGCTGCGAGACCTTCGGCCAGGAGGTCGATTCCTCGGCGATGGTCATGACGTTGGAATGCTGGCCGTAGATGCGGATGTTGAGATCCTGCAGAAAGCGGACCGCTTCGAGGTTCTCGTTGCCACCATATTCGTTGGGGATCCATTCGCCGTGTTTGCGCGAATAATCGAGATAGAGCATCGAGGCGACGGCATCGACGCGCAGGCCGTCGAGATGGAATTTTTCGGCCCAGTAAAGCGCATTGTTGACGAGATAGGAAACGACCTCGGTGCGGCCGAAATTGTAGATCGCCGTGCTCCAGTCGGGATGGAAGCCCTTGCGCGGGTCTTCGTGCTCGTAGAGTGCGGTACCGTCGAACCAGCCGAGGCCGTGTTCGTCGGTCGGGAAATGCGCCGGCACCCAGTCGAGAATGACGCCGATGCCGACCTTGTGGCAGCCGTTGACGAAACGGGCGAAACCTTCCGGTTCGCCGAAACGAGCGGTCGGCGCGTAGAGGCCGGTCGTCTGGTAACCCCAGGAGGGGTCGTAGGGGTGCTCGGTGATCGGCAGGAACTCGATATGGGTGAAGCCCATATCGGCGCAATAGGGGATGAGGCTGGAGGCGAGCTCGTCCCAGGACAGCATCGTGCCGTCCTGCCGGCGCTGCCAGGAGGCGGCATGCACCTCGTAGATCGAGATCGGCTGGCGGCGCTTGTCGGTTTCGCGCCAGTGCTTGAGGTGGGCTTCGTCTTCCCACTCCTGCACCAGTTCGGCGGCGGTGATGGAGGCGGTCTTCGGCCGGAGTTCGCTGCGCCGCGCGAAGGGGTCGGCTTTCAGGGGCAGCAATACGCCATCCTGGCCGCGGATCTCGAACTTGTAGCCAACGCCGATCGGCACATCCGGGGCGAAGATTTCCCAGATGCCGCTATCGGCGCGGAAGCGCATCACGTGGCGGCGGCCGTCCCAATTGTTGAAATCGCCGACGACCGAGACGCGCTGCGCATTCGGGGCCCAGACGGCGAAATGGATACCCTGGGCGCCATCATGCTTGATGAGATGGGCGCCCATCTTGTCGAACAGCCGCAGGTGCGAGCCCTGGCGGGCGAAATAATCGTCCATCGGCCCGAGCACCGGACCGAAACTGTAAGGATCGGTGACAGCCCATTCGGCATCGCCGCGCCGGGCGCGATAGCGCACCGGCTGGAGCTTGGTCAGGGAAACCGGGCCGGCGAAGACGCCGTCGGCATGGAGCTGTTTCAACTCGCCGATGACGCTGCCATCGAGCGTCATGGCGGTCACTTCCTCGGCGCCCGGGATGAAACACCGGGCGACGAAAACGTCGCCGGCCTGGTGCACACCGAGGACGGCAAAGGGATTGGAATGCGAGCCGGCAAGGATCGCCGCGATTTCATCTGCCGAAATTTCCCAGGAAAGCTTTACTTCAGGGACGGTTTTCGGCGTTTTCATCCGGCTCTCCAGATTTCGTCTGCATATTGCCTGATCGTACGGTCGGAAGAAAACCAGCCCATCCGCGCCGTATTGTTGATCGTCTTTGTGTACCAGGCGGACTGGTTGGTCCAGATCTGGTCGACTTCGCGCTGTGCCTGGGCATAGGCGTCGAAATCGGCGGCGACCATGAACCAGTCGTGCGAATAGATGCCGTCGATCAGTGCGGTGTAGCGATTGCGGTCATCAGGCGAGAAGACGCCGGAGCCGATGGCGGCGAGCGCCTGGGCGAGCTCGCGCGACCCCTCGATGATGGCGCGGGGATTGTGGCCATCACTGCGGACCTTCGACACCTCGTCGGCCTTGAGGCCGAAGATGACGATGTTGTCCTCGCCGACATTGTCGCGCATCTCGACATTGGCGCCATCGAGCGTGCCGATCGTCAGTGCGCCGTTGAGGCCGAACTTCATGTTGCCGGTGCCGGATGCTTCCATGCCGGCGGTCGAAATCTGCTCGGACAGGTCGGCGGCCGGAACCATGACTTCGGCGAGCGAAACATTGTAGTTCGGTACGAAGACGACCTTCAGGAGGCCGCGGACCGACGGGTCGTTGTTGATCGTGCGGGCGACGTCGTTGATCAGCTTGATGATCAGCTTGGCATTGTAATAACTCGGCGCTGCCTTGCCGGCGAAGAGTTTTACACGCGGCACCCAATCCAACTCCGGATGCGAGCGGATCTGGTCGTAGAGCGCGACGGCCTCGATGATGTTCAGCAGCTGGCGCTTGTATTCGTGGATGCGCTTGATCTGGATGTCGAACATCGCCGAGGGATCAAGCTTCACGCCCATGCGGCTGGCAACGAGATTGGAGAGCGCTACCTTGTTGGCCCGCTTCACCGCGGCGAACTTCTGCTGGAAGGTCGGGTCGGAGGCGAACTTGTCGAGCGGCGTCAGCTTCTCGGCATCGTCAAGGAATTCGTCGCCGATCGCCTCGCGAATCAGGCTGGTGAGACCCGGATTGCACTGCTGCAGCCAGCGGCGCGGCGTGATGCCGTTGGTCTTGTTGTTGATACGGTCGGGATAGAGCTTGTGCAGGTCGGCAAAGACCGTGACCTTCATCAGGTCGGTGTGCAGGGCCGAGACGCCGTTGATCGAATGCGAGCCGACGAAAGCGAGGTTGCCCATGCGCACGCGGCGGTCGCCGCTTTCATCGATCAGCGAGATCGAGCGGATTTCCCCATCGGTGAAATTCTTGCCCTTGCGCGCGTCGATCAGGATCTTGGCATTGATCGCATAGATGATCTGCATGTGGCGCGGCAGCAGACGCTCGAACAGCGGCACCGACCAACTTTCCAGCGCTTCGGGCAGAAGTGTGTGGTTGGTGTAGGAGAAGGTATGGCGGGTGATTTCCCAGGCCTGGTCGAAATCCATTCCGTGGACGTCACAGAGCAGGCGCATGAGTTCGGCGACCGAGACGGCGGGATGGGTGTCGTTCAGCTGGATTGCCACCTTGTCCGGCAGCGAGGTGAAATCGTCATATTGCTGCAGATGGCGGCGCAGGATGTCCTGCAGCGAGGCCGACGAGAAGAAGAATTCCTGGCGCAGGCGCAGTTCCTGACCGGCCGGGGTGGCGTCGGCGGGATAGAGAACCCGGGTCAGGCTTTCGGCCTTGTTGCTTTCACGCAGCGCTCCGATGTGGTCGCCGGCGTTGAAGGCATCGAGCAGGATCGGATCGATCGGCTGCGCCGACCAGAGGCGCAGCGTGTTGACGCGCTTGCCGCGCCAGCCGACGGCCGGCGTGTCGAAGGCGGCGGCGATGACGCGCTCGGCCGGTTTCCAGACGTAGCGCGGCTGGTCGTCATGGGTGGTGATGAATTCGACGGCGCCGCCGAAGCCGATTTCATAGGAGCTTTCGCGGCGCTCGAACTCCCAGGGATTGCCGTGGGCGAGCCAGTTTTCCGGCAGTTCCACCTGCCAGCCGTCGGCCATCTGCTGGCGAAACAGGCCGTGGACATAGCGGATGCCGTAACCATAGGCGGGCACGTCGACGGTTGCCATGCTTTCCATGAAACAGGCCGCCAGACGACCGAGGCCGCCGTTGCCGAGTGCGGCATCCGGCTCCAGCCCGGCGATGACGTTGACGTCGACGCCGAGCGAGGCGAGGGCATCGCGCACCTCCTCCATCAGGCCGAGGTTCGAGACGGCGTCGCGCATCAGGCGGCCGATCAGGAATTCGAGGGAGAGATAATAGACGCGCTTGGCGCCGGTCGCATAAACCTCGCGGGTGGAGGCCATCCACCGATCGATGATGCGGTCGCGGACCACCAGGATCGTCGCCGTCAGCCAGTCATGCGGCTTTGCCACCTTGGCGTCCTTGCCGATGCGGTAGGTCAGGCGTTCGATGATTTCTTCGGCGAGAATTTCCGGCCTTGAACTGCGGGGAGCGGGAGAGGGGATAACCGGCTTGGAAACGGTATTCATGGTCAGATCTCGCCAATTTTAATTTGGTTTCAGGATGTTATGCCTGATTTAATCGATTTGTCGCCTGTGCTCCGACAGTTTATGCATCGTTAGGAAGCACTTGCAACAAAGGATTTGGACAAACGAAAAATTTGCGAAACCTTCATATTCACGGGGCTTGAGGGTATTGATTTCAATCGCTTTTCCCGATCAGATGGGGTTGGACGAGAATAACGAAAAGCCGCGCCGGTTTGTTCCGGAGCGGCTTTTCCTTTGCCCTTTTTCGTAGCGGTATGCTCAGTTCGTCAGACGTGTCAGCTGAGCGGAGGCTTTCGCACCGATCGCCTGAAAGGCCGCAAGGAGGTCTTCCATTTTTTCAGCCTGGAAATAATGGGAGTCGTCGGAGGCGCAATAATGCAACAGCGCCTGTCCGCCTGCGGGTGCCATAAAGGCAATCGTATAGATTTCGATGCCTTTAGATTTCGCGTCGTCGCATGTCTTCTTCGTCGCGGTGTCGTAGGAACGGCCGCCGCCGCTATCATTGTTATTGTCGCCGTCGGTCATAAAGACGATGTACTTCTTGGGCACTTGCCCGGTCTTCTGCCGGTGGGCGGCGTCTTCGGCGTCATTGCCCGCGGCGTTCTTGGCGGTGAGAGACGTGTAAGCCGTGTTCACTGCGCCGCTGGAATTCGTGCCACCTCCCGACTGAAGCGCGTTGACATAGCTCGTGACAGCGGCAGTTCCCCAGGCGAGGCTGCTGGCGGGGTATTCAACAATATCATAGGATACCGCGCCTGTGCGCACATATTCGGCATTGGGATCCGCGCTATCGAGCTGACCAAAGAGTTTGTCGGCGGCGAGCTTCAGCGCTTCTATCTTTGTGTAATAACGCGTACGCGTGCCGGTGCAGGTGTCGTAGATTGTCTTACCGTTTTTGTTGGGGTGAGGGTTGCATTTGTAGGTGTACGATTCCGTCGTGAGGGTCGCGGTATCCTCTCCCATCGACCCCGACTTATCGAGTGCGAGGAACATAGAGATCGAGCCCTGGGTCTGTGAGTGACCACCGACCGTCGTGCCTGACGTCGAGAGATGCTGCGTGCTGAAGCCGACCGCCTGCATCAGCGGGTTGACCGTGAGGTCGTAACTCGGTGAAACCGTCACCTGATAGGATGTCGACTTGCCCGATGTCGTCGTCTGGACACTGACGCTCGTCGTGTTCTTGATATCGGTGCCGCTCTGCAGGTAATTCGCCATTTGCCCGGCAACGAAATTCTGCGCAAAGGCCTCGGCCTGCGACGTTTGGATCGTGCCGTTCGCCAGGGCGGTGGCGGTCGCGAGCGCCGCCGAATCAGCGGCCTCCTGCAACTGCTGCTTCGAGAGCAGCATATCGCCCACCTGGATCGCCATGCCGGCTGCTCCGAAAAGGACGGGCAGCAGGATAGCCGTCATCATACCGAAATTACCGCCACGGTCGCTCAACATGCGACGCAGGCAGGGATGCAAAAAGGAGGTGCTCATCATGTTCACCCAACTGGAAACCCTGTGAGGTGATATTAGGCACGTCTCTCCTTTCCGCGGGCCTTACGGCGTCAATAGAATTTTAACGAATCGGCGGATTTTTCCAGTTTTGGGATTATTTCAGCGGGATGACGTCGACCGCCTGGACAGCGCGCTGGCCGCCATAGCTTTTCAGCACGCCGATGACGGGAACGACGTCGGAATAGTCCCGGCCATAGGCGACGACGATGTGGTCCATGCCAGCGGGGATGTTGTTGGTCGGGTCGAGTTCGATCCAGCCGATCGTCTCGCCGCACCAGATCCGCACCCAGGCATGCATGGCGTCGGCCCCTTCCAGCCGCTCCTTGCCGGGTGGCGGGATGGTGCGCAGGAAGCCGGAGACGTAGCCGGCCGGAATGCCGAGGCTTCGAAGCGCCAGGATCATGATGTGGGTGAAATCCTGGCAGACGCCGCGCTTCAATCGGAACGCCTCGAGCGGTGTCGTGTCCACCGTCGTCGCATCGGGATCATAGGTGAAATCCTTGTTGATGCGGGCACAGAGCGCATGGGCGATCTGCATGGCTGTCAGCGTCGGCAGGGCACAGCCTCGCGCATAGTCGCTGATCTCGCGTGCCTGGGTGAGGCGCGGGCTGTCGCCAAGGAAGTGGTGCGGCGAATCCGGTGCCAACGACCAGATGCCTGATATCTCCTCCGGCAGGTCGGCAAGCAGCGGCGAGAAATCGGCGGCGATCGGCTGGCTTTCCACCTGCACGCGGGCCTGCATGCGAATGTCGAGTGTTTCGTGCGGCGCACGCAGCATGAAGGAGGTGGCGGGATGATGGAAGAAATCGACGAAATGCGCCTGCTCATCCGGCGTCGGCGAGACGGTGATCGAGCCGGCGACCAGGCGCTGGCGGTTGGTCAGCGACAGCGGCATCAGCCGCATGACGTGGCGGGCGCCGGAGGCCGGCACGTCGTAGCTGTAACCCATGCGGAGAGTGAGATCGTAGAGCATTGATGTCACCCGAGATAGGTCTGGGCGAGCAGATCGGAAAGCTGTTCCAGTTCGCGTTCGAGCCGTTGATAGACCTCGACACCCATGCCCTCCGGGGTCATCACCGCCAGGCCGGAATGGAGCCGCATCGCTTCGCGGTAGAAGGGTGACATCTGGCCGTTGATCAGGGCATTGGGCAACTGCTCGACCTCGTGGTGGATCTCGTTCACCTGGAAGAGGACCGAGCGCGGGTTGAGGGGGTCGAGCGCCAAGAGGTCGGTGACCGTCAGCCGCGCCGTGTTGACGTTGTAGCGGCGGCGGTGGGTCATGACGCTGTCGCCGATCTCGAGCAGCATGTCGAGGGCGCCGTCCGGCGCTTCCGGGCCGGACATGTGGCCGAGCAGGCGCGTCATGTGCAGGCCGCGCTCGATATAGCGGCCGAGCGAGAGGAAGCGCCAGCCGGTGAAGCGGTACATGTTCTCGTGCACAAGGCCGGCGAAGCCCGCGAGCTTGCGCAGAAGGATCGTCATCGCATGGCTGGCGTCATCGCCGGCAGAGACGGTGACGTGAAAGCGGCGGGCGGTCTTGGCGAGGTCGTTGAGGGCCAGCCAGCCGTCCGGCGAGAAACGGTCGCGGATGTTGCTTGCCGAATAAACGGCGCTGTCGATGTTGCGCAGGAGCGTTTCCGGCACGGGTTCGGCGGTATCGATATCGACGGCCGTCAGATATTCGGAGACATCGGCTAGCAGCGGCTGGCTTGGATCGGCGGCTTCGGCGAAACGTGCATGCCAGGCGCGCAGGATGCGCAGCGCCCCTTCGGCGCGTTCGATGTAACGGCCGAGCCAGAACAGATTGTCGGCCGCCCGGCTCGGCAAGCTGCCCGGCATGTTGCGGGTGAAGCTGCCCTCGGCCGGCAGCAGCGTGTGGCGTTCGACCGGCTTGTCGCTGACGATCCAGACGTCGGCGGCCGCGCCGCCCGACTGCATGGCGATCGCCGCGACATCGGCGCCGGAGCCGATACGGGCAAAACCGCCGGGCATGATCTGCCAGCCGTTTGCCGTGCGGGCGGCGAAAACGCGCAGCGACATCGGCCGCGGCACGAGCTTGCCGTCCACCCAGGCGGGCGTGGTCGAGAGCGTGACGACTTCCTGGCCGACCAGTTTCGGGCCGTCCGAACTCAGCCAGTCGGTGATGGAATCCTTGGCCGTCGCACGCAGCGACGAGCCGAGCACGGATTCGCCGTTGTCGTCGAAGAAGGGTGCCCGGGAATAGGCCGGGCCGATCACCATCTTCTCGATGTTTTTTGCGACGTGCTCGCGCTCTTCCTTCTGGCCGCACCACCAGGTGGCGATCGAGGGGAGGTGCAGATCCTCGCCCAGCAGGCGGCGACAGATGGTCGGCATGAAGGCCAGAAGCGCCCGGGTTTCGAGAACCCCGGTGCCGAGCGCATTGACGATGGTGACGCTTTCGGCGCGCAGCGCTTCCACGAGGCCGGGCGTGCCGATATGCGAATTCTGGTTCAACTCCAGCGGGTCGGCAAAGGCCGAATCGAGACGGCGCCAGAGCACGCCGATCGGCTTCAGGCCGGCGACGGTGCGCACCATGACGCGGCCCTTGACGACGGTGAGGTCCTCGCCCTCGAGCAGCATGAAGCCGAGGTAGCGTGCGATGTAGGCGTGCTCGTAATAGGTCTCGTTGGCGGGGCCGGGCGTCAGCACGGCGATGCGGTCGTCGCCCGAATGTTTCATGCCCTGCAGCGCGTCGCGGAAGGCGCCGAAGAAGGAGGCGAGGCGGTGGACCGGCGTTTCGGCGTAGATATCCGAGAAGGCCCGGGTCGTCGCAACGCGGCTTTCCAGCGCGAAGCCGGCGCCTGACGGCGCCTGCGTCCTGTCGGCCAGCACCCACCAGTTGCCGTCAGGTCCGCGGCCGATCTCGAAGGCGCAGAAATGCAGATAGTGGCCGGAACCCGGCCGGATGCCGGCGAGCGGTCGCTGGAATTCGGGATTGGCGGCGATCAGTGCCGGCGGCAGGACGCCTTCCTCCACCAGCCGGTTGTCGCCGTAGATATCGGCAACGATCGCCTCCAGCAGGTCGGCGCGCTGGACGAGGCCCGCCGACAGCGTCTGCCATTCGCGCTCATCGATCAGCACGGGGATGTGCGAAATCGGCCAGGCGCGTTCGCCGGTGCCCTTGCTGCCATAGGCGCGGTAGAAGACGCCGGCATCGCGCAGGTAGCGGTCGGCGCGGGCGAAGCGCTCGGCGAGATCCTTTTCCGGCATTGCGCTCAGATGCGAGAGGAAACGCTGCCAGACGGGGCGGACCACGCCTTTGTTGTCGACCATCTCGTCAGCGGTACCAGGAAGCGGCGCATAGTCGAAGGCCGCATCCTTGATGCGGTCCTCTGCCTCTCCCCTGCGTTCCACTGCCGGCCTCTTACCCATCAAAACCCAAGCCCTAAACCCCCGGCCCTCACCTCAGCCTTAAATTCCGGCGGGCCGCCGCAGATCCAGCGTCAGCGGGAATTCAAGCGAACCCGTCTCGGCGCGCGGGATATAGCCGCCCGCCGTATGTCCCCACGGCTCGAAGCGGGCGAGCCGCCTTGCTTCCGCCTCGTTGCCGTTGACCGGGAAGGTGTCATAGGTCCGGCCGCCCGGATGGGCAACATGATAGATGCAGCCGCCGATCGAACGCTTCGACCATGTATCATAAATGTCAAAAGTCAAAGGTGTGTTGATCGGCAGGACGGGATGCAGGCCGGAGGCAGGCTGCCACGCCTTGTAACGGACGCCGGCGACCGACACGCCCGACGTGCCGGTTGGTGTCAGCGGCAGGGTGCGGCCATTGCAGGTGACGGTATAGCGCGCCGTATTGCTGGTTTCGAGCCGCACCTGAAGGCGTTCGACAGAGCTGTCGACGTAGCGCACGGTGCCGCCCGGCGCGCCTTCCTCACCCATGACGTGCCAGGGCTCCAGCGCCTGGCGCAGTTCCAGCTTCGAGCCCTCATATTCGACTTCGCCGCAGAAGGGGAAGCGGAATTCAAGCTGGGCCTTGAACCATTCCGGGCTGACGTCGAAGCCGTTTTCGCGAAGGTCGGCCAGCACGTCGAGGAAATCGGTCCAGACGAAATGCGGCAGCATGAAACGGTCGTGCAGGGTCGTGCCCCAGCGGACGAATTTGCCGTCGACGGGATTGACCCAGAAGCGGGCGATCAGTGCCCGCACCAGCAATTGCTGGGCAAGCGACATGCGGGCATTCGGCGGCATCTCGAAGCCGCGGAACTCGATGAGGCCGAGCCGTCCGGTCGGGCCCTCGGGCGAGAACAGCTTGTCGATGCAGATCTCGGCGCGATGGGTGTTGCCGGTGACGTCGGTCAACAGGTTGCGGAACAGGCGATCGACGAGCCAGGGCAACGGCTGCTGGCCGCGGCCGGGGGCAGCGATCTGCGCCATGGCGATCTCCAGCTCGTAGAGGCTGTCGTGACGGGCCTCGTCGATGCGCGGCGCCTGGCTGGTCGGCCCGATGAACATGCCGGAGAAGAGGTAGGAGAGCGAGGGATGGCGCTGCCAGTGGAGGACGACGCTCTTTAAGAGATCGGGACGGCGCAGGAAGGGACTATTGTTCGGATTGGCGCTGCCGACGACGACGTGGTTGCCGCCGCCGGTGCCGGTGTGGCGGCCGTCGATCATGAACTTGTCGGCGCCGAGACGGGTGGCGCGCGCCTCTTCGTAGATCGCCGTGGTGATATCGACGCACTCCTTCCAGTTCGATGCCGGATGGATGTTGACCTCGATGACGCCGGGATCCGGGGCGACGCGGATGACGTTGATGCGCTCATCCTGCGGCGGCGGATAACCTTCGATATGGACGGGAAGCTTGAGTTCGGCGGCGGCGTTTTCGGCAGCGGCAATCAGCTCGAGATAGTCTTCGATGCGTTCGACCGGCGGCATGAAGACGCAGAGCCTGCCGTCGCGCGGCTCGACCGACATGGCGGTGCGCACGGCGCCGCCGATTTCACCGAGCGTCTGTTCGATGCGGCCGCGATTGCTCTCGTCGGCGTGGAAGGAGGCTTCCGGCATGGCGCGACCGGCCGGCACGAAAACATCGGGCAGCGGTTCGCGCGGGATGGTCGGATCGGCGGGGTGGATATAGGGATAACGCGCCGGGGGAACATAGGGCAGCGTGCCGAGCGGCAGGCGGTAACCGATCGGGCTGTCGCCTGGAACGAGGAAGATCTTGCCGCGGCGAGTGCGCCATTTCTCGCTGATCCAGACGCGTGTTTCGGCCGCCCTGGCGTTCCATGCCTGAACCGGAAGGAGGTAACCTGTGGGGACGGTGAGGCCACGGGCAAAGACGCGAGCGATGCGGTTGCGCTCCTCGGGATCTTTCAGTTTCGAATTCGCGGGATCGACATTGTCGGGAAGATTGCCTTCCTTGATAATCCAGTCGGCAGTATCCTCATAGGCCGGCTGCACCATGTCAGGCTTGATCGCCAGTTCCTTGGCGATCGCCGTCAGGAGCTTTTCGGCATCCTCGGCCGCAACACCGGTATCCTTGCCTTCGGCGGCGACCAGATCGAGGTTCTGCCAGATCGGCTTGCCGTCGCGGCGCCAGTACAGCGAGAAGGTCCAGCGCGGCAGACTTTCGCCCGGATACCATTTGCCCTGGCCGTAATGCAGGAAGCCGCCGGGGGCGAAGCGTTCGTGCAGCCGGCGGATCAGGCTGTCGGCCTTTTCGCGCTTGGTCGGGCCGACGGCGGCGGTGTTCCATTCCTCGGACTGGAAGTCGTCGATCGAAACGAAGGTCGGCTCGCCGCCCATCGTCAGATGCACGTCCTCGGCTTCGAGGACACGGTCGACCTTCTCGCCGAGTTCGTTGAGCTCGTCCCAGCTTTCATCGGAGAAGGGCTTGGTGATGCGCGGGTGTTCGGCAACGCGCGAGACCTTCATGTCGAAGGCGAATTCGGTTTCGGCCTCGCCGAAATAACCGCCGGAGATCGGAGCGGCGTTGCGGTAATGCGGCGTGGCGGCAAGCGGGATATGGCTTTCGCCGGTCAAGAGGCCGGAGGTCGGATCGAGGCCGACCCAGCCGGCGCCGGGCAGATAGACTTCCGCCCAGGCATGCAGGTCGGTGAAATCGACTTCGGTGCCGGAGGGCCCGTCGAGCGCCTTCAGATCAGGCGTCAGCTGAATGAGGTAACCGGAAACGAAGCGGGCGGCCAGGCCGAGATGGCGAAGGATCTGCACGAGCAGCCAGCTGGTGTCGCGGCAGGAGCCTTTGGCGCTTTCCAGCGTCTCCTCCGGCGTCTGCACGCCGGTTTCCATGCGGATGACATAGCCGATCTGCCGCTGCAGACGGGCATTCAGGCCGACGATCATATCGACCGTCGGCTGACCGGGCGACCAGTCGAGCGTCGGCAGCAGCGCCTTCAGGCGCGGGCCGGCCGGCTCCGGCGTCATGTAGATCGACAGATCCTCCTGGATCGTTTCCGGATATCCGAAGGGCCACTTGGTCGCCTCTTCCTCGACGAAGAAGTCGAAGGGATTATAAACCGTCATGTCGGCGACGAGATCGACCTCGATCTTGAACTCCGTCACCGGATCCGGAAAGACGTAGCGGGCAAGGTAATTGCCGTAGGGATCCTGCTGCAGGTTGACGAAATGGTTGGAGGGCGTGATCTTCAGCGAGTGGCTGAGCACCCGTGTCTTCGAATGCGAGGCAGGTTTCAGCCGGATGATCTGTGGGCCGAGGCGGACCGGCTTGTCATAGGTGTAATGCGTCAGATGATAGATGCTGGCTTTGATCGACATATTTCTCTTTTTATCCGGCTCGCATCGTCGTGCGGCTTGCTGTTCCCGAAAATCAGTGTGTGCAATGCAGCGAAAGAAAGCAAGGTGGAAAGGTCAAACGAGCCGAAGGCTTTTACGCTGCCTTGGCGAAGGTGACGGCCGCCTTCAGGCCCTTGCCGTCCGTACCCGGCTCCAGCGTCAGGTCGGCATTGAAAAGATTGGCGATTTCTTCGACGATCGGCAGGCCGAGGCCGGCGCCGGGCGCGCCGGAATCATGGCCGCGCGAAAAACGCTGGCGTACCGCCTCCAGCTTCTCGCGCGGAATGCCGGGGCCATTATCCTCGACTTCGAGGCGGATCGTCTCTGACGCAGCGATAATGCGGACGGTGACCTCAGCCCCGTTGCCGGCATAGGCGATGGCATTGCCGGCGAGGTTGCGCAGCATTTCGCCGATCAGCAGCGGCTCGGCGCGGATCATCGCCGGGCTCTCGCCCTCGAAGCCGAGATCGATGCCGGCGACGGCCGCCGTCGGGATCTGCTCGCCGGTGATTTCCTGGGCGATTGCGGCAAGATCGATGGCGGAGGCGGTCAGCGCTTCCTTGGCTGTGGCGGCGTCGATCTTGGCCATCAGGAGCAACTGGGCGAGGATGCGCTCGGCATGCGCCACCGCCTGATCGCCCTTCAGCGCCGCCGCCTGCGCCTCATCCAGCGAGCCGGCGCGGGCGGAAAGAGCAAGCTGGGTGCGGATGATCGCCAGCGGTGTGCGCAGCTGATGGCTGGCATTGCCGGTGAAATGGCGCAGCGCATCGAGCGCCGATTGCAGGCGGACCATGAAGGAATTGACCGTATCGACCAGCGGCTCGACCTCGCTTGGCACAGTCTGCTTGATCGGATGCAGGTCATCGGGGCTGCGTTCGCCGATGGCGTCGCCGAGCTTATAGAGCGGGCGGAGCGCCACCGTGACCGAAATCCAGACGATGACGGCCGCGCCCGCAATCATGAAGGCGAGGCGCAATGCCGAGCGGACGAGGATTGCCCGCGCCAGCTGGCGGCGGGCGATGGTGGTTTCGGCGACCGTTACCACGAAGGGCACGGAGCGGATGCCCGTCGAGGCTGAGCGTTCGAGTGTGGCGACACGGATCGGCTCGCCGCGGAAGGTGTCGTCGGCGAAGGCGGCAGCATTGGGCGGCGTCTTCTTCAGGACCGGCAACGACTGGTAGCCGGTGATGAATTGGCCCGGCGGGCCGTCGACGCGATAGAAGACGCGATCCTGCGCGGCAGAGGTCAGCATTTCAAGCGCGACATAGGGGATATCGACCTGCAGCGTGCCGTCCTCGGCGACGACGACGCGTTCGGCGATCGCCAGCGCCGAACCGGCGAGCACGCGGTCGGAGACGATGTTCGAGGTCTGGACCGCCTCGCGATAGGTATCGGCAAGCGCCAGCGTGCCGATCACGGCGGTGGAGACGAGCAGCCAGAAGAGCAGCCGGCGCCGGAGGGAATAGGCGGCTTTCATGAGGCCTCGGGCAGCTTGTCGAGATAATAGCCGATGCCGCGGGCAGTCTTGACGGTCAGGCCGTGCGGCGAGAGACGCTTTCTCAAGCGGCTGACATATTGCTCGATGGCGTTTGCGGAAATGTCGTCGTCGAAGGCCGTCAGCGACTGGATGATCGCTTCCTTGGCGACGACCTTGCCGGCCCGCATGAAGAGGATTTCGAGCAGGCCGAGCTCGCGGGCGGGAATATCGAGGGGTGCGGCGCCTGATGAAAAGGTGCGGGAATTGAGATCGAAAGAAATGCCGCCGAAACCGACGGTCGCCGAACGCAGCCCCGCCTGGCGGCGCAGTAATACCCGCACACGCGCCTCGAATTCGGCGATGTCGAAGGGTTTGATCAGGTAATCGTCAGCGCCGAGGTCGAGGCCCTTCACCCTTTCTTCCGGCGTGCCGCGCGCCGTCAGGATGAGGACGGCAGCCTGGTTCTGGCGGGCGCGCATGGCACGCAGCACGTCGAGCCCGTCCATCTCGGGCAGGTTGAGGTCGAGAATCACCAGATCGAAATTTTCCGCAGCAATGACCGCATTGGCGGATGCGCCGTCATGGACGACATCGACGGCGTGGCCCGTGCCGCGCAAGATCGCCGACAGGCCGTCGGCCAGCGCGATATTGTCTTCGGTGAGCAGGATGCGCACGAATGTCCCCCTGTTTTTCAAAGGAGATTACAGAGGTGGCGGAGCGATGTCACAGCGATTTTGCAGCTTACAGCGCAGCGGGTCCTTCAGACGCGCAAAATACGCTGTGGCACTTTAATCCTCGCATCGAGCTTTTCGAAAATCGATTCCGATTTCCGGCCGATGCGCCACCGAATGCCGGGAAAGACCGGCGTCAGCTCCCGGTCCTTTCGATTCGTTCGCGCTGCGTCATTGCGGCGTTGAGGAGTCTTCGGAAGCGGGGATCGTCGCGGATGTTGTCGAGGTCGGAATCATTGTCGAACCATTTGATATGGTAGACGGAGCTGTTCGGCAGCAGCTTCTCGAGAAGGTCGATCGCCTGGTCGGCGTCGCCGAGGACGGAATAGACGCAGGCGAGATTATACTGGGCGACGATATCGTCGGGATCGATGGCGATCGCGCGGGCCGCCCAGTCGCGGGCTCTCGTCACATCGCCCATATGGGCAAGCGCCAGCGCGCCGCGATGGGCGGGGCCGGAATTTTCCGGATTGAGGTTCAGCGCGCGTTCGGCGCGCAGCAGGCCGAGCCGCGCCCAGTTTTCCGTGTCCAGCACACGGCCGAGCGAGCGGTAGGCGGACATCAGGTGGATCGGCGAGACATAGTCGTCAGGGCGGATCTCGGCGGCGCGGGTGAAGTATTGAACCGATTCGGCAAAGTTGCCGTGCATGAAGAAGAACCGGGCATAGTGGAAATTCGCCTCGAAGAGGTTGGGGTCGAGCGCCAAAGCCCGTTCGAAGGCCGCCGCCGCCCTGTCGTCATAGCCGCTCTGATGCAAGGCGAGACCATGGGAAGCGTGGGCCTCGGGAAGGTCGGGATCAAGTTCCAGGGCGCGGGCGCTCATCTCGAGGATGCGCCTCAGCGGCACGTCGTCCGGTGCCCAATCGCGGATCGCCGCATCGCAGTCGGCGATGCCGGCATAGGCGCGGGCATAGTCCGGGTCGAGCTCGACCGCCTTGCAGAACATCCGCCTTGCAAGCTGCAGATAGGATTTGGTCCAGGTGTGGGAGAGCTGGCGGCCCCTGAGGTAATAGGTATAGGCCTCGACATTGGCGGTCGGCTCATTGGCGATCGCCTTCTTCTCTTCCGGCAGCAGACGCACCTTCAACTGGCCGACGATCGCGTGGGTGATCTCGTCCTGAATGGCGAAGATGTCGGTCAGGTCGCGGTCGTAACGCTCGGCCCAGAGATGGTCGCCATTGGCGGTGTCGATCAGCTGACCGGAGATGCGCACGCGATTGCCGAAGATGCGCACGCTTCCCTCGAGCACGTAGCGCACGCCGAGTTCCTGGGCGAGCCGCTTCACTTTCACCGATATGCCCTTGTAGGTGAAGATGGTGTTGCGCGGCACGACGTGCAGGCTGGAGATCTTGGAGAGATCGGTGATGATGTCTTCGGTGATGCCGTCGGAGAAATAGTCCTGGTCGGCATCGCCGCTCATATTGGTGAAGGGCAGCACCGCAATGAAGCACGTGTTGCGGTTCTGCGCGACCAATTTCGCCGAGGAGGGCGGCGCCAAGCTGACAGTATAGACCTGAACGGGCTGCCTGATGTTCTTCAGCGTATGTTCGCCGATGAACTCGAAGCCGAGATTGAGGCGCGAGCCGACCTGATCGCGCACCGAGGCGGACACGGCGATGCCGCCTGGCGCCGCGATACGCTCGAGTCTGGCGGCGAGATTGACGCCATCGCCGAATATGTCGCCATTCTCGACCACGACGTCGCCGAGATTGATGCCGATGCGGAATTCGACGCGCTCGTCCTTGGGCACGCTCTCGTTGCGGGCCGCCATGCTGCGCTGGATCTCGGCGGCGCAGGCGACCGCATTCACCACGCTCTGGAATTCGGCAAGGATGCCGTCGCCGGTGAGTTTGACGATCCGGCCCTTGTAGTCGGCAATACGAATATCGACCAGTTCGCAGCGATGGCGGTTCAGCGCCTGCAACGTGCCGGATTCATCGATGCCCATCAGTCGGCTGTAGCCGACGACATCCGCAGCGAGAATAGCGCTCAGTCGTCGTTCCATGACCCCTCCCAGGATCTTCCCAGTTTAGTCTAGCTTTTTATAGAGTTTTTGTTGCGCGGAGTCGTCCCCCGAATAAGAAATTCGGGCGGTTTCGACGTTTTGACGCGGCAGGGCGACCATATAAGGTCGCCGATCTTCATCAATACTCTGAATGGGTGAAGGGTGGCGTTCGGCTCTAATCCTTTGTGATGAAAAGGTAATTCTAATCGAAGAAATGCGGGTTTATTTCATCGCTCGATACTTCGGGCGTGGCACTATAAAAGTGGCGGTCGATCGGTTTGGGGCTTGAAGCGGAGCCAGGGGTTGGGCCGGAAGACTATTGCGAGGGGTATCCACCGTATGATTGTGATTCGCGGCTGCTTCGATGGTTGCGACGAGGCCGGCGCCGGCTATTGTGGCGATGTTTCATGCGCGGCGGAGATTTTGGATGACAGGTTCGGCCCGGAATTTTCTGGAGTTTCACGATATTCCGGAGGCCGGGCTCCGATCGATTGTCGCCCGCGCCGGCGAACTCGCCAAAAGCTGGGATGAGCGCACCGTGCCGCAGAGCCTTGCGGGCAAACGTGTCGCGCTGATTGCCGACGACGGCGGCTGGCGTAATACCACCGCCTTCGATCTCGGCATCCAGGCGATGGGCGGTATCTGCGCGCATGTGCCGATCGGTTTCGATGTCAGGGAGCAGACCGGCGACCTTGCGGGCTATCTCGGCAACTGGTTCGATATGCTGGTGATCCGCACCAAGGCGCTTGCGACATTGAAGGCGACGGCGGCAGTCTCGCCGGTGCCTGTCATCAATGCGCGCACACGCTCCAACCACCCTTGCGAGACGCTCGGTGACCTTGCCTATATTAGGAGCCGGCGCGGCTCGATCGACGGGTTGAAGGTCGTTGGCGTGGCGGCGGACGCAAATATCCTCCGCTCCTGGGCCGAAGCCTCGATTGCGCTGCCGATAGAGGTTGTGCAGGTCTACCCCGAACGCTGGCACATCCGTGACGCTGCACTGCTCAACGGGCGTTTCCGCGTGAGCGCCGATATGGGCGAGCTATCGGACGCCGACGTCGTCATCACCGATTCATGGCCGGGCGATGCCGCCTCGGAGGCGCTCGCCGGCTACCGGATCGGCGCCGACCTGCTCGATCGTTTGTCGGAGGATGCGATCTTCCTGCCGTGCCCGCCGGTCAGGCGTGGCCAGGAGGTGACGGCCGAAGCGATGGAGCATCCGCTCTGCCAGAGCCACATCGCCAAAGCCTTTCTGCTGCACGCGCAGAATGCGCTGATGGAGTGGGTCGCCGCCTAGTCGGCGGCCTTGCTCCTCCCGGCGCGCTCAGGCATTGTTGCGGCATGAGGAGAGTTTTCATTTTGCTGCTGGCCTTCTGGCCGGGCTTCGCGCTCGCCGATCAGGCCTTCTATCCGGCGAAGTCGGGTCAGGCCGATGCGGCGGTGCTGACGGTTTACTCCTCGCTCGACGAGCCGCTGGCGCGGCCGATGATCCGCGGTTTCCAGGATGCCAATCCCGACGTTGCGGTCAAATACGAGGATATGCTGACCGGCGACATCTACGACCGGATCGTCAAGGAGACGGATGCCGGCGAGAAGACGGCGGATTTCGCTTTTTCCTCGGCGATGGATCTGCAGGTGAAGCTTTCCAACGACGGATATGCGCAGGTCAGCAACCTGCCGATGAGTGCAGCATGGCCGAAATGGGCGAACTGGCGCAACACCGCCTATGCGCTCACCTTCGAGCCGGCGGTGTTCGTCTATCACAAGCCGAGCTTTGTACATGAGCCGGTGCCGAGTTCGCGGGCGGAATTCGTCGACTATCTGAAACGCAAGGGCAACAAGGTCTATGGCCGGATCAGCACCTACGATATCGAACGCTCCGGGGTCGGCTTTCTGTTCATGGCGCGCGACCAGGAGCAATTCGGCGACATCTGGTCGGTGATCGGGGCGATGGGGGCTGCCGGCGTCAAGCTCTATTCGACGAGCTCGGCAATCCTCGAGCGCGTCGCCGACGGGCGCTTCGTGCTCGGCTACAACATTCTCGGCTCCTATGCGGCGGACTGGGCCTCGCGCTATCCCGAGGTCGGCATCGTTCTGCCGAAGGATTACACGGTGGTGATGTCGCGGATCGGGCTGGTGCCGCAGGCGGCCGCCGAGCCGGAGCTCGGGCGGCGGTATCTCGCCTTCTTCATGTCGAAGGCGGGTCAGACGATCATGGCGCGGGAGCTGCAGATCCCGGCCGTCAGTCCTGAGGTGGCGGGGGAGAATACCGCCAATACGCTGCAGGAGCTGCTGGGCGCCCAGCTTCGGCCGGTGCCGGTCAGCCCCGGGCTGATGGTCTATCTCGACCAGGTGAAGCGGGCACGGCTCATCGCGCATTGGAATGAGGTCTTGCGCGCGCAGTGAAGGTGTTCCGCTTCCAGCTGCTTCGTCCTTTGAAGCTGGAAATCGGACTGCCGTCCGCCAATTACGGCAAAAAAGTGTCCGCTGCTGCTGGATATCTTGCCGATGTCAGCTAAATGACAGCTTGTTGTGGTGCCTTTGGCTACTTCTTCTCCGTGGAGGCGGAGAGCTGAAGCCTTGGGAGGTATTCCGCTCGTCATTCAGGACACTTGTGTCCGCTGATCAGCCATCCTCCCGATTCCCTGGAGAATAACGGGCGGTTTGCTCAGCCGCCGACGGAGGACACATCGTGAAGCATACGTTCATCGCAACCCTTTTTGCAGCTGCTATCGCGCTGCCGGCCTATGCGGCCGACTACACCATCATCGCGCCGGCCGCTCCCGGCGGCGGCTGGGACCAGACGGCTCGTTCGCTGCAGACCGCGCTGCAGCAGGAGAAGATCTCCGGCAACGTGCAGGTCCAGAACGTTCCGGGCGCCGGCGGCACCATCGGGCTTGCGCAGTTCAGCAGCCAGGCTGCAGGCAACCCGAATTCGCTGATCGTCGGCGGCTATGTGATGGTCGGCGCGATCCTCACCAACAAGTCGCCGGTGACGCTCAAGGACGTTACGCCGATTGCCCGGCTGACCGGCGAGTACGAAGCCGTCGTCGTTCCCGCCGCATCCGAGATCAAGACCATGGCCGATCTGGTTGCGGCGCTGAAGAAGGATCCGGGTTCGGTTTCCTGGGGCGGCGGTTCGGCCGGCGGTACCGATCACATCACCGTCGGCCTGATCGCTAAGGCGTCCGGCGTTGATCCGACCAAGATCAACTATGTCGCCTTCTCCGGCGGCGGTGAAGCACTCGCCGCCATTCTCGGCGGCCAGGTCACGGCCGGCGTCTCGAGCTACAGCGAGTTCCAATCGCAAGTGAAATCCGGCACGCTCCGCCTTCTCGCCGTTTCCAGCGACAAGCGTATCGACGGCGTCGATGCCCCGACGCTGAAGGAAGCCGGCACCGACGTCACCATCCAGAACTGGCGCATGGTTGCGGCTGCCCCCGGCCTGTCGGCTGAACAGGTCGCCGCCGTCACCGCCGATTTCGAGAAGCTGCATAGCTCGGCCACCTGGCAGGAAACCCTGAAGACCAAGGGCTGGGCCGACACCTATCTGTCCGGCGACGCCTTCAAGGCGCAGCTCGAAAAGGACGTCTCCGCCACCGAAGGCATTCTCAAAGAGATCGGACTTGTTCAATGAGCGAGGATAACACCTCCTCGGCAACCGAGCGCCGCCCTGATTGGGCGGCGTTCATCATTGCCGTTTTCCTCTTCGTCGTCGCCGGCGTGATGGCCTGGGATGCCTCGCATCTGAAAACGATCGCGCAATACGACCGCATCGGCCCGGCAACGGTGCCTGAAGTGGTGGCGTTCGGGCTCTTCTGTCTTGGGGTCTGGACCGTCGCCGAAGCTGGGCGCGGCGAGTTTCCGGAACGCGACCGGCAGGAAGTGGCGCCGGTCATCTGGATCGTCGCCGGTCTTGCCGCCCAGATGCTGCTTCTGCGCACCGCCGGCTTCTCGATTGCCACCGGTGTGCTGTTCGCACTGACGGCGCGCGGCTTCGGCAAGCGCAAGCTCTGGATCTCGCTGCCGTTCGGCATCGTTTTCAGCTTCGTCGTCTGGGCGATCTTCTCGCAGTTGCTGCAGCTGACGCTGCCGGCCGGCCCGCTCGAACATCTGTTCTTCTGACCGCGCCAGGCGCTGTCAGCTCTTTTGATTTTGCGCGGCGCCTGACCCCGAAACCGCAGGGTCGGGAATGCCGCTTGGGACACCAAGATGAGCACATTCGAATTTCTATGGCAGGGTATCCTGGTTGCGATGCAGCCGATGAACCTGGTTTATGCGCTGGTCGGCGTCACACTCGGCACCGCCGTCGGCGTGCTTCCCGGTATCGGCCCGGCCCTTACCGTGGCGCTGCTGTTGCCCGCCACCTACAAGCTCGATCCCGGCGGTTCGCTGATCATGTTCGCCGGCATCTACTATGGCGGCATGTATGGCGGCTCGACGACCTCGATCCTGCTCAACACGCCGGGTGAAAGCGCCTCGATCGTCACCGCGCTCGAGGGTAACAAGATGGCGCGCGCCGGCCGCGGCGGACCGGCGCTGGCGACGGCGGCGATCGGCTCCTTCGTCGCCGGCCTGCTCGCCACGCTCGGGCTTGCCTTCATCGCGCCCTATATCGTCAAGCTGGCGCTGGTCTTCGGACCACGCGAATATTTCGCGCTGATGGTGCTTGCCTTCGTCACCGTCTCCTCGGCCTTCGGCGATTCGGCATTGAGGGGTCTGACCTCTCTGTTCATCGGTTTTGCGCTTGCCATGGTCGGCATCGACCAGCAGACGGGCCAGGCACGGCTTTCCTTCGGCATCCCCGACCTGCTCGACGGAGTCGAGGTCACGACGCTGGCGGTGGCCATGTTTGCCATCGGCGAGACGCTCTACATCGCCGCGCAGGGCAACCGGATCGCGGAGAAGGTCGAGGCGGTCAAGGGTTCGCTGTGGATGAACGCGCAGGATTGGTCGCGCTCGTGGAAACCGTGGCTGCGCGGCACGCTGATCGGGTTCCCGATCGGCGCGATGCCGGCGGGCGGCGCCGAAATCGGCACCTTCCTCTCCTATGCCACTGAAAAGCGGCTGGCAAAGAACCCGGAAGAGTTCGGCCATGGCGCAATCGAAGGCGTGGCCGGTCCCGAGGCGGCCAACAACGCGTCGGCCGCCGGTACGCTGGTGCCGCTTCTGACGCTCGGCCTGCCGACGACGGCGACGGCGGCGATCATGCTTGCCGGCTTCCAGCAATACGGGCTGCAGCCCGGACCGCTGCTGTTTGCCACCAATCCGCAACTCGTCTGGGGCCTGATCGCCAGCCTGCTCATCGCCAATGCGATGCTCCTGGTGCTGAACCTGCCGATGATCGGGCTCTGGGTGCGGCTGCTGACCATTCCGAAACCGTGGCTGTACGCCGGCATCCTGCTGTTTGCAACGCTTGGGACGATCGGCGCCAATCCGTCGGTGTTCGAGCTCGGTATGCTGCTCGCCTTCGGCTTGCTCGGCTATGTGATGCGGCTCTTCGGCTATCCGATTGCGCCTGCCGTCGTCGGCCTGATCCTCGGGCCGCTGGCCGAACAGCAGCTGCGCCGTGCGCTGGCGATCAGCCAGGGCGACGTCACGACGCTGGTGATGTCGCCGATCGCGGCCGGTCTGCTCATCGTTGCGGCGGCCGCCTTCCTCATCCCGCTGATCCTGCGGCTGCGCGGCAGGGGCCAGGTGCTGTCGCAACTGGCGGCAAACGAAGACTAGCGCATCGGCCCGAAAATCGGAATCGATTTTCGGAAAACACGATGCGGGGATTGAAAGTGTTAGAGCGTCCTTTGTGGTCCGAAGAGACGCGGCGCTCTAAGAAGAAAAAGACGACCTTACCCCTCCCTCGAGGCCGGCCATGGAGACATGCGCCGGCCTCTCGTTTTTGCATGGCTGAGGTGATTTTCTGAGCATTGTGGAGGTATGGGCGCGATGCCATCTATAGGTAGTCAATCATAGAGCAAGAGGAAAAGGACAATGTCCGCCATCCGCAATTCAGTCCGTACAGGTTTCTTTGGCCGCGCCTTTGCCGTGCTGGGCGCCGCAAACGCCGTCAGCGCCGCCGTTGAAGCCGGCCGCCGCCCGCGTGCCAGCGACCTCAAGGAACTCGGCATCGACCCGGCCTCCTTCGGTCCGGCTTCCCGCTAAGGCCTTCAAGCCATGCATGAATGAATTAGCCCGCAACCGGATGGTCGCGGGCTTTGTTTTTAACCGCAAGGCTGTTGCGCACTGCGGTTCCTGCATCGTCAGGCGTGAAGCTCCTCCCGCTCGGCGCCGTGCTCCTCCACTCGTTCGCGCATGTTGTGGCGGATGGACGACCAGAGCGACAGGCCGATCAGGGCCGCGCCGCCGAGCCCGGTGATAACCTCGGGGATGTGCATCAAGGTCTGCGCATACATGATCACCGACAGGATCAGGATGGCGTAGAAGGCGCCATGCTCGAGATAGCGGTATTCGGCAAGCGTTCCCTTCTCCACCAGCATGATCGTCATCGAGCGCACATACATGGCGCCGATGCCGAGGCCGATCGCGATGACGAATAGGTTCTGCGTCAGGGCAAAGGCGCCGATGACGCCGTCGAAGGAAAAGCTCGCATCCAGCACCTCCAGATAGATGAAAGCGCCAAGACCACCCTTGGCGGCAGCGCTCATCGTCTGCTGCGAAGCATCGAGCAACTCGCCAACGACCTCGACCGCGAGGAAGGTGAGCAGGCCGTAAATGGCGCAATGAACGAAGACGCTAGCCTCCTCGCCGCCGATCAACCAGGAGAAAACCAGCATCAGCGCCAGCACGAAAGCGATCTCGATACCTCGGATGGTAGCCGAGCGTGCCATCACCTTTTCCAGGCCGCGAAACCAATGGATCTTCTTTTCATGGTCGAAGAAATAGCTGAGGCCAACCATCATCAGGAAGGTACCACCGAAGGCTGCGATCGGCAGATGCGCGTCGTTCATGATGCGGGCATATTCCTCGGGTTCGCGGGCAGCCAGCACCAGCGCGTCCCAAGGGCCGATCCGCGCCGCGATCGCGACGATCGCCAGCGGAAAGACGATGCGCATGCCGAAGACGGCGATGATGATGCCCCAGGTGAGGAAGCGCTTCTGCCAGACGGGCGTCATCTCCTTCAGCTTGTTGGCATTGACGATGGCATTGTCGAAGGAGAGCGAGATCTCCAGCACGGCAAGCACCGTGCAGATGAAGAAGACAGTTGCCATGCCGCCGATCGTGCCGGTCGTCTGCCAGCCGAGCACGGCGCCGAGAACGAGGCCGAGGGCAGTGACGATGAAAGCCCAGCGGAAATAGCCGAGCGAGGATTGAGGGACTACGGGCTGATTCATGGCCGCACCTCGTGGCCGCAAATCGTGTTGAAGAGGGTGGATATATTGGAAAGACGCGGCACGCCACAACGGGCATGCGGGTCAGGCATGGTGAGTTTGTTCATCGATGAAAAATCCGCCGGCTAAGCTGCAGGCGGTACCGACATCACGAGAGCGCCGTAAAAACTCTCGCCAGAGGGGCCCGGCACCAAAGTTCCCCGTCAGCCGATGTCTGGAAGGCTGCGGGATAGGCTCTAGTTAATGAACTTCCCCGGCCAGTCAAGGCTCCGGGCACACCGGAGATCAGGCAATTTTTTTGGAACCATCCCGATGCCCGCCCGTTAGGCTCTGGTTGAGCTTAAAAAAGGAGGCCGATGATGCACACTTCGACCCATATTCCCGACAAACGCACGGAGGCATCCGACCGCATGAAGCGGGCGAAGCCGAACCGCATGCAGAAGGCGCAGGTGCTGCCGCCGCATCATGTCGACCTGACGCTGACGCCCGGTGTCTATCACGACATTCATGTGCCGGCCCATGTTACCGGTGCGGATCTTTCCAAGGGTGGCCCGGACATCAAGAGCAATGCAGAGACCAAGAAATAACCAGCATTCCCGCCTCTTTGGCGCGCTGACGGTCGATTTGAAACAGGGTGAGAAACATATGACGATCAACTTTGTGCCCCGCGAGATCTTCATCCGGCACGAAAAAGAATGGCAGGCCATACGCGAGGCGGCGGACGAGCGCATTCAGATCGGCAAACGGCAGAAGCCGCTTGCCTCGTCCATCGGCGACGCGACGCCGGTGGAGAAAAACGATCTTTCGGCCGCATGCTCCGAATAACCGACAGACAGTCACGCTGACACAAACGCCCGGCATGATGCCGGGCGTTTTTTCTATCGATGTTCATCCCGGTCGACCCGCTGTCCGGAATTATAGCCGAAGTGTTGTTCGAGTTTGCCGAAGGCGAAGAGCACGCAGATGGCGGCAATCGTCGTGAAGAAGGCGATCGGCCAATAGCCGAAGCCCATGGCGAGGCCGATCGCGCCGGAGAGCCACATGCCGGCGCCGGTCGTCAGCCCGTGCACCCGGCCTCTTGCAAAGACGATCATGCCGGCGGCAAGGAAGGCGACGCCGGCGGTCACCGCTTCGATGACGCGCAGCGGATCGATGCGCACCTGCTCATCATCGGCGAAACCCGGCATGTGCACGGCCTCGATCGAGATGATGGCGAAGAGGGCAGCGGCAAGACTGATCAGGATATGGGTTCGGAAGCCTGCCGGGCGGTCGCGGGCCTCGCGTTCGAAACCGATCAGTCCGCCGAAGAGGATGGCGCCGATCAGGCGGGCGAAGATGACAGGATAGTGGATGCGTGACGCCGGTATCATGTCGGCGATGATGAGATCCATGGATTTTCCCCAGAACATACGGAATTTTTCGCTGGCTAACGTATGAGCGCGGGATTTGTTCAGCTTTTTCCCCTCACGCGTTTCGGCCGCCACGCTGGCCTCCCCGATAGGCGCCGACGCTTGTATGCCATTCGAGGGAAAGATCGGCGGATCAAGCATCATCCTGCCGCCGCGCCAACCTTTCAGAAAGGATTGGGCGGCGATAATTGCGGCCTCACAGGAATCGGACAGATGGCCAAGACAGCGACACGCGGCCGCCGCAAGGCGCCGGCGAGAGGAAAGAGCAGAGCACGCAGCAGCGGTGGCGGATTGCTGCCCTGGGCGGTGATCGGCATTGCCGCGATCGGCGGCATCGTCGCCCACGACAATTGGAAGAGCATCCAGCCGATGCTTGCAAGGCAGGCAACGCCGGTCACGCGGGAAACGGCGGAGCTGAAACCTTCAGTCAGGAAGGACGTGCCGGCGAAGCAGGTGGCGCTGGCCACACCGACGCCGAAAGCTGCACCGCCGGTGCAACAGTCGCAACCGTTACCGCCAGCCGCGATCCCGACGCCGGCGATCCAGCCGATAAAGGCGGTGCCGTCGCCGGCCTCCCCGGCCGTGTCGGAAACTGGGACGGTGGCCTTCGGCTATTGCGGGCAGGGCGCCCATATCAATTGCGTCGGCGATGGCGGTGTCTTCTGGTACAAGGGCGAGAAGATCGTGATCGCCGACATGGCAAGCCCTGTCGTCGACCAGGCGCGTTGCGACGGCGAACGCCGGGTGGCCTTTGCCGCCAAGTCGCGGCTGCTGGCGCTTCTGAACGCCGGACCGTTCACGATGAATGCTGCGGGCAAAGCCGAGCCTTCAGGCGCGCCGCGCGTCGTCTCGCGCGACGGGCGCTCTTTCGGCGCACAGCTGATCAATGAGGGGCTGGCACGCAAGCCGGGGGCTGCCGGCGCCGCCTGGTGCGCCTAGACCGGTTCAGCTTTTAACGGAAGCGCCGAACCGCTCGATCCTTTTGTTTTTCGCATTCCCGGCAAAAGCGCTTCGCGCTTTGCCTTGGAAAACCGCTTCGCACTTTTCCTGGAACTGCTCTGACGGGGACTATTTGCCCTTCTTCACCAGCTTGCCGCCGGTGCGGAAGCTGCCGGTAAAGGAGGAATCCTTGCTTTCGGCGGTGCATTCGATTGCGATCGGCTTGCCCGAATAGGGATTGCCGAAGGTGCAGAAGCCAGCGACCTTGACCTCCCCGGTCATCTTGTTGCCGACACCCGTGGTGACGAGGCTGAGCGGCAGGCGGGCATTGCCGTTGGATGCGGGTTTGATGCCGGCGCCGTCGCCCTGGAAGCCGAGCGCCTTGCCGTCAGAGGTGAAGATGAAGGTCACCAGGCCATTGGCCAGCGTGACGCTGGCAAGCTCGTTCTTGCAGCCTTTGGTGGCGTCGAATTTGGCGACAACAAGCTTGGCGCATTTGCCGGAAAGGGTAATGACGCCGGGTGCGCCCGGAAACGTCTCGGGAGCAACTGGTGCTGCAGAGACCGGCAAGGTGAAGGCGGCGGAAAAAATGGCGGCGGCTGCCGGTGCGAAAAATCTCATTCTCTGTCTCAACCCCATCTGTCTGCGACGGCGAATCGGCCATGCGTTGGATAATCAGGCATTGGCACCGTTCTGTGACTTATTTTGGTCTTGTCCGGCGCTGTTCGGCGTCGAACGGGCGTTAGGGATTTTTGAAATCATCCCAGAGGATCGCCACCGCAGCCGCGAATATCGTGGTCGGAATCAGCCAAAACTTGATGCTGATCGGTTCGACGACATGAAACTGCATATAACCGAAACCGAAGAGGCCAGTCCCAACCAGGGCGAGGCCGAGGATTATCGATATCGCTTTCCGTGTCCGCGTTCTTTGCGCCATACATCCCCCCAATTTCCCACGTGTGCGGGTGACCGCACAGCCGACTGAAATCCGCCCGGACATAATCCGAGTTAAAAAGCCCTTGCGCCCGTAAAGTGTCGGATTGGGAGCGCATGCCAGCCGCAAGAACGAAAAATCCCCGAAGCGGGGATTTATCAACGATGTCAGGGGGATCGGATGGTGGGCGTGACAGGGATTGAACCTGTGACCCCTACGATGTCAACGTAGTGCTCTCCCGCTGAGCTACACGCCCATCCGATGGCGGCGCATAGATCACAAAACCTTTGGAGCCGTCAATAGGCTTTTTTCAGTTTTGTGACGCGCCGCCCGGCAAGCCTTACGCGGCAAGCATTTTGTTGACCTCGTCGACGAGGTCGCGCAGGTGGAAGGGCTTGGAAAGGACCTTGGCATCCTTCGGCGCCTTCGAATCGGGGTTCAGCGCCACGGCGGCAAAACCGGTGATGAACATCACCTTCAGGTCGGGGTCGAGCTCGGTAGCGCGGCGCGCCAGCTCGATACCGTCCATTTCGGGCATGACGATATCGGTCAGCAGCAGGGAAAACGGCTCCTCGCGCAGCCGGTCATAGGCGCTGGCGCCGTTGTCATAGGAAAGGACCTTGTAGCCGGCCTTTTCGAGCGCTTTCACCAGGAAGCGGCGCATGTCATTGTCGTCTTCTGCGAGAAGTATCTTCTGAGTCATTAATCCAGACCGCTGATCAATAAGTTTTGGTGGGCTGCCAGCCGTTTACACTAGTCTTGAGCCGGTAAACAACCGGTGAATTGCCTGTGCGTGATTGCCATCCCTTCTACATAGTATGGACTTGAGGCCGGGCAACTGGCAACATGGGCGCAGCAGCCAGTTCATGACATGGTAAAGAGGGCCGAAAGTGCCGGAAATACGCGAATACGAGCTTTTTGAGGTTCATGAGCCCGTGTCGCAGACCATTCCCTTCGTCTACAACTCCCCCCATAGCGGCCGCATTTATCCACCGGAATTTATTGCCCAGTCGCGGCTCGAGGGCATCGCCATCCGCCGTTCCGAGGATCACTATGTCGACGAGCTCTTCGGCTCTGCCGTCGCACTCGGCGCGCCGCTGCTCGCAGCCAACTTCCCCCGCGCCTATCTCGACGTCAATCGCGAGCCCTACGAGCTCGATCCGCGGATGTTCGACGGGCTGTTGCCGCCCTATGCCAATGTCAATTCGCTGCGCGTCGCCGGCGGGCTCGGCACCATTCCGCGCATCGTCGCCGAAAATATGGAAATCTATGCACGTCGTCTTCCTGTGCAGGAGGGGCTCGACCGGGTCGAAGCGGTCTATAAACCCTATCATGCGGCGCTGCGCCGGCTGATCGCGCGGACGCATGTGCAGTTCGGCTTCGGCGTGCTGATCGACTGCCACTCGATGCCCGGCAATGTGCGCGTCGCCGGCAACGTTGGGCGGCCTGATTTCATCATCGGCGATCGTTACGGCACCAGTGCTTCGGCCGAGCTTTCGCGGGCGGCCATCGCCATTCTCGAGGAAATGGGCTTTGCGGCAATCCGCAACAAACCCTATGCCGGCGGCTTCATCACCGAACATTACGGCCGGCCGTCGCGGGGCCTGCATGCACTGCAGATCGAGGTGAACCGGGCGATCTATGTCGATGAAGTGACGCTGGAGAAACGCGAGGATTTCGCCGCAGTTGCCGATGCCGTCACCGCCTTCATGCGGCAGATGGCGGATTACGTCGAGAAATTCGCCGGCGATCGGGCGCTGGCCGCCGAATAAATCTCTTTTTCGATTTCGCTGCTGTCAGGCCTAGTCCTCCCTGGTCAAAAAAAACCGCGCTTGTGAGCGCGGCTAAGTCTAGGGAGGAAACACCCAAGGAGGGTATTTACAGTCAGAAGACTGTACGGAAGAAGCTACTATTGCATTGCACAAATGTCAAGCAATATATTGCGCTGCGACATCTTTGGGCAGTTAGATTGAAATTGCCTGCTACGTTTGCATTCCCGTTGCTTTTCGCTATGAAAAGCGCCACTCCCGCCAGCCAAACGGATAAATCATGCTTCCTGACCGTTCGTTCTTCAACCGCCTGGCGGAAGCCGCCCGAGCCGAGACGCTGCCGCGATTCCGCTCCGGTCTCGATGTCACCAACAAGCTCTCCTCCGGTTTCGATCCGGTGACGGAGGGCGACCAGGCGGCCGAACTCGCCATCCGGGCGCTGATCGAGGAGAGTTTTCCCGGCCACGGCATTCTCGGCGAGGAACACGGCAATGTCGGGCTCGACCGCGAATATGTCTGGGTGATCGATCCGATCGACGGTACGCGCGCCTTCATCTCCGGCGTGCCGGTGTGGGGAACGCTGATCGGTCTGCAGAGAGAGGGCCGGGCGATCATGGGCATGATCGAACAGCCCTTTACCGGTGAGCGTTATTTCGCCGACCAGAACGGCTCGATCTATACAGGACCGGAGGGCGAACGGCGGCTGGTGACGCGCCAGTGCGACGCGCTGTCGAACGCCATCCTGTTCACAACCTCGCCGCATCTCTTTGCCGGCGAGGAGATGGAAAAATACCGCGAGATCGAGAGCCAAGTACGGCTCTTCCGCTACGGCTGCGACTGCTACGCCTATGCGCTGCTTGCCGCCGGCCATATCGATCTCGTCGTCGAAAACAGCCTGAAGCCCTATGACGTCGGCGGCATCATTCCCGTCATCGAAGGGGCGGGCGGCATCATCACCACCTGGGACGGCGGACGGCCGGAAAATGGCGGCTCGATCATCGCCGCCGGCAGCCGGGCGGTCTACGAGCAGGCGATCGCCATCCTGCAGCGCTAATCCGGATCAGCCCTGCTGATCCTTGATCAGTTTTGCTAATCGCCCGGTCAGCAACAGCGGTCGGGTCACGTGCCGAGGGCGGCGACGTCCTGGTTTTCTTCGGCGTCGCTGCCGGGAATGAAGGCGTGGAAGGCGGCAAGAGCGGCGGCGCGGTAGGTATCCCGTTCCTGGAAGATCTCGTGACGGGAGCCGTTGATTGGCACCAACTGGCCGGCGCGGAAATAACGCGAGAGCCGCTCCTGCGCCGTGTAGGGCACGACACCGTCCCGCGTCGGGGCGATGACGATGGTCGGGATGGTGATCGAGAAGAGATGGTCGGGCGAGGTGACCCGGTCCATCGTGCGAAAAGCCTCGATCAGCCAGCGGGCTGTCGGCGGCCCGAGCGTCAGTTCCGGATGGTCCTTCATCATCGCGACGTTGCGCTCGAAGCGGAGTTCGTCGGAGGTCAGCGGATTGTCGTGGAAATCCGGCTCCTTCAGTTTCGAGGTCAACGGCAGAAAGCCCAGGCCGATGGCGTTCAGCGTGCCGGCCACAGCGCGGATGACACGGGGCGAAGCCGCTTGGCCGGTCAGGCCGATGAAGGGCGCCGACAGCACCATCCGGTCGATACGGGTGGTGAGATAGGGCGCGGCCGAGAGCGCGATCAGCCCGCCTGTGGAATGGGCGAGCAGGTAGAAGGGCAGGCGGGTATCCGGCAGCACCACCTTTTCAAGGAAGATGTCGAGATCACGCTCGTAATCGGCAAAGCGGCGGATGTGGCCGTGGTTGCGGTGCTTCAGCAGCCGTGACGAACCGCCCTGGCCGCGCATGTCGAAAGTCGCCACCCAGAGGCCTTTGGCCGTCAGGTCGCGGATCGTCTCGAAATATTTCTCGATATATTCGTTGCGGCCATGAAGGATGACGACCGTGCCCCTGGCCATCTGGGCGCTCGAGCGGAAGACGGCGTAACGCAGCCGGTGGCCGTCATGGGTTTCGAAGAACCCCTCGGTGCGGTTTTCCGGGGCGGGATTGTCGGGCGTCGAATAGAGAACCTGATCCATGACCTTGCCAATGCGCCGCTGCTGACTGCTTCGCCTATCAGGGATAGCGCATGGTATCCGCCTTGGAAAGCGGTGCGCCCGCAAGGCGCGGGAAAAGGGCCGGCAGGAGCATGAGGGTGCTCGCGGCCGGCCGAAGTTGAGACTGAAGAAGAAGGGACGATGCACTTCAGCCATCGGGACCAGATTCACCCGACGCTGAAATTCCTAAGCGAATGCGCCTGAACGCGTGCCGAACCGGTCGTTCATGCGGGGTTCACTGGCCGATCAAGGCGATTCCCAAAAGGTCTTGAACTCGTCAAATCCCATCACCATCTCCTTCCTGCGGGCGCCGGAAAGGGCCCGCGCAACCGTCCCGAGGCCGCCAAAGATGGGGTTTCAGGGGCATTTCATCGCAACACGTCGCTTCCACAGGAGGACATCATGCGTCACGTAGACTTCTCTCCCCTTTATCGTTCGACCGTCGGTTTCGACCGGCTCTTCACCATGCTCGACAGCCTTGCCCAGCCGGAGCAGGCGCAGACCTATCCGCCCTATAATATCGAGCGCACCGGTGAAAACACCTATCGCATCACCATGGCGGTCGCCGGTTTCGACGAGACCGAACTTTCGATCGAAGCCCATGCCCATGTTCTGTCCGTGAAGGGCGAAAAGAACGAGGAACCTGCCGAAGGTGGCGAATTCCTCTATCGCGGCATTGCCAAGCGCGCCTTCGAGCGCCGCTTCCAGCTTGCCGACCATGTCGAGGTGACTGCCGCTTCGCTGAAGAACGGCCTGCTGCACATCGACCTTCTGCGCAATATTCCCGAGGCCATGAAGCCCCGCAAGATCGCGATTGCCGCAGAACCGGTTGAGGCTCCGAGGGCCATCGAAGCGCAGATCATCAACGGCTGATCGATCCCTTACGGGTAAAACGGACGGCGCTCCCATCGGGGCGCCGTTTTTTATTTGTCGCCCAAAGCGCGCCGCGATCCTTCAGATTCGCTCCTCGCGCTTTAGCTCCTTATTTTTGCGCGACCTGCTCTATGCCGGGCTGGCTGCCTCGTCCATTTCCTTTTCCGTTGCGCGGCGGGCCGCGGCGGCGGCGTATTTCTGGGCGATGACGGCGCAGACCATCAGCTGGATCTGGTGGAAGAGCATCAGCGGCAGCACGATCGCGCCGATCGACTGGCCGGCGAAGATGACATTTGCCATCGGCACGCCGCTGGCAAGGCTCTTCTTCGAGCCGCAGAAGGTGATGGTAATCTGGTCGGGCTTGTTGAAACCGAGCCAGCGGCTGCCGAACATCGTCAAAACAAGAACAAGTGCCAACAGCACGATGTCGGCTGCGATGACGACGGCGATATCGGCGATCGAGAAAGTGTGCCACAGGCCTTCGACCACCGCCGTGCTGAAGGCGAGATAGACGACCATCAGGATCGAGCCGCGGTCGACAGGCATCAGGATCTTCTTCTTGGCGCGGATCCAGTCGCCGATCCAGGGCTGCAGGATCTGGCCGACGATGAAGGGGGCAAGCAGCTGCAGCAGGATCTGCTCCAAGGCGTCGAAAGAGAAGCCGCCATGGCCGCCGACGGAAAACAGCAAGCCGACGAGCAGCGGTGTCAGGAACATGCCGAAGATGTTGGACGCCGAGGCCGAGCAGATGGCGGCAGGCACATTGCCGCCGGCCATCGAGGTGAAGGCGATCGACGACTGCACCGTCGATGGCAGCACGCAGAGGAAGAGAATGCCGAGATAAAGCGGCTGCGGCAGGATCGTGTCCGGGATCAGTCCGAGCGCCATCCCGAGCAGCGGGAAGATGCCGAAGGTCGTCAGCAGGATGACGAGATGCAGCCGCCAGTGCAGCAGGCCTGCTATGACGACGTCGCGCGAGAGGCGGGCGCCATGCAGGAAGAACAGCAGGGCGATGGCAAGATCGGTGGCGATGCCGAAATAATCCGCGAATGTGCCGCTCGCCGGAAACAAGGAGGCGAGGATGACGGTGCAGACGAGCAGGATGGTGAATGTATCGGGCAGAAAGCGGCGCATGGCGGTCTCGCGGCGTGATAAAAACAGTCGTTGTTCTGTCGTCCATTATGATCCAGGATGCAAGAAATAACAGTTATCGAGAATCTGGATCATGCTGGACCTTTCGCAATTGCGCAGTTTCGTCGCCGTCGAACAGATGGGCAGTTTCACCCTTGCTGCGGAGAGGCTTGGCTTGGGGCAATCGACGGTCAGCCAGCATATCCAGCGGCTGGAGACGGCCCTGGGGCGCAAGCTGCTGGCGCGCGACACGCATAAGGTGATGCTGACCGGCGATGGCGAGGCGTTGCTCTCGCATGCGCGCGCCATGCTTTCGATCGAGGGGCAGGTGCAGTCATTGTTTAAGAGCCACAGCCTGCGCGGCAGCCTGCGGCTCGGCGTGTCGGAGGACTTTGTCACCAGCCAGTTGCCGGCGGTGCTGGAAGATTTCGTTCGTTCGCATCCCTCCGTCGATCTGGAACTGACGGTGGCGCTATCAGGCGTTCTCTACGAGATGCAGGATAATGGTGAGATCGATTTGGTGCTCGCCAAGCGCCGGCTCGGCGATGCACGCGGAAAACTCGTCTATCGCGAGCCGCTCGTCTGGCTGGCGCGCGATCCCGAGCGCGTGCTCGCCTCCGGCCCTCTGCCTCTGATCGCCTTTCCGCCGCCGAGCGTCACACGGGTGATCGCCCTGGAAGCGCTCGGGCGAAACGGCGTGCCGTGGCGGATCGTCTGCACCTGCGGCAGCCTGAGTGGGTTGACGGCGGCGGCGCGGGCCGGGATGGGCGTGCTGGTGCAGCCGCGCAGCATGGCACCATCAGGCCTGAAGGAGATTGCTGCGGGAAAACTTCCGGCGCTAGAGGACGTCGAATTCGTGCTGGTGCCGCGCAAGGGAGCGGATCAGGCGCTGGTCTCAGCACTTTCCGACGATATTCTGCAAAAGGTGAGGGGACTGAAATCGGCGTGAAGCATTGCCAATCGGGGCAATCAGGCAACCAGGCACTTCAGGAAACCATCCACATCCGCTTCCGTCGTCGCGAAGCTGGTGACGAGACGGATCAGGATTTCGCTTTCGGAAACGAGCTCGGGCGTTGCCGCCGGAACCGGCCATTCGTAGAATTTCGCGCCCTTTTCCTCCGCGGTTTTCGCAGCGCTTTTGCTGATAACGGCAAAGACTTCGTTGGAGGCGGTCGGCCAGGCGAGGCGGGCGGCGTTGCTGTCTCTGATGCCGGCGCGCAGCCCGTCGGCCATGCCGTTCGAATGGCGGGCGAGATCGAGCCAGAGACCGTTTTCGAAATAGGCATCGAACTGGGCGGCGATGAAGCGCGACTTGGAAAAGAGCTGGGCGGCGCGCTTGCGGATGAAGGGCATTTCCCGGGCCTGATCCGGATTGAAGAAGACGATCGCTTCCGCACACCAGCAACCATTCTTGGTGCCGCCGAAGGAGAGCATGTCGACGCCGCGCTTCCAGGTCATTTCGGCCGGGGTGGCGCCGAGCGCGATCAGCGCATTGGCGAAGCGGGCGCCATCCATATGGAGCGGCAGATTGCGTTTTTTTGATATGGCGGCGATCTCGCCGATCTCCGGCAGCGAATAGACGGTGCCGATCTCGGTTGCCTGGGTGATCGTCACCGCGCTGGCGCGGCCATGACGGAGGGCGTCTTCGGGATAATGCGCGATCTTTGCCGAGAGCCCGGCCGGATCGATCTTGCCGGCTTCGCCGTCGACGGCAACGAGGCGGGCGGAGCCGGAGAAGAATTCCGGCGCGCCGCATTCATCCTCGATCACATGGGCTTCCGAATGGCAGAAGGTGATGCCGCCGGGGCGCTGGACGCTTGCCAGCGACAGCGAGTTGGCGGCCGTGCCGGTGGCGACGAAAAAGACCGAAACCTCGCGTTCGAAAATCTCGGAAAAGCGGGCTTCGACCTTCCTGTCGAGGTCGCCGGCGCCATAGGCGGCGGCAAAACCGGCCGATTCCGTCAGCAGACGTTCGGCAATGGATTGATGGGCGCCGGCCCAGTTATCGGAAGCAAAGAACATGGGGGAAACCGTTGGGGAAGGATAAGGTTGGCAAGTCCGCAGCGGACATTACGCCAAAGCTTCACAGGATCAAGGTTGTCGCCCGTGACACATCACAGAAATTGAACTACGCAATCAATAAACAAAATAGTGTGGCTTTGCGTAATTTTATTTCGCCATGCCGACTGATCTGGCAATCTTCAGTCGCAAATTGATGTTTTTTGACAGAGCGCTCTTGCGGAGCCGAATGCTTTCTGGCATAGAACTGATGAATTAGGACAGTGTTGCTGTCCTATTTTGGCCTTTGTGGCCGAAGAGGCGCCGAAAGCCCTGGAACAGACCGGCTTTCACGCTATAGTTCTTCCGAGCGTCAAAGCCTTGCCGGCGGCGCGCGGAGGCGAATGGCAGGCGCGGAACGCGACGGTTTGCTTTCCTTTGAAGCAGATGTCTGCGGCCGATCTTCACACTGCAACAGCGCTGTCACGCGCCGAACCTATCTTCGGGTTGCGGCGCATGACGAAAAGCCGCCCGCGGCCCCGCGGGCTTCGACAGGAGGAAAGATGATGACGAAGACGCCATCCATGGAATTTGACCGGTTTGCTGCTGCCGAGGTGCGCGCGACGGCCAATATCTCCACATCCGCCTCCGGCCTGCCGAAGAAACAGGGCCTCTACGATCCGCGCAACGAACACGATGCCTGCGGCGTCGGCTTCGTCGCGCATATGAAGGGCCAGAAGTCGCACCAGATCGTCAAGGACGGCCTGTTCATCCTCGAGAACCTGACGCATCGCGGCGCCGTCGGCGCCGATCCGCTGATGGGTGACGGCGCCGGCATCCTGGTGCAGATCCCCGACCGTTTCTTCCGCGAGGAGATGGCCGAGCAGGGCATCACCCTGCCGCCGATCGGCGAATATGGCGTCGGCCATATCTTCATGCCGCGCGATGAAAAGCAGATCGAGCACTTCAAGAAGGTGATCCAAGACGTCATCACCGAGGAAGGCCAGGTCTTCATCGGCTTTCGCGACGTGCCGGTCGACAATTCCTCGCTCTCCAAGGCGCCGGCGATTGCCGCAACCGAGCCGCATCATGTGCAGGTCTTCATCGGCGCCGGCGAGGATGCCGAAAACAACGACGAGTTCGAGCGCCGGCTGTTCACGCTGCGCAAGGTGATCTCCAACCGTATCTATGATGAGTTCGACGGCGAGGAGAGCAATTTCTATCCGGTGTCGCTGTCGTCGGCGACGGTGGTCTACAAGGGCATGTTCCTGGCCTATCAGGTCGGCGTCTATTACAAGGACCTGTCGGATCCGCGCTTCGAAAGCGCGGTCGCCCTGGTGCACCAGCGTTTCTCGACCAACACCTTCCCGTCGTGGAAGCTCGCGCATCCCTACCGCATGGTCGCCCATAACGGCGAGATCAACACGCTGCGCGGCAACGTCAACTGGATGGCGGCGCGCCAGGCGTCGGTCTCCTCGCCGCTGTTCGGTGAGGACATTTCCAAGCTCTGGCCGATTTCCTATGAGGGTCAGTCGGATACGGCCTGTTTCGACAACGCGCTCGAATTCCTGGTGCGCGGCGGTTATTCGATGGCACATGCGGTGATGATGCTGATCCCGGAAGCCTGGGCCGGCAACCAATCGATGGCGGCCGACCGCAAGGCGTTCTACGAATATCATGCCGCTCTGATGGAGCCCTGGGACGGTCCGGCTGCCGTGGCCTTCACCGATGGCAAGCAGATCGGTGCTACGCTCGACCGCAACGGCCTGCGGCCGGCGCGCTACCTCGTCACCGATGACGACCGCGTCATCATGGCGTCCGAAGCCGGCGTGCTGCCGGTTCCGGAAGAGAAGATCATCCAGAAGTGGCGCCTGCAGCCGGGCAAGATGCTGCTGATTGACATGGAGGAAGGCCGCATCATCTCCGACGACGAGGTGAAGTCGCAGCTGGCGACGGCGCATCCCTATCGCAGCTGGCTGAACCGCACCCAGCTCATCCTCGAAGATCTGAAGCCGGTGGAGCCACGGGCGCTGCGCCGCGACGTGTCGTTGCTCGATCGCCAGCAGGCCTTCGGCTACACGCTCGAGGATACTCGCATCCTGATGTCGCCGATGGCGACGACGGGCCAGGAGGCGATCGGCTCGATGGGCACGGATACGCCGATCTCGGCGATGTCGGAAAAGCCGAAGCTGCTCTACACTTATTTCAAGCAGAACTTCGCGCAGGTGACCAACCCGCCGATCGACCCGATCCGCGAGGAACTGGTCATGAGCCTGGTGTCCTTCATCGGGCCGCGGCCGAACATTCTCGACCACGAGGGCGCGGCGAACGCCAAGCGGCTTGAAGTGCGTCAGCCGATCCTGACCAACGGCGATCTCGAGAAGATCCGCTCGATCGGCCATACGGAAGATCGTTTCGACACTAAGACGCTTGATTTCACCTATGATATCGAGCGTGGCGCCGAAGGCATGCCGGAGATGCTCGACCGACTCTGCGAGCGCGCGGAAGCGGCCGTCAAGGGCGGCTACAACATCATCGTGCTCTCCGACCGCCAGATTGGCCCGGACCGGATCGCCATTCCGGCGCTGCTGGCGACGGCGGCCGTACACCATCACCTGATCCGCAAGGGGCTCCGCACCTCGGTCGGTCTCGTCGTCGAGACCGGCGAACCGCGCGAAGTGCATCATTTCTGCCTGCTCGCCGGCTACGGCGCCGAGGCAATCAACCCCTATCTCGCCTTCGACACGCTGCTCGACATGCATGCCAAGGGCGAATTCCCGAAGGAAGTGGATGCTTCCGAAATCGTCTACCGCTACATCAAGGCGGTCGGCAAAGGCATCCTCAAGGTCATGTCGAAGATGGGTATCTCGACCTATCAATCCTATTGCGGGGCGCAGATCTTCGATGCGATCGGCCTGCAGTCGGAACTCATCGACAAATATTTCTTCGGGACCGCGACGATGATCGAAGGTGTCGGCCTCGAGGCGATTGCCGCCGAAACCGTCGCCCGCCATAACTCGGCCTTCGGCAAGGATCCGCTTCTTGCGACGACGCTCGACATCGGCGGCGAATATGCCTACCGCATGCGCGGCGAAAGCCACGCCTGGACGCCGGATGCAGTCGCTGCCCTTCAGCATGCGGTGCGCGGCAATGCCGAGGATCGCTACCGCGAATTCGCCGAGATGGTGAACAATTCAGCGCTGCGCATGAACACGATCCGCGGCCTCTTCAGGATGAAGAGCGCCGAGGCGCTCGGCCGCACGCCGGTTTCGATCGACGAGGTCGAGCCGGCGGCCGATATCGTCAGGCGTTTCTCGACGGGAGCGATGTCCTTCGGCTCGATCTCCAGGGAGGCGCATACGACGTTGGCGATCGCCATGAACCGGATCGGCGGCAAGTCGAACACCGGCGAGGGCGGCGAGGAATCCGACCGCTACATGCCGCTGGCCGACGGTTCGATGAACCCGGAACGTTCGGCGATCAAGCAGATTGCCTCGGGCCGCTTCGGCGTCACCACCGAATATCTCGTCAATGCCGACGTGCTGCAGATCAAGGTGGCGCAAGGCGCCAAGCCTGGCGAAGGCGGCCAGCTGCCGGGTCACAAGGTTGACGCGACGGTTGCCAAGACCCGCCACTCGACGCCGGGTGTCGGCCTGATTTCGCCGCCGCCGCACCACGACATCTATTCCATCGAAGATCTGGCGCAGCTGATCTACGATCTAAAGAACGTCAATCCGACCTCGGATGTCTCGGTCAAGCTCGTCTCCGAAGTCGGCGTCGGCACGGTCGCCGCCGGCGTCGCCAAAGCGCGTGCCGACCATATCACGGTCGCCGGCTTCGATGGCGGCACGGGTGCATCGCCGCTGACTTCGCTCAAGCATGCCGGCAGCCCCTGGGAAATCGGCCTTGCCGAGACCCAGCAGACGTTGGTGCTGAACGGCTTGCGCTCGCGTGTCGCATTGCAGGTGGACGGCGGGTTGAAGACCGGCCGCGACGTCATCATCGGGGCGCTGCTCGGCGCTGACGAGTTCGGCTTCGCCACCGCGCCGCTGATCGCGGCTGGCTGCATCATGATGCGCAAGTGCCATCTCAACACCTGTCCGGTGGGCGTGGCAACCCAGGATCCGGTGCTGCGCAAGCGCTTCAAGGGCACGCCGGAGCACGTCATCAACTACTTCTTCTTCGTCGCCAACGAAGTGCGCGAAATTCTCGCCTCGCTCGGCTTTACCCGGCTCGACGAGATCATCGGCGCTTCGGAGCTGTTGGAGAAGGACGAGATGCTGGCGCACTGGAAGGCCAAGGGCCTCGACTTCAGCCGCATCTTCCATAAGGTCGATGCCGCCAAGGAAGAGACCTTCTGGACGAGCCGGCAGCAGCACCCGATCGACGATATTCTCGACCGCGTGCTGATCGAGCAGGCACAGCCGGCGCTGACCGCCAAGACACCCGTTGCCTTCGAGGTCGGCATCAAGAACGTCGACCGTTCGGCGGGCGCGATGCTCTCCGGCGAGGTCGCCAAGCGCTTCCGCCATCGCGGGCTGAAGGAAGACACGATCAATGTCACACTTCGCGGTACGGCGGGGCAGAGCTTCGGCGCCTTCCTGGCGCGTGGCGTCACCTTCAACCTGATCGGCGACGGCAACGACTATGTCGGCAAGGGGCTTTCGGGCGGCAAGATCATCATCCGGCCGCCGGAGAATTCACGGATCGTGGCCGAGAACTCGATCATCGTCGGCAACACCGTGCTTTACGGTGCGACCGAGGGCGAATGCTACTTCCGGGGTGTTGCGGGCGAACGTTTCGCCGTGCGCAATTCGGGTGCGATCGCCATCGTTGAGGGTGTCGGCGACCATGGCTGCGAATATATGACCGGCGGCGTCGTCGTCGTGCTTGGCGCCACGGGCCGTAACTTCGCGGCCGGCATGTCCGGCGGTGTTGCCTATGTGCTCGATGAAACCGGCGATTTCGCCAGCCGCTGCAACATGGCGATGGTCGAACTCGAGCCGGTGCCCGAGGAGGACGACATGCTGGAGAAGCTGCATCATCACGGCGGCGATCTCATGCACAAGGGACGTGTCGACGTTTCCGGCGACATGACGCGCCACGACGAGGAGCGCCTCTACCAGCTGATCTCCAACCATCTGCACTATACGGGTTCGACCCGCGCCAAGCAGATCCTCGACAGCTGGGCCGACTACCGTCCGAAGTTCCGCAAGGTCATGCCGGTCGAATACCGCCGTGCGCTCGAGGAAATGGAGCGCAGCCGGATGGGCATCGCCGCGGAATGATTTGCACTGGGACATCCGTCACCTGCTGACCGCAGGTGACGGATGACGAAAATATCTCGATGACTCCGATCATGCCGGCAGCGAAACCTGTCCAGATCGTACGGATGTCTTCCAGGGGATATGCGCCAATGACGGTCAAGAGAAGCAACTTGCCCCGGATACCGGGACTGACGATAGACAGATTGGCTGCGGTGAGGCGGTCATGAGGGTAAGGGACGAAAGCATGGGTAAGGTAACAGGGTTTCTGGAAATCGACCGGCAGGTAGCGAAGTATCAGCCGGCGTCGGATCGTATCCGTCATTTCCGCGAGTTCACGATCCCGATGTCGGACCCGGAAGTGCAGAAACAGGCCGCGCGCTGCATGGACTGTGGCATCCCCTATTGTCACGGCCCGACCGGATGCCCGGTTCACAACCAGATTCCCGATTGGAACGACCTCGTCTACAACAACAACTGGGAAGCGGCGATCCAGAACCTGCATTCGACCAACAACTTCCCTGAGTTCACCGGCCGCGTCTGCCCGGCACCCTGCGAGGAAGCCTGCACGCTGAATCTCGAGGATGCGCCTGTTGCCATCAAGACGGTCGAACAGGCGATCGCCGACAAGGCCTATGAGCTCGGCTTCATCCGGCCGCAGCCGGCGACGGTGCATACCGGCAAGAAGGTCGCCGTCATCGGCTCCGGCCCCGCCGGCATGGCGGCCGCCCAGCAGCTCGGCCGCGCCGGCCACGAGGTGCATGTCTACGAGCGCGAGACAAAGCCGGGCGGGCTGCTGCGCTACGGCATCCCCGATTTCAAGATGGAGAAGAACTTCATCGACCGCCGCGTCGAGCAGATGAAGGGCGAGGGCGTCACCTTCCATTGCGGCGTCAATGTCGGCGTCGATGTCAAGGTCGAGCAGCTACTCGCCGATCATGACGCCGTTCTTTACTGCGGCGGCTCCGAGACGCCGCGCGAGGCGGGCATTCCCGGCACCGAGCTTGCGGGCGTCCACGATGCGATGCCCTATCTCGTCCAGCAGAACCGTCGCGTCGGTCGCGAGAACATCGACAGCGTCGGCTGGCCATCGGACCCGATCCTTGCCGGCGCCAAACATATCGTCGTCGTCGGCGGCGGCGATACGGCTTCGGACTGCGTCGGCACGGCGTTCCGCCAGGGAGCCGTCAAGGTTACCCAGCTCGACATCCGGCCGCAGCCGCCGGAGAAGGAAGACAAGCTTGCCGTCTGGCCGTTCTGGGCGACGAAGATGCGCACCTCCTCCTCGCAGGCCGAAGGCGCCGTGCGGGAATTCCAGGTAGCCACCCTCGAGTTCGTCGGCGAAGACGGCGTGCTGACCGGCGTCAAGTGCTGCGAGGTCGATGAGCGCCGGCGGCCGGTTCCGGGCACGGAATTCGTCATCCGGGCCGATCTCGCCTTCATCGCCATCGGTTTCCGCGGCCCGTTCACATCAAGCGTGCTGAAGGAACTCGAAGGCAAGCTGACGCTCAACACCGACAAGCGCGGCTCGACCAACGTCGTCGCCAACGACCGCGACTACAAGACGTCGATCGACAAGTTCTGGACGGCCGGCGACGTGCGCCGCGGTCAGTCGCTGGTGGTCTGGGCGATCCGTGAAGGCCGCCAGGCGGCGCGCGCGATCGACGAGGCATTGATGGGCTCGACCGTCCTGCCGAACTGACCGCCGGCCGCTCGCACCTTCAAGAAGACAAGAACTCCGCCCTTTCGGCGGAGTTTTTTCATGGAGCGCCGCGCGTCCGCCAGGACGTGATGCGACCGCTTGCCACGGAAACCGTGCCGCAAAGCTCGGACAACGGCAAGGATATCGATGTCAGCAGCCGGATCGACTTCAGACGGACGACAGCGATGCCTTCTTCGGCCTATCGGCTCCAACCATTATTATTTGAGCTGGCCGTAGGCGGCGACCTAGACGGGAAGGGAGCGAAAGGCTGCTTCACGCACAGCGCGTTGCCGACTGATCTACGATCTAGAGCTAGCCGAATTGCAGGACGCTGTTACGCAGGAGATGTGCTTTTATGCTCGCCGAAGAGCAGCTTGTAACCGCAAGCACAATGCCGCCCGCCGCGATTGATCGCTGATCCAGCGCAGCAGAGCGGGCGGTCTCTTTATTTGACCGAGACTTCGGCCGGCGCCTTTGCGGCAGGCAGGCGGTAATCGTCAACGCGGCCGGGAGGTGCTGGCGTCATTTCGCCCTGCTCGACCAGGAGGTCGCGCGGCGACCGCGTCAAAGCCACAGGCGGCGGCCTGGCGCCGAGAAGCTCGGCGCCGCCGTCGAGATTGGGATCGGAGAGGCTGATCGGCACGGTATGTTCGACCGGATTGGCGGGGAGGCCGAGGCCGGGCAGATTGCTGGAGTCGAGGCGAATTAGGTCGGGGCTTGCCTGGGTGCCGAGAAGACGCCGGGCCGGCTTTTCCACATAGAAGGCGAGCTTTCGCCGGCCGGCTTGCGTAAGATTAATGCCGTCGGAGGTGCGCAGGCGCACCTGCTGGCCGTTCACATCCGAACCAGTGACGATGAAGGTGCCGTTTTCGTCGACGAAACCATCCCAGATGTCGACGAATTCGCCGCCGATGCTTTCAACCTGGTTGCGGTAAAGCTGATTCATCTGGACGGCATCGGCCGTCATCGAATCGGACTGGAAAGCGGGAAGGCCGACCCAGAGCAGCGGGATCTTGCGGGCGGTGACCTCCTTGCCGAAGGAAAGGACACGGCGGCGATATTCGGTAAACCAGCCATCGGTGCGGAATTTTTCCTTGGCGGTGTCGGTCACCATCTGCTGGCGGTCGTTGGCGCCGATCATGACGACGACCATCGCCGGCTTCAGCTCGTCGATCATCTTCGGCAGCTGTGCCGGCCAGTCGTAATAATCGTCACGAACCAGGCCCGAGGAGACGTTGCCGCGGGCTTCGACGACGACGCCGGGCGAGGTCTCGAAGGCGGCGGTGAGGCCGTCGCCGAGGCCGCTCGCCAGGAAATCGCCGACGATCAGGATCTTACGGGCGTCGCCGAGCTTCTGCACCGCCGGCTCCTCCTGCACGGGAGCGCGGACCGGCGGCGCGGTGCGGGTATTGACGATGGCTTTCTGCGCCGGCGGGCGCTTGCGCTGCTGGCGTCTCGGCTGCTGGACATCAGGCGCCTGCGGTGCGTCGTCGAGATAGCGCCGGCCGAGGAGGAAATCGAGGATCGACCGGCGCTGGTAGCGCTGCTCCTGGGCTTCGGCAACCTGCATCGGCGCAAGCGCGCCAACGAATAGCGAAGCCGCCGTCAAGGCGAGCATGAGCCAACGGATTGGGGTGCGATCAGTTTTCTTCGTCATGGGCAGTTCCGCATCTGCCGGCATCTTGCACGTGGGGTAGGCCAGCGTCCACTCTCGCTATCTAGGTCAAGGTTCTGGCTGTTGTAGAGCAGCATGCCGAAAAGTGTGTGTGGTTTTCGGGCGGTGTCATGCCCTACTTTCTTGATCCAAATGCGGGTTCAGCTTCCCGGCGGATTCGGCCGGGATCATCCCGATCTAGCGACGCAGCGCGTTCAGAAGCGGCAAGGAGGGCTCGCCGTCCGGCTGCATGCCGATGCGCTCCTGCACGGCTGATATCGCCGCCTTCGAACCCGAGCCGAAATTGCCGTCGACCTCGCCATTGTAATAGCCGAGTGTCTTCAGACGCGTTTGCAGCTCGAATTTCTCAGTGATATCAAGGGCGCCGTCCGGGCGCGGCCAGCGCTGCTGCATGCCGCCGTAGCCGGCGATCTGGTCGGCCAGCAGGCCGACGGCAAGCGCATAGCTGTCCGAGGCATTGTAGTTCTTGATGGTGAAGAAGTTGGCGGTCATCACGAAGCCGGGGCCACCGGCTCCGGCCGGCATCTTCAGCATGGCTTTGGTGCCGCCGTCGCGGAAGGCCTTGCCGTTCGGGCGTGTCAGGCCGAGCGCTGCCCATTGGGCCAGCGTATGGGTCTTGCCGGCCTGCTTGGCCGCGGCCGCGGGAACGACGACCTCGTAGCCCCAGGTCTTGCCGGTGTCCCAGCCGTTCTTCATCAGGAGATTGGCCGAAGTCGCCAGCGCATCCGGCACCGAGTTCCAGATATCGCGATGGCCGTTGCCGTCGGCATCGACGGCATAAAGCAGGTAGCTTGTCGGGATGAACTGGGTGTGGCCCATGGCGCCGGCCCAGGAGCCGGTCATTTCGCGAGCCGGCACGTCACCGTTCTGCAGGATCTTCAGCGCGGCGACCAGCTGCTTCTTAGCGAATTTGGCGCGGCTCGGATCGGCATAGGCCAGCGTTGCCAGCGCGCGCGGCACATAGTGCAGCCGGTCGTCCTTGTCGAGAATCGCGCCGTAATTCGATTCCATCGACCAGATGGCGAGCAGAATGGTCTTGTCGACGCCGAATCGCCGCTCGATCGCATCGAGTGTTCTTGCGTGTTTGGCGGCCATCTCGCGGCCGATCTTGACCGTGTAGGGATTGACGCGGGAATCGACATAGTCCCAGATCTTCGAGGTGAATTCCGGCTGATAGGCGGCCTTTTCGAGCACGGTCGGATCAGGCTCGCTCACCCCGGAAAAGGCCTTTTGATAAGTTGCCTTACTGATGCCACTCTGAGCGGCTGTTTGGTAAAAATCCGCGATCCATTTCTGGAACCGGGAATCAGCTCTAGCGTTGTCGGGGACCAGCCCCACCTGGGCGGCGACAATGAGGGCGAGAGCAAGACCACGAAGGGAGTTTTTGTGATTCTGGGTCATCGACAGTCGTATCCGTCATCTTCAGTTTCCGGGGACAGCGAGGCATCATGTCCGCGCCAGAACCAAGACTACAGGAACGGAGTCAACAAATTCTTTACCATAGCGAACCGCTGCGGTCACCATTGCAAAACAGTAGCAATTCTATACTAGTTAAGGCTAAAAAGCCCTATTTCCAAAGCGATATGATCGAAGCAGGAGGCCGGTGTGGCTCAACACAACAAAGTTCGTAAAGCAGTATTTCCGGTGGCCGGATTGGGGACGCGATTCCTGCCGGCGACAAAGGCTGTTCCGAAGGAAATGTTGACCGTCGTCGACAAGCCAATCATTCAGTATGTCGTCGATGAGGCGATCGAGGCCGGGATCGAACATCTGGTGTTCGTCACCGGACGCAATAAGCACGTCATCGAAGACTATTTCGACATCCATTTCGAGCTGGAACAGACGCTGCGCGAGCGCGCCAAGAAGGCGGAGATCACCCTTCTGGCCCAGCAATTGCCGAAGGCCGGCACGGTGAGCTTCACCCGACAGCAGGAGCCGCTCGGCCTCGGCCACGCCGTGTGGTGCGCCCGCGAGATCGTCGGCGACGAGCCCTTCGCATTGCTGCTGCCCGATATGATCATGAAGGGCGACAAGGGCTGCATGAAGGGCATGATCGAACTTTACGCCCAGAGCGGCGGCAATATCATCGCCGTCGAGGAATGCGCGCCCGACCAGGCGCATAAATACGGCATCGTCGGCGTCGGCGAAGCGATCGGTGACGGCTTCCGCATCACCGGCATGGTGGAAAAGCCTGCCAAGGGGACGGCACCTTCCAACTTCTTCATCAACGGCCGCTACATCCTGCAGCCGGAGATCTTCAAGATCCTCGAAACCCAGGAGCGCGGCGCCGGCAACGAGATCCAGCTCACCGACGGCATGCTGAAGCTGCTGAAGGAACAGGATTTCGCCGGTTACCACTTCCGCGGCGCGACCTACGACTGCGGCGCCAAGGACGGCTTCATCCTGGCAAACGTCGCCTTCGCTCTCGAACGCGCCGATATTCGTCCCTCCGTCGAAGGCGGCTTCAGGGAATTGCTTGCCGGCCTGAAGTAAGGGCTACGCCTGGATTATGAAGTGACAGAACGCCGCGCATCCGGGCTGGATGCGCGGCGTTTAACGTTTCAGCTTGAGGCCGACGCCGGCACGAAATTGCTGCGAGTCGGTGCCTTCCTTGCGCGTCGTCAGCTCGTAGCCGAGCGTGCTGGTCAAATCGAGATAGCGGTTGATGTTCCAGGTCAGGCCGGTCGCGGCGGTATAGACGAGCTCGTCGTTGATGGTGCTATCCGTGGGATAGTCGCGCCATATTACCCCGCCGATCATCGTCCCGACCAGATTGTCGCGCAGCTGGTGGGTGAGCGTCGTCGTCAGTGCGTGCGAGACGTAGCCGCTCTCACCGGCAGTCGTTGAGGGCTGAATGCTGGTTTGCAGGTCGAAATTGACGTCGGTTCCGCGGATCGGCGACCAGAGCAGGCTTGCATCGAGTGTCGCCGTATCGATCGAGGACAGGCGGCTGTCTTCGAAATCGGCCTGCTCGTAACCGACGCCGACTTCACCCTTCAGTTTCTCGCCGAGATCGACTTCGACGCCCACCTTGGCGCCATAGCTGTGCCCCGAGCGCTCATAGCCGGCCGAGTCGCGCGTTTCGTCATAGATCGTGCGGCCGATGTTGGCTTCGATGAAGGGGATGAGCGCGGGGGACAGCTCGTAGCCGACGCGGCCGCGCAGCGTACCCGTCGTCTGGTCGCGATCGCTGAGGGTGACGGTCGTGCCGTTCGAAAGCTTGGCATCCGAATAAATCGAGCGGGTCATGGCAAGGGCCGTCGTCCCGCGTAGAATGCCGAAATCGCGCTGGACGGAGGCGCCGGCCGAAAATTCCTGTACATCAGACTGCTGCGCGGCATTGGCGATGGCGTCGGGATCGTCCGTATCCTCGCGGTAGAAATTGTAACCGGCGGTCAGGTGCGCCGTGGTGTCGTCGGGAAGATCGAGCCTGAGGTCGCTGTTGATCTTGAAGGAGGGCTGTTCTTCGCCCTCGCCACTGATATTCCTCTGATAGGCACCTTCCGAGGTTACGGACAGTTGATGGCGGCCCCAGTCGGAGGTCAAGGTCGCTGCCGCGTCTGTTTCGAAAAAGGCGCGCCGCTGTCGGGTATTGCCGTCCTTGGTGGTCTCGGTGTTGATGCTCTGGGTGACGCTCGGGCGGAGCACGAACGTGCCGATCGGGATTCCCGGCGTTTCCTCCGTCGAGGCGCTTGTGGCAGCCCTGCGGCGCGGCAGCGTCTCGTCGAGCGGCGCTTCGCGGGTGTTCAGCCGGCGTATGTCCTCGTCGAGGATGGAGCCGGTAATGTCGTCGCCGGCCTGCGCATCCGGTATGGCTGGCCTCTGCTGGGCATCGTCGGCATTCGCGGTCGCACCATTTGCCGCAGGCGCGGCGGCACCGTCGGTCTCGTCATCGAAACCGGTGGCGGCGGCGTTGTTCGTGGTGCTTTTGTCCTGATTGGCCGCGGAGCGGCTGTTTGCCATCCCTGCCGGCTGTGCGGCGGACTGCGCAAGGGCTGCCGTCTGGGCAAGAATCAGGCCTCCGAACGCGGCAAAAGAGACGGCACGGCTCATGGCGCGGAGCGGCGTCACACTGCTCGTCTGTTTTGGCTGGCCCATGCAATTCGCGCCTGACATGCTTTCGGTTCTTACCCAAAGGTAAAGCCTTGTGGTTAATCATTCGTTGCCGTCAGCGGGCGCCGTTCACATTTCGGAAAGAGTGCGGGGTGGACTTGGAAAGTGAAAAGGTCTAACGCAACTTCATGAACAGAAGAGCGATAAACCTCGTTGAAAACAGCGTGCTCGAATCGGCAAAACGCACGATAGAGACCGAAAGACGCGGTCTTGAAGCGCTGGAACGGGCCCTTGACAATGGCTTGGCCGATCCTCTGACACGGGCCGTCGAAGTCATCGGCGACATCTCCGGCCGCGTCATCGTCACCGGCGTCGGCAAGAGCGGCCATATCGGGGCCAAGCTCGCGGCGACATTCGCTTCAACCGGGACACCTGCCTTTTTCGTGCATGCGGCCGAAGCCAATCACGGCGACCTCGGCATGATCGAGCGCGACGATGTCGTGCTGGCGATTTCCAAAGGCGGCGAGAGCGCCGAGCTCAAGAGCATCATCTCCTTCACCCGGCGCTTCTCCATTCCGCTGATCGCAATCACCTGCAGCGACCGTTCCTCGCTGGCGACCGCCGCCGATATCGTCCTTCTTGTGCCGAACGAACAGGAGGCCTGCCCCAATGGGCTGGCGCCGACGACCTCGACGCTGATGCAGCTTGCGCTCGGCGACGCGCTGGCAGTGGCGCTCCTGGAAGCGCGCGGCTTTACCGCCACGGATTTCCATGTCTTCCATCCCGGCGGCAAGCTGGGCGCCAGCCTGATGCATGTCGCCGATATCATGCATACCGGCGAGCGGCTGCCGCTCGTTGCCAAGGGCACGCCGATGCCGGAGGCGATCACGGTGTTATCGCGCAAGCATTTCGGCTGCGTCGGCGTGCTGGATGAGGATGGCCGGCTTTGCGGTATCGTCACCGAAGGCGATATGGCGCGCAATCTGACCCGCAATCTGGCCGAGCTCGCGGTCGACGATATCATGACCAAGACGCCGAAGACGGTGAAGCCGACGATACTGGCGACCGCGGCGCTGGCGCTGCTCAACCAGCATCATATCGGCGCGCTGATCGTCATCGACGACGACCGCCGGCCGGTCGGACTGGTGCATTTCCACGACCTGCTGCGCATCGGCGTCGCCTGATCAAGCTCGTTCGATCAAGCTCGTTTGATCAGATGGGCTCGACCGTCAGGTCGCGGCCGTTGCTTGAAACCACCTTCACCTGTGTTCCCACCGGCAGGTCCGGTCCCATCACCTGCCATAGCGTATCGTCGAGGCGGATGCGGCCGCGGCCCTCGCGGATCGGTTCGTGCAGCGTCGCCGTGCGGCCGACGAGGCTCGCGCCGCGCTGATTGAGGAAGGGCTCGTCGGTCGTTGCATTGCGCAGCGTCAGCCGCCGGCCGGCGAAGGTCGTGGCAACGGCGAGCAGCGCAAAAAGGATCGCCTGCAATTCCCAGACCCAGAAGGCGCTGTCCCAGAAGAGCAGCGACAGCGCGCCGACGATCAAGGCGGCAAGGCCGATCCAGACTAGGAAGAAGCCGGGTACGATCATTTCCGCGGCGAGCAGCACGAGGCCTGCGACCCACCAACTCCACGGACCGAGTTCGGCGATGATCTTCGCCAGCATGGCTTATCGCTCCTGATCGGGATTGAAAGGATTGGGAGTCGACGGATTGATCGGCGGCGTCGAGCGCGCCGGTGCGGGGCGCGGACGCGGCGGCAGCGGCGGCGGGGTTGCCGGGCTGTTGCCGGCATCGCCGAAGACCTCGCGGGCAATGGCGCCGATGCCGCCGAGCGAACTCAAGATGGAAGAGGCTTCCATCGGCATCATGACGATCTTGGAATTGGGCGCCGAACCGATCGAGGTGAGCGCTTCGGTGTATTTCTGCGCAACGAAATAGTTGATCGCCTGGATGTCGCCGGCGGCGATCGCCTCGGAGACCATTTTCGTCGCCTTGGCTTCGGCTTCGGCCAGGCGTTCGCGGGCTTCTGCGTTGCGGAAGGCGGCCTCGCGCTGGCCTTCGGCCTGGAGAATGGCGGATTGCTTGGCGCCTTCGGCTCGGAGGATCTGCGCGTTGCGCGAGCCTTCGGCCTCCAGCACCTGCGCCCGCTTCTCGCGCTCGGCCTTCATCTGGCGGGCCATCGCGTCGACGAGGTCGCGCGGCGGCTGGATGTCCTTGATCTCGACGCGGGTGACCTTGATGCCCCAGGGATGCACGGCCTCGTCGACGACGCGCAGCAGCCGGTCGTTGATCGCATCGCGGTTGGAAAGCAGTTCGTCGAGATCCATCGAACCCATGACCGAACGGATATTGGTCATGGTGAGATTGAGGATGGCGTTTTCGAGGTTGGAGACCTGATAGGCGGCCTGGGCGGCGTTCAGCACCTGATAGAAGGAGACGGCATCCGCCGAAACCGAGGCATTGTCCTTGGTGATCACCTCCTGGGTCGGCACGTTCAGCACCTGTTCCATCACGTTCAGCTTGGCGCCGACGCGCTCGATGAACGGGGTGATCAGGTTGAGGCCGGGCTCCAGCGTGCGGGTATACCGCCCGAAGCGCTCGATCGTATAGCGGTAGCCCTGCGGCACGGTCTTGATCCCGGCAAAGAGCACGAGGATGACGAAGATGACCAGCACGATGACGACAATGTCGAAGCCGCCGAACAACATGAAGAATTCCTCCTATCGGCGCATGCGCCCATACACTGATGTGGTGGGGTAGCATGTTCTTTGCGAGGAAGAAATGCCGTATGGATGCTACACATCCGTGTGAGGTGGAGGTTTCCTCTCGGTTGGGTTATTTGGATCTTCGCCAGCTATCCGTGCGGCGATGCTTTCTGAAAAGATCTCTCAGGTCCAGCCCTGCAATTCGCGGCGCACGACCTTTTCCAGCACCTTCATGCCGTCCTCGCCGTCGTTGAGGCAGGGGATATGCGCGAACTTCTCTCCACCGTTCTCATGGAAAGAATGGGCAGCCTGCTCGGCGATCTCCTCGAGCGTCTCCAGACAGTCGGAGACGAAGCCCGGATTGATGACGGCGATGCGCTTGACGCCGTCCTTGGCGAGCTTCTCCACCGTCTTGTCGGTATAGGGCTGCAGCCATTCCTCCGGCCCGAAGCGGGACTGAAAGGTGACCATGAAGTTTTCCTCGGTCAATCCGAGCCGCTCGCGCAGCAGCCGGCCGGTCTTCTGGCATTGACAGTAATAGGGATCACCCTGCTTGAAATAGGACATGGGGATGCCGTGGAAGGAGGCGAGCAGCATCTCGGGCTTCCAGTCGAGCGTCGAAAGATGTCTTTCGACGGAACTGGCGAGTGCCTCGATATAGGTCTCGTCGTCGTGATAGTCGGGCACGGTGCGCAGCGCCGGCTGCCAGCGCATAGAGAGCAGCTTCTGGAAGGCCTTGTCGTTGACGGTGGCGGTCGTTGCCGCCGCATATTGCGGATAAAGCGGGAAGAGCACGATACGGTCGCATCCCTCTTGCTTCAGCGCGTCGATGCGCGAAGCGATCGACGGCGTACCATAGCGCATCGCCCAGTCGACTTTGACGCTATCAAGATCCTTCAGGCGCTCGGCCATCAGCTCCGATTGGTTGCGGGTGTAGGTGCGGAGATAACTTTCGTTCTTCTCCTTATTCCAGATCAGCTCATAGGCCTTGCCGACCTTCTGCGGGCGGGTGTTGAGCACGATGCCGAACAGGATCGGGTACCACTTCCAGGGCGACCATTCGATGACGCGGCGATCGGTCAGAAATTCCCTGAGATAGCGGCGCATCGACGTGTAATCGGTGCCATCGGGCGTGCCGAGATTGACCAGCAGGACACCGACCTTGCCTGATTTTACGGCCGGATGGTCCGCCGGGCGGAGTGAAATATCTGCTGTCATTCTGGCCCCAACGCTTTTTTTGTCTCGTCAGCTCATACGCAGCCTGGAGATCGTGGTTCACCCTATAGAAAGAAAAGCCGGCCCGGGAAACCCCGGACCGGCCAGTGGCATCGGGACAAATCGTCTTACTTGGCGGGAACCTCGATCTCCTTGCCAACCGTCAGGTGACGTGGGTTCGGCTTGCCGTTGGCATCCGACAGCTTCCGCCACAACGTGCCGTCGCCATAGAAGGTTACGGCGAGATCCCAGAATGTGTCGCCGGCGGCAATGACGTGGGTGGACGGCGTCGTTGCGGCAGGTGCGGAGGCTGCCGGCGCCGGTGTGGGTTCCGCAGCGGGCGCGGGGGCTGCTGGTGCCGGAGCGGCAGGTGCCGGTGCAGCGGGTGCGGGAGCCGGCTCTGTGGATGGAGCAGGAGCAGCCGGTGCAGCAGGCGCCGGTTCGGAAGCGGAGGGGGCCGGCGCTGCCTGCGCCAGTTCCGCGATGCGGCCATCCGTGTATGGCTTATAGGGCGAATGCGCGGCGACGTATGCCGCAGTCACATCGGCAAGATCCGGGCCGAAATCATAGGCGTTCTGGCCCTCCTTGAAGATCGAATAGCCGTCGCCGCCGGCCCGCATGAAGTTGTTGGTGGCGAGTTTGTAGGTCTTGGCCGAATCGATCGGCGCGAAATTGGCGCCGTCCTTCACCTGAACATCGCTGACACGGCTGCCCGCGGGCTTCGACGGGTCGAAGGAGAATTTCAGGCCGGCGACCTGCGGAAAGCGGCCGGCGCTCTGGTCGATCTGGCTGACGCCGTTTTCGAGCGCCTTGACGACGTCTGCGCCGGTCAATTCAAAAGTGGCGAGCGTGTTCTGGAAAGGCAGGACGGTGATGACCTCGCCCTGGGTGACCTCGCCGCCGTCGATCGACGCGCGCAGGCCGCCGCCGTTCTGGACGGCGATGGTGACGCCCTGGTTCTTCGTACGGTCGAGCATGGCGTCAGCCACCAGATTGCCCATCGAGCATTCCTTGACGCGGCAGACCTTGCGATCGCCCTCGATCGGGCTTTCGGAGGAGCCGATGACCTTGTTGCGCAGTTCCTCGATCGGCTTTGCCAGTTCGGCGATGCGGGTAATGACAGCCGGATCGGGCGTGAAGGTGGAATCGATCAGGATTGGATCGCCCTTGGCATCCTTGACGACGCCGTTGTCGTCGAAATTGACGACGAGATCGCCGAGATACTTGCTGTAGGAAGCGGCCTGGACGACCGGCACCTTGTAGCCGCCGGGATTGTCGACCATCGTCGGATAGGGGCCTTCGGCCTTCGGATCGGTGTTGGAGAGCAGGCTATGGGAGTGGCCGCCGACGACGACATCGACGTCCGGAATCTTGGCGATCAGGGCGAGATCGCGGGGATAACCGACATGGGTCAGCGCGATGATCTTGTTGACGCCCTGGCCCTTCAGATCCTGGACGGCTGACGTAATGGCCTGGACGTCATCTGATATCGTGACGTTCGGACCGGGGGAGGACAGCTCGGGGGTATCATTGGTGACGGCGCCGACGATGCCGATCTTCTGGCCGCCGACATCAAGCACCAGCGAGGGCTTGATGCGGTCGCCGAGCTTAGAGGCAGCCGTCGCCTTGACGTTCGCCGTCACGACAGGGAACTGCACCTTGTCGAGGAAGGTCGCAAGCCCGTCCTCGCTGTCGTCGAATTCATGATTGCCGACGGTCATGGCGTCGAACTTCATCAGGTTGAGGAATTCGGCTTCGGCCGCTCCCTTGTAGGTCGTGTAGAACAGCGAGCCCTGGAAATTGTCGCCGGCGTTCAGGAGGACGACGTTCTTGCCGGATAGCGCCTGACGGCGCTGGTCGATCGCGGTCTTCAGGCGGGCAGCACCCCCGAAGCATTCCTTCTTGCCTTCCTCCTCGGCCGAGCAGGTGGAGTCGAATTTGTTGATCGATTCGATGCGCGAATGGAAATCGTTGATATGAAGAATATTAAGTTCGTAATCCGCAAAGGCGGCGCCCGCGCTCAGCGCCAGCATGGACGCGGTCAAAAGACCGAAGCTGAAAGACTTCGTCATCCCTGTTCTCCTGATTGAGGCGAAAGATTCCCCTGATCCCTCGCCGTTCCCTTTCATTGTGCGCCGGGGCGATTGCCCGGCCTTCGGATTGTTCCATCAGACGATGTGCAACCGCAAGAGAAAGCTGGGCCAGGCAGGGCGCTTTCCAAGGGGACAGGGCAAAAAAGCCGGGCTGCTTATCCCTGGCATTCGCCATCGGCCGCGTTTCGGTAGAGTTCGTGTACGGCCTCGGCAATATTCGGAACTGTCGCCAGCGCGATGACCAAACAGAAAAGGGCAAAGAGGCGATGAAAGCGCCGGCCGGTCCGGTAGACCAGAAATGCGCCCGCACCATAAATCAGGATTGCCGGTACGGCGAAGATCAACACCTGCAGCGGCCCGTCGCAATCGGGAGCGGCGATGCCCTGGGCACGATAGACATTGGCCGGCAAAATAACGGCAAGTGCCGCAAGCGGCATTGCAAGCAGCAGAACGAGGTAAAAGGCGAAGGCCCGCATGGTGTGCCTAGCCTATCGCCTCATCTTTCAGCCGCGGCGGGAAAGCGTGAACTGTGCGCCGGAATCGGAGGTGCAGTTCAACTGGCTCGGATTGACGAGAGCGCAATTGACCTTGGACTGGGTCTTGCGCACCAGCGAGGTCATGTTGATCTCCACCAGGGTCGGCGAAGTGTTGATATAGGTGCCTGAGGCGAGAAGCTGGTTGCTATCGGTGGTGCGGGTGGTGAAAGTGCCGCCCTGGAAGGTGGAAACGATGCCGTTCGGATCGCTCCAATTGCCTTCGACGCCGGTGGCGACGGGTGCGGTTGCAACCGGCAGGCGACGCGGCTCCGATGAAACACAGGCGGCAAGAGCGGCGGCTGCGCCGACAAGAACGAGACCAGTTCTGATTTTCATAAGGCTTCTCCCGGCGAATCGGCGCGGCGGACACCCGCCAAGTTCGGGCAAAACATGGCGCGCGCCCGGCTTGAAGGCAAGCCTTGGAGGGGCAGCGGCCAGCATTTAGACAGCAGGCGTTACAAAAATGCCCGCCTTGCGGCGGGCATTGTCAAAGCCGAGGAAATGATCTCAGCGAACCAGAATGTTCCGGAACTGCCACGGATCCTTGGTGTCGATATCTTCCGGGAAGAGGCCCGGACGGCCGTCGAGGGGTGTCCAGTCGGTGTAATGACCTTCGACCGGGCCGAGATAGGGCATCTGCACTTCGAGGCAGCGCTTGTAGTCGATCTCGTCGGCTTCGACGATGCCGGCTGTCGGGTTTTCCAGCGCCCAGACCATGCCGGCGAGAACGGCTGATGTGACCTGCAGGCCGGTGGCGTTCTGGTAGGGCGCGATGCGGCGGGTTTCTTCCAGCGACAGCCGCGAGCCGTACCAGTAGGCGTTCTTCTCATGACCGTAGAGCAGGACGCCGAGTTCGTCGATGCCGTCCTCCAGCTCGTCCTCGTCGAGAACGTGATGGACCGGCTGCGGGGTGCCGCCATTGCCGAACATCTCATGCAGCGAGAGCACGGCGTCGTTGGCCGGGTGGTAGGCATAGTGGCAGGTCGGGCGGAAGGTCACTTCGCCGTCCTTGTCGCGCACGGTGAAATAGTCGGCGATCGAGATCGACTCATTGTGGGTGACGAGGAAGCCATATTGCGGGCCGGGCGTCGGGCACCAGGTCCGCACGCGGGTGTTGGCGCCCGGCTGTTCCAGGTAGATCGCCGCCTTGTTGCCCTTCTTGTGCTTCTTGGCATTCTTCGGCATCCACTCTTCATGGGTGCCCCAGCCGAGTTCGGCCGGCTGCATGCCTTCGGAGATGAAGCCTTCGACGGACCAGGTGTTCCAGAAGACGTTGAGCGGCTTCGGATGCTTGGTGCGCTGGGTATCACGCTCGGCGATGTGGACGCCCTTGACGCCGAGTTTCTTCATCAGCTTTGCCCAGCCTTCGCGATCGTGCTGGTCCGGCTCGTCGAATTTCAGGCCGGTGTCGTTGGCGAGGTTGACGAGCGCCTGCTTGACGAACCAGGAGACCATGCCCGGATTGGCGCCGCAGGTGGAGACGGCGGTGGCGCCGCCCGGGTTCTTCGCCTTTTCCTTGCGCACGGTTTCGCGCAGCGCATAGTTGGTGCGGTCGGCATTGCTCATACCCTTGTCGAAATAGAAGCCGAGCCAGGGTTCGACGACGGTGTCGACGTAGAGCACGTCATGCTTGCGGCAGAGCTTGATGAGGTCGAGCGAGGAGGTGTCGACCGAGAGGTTGACGCAGAAACCCTGGCCTTCGCCTTCCGTCAGCAGCGGCTTCAGCAGTTCCTTGTAATTCTCCTTAGTGACATATTCCTTGATGTGGCGAACGCCGTGCTTCTTCAGGATCTCCATGTCAGAGGGATCTTCGCGCGGGTCGATGACGACCATCCGGCTCTTGTCGAATTTGAAATGGCGCTCGATCAGGGGCAGGGTGCCGCGGCCGATGGAGCCAAAGCCGATCATCACGATCGGACCGGTAATTTCGGCATATACCGGATAGTTCTGTTCCGTCATTCTTTTCTCCTGTGGAAGGCGACGAAGGCGTTCAGCCCGAAGAATTATTTGAAATTGCCGCAGAGAGTGCGAGGTGACCGGCTCTAATCACAAAACGACGTCACAATAAAGAGCGTTGACGGGGAAAGGCCAAATATCGGTCGGGCGATGGAGGCCGGCGCGACTATCCACGATCGGTTCGCGTAGATTCAGCGCTTCAGGATTTCCAGCCCTTCGACCACCGTCGTTACGGCAAGCTCGGTGATTTCGTATTCGGCGATGCCGTGGATGGTGAAGGGATCGGCGGCGACATAGGCCTCGATCCCAGCGCGCTCGCCGATCGCCAGGATGACGCCGCCGGTGCGCGGCACCTTGCGGCCGGAGGCGAGGAACCAACCCTTCGCATAACCCTCCTTCACCCAGGCCATATGCGGCTCCATCTGCCCGTCGGCTTCATCGTTGGACTTGAGATAGGTGAGGGAGAGAATGAACATGGTGAGTGCCTCAGAAGGTTTGCGCGGATCAGGCCACGCAGCGAGTTGCCGATATAAAGCGTGCCGGCATCGAGATCGGCAAGCGTGAGGCGGCCGACGCGGGCCCTGCGCTGGCAGATGAGTTCGGTGCGCAGCACGCCGGCGAGCAGGCCGCAGGAGATGGGCGGGGTGCGCAGAATGCCGCTCCCGTCGTCGAGGAAGATCGAGGTGATGGTGCCCTCGCAGACTTCGTCGTGCTCGTTCAACAGGATGACTTCATCGGCCTCATAGGGCCCATATTCGGCGCGGGCTCTCTCGTAGACGGCACGGCGTGTGGTCTTGACCCGAAGCAGCCTGTCGGCGGAATCCAGACGGGTCTCGGCGAGGCGGACGATCCAGGTGGTATCGGGCGCCAGCGGCACGAAAGCGGCGCTCGTCACCTCGATGCGGCCTTGCGCGTCGAAAGTCAGGCGGATGCGCAGCGGACCGGTAGCGCCTGCAACGGCTTGGTCGAGCTTGGCCGCCGCGTCGACCGGTTGCGGGAAGCCGAGGCGACCGGCGGAGCGGGAAAGCCGGGCGAGATGCAACTGCCGCCGGATGAAGCCCTCGCCCGGCTGCCAGCGCAGCGTCTCGATCAACGAAAAATCGATCATCGTGCAATCCAATGATCGCCGACAGCGAAGCGGGCCTTGAGCAGGCATTCCTCATATTCGGCCTCGGCGGTCGAATCGAAGACGATGCCGCCGCCGACATTGAAGACGGCCCTGCCGCCCTCAAAAAGCGTGATGGTGCGGATGGCGACGGAAAAACGCATGGCGCCGGCGGGCGAGATCATGCCGATTGCGCCGCAATAGGCGTCGCGCGGGGCATCCTCGAGCGCATGGAGAATTTCCATTGCCCGCATCTTTGGCGCGCCGGTGATCGAGCCGCAGGGAAAAAGCGCGGAAAAGATGTCGCGGATCGAAAGATCGGGGCGGAGCCTTGCCTGCACATGGCTCACCATCTGGTGGACGGTCGGATAGGTCTCGATGTCGAAAAGCTTCGGGACGTCGAGCGTGCCGACTTCGGTGATGCGGGAGATATCGTTGCGCAGGAGATCGACGATCATGCGGTTTTCCGCCTGCGTCTTGATATCGCGGCGCATGGCCTCGATGATTTCGGCATCCTCGGCGGCGGTGGCGCCGCGTTTCGCCGTACCCTTCATCGGATGGGTCTCGATCCAGCCCTGTTCGTCGGTGCGGAAGAAAAGCTCGGGCGACCGCGAAAGGATGACCGGACCGCCGAGATCAACCAGCGCGCCGTATTTGACCGGCTGGCGTTCGATCAGCGACCAGAAGGCGGCACGGGGATCGCCGTTCCAGCGGGCTTCGACCGGCATGGTGAGGTTCGCCTGATAGGCGTCGCCGAGCCGCAGATGCTGGTGGAGGCGGTCGAAGCGCTCCTTATATATAGCGAAATCCCAGGCAGCTTTCGGAGCAGTGAGGAATTCCTCGTTTTCGAGACGCTGTTTGGGCTGGGCAAGCGGATGCGCATCCGGCTGCGGCGCATCGAAGACGCCGAAGCAAAGCAGCGGTGTTTCGCGGTGTTCCCCAGCGAAGGGGGCGAGTTTCTCCTCAAAGAAGTATCCGGCCTCGTAGGCCATATAGCCGGCAAGCCATTTGCCCTCGGCCTTGGCCTGCTCCATCCGGGTAAGACCCGCAAAGAACTCGGCGCGCGTGCTGGCAACGATGATCTCGGCCGGCTCGGCGAAAAGCATCACCTGTCCGGTCGTGTCGTCGCGGAAGAGAATGTAGGGTTGGTCAGCCACGCGCCGCTTTCAATTTGTTCTGCTCCTCATTGCTCAAAATCCAATGGGAGCGTGAGGCATTTTTCCGCTTCTCCCCACGGGGGAGAAGATGCCCAAAGGGCAGATGAGCGGGCGGAGCGGAGCGACGTCCTGAGCACATGCGAAGGACAGGTTCAGCCGTGTCGCCCCCCATCCGCCTGCCGGCACCTTCTCCCGAGGGGAGAAGAGACCCGTTGCTGCCCTTCCGCCTTTGGAGAAGAGATCTCAGCCTCTATCCAACGCTTCCAACTCGTCGATCAGCCCTTCGATCATCGACAGGCCCTGGCTCCAGAACGACGGATCGGTGGCGTCGAGGCCGAAAGGCTTCAGCAATTCCGAGTGATGCTTGGTGCCGCCGGCCCTCAGCAGTTCGAAATACTTCTCCTGGAAGCCTTTCTCGGCCTTCTGGTAGACGGCATAGAGCGAATTCACCAGGCAATCGCCAAAGGCATAGGCGTAGACATAGAAGGGCGAGTGGATGAAGTGGGGGATATAGGCCCAGTAGGTCTCGTAACCCTCCGAAATGTTGATCGCCGGCCCGAGGCTTTCCGACTGGACGGAGAGCCAGAGTTCACCGATGTCGTCGGCTGTCAGTTCGCCTGATTTGCGGGCGGTGTGGAGCTTGCGCTCGAATTCGTAGAAGGCGATCTGGCGCACGACCGTGTTGATCATGTCCTCGACCTTCTGGGCGAGCATCGCCTTGCGCTCGCGCGTGTCGGTGGTCTTTTGCAGAAGCGCGCGGAAGGTCAGCATCTCGCCGAAGACGGACGCGGTTTCGGCAAGCGTCAGCGGCGTCTGGCACATCAGCGCCCCTTGCGCACCGGCGAGAACCTGGTGCACGCCGTGCCCGAGTTCATGGGCAAGCGTCATTACGTCGCGCGGCTTGCCCATATAATTGACGAGCACATAGGGATGGGCCGAGGGAACCGTCGGATGGGCGAAGGCGCCTGGCGCCTTGCCGGGACGGACCGGGGCGTCGATCCATTGTTCGTCGAAGAAGCGCTTGGCGATGGCAGCCATCTCCGGGGCGAAATTGCTGTAGGCCGAAAGCACCGTGTCCTTTGCCTCCGGCCAGGAGATGATGGCGCTGGAGGTTTCCGGCAGCGGCGCGTTGCGATCCCAGAAATTCATCTGCTCCATGCCGAGCCATTTCGCCTTCATCTTGTAATAGCGATGCGAAAGGCGGGGATAGGCTTCACGGACGGCCGCGGCCAGCGCATCGACGACCTCGCGCTCCACCCGGTTTGCCAGGTGGCGACTGTCGGCGATGTCTTCGAAGCCGCGCCAGCGATCGGCGATCTCCTTGTCCTTGGCAAGCGTGTTGGTGATCAGCGTGAAAGTGCGGATATTCGCCTTGAAGGTTTCGGCGAGCGCCATAGCCGCTTTGCGGCGGACTTCAGGGTCCTTTTCCTGCAGCCTGTTCAGCGCCACTTCGAGCGGCACTTTCTCGCCATCGATGTCGTAGCGAAGTTCCGCCATGGTTTCGTCGAAGAGGCGGTTGAAGGCGGCGGCCGATGTCATCGACTTCTCGAGGAAGAGCTGTTCCAGCCTGTCGTCGAGCTGGTAGGGCTTGTCCTTCCTGAGATCGAGCAGCCAAGGGCGATAGTGTCCGGCGGCGGAATCGCTCGCCATGCAGGCGTCGACCACCGCGTCGTCGATGCGGTTCAGCTCCAGCGCGAAAAACAGGAGGTGGCCGGAAAATTCGGTGATCTTGGCCTGCACGTCGCCGTAGAGCTTGCCGTTTGCCGGGTTGGTGGTGTCGGAGAAATAGGTGAGGCCGGCAAAGGAGCCGAGGCGGCCGATGATATCGTCAAGCGCCTCATATTCCTTCAGCGCCGCGCCGATGCCCTCGGCACCAGTCTTCGTCGCGGCCTCAGCGAGTTTGCCCTTCCATTTTTCTTCAAAGGCGATTGCGGCCTTGCCGGCCTTTTCCATGTCGGCGACGAAAGCGGTCGACGTGGCGGAGGGGTAGAGATCTTGCAGCTTCCAGACCGGCAGATCGCCGAGCGCCGGATCGGCGGCTCCAGCTGGCGCTGCTGCCGACAAAAGAAGGCGGGCGTGCGGGAGCTTGATTTTCATGGGTGCAATTCCTCTCCACTTTCATAACAGGTCTGATTGTCTAGCGCATCGGCCCGAAAATCGGAATCGATTTTCGGAAAGCACGATGCGCAGGTTCAAAGTGTTACAGCGTCCTTTGCGCGTCTGAAAAGACGCGCGGCGCTGTAAGCGTGAGAAGCCCCCGCATCAAGGGATTTTCGGCGCATGAAAGGCGTCGCTTCGGCATGAAAATGACCCGTTCCAATCGTTAAAATGCAATTGTTTCTCAAAACTGGATGTTCAAGCCTTTCTGTCAGAGTGCGCTTTATGGTTTCGCATGAAGTGAGGCGACAATGACCGGTTACAATGAGCTCAAGGGAGCAGGGCAAATCCTCGTGGTCGAGGACGACCCGGTGCAGCGCCGCCTGCTCAAGAACGCAATCGAGCGTCACGGCCATGTCGTGCACCAGGCGGAGAACGGCCGTATCGGCCTGGAAATGGTCAAACGCGACGGCGGCCTTTTCAACGTCATCGTGCTCGACCTGATGATGCCGGAGATGACCGGCCTCGAATTCCTCGACGCGCTCCACGAGTTCGGCACGCAGATCCCGGTCATCGTGCAGACGGGCCAGGGCGGTATCGAAACGGTGGTGCAGGCAATGCGCGCCGGCGCCTTCGATTTCGTCGTCAAGCCGGTCTCGCCTGAACGCATCGCCACGTCGATCTCGAACGCGATGAAACTCGACCAGCGCGAGGTCAAGGCGCGGGCCGGACGCCGGTCGCGCTCAGGCTCGGTCGGCTTCGACGACATCGTATCGGCAAGCCCGGCGATGATCCGCGTCATCGATCTCGCCCAGCGGGCGGCCCAATCCAACATTCCCGTCGTGCTCGAAGGCGAATCCGGCGTCGGCAAGGAGCTGGTGGCGCGCGCCATTCAGTCCGGCGGCGACCGCTCGAACAAGCCCTTCGTCACCGTCAATTGCGGGGCGATCCCGCATAATCTCGTCGAGAGCATTCTCTTCGGTCACGAGAAGGGCGCGTTTACCGGCGCGACCGAACGCCATATCGGCAAATTCATGGAAGCCGACGGCGGCACCATTTTCCTCGACGAGATCGGCGACCTGCCGCTCGAAGTCCAGGTGAAGCTCCTGCGCGCCGTGCAGCAGGGCGAAATCGAGACCGTCGGTGCGCGCACCGCGCATAAGGTCAATGTCCGACTGATCTCGGCGACCAACAAGGATCTGATCGAGGAGGTCAAGAACGGCCATTTCCGCGAGGATCTCTACTATCGCCTCAATGTCTTCCCGATCACCATTCCGGCGCTGCGCAAACGCAAGGAAGATATTCCCAATCTGGTGCGCGTCTTTGCCGATCGCTTCTCCAGCGAACAGAAGAGCGGCCGCCGTATGACGGTGAACTCAGGCGCGCTGGCGTTGCTGACCGCCTATGACTGGCCGGGCAATATCCGCCAGCTCGAAAACGCGATCTTCCGCGCGGTCGTTCTGGCCGAAGGGCCGGAGCTGACCGAAGCGGACTTCCCGCAGATCGCTGCCCAGCTTCCGGAATACGAGGTGGTGGATCACCTGGCGCTGGTTGCCGACAATACCGGCCTCGATCCCGACGATAGCTATGGTGAGGAGTTCCGGGCGTCGATATCGGGGGAGGTGCACCACCACCGCCTGTCCGAAGCCTCGGAAAACGCGATCGCCAGCGTCAATCCCGCCGGAGATGTGCGCAAGCTTGCCGATGTCGAGGAAGAACTCATCCGATTCGCACTCAAATTCTATCGCGGGCAGATGAGTCAAGTGGCACGGAAGCTCGGCATTGGCCGATCCACACTTTATCGCAAGCTCAAGGATTACGGTATCGATCCCGATAATCCCCAGAAAGATGCGGCTTAAGCGCTTTTTGTTAAGACTAAGGCAACCACGATTTGTTACCGGTCATAAACCACTTGTTAGTGGCTCGTTCACTATGTAAAGAAAAGGTTGATCATGTGTGGCATTTTTGCCATCGTGTGACCGCATTTGACAGTCATCTGAGACAGTACGGGACATTGTCTGTCTGACGGGGATCGAGTTGCCGAATCTGAATGGGAATTCTAAGCCTTCGCGCTTGAGCTGGCGTTCGTTGGGCGCCAACATTTGCGGAAAGGCAATAAGGACGGTAGCGGCCGCCCTTCTTGCGCTTGCGGTTTCCTCACCGGTATTCGTTGGTACACCTTCGCAGGCAGCGGGCGACACCCGCAGCCTGAAGCTCTATTTCATTCATACCGGCGAAAAAGCCGTCATCACCTACAAGCGCAACGGCAAGTTCGACCCCAAGGGTCTGGAGCAGCTGAACCGCTTCCTGCGCGACTGGCGCAAGAACCAGCCGACGAAGATGGACCCGCGCCTGTTCGACCTGATCTGGGAAGTCTATCGCCAGAGCGGTTCGAGGGACTATATCAACGTCGTCTGCGGTTTCCGTTCGCCGGGAACCAACGAGATGCTGCGCGGCCGCTCGCGCAATTCCGGGGTCGCCGAAAAGAGCCAGCATATGCTCGGCAAGGCGATGGATTTCTTCATTCCCGACGTCAAGCTGGCGACGCTGCGCGCCATCGGCATGAAGATGCAGGTCGGTGGCGTTGGTTTCTATCCGAAGTCGGGCTCGCCCTTCGTGCACATGGATGTCGGTGGTGTTCGCGCCTGGCCGCGCATGAGCCGCGACGAGCTGGTCCGGCTCTTCCCCAACGGCAATACCATTCATATTCCGGCTGACGGCAAGCCGCTACCGGGCTACCAGCAGGCGATGGCCGACTATAAGCGCCGCGCCAGCGGCACGCAGATAGAGATCGCCAGCGCTTCCGAATCGGCGCCAAAACATAAGACGCTGTTTGCCGCGCTGTTTGGCGGCGGAGCGGACGAGCAGGAAGACGAGTCGGATGATTCGACGCCTGTTGCCGTCGCCAAGGCGACGCCGCCGAAGGCGGAGCCCGCCCCGGCTGAGCCCGCTCCGGTCGAGCCGCAGCAGACCGAAGTCGCCGATCTGAACGCGCCCGTGCCGCAGGTTCGCCCCGCATTCAGCGGTCAGCCGGCCGGCAGCGAAGTGGCGAGCGCGCTCGTCGCACCGCCTTCGGGTAATGCCGCACAGCAGGCTCTTGCGGCGGCCCTTCCGGCCGACCAGGCGCCGCCGCAGCAATTCGCCGATCTCAGCGCCTACAGCATTCCGGTTCCCTCGCTTCTCGGCCCGCGCCGCGCGCCCGGCGACGCCGAGGTCGCGTCCGTCGATCCTAGCGTGCTGACGGGTGCGAACGGATTGCCGGTTCCGACGCCGATCGAACGCCCCTCCGTTGCCGAGAACCTGCTTGCCGCCGCCGATGCCGATCCGGAAGCAGATGCCGACGAAGCCGATCAGGACGCGCTGTCTCCTGCCGTCGCCGATGCGCTCGAGCAGCAGCGGAATGAGGGTGAAAGCGAGATCGCGTCGAAGGGGCCGGTCACGGTGGAGCAGGCGATCAACGCCGCGATGACGCAAAAGCCGGCTGCAAAGCCGCCGCTCGAGCTTGCAGCTTTGGCGCCGATGACCAAGTCGGCAAGCTTCGGCGATGGTTTCGACGAGCCGGCCGCCGAAAGCGCCGTGGCACAGGGCCTTCCCACCAAGGGTGGTCGCCCGACGCAGAAGGAAGCCGCAGCAGCGGATGCCAGCCGCACGACGGTGCGCACCGAGCCGAAGCTGACGGAAAAGATGATTTCGCAGTGGGCGCTTACCAACGCTCGGCTCGAAATGGCTTCCAAGCAGGTCAAGGCGCCGCGTTTCGTCAGCCAGACGATGCGCGCCCAGCCGACCGCCGTCTACGCCGAGGGCTTCAATATCAAGACCGCCTCGGTCGACCCGGCCCGCTTCAGCGGCACGGCTGTGAACTTCATGGAAGTGCGCAAGTTCAACACGAATTGAGCCGGCCAATCACGGAAATATCGAAAAACCGCCGGAGCGATCCGGCGGTTTTTCTTTTGGCTGCTTCGATCGGGCAAGATGGCCGTTTGGCCAAGCGGATTCTAAGCAAAAGAAAAGCCGCCGGGCGAAGGCCCGGCGGCTTGGTCGACATCAGTATGCCGGCGGATCAGCCTTCCGGCGGCGCCTCGATCATCCCGAGCGCGTGCAGATAGGTGTCGAGGATTGCTTCCTCTTCCATGCGCTCCTGCTCGTCCTTCTTGCGCAGCGCCACGACCTTCTTCAGGATCTTGGTGTCGAAGCCCATTCCCTTGGCTTCGCCATAGACGTCCTTGATATCGTCGGCGATGGTCTTCTTTTCTTCTTCCAGCCGTTCAATGCGCTCGATGAAAGCGCGAAGCTGATCGCGGGCGACGCCATGAGCATCAGACATCGTGTTCTCCTGATTTTCCGGTGATTAATTTTGGATGCACGTGACTGCCGCGAAGCGGCGTCACGGTCAAGCCTGTTCGGGGCAAGCCGGGCTATTTGTGTGGGTTGTTCAGTTCAAAAGCAGCCTTTTGCACAGGCGAGGCCTCGTTCTGGTGAAGATTCTTCCAGTCCTCATAGGGCATGCCATAGACCATCTCGCGCGATTCGTCCCTGGTAACGGCGACACCTTCGGCCTCGGCGGCTTCGCGATACCAGTTCGACAGGCAGTTGCGGCAGAAGCCGGCCAGATTCATCAGATCGATGTTCTGAACGTCGCTGCGTTCACGAAGATGTGCGACGAGGCGGCGGAAGGCGGCGGCCTCGAATTCGGTCTGCTGTTCCTTGCTGAGCGTGGTCATTTCGCTCTCCTTCGTTCAATAGGGACCGGTGCGTGAGAGGTGGACGTCGTATTCGTGCAAGGCGGGATCGGCATTCATCGCCGCAAAGATCGGCGCCAGGCGTCCGGCCCATGCCGATATGCCGGCGTCGTCTCCCATCAGATCCTGGCGCACCTCGAGCAGCGCGTGCGGAATGCCCGTAATCATGCAGTGGCGGTACATGGTATCGCCCTTCAGCGCCCCGTCATAGGGTTCGTTGTCACCGACCACGAGATCGGGATCGGCGCGCAGCATGTCAAGCAGCGGGCCGACGGCGCGATGATCGCTGTCCCAGAGTACGGCGGCGTGCCAGGGGCGGGGAGTACCTTTCCAGGCCGGGGTGAAGGAGTGCAGCGACAGCACCAGCGGAGCCCGGCCGGTGGCATTCGCCACGCTGTCGATCGTTGCGGCCACGGCATCGTGATAGGGGCGATGGAAGGTTTCGATGCGGTGGTCCCACTCTTCCTGGGTGATCGGATGGTTGCCGGATATGACGGCGCCGTCTGATATTTTCATGATCAGCGTCGGATCGTCCTCGCCGCGGTTCGGGTCGATCAGCAGGCGCGAGAAGCCGCCGAGCACGGCGGGCACGCCGAGTCTTGCCGAAAGCTGCCGCGTCAGGCCCTCGATGCCGATGTCATAGGCGATGTGGCGGGCAAAAGCCGCGTCGGGCAGTCCGAGCCGGCCATATCGCGCGGGGAGGCGGTTCATCGCGTGATCTGCGAGGATCACCATGCCTTTGTCATGTTTGCCGGATAGGATTTCGAAGGATTGGAAGTCGTCCATCAGGGAATTGCCGTTCGTCATTGCGCCGTCGGGCGCAGTGATCGCATGCACCTGCGGCGGGTTCAAGCGCGGCAGGTGGGGAGAGGTCGAGCCGCACCCTCGACAGGCGGTATATGAAAGGAAATATAATCGATTAGCATTGCGTTGACTTTCGCTTGACGGCGGCGCAAGAAGACACGGATACGAATAACCGTGGAGCTATTTGGGAGCCGTGTTGATCCAAGCCGCGCCAAGTTTCCTCACGCGGTCCGGGCCGCTGGTCCGTCTCGCTCTGTTCGCTCTTGCAGCTGCCATGCCGTTTTTTATCGCAGATGCCGCACGCGCCGATTTTCGCGTCTGCAACGGAACACAGAATCTCGTCGGCGTCGCCATCGGATACCGGGCCAAGGATGGCTGGGTGACGGAGGGCTGGTGGCAGGTGCCGGCAACGACCTGCGCTACGTTGATCGAGGGAGAATTGCAGTCGCGCTATTATTACCTCTACGCAGAGGACGCCGCCCGGGGGGGACGATGGACGGGTGACGTGCAGATGTGCGTGGCGGAAAACGAATTCAAGATCACGGGTGTGCAGGATTGTTATGCCCGCGGTTACCAGAAAATGGGATTCAAGGAATATGATACGGGCCGCCAGGGTAGCTGGATGGTTCAGCTCTCCGACACCCCAGGGACGCAAGAAAGCCAGAATTGATGAAGCGCAATCGCAAAATTAAAATCCTCGCCACCCTCGGGCCAGCCTCCTCCGAGGAATCGATGATCGAGAAGCTGCACCAGGCCGGTGCGGATGTCTTCCGCATCAATATGAGCCATGCGAGCCACGACCTGATGCGTACGCTCATCCAGCGCATCCGCTCGGTCGAGGCGCGCTCCGGCCGGCCGATCGGCATTCTCGCCGACCTGCAGGGGCCGAAACTGCGCGTCGGCAAGTTCGTCGACAGCAAGGTGGACCTGAAGCCCGGCCAGACCTTCACGCTCGACAACAACGAAGCGCTTGGCGATCAGAACCGCGTCTATCTGCCGCATCCGGAGATCCTGGAATCGGTGCAGCCCGGCCACCGCCTGCTGATCGACGACGGCAAGCTCGCTCTGCGCGCAGAAAAATGCGACGGCAAGAGCATCGTCACGACAGTTATTTCGGGCACGCGCATTTCCGACCGCAAGGGCGTCAGCCTTCCCGACACGCTGCTCGGCGTCGGCGCATTGACGGATAAGGACCGCGCCGACCTCGACGCCGTGCTCGCCACCGACGATGTCGACTGGGTGGCACTGTCCTTCGTCCAGCGTCCGGACGACCTTGCCGAAGTGCGCAAGATCGCCCGCGGCCGTGTCGGCCTGATGTCGAAGATCGAGAAGCCGCAAGCTCTCGAACGCATCGAGGAAATCATCGAGCTTTCCGACGCGTTGATGGTCGCCCGCGGCGATCTCGGCGTCGAAATGCCGCTCGAATCGGTTCCCGGCATCCAGAAGCAGTTGATCCGCGCCTGCCGCCGTTCGGGCAAGCCGGTGGTCGTCGCCACCCAGATGCTGGAATCGATGATCTCGGCGCCGGTGCCGACGCGCGCTGAAGTTTCCGACGTCGCGACCGCCGTCTTCGAAGGTGCGGATGCCGTCATGCTTTCGGCCGAATCGGCCTCGGGCGACTACCCCGTCGAAGCCGTTTCGACGATGGCGTCGATTGCCACCGCCATCGAGCGCGAGCCGCATTATCCCGGCATCATCTATGCTCAGCGAGCCCAGCCGGAAGCGACCGGCGCCGACGCGATCTCGCTTGCCGCCCGCCAAATCGCCGAGACGCTGAAACTGTCGGCAATCGTCTGCTACACCTCGTCGGGCACCACAGGCCTTCGCGCTTCGCGCGAGCGTCCGCAGGTGCCGATCCTGGCGCTGTCGCCGATCATCAAGACGGCGCGCCGGCTTGCCATCGTCTGGGGCCTGCATTGCGTCGTCACCCATGATGCGACCGATCTTGACGACATGGTCAATCGTGCCTGCCGCATCGTCGCCGACGAAGGTTTCGGCAAGCCGGGCGATCGCATCATCATCTCGGCCGGCGTGCCGCTCGGCACGCCCGGCGCCACCAATATGATCCGCATTGCCTATATCGGCTCCGACGGCCAGAGCGGCGTCTGATCCGATCGTGTCCCTTCGAAAGCCCGCTGCCTCAAGAGGCGGCGGGCTTTTTCGTTGAAGGGCCGGCATTGCCAAGGTTGGCGACACGTGCAAATTTCGAACCTAGCGCTGGAATTGCTCCAGGTTCGGAGGGATCATCATGGATATCGTCACGCTTCTGGCTTTTGCAGCTGTTTCCTTCGTCGGCATCGCGACGCCGGGGCCGACGGTGCTGCTGGCATTGACCAACGGTTCGAGGCACGGCCTGCGCCGGGCGATTGCCGGCATGATCGGCGCGGTGCTGTCCGATTTCGTGCTGATCGGCGCCGTCGCGATCGGGCTCGGTGCGCTGCTGGCGGCATCGGAATTCTGGTTCTCGATGCTGAAATGGGCGGGTGCTGCCTATCTCACTTTTCTCGGTATCATGCTGCTGCGCTCGAAGGGCACGATCGACGCGGCGTTGAAGTCCGGGGCGCCTGCGGGTGCGACATCGCCCTTCTCGATCGGACTGAAAAGCTTCATGGTCGCGGCGACCAATCCGAAGGGCTATCTGTTCTTCTCGGCCTTCCTGCCGCAGTTCATCGATCCGGCCCTGCCGCAGGCAACGCAATATGCGCTGCTTGCGCTGGTCTTTGCCGCACTCGATTTCCTCATCATGTTCGGCTACGCCTTCTTCGGCTCGCAAGCGGTGCGTTTCCTGAAAACCTCAGGCGCCATGTGGCTGGAGCGAGCCTGTGGTGGTGCGCTGCTGGCGCTTGCCGGTTCGCTGGCCTTCTACCGCCGGGCAACTGTCTGAGTTCAGGATCGGGCCAGGGATAGATGGCCGACGCGATAGGCCTGCGTTTGCTCGTCAATCTCGGGAATCTCTCGCCAGAGCCTGAAGCGCACCCGTGTCCAGTTCGTCGGTTCGAAGGCGGAGACCGAGGCGAGCGCGCCGGCTGTCGCAACGTCGGCTGCAGCCTCTGCGCTTTCGGCGCGGCGGATATCGGCGAGCAGCGCGTAAGGCTCTATCCGCAGGATATCGCGTGTGGCGAACCTGGCTGAGGCGATATCGGACGAGATTTCTGCCTGCCAGACGATCCAGGTCCTCACCTGCGGCCAGCCGAAGGCGCTGGTGAGAGCCTCGAACCCGGGGCCGCAGAGGAAGTCGCTTGCTCCTTCCGGCTTCTGCCAGAGATAGAAGGGCGCGTAGAGATTGTCGCGGCTGCCGAACTCCCCCTTGCGAGCGCTGAGATAGGCTTTGAAACCGAGATTGGGAAAGCCGTCGAGCAGCGGACCCTTGTCGCGGATGCGGCGATCGATGATTGACATGTCGTAATCGCCGGGCAGGGTGAAGCCGTATTGCATGGCGATCATGACCGTTTCTCCACCGGTTGCAGCCATTCGACGACGCTGCTGTTTTCCGTGGGCTGGACACTGATATAGCTGAAGGGGCTGTCATCGGCGGCGCCATGCCAGTGACGCTCGCCGGGCGCAAACCAGACGGCATCGCCGGCACGCAATGCTTCGATCGGGCCGCCGTCGTTCTGCGCCAACCCATGACCTGAGAGCACATAGAGCAATTGACCCCTGGGATGGGTGTGCCAACGGGTGATGGTGCCGGGATCGAGCGTCGCCCGCATCGCGGTGTTCTCGCCATCGGCGCTGCCTTCGAGCAGCATCTCGACCCAGAAGGGCGCCGTCGCGACGCCCTCTGGCGAGCGGACCGCCTTGCCGGAGCGTCTAACAGTCGTGATCTTCGGGTTCGAAACGCTCATTGCCGGCCTCCGACCGCACGCAGCCGCCAGTCGGGGTCGGTCATCTGGGCGATGCCGTCGCCGAAGGACCAGTCTTCCGGGGCGCTGGTGCTGATGACGATCATCACATCCTCGGGCCGAAGGCCCGGCGATTGCGCCAGGAGTTCGGCGAGCCGCCGATAGAGCGCCGCCTTCATCTCGGCCGTGCGAGGCCTGCCGATCGTGATGGAGATGTAGACGAAATCGGCGGAGCGCGGGCCGGAGAGGTAGGTGCGGTCGAAGATCAGCTCGTTCTCGTCATGCTGGTGTATAGTCTGGAAACGGTCGTTTTCGGGCACGTCGAAGGTCTCGACCAGTGCACGCTGGATGCTGTCGGCTAGCGCCGTGAGATAGTCCGGCGACTTGCCTTTGCGAAGAGAAATGCGAACGAAGGGCATCGGGATCTCCATGGTTAGGGCCGTCTGTCGGCCTTGACAGCAGAACCATCGCACGGCACGATGATACTGAAAATCAGAATTTTATGGATTAATGATCCTGAAAAATAGGATTATAAGATGCGGCGGACGATCTTCGATCTTGATGTGCTTCGAACCTTTTCGACCGGCATGGAGCTCGGTAATTTCGCCAAGGCGGCCGAGCGGCTCGGGCGGTCGACCTCGGCAGTGAGCGCGCAGCTGAAGAAGCTGGAGGAACAGGCGGGCACGCCGATCTTCCGCAAGGCCGGGCGCGGGCTGGCGCTGACCGATGCCGGCGAGACGATGCTCGGCTATGCCAGGCGGCTGCTGGAACTCAACGACGAGGCGGCTGCGGCTGTTCACAGCGTCGAGCTGGAGGGCTGGGTGCGGCTCGGCCTGCAGGAGGACTTCGGCGAAAGCCTGTTGCCGGAGGTGCTCGGCCGCTTCGCGCGTGCCCATCCGAAGGTTCGCATCGAAGCGCGGGTGGTGCGCAATGCCGAGCTGCTCGAGCGTGTCACATCAGGCAAGCTTGATCTGGCGCTTGCCTGGAGCGATGGCACGCTGACCGCCCATTGCGAGCGGATCGGCGAGGTGCCGATGCGCTGGATCGGACCTGCCGAGGGGCCGCCGGGCTGGCAGGCCGCAAGTGGTGAGCCGATGCCGCTTGCCTCGCTGGAGGCGCCGTGCCTGTTGCGGAGCGCAGCAACCAGGGCGCTTGATGCGGCGGGCATTTCCTGGCGGCTCGCTTTCGTCAGCCCCAGCCTGGGCGGTCTCTGGGCCGCGACGGCGGCAGGCCTCGGTCTCACCATCCGCACGCCGATCGGTCTGCCGGCGAAGGTGCGGCCGCTGGCGCCCGAGACGGTCGGCCTGCCCGATTTGCCGAAGCTCGGTCTGATCCTGCACCGGGCGGAAGCCGAGCCGCAGCCGGCGGCGGCACGCCTTGCCGAGCTCGTACTGCAGTCGGTGCATGGTGCGTTGCGCGAGGTGCTGGCCTGACATCTCCGCATTGACCCTTCGAGCGCGAGCCTGTAGCTTCGCACCGCTATGAAGACGATCACCCTCAATATCGCGACAATCTTCTTCTTGAGCCTCTAAAGGCTCTGCCTTCGGGCATCAGAAGATGCGGCTACTGACCAGCCTTCGCGGCTGGCTCGTTGCCGTTGTTGTAACCACCCTGCGTCTGGCCAAGGAAAGAGCCGGCAGGTTTGGCGATAGAGAGAGCTTTCATGACATCAGCTGTTTACCCGCCGGCGCTGAGCGCTGCGCAGATCGAGCAATTCATCGAAGACGGCTTCATCAGGATCGACGACGCTTTTCCCCGCGCATTGGCCGAGGAAGCTCGTGCCATCATGTGGCGCGATATTCCCTTCGATGCCGATGATCCAAGCACGTGGACGCAGCCCGTCGTGTGGCTTGCCGGTTATGGCGGCGGACCGTTCGAGAAAGCCGTCAATACGCCGGTATTGCATCTGGCCTTCGACCAGCTCGTCGGCAAGGGACGCTGGCAACCACGCGATGGGCTTGGCAGCTTCCCGGTCCGCTTTCCCCATCCCGATGATCCCGGCGATGCGGGCTGGCATGTCGACCTCAGCTTCCCCGGCGAGGATGGCGATCCGAACGAGCAACGGGACTTTTCGGCATGGCGGGTGAACATCACCTCGCGCGGGCGGGCGTTGCTGATGCTCTTCCTGTTTTCGGATGTCGGGGAGGAGGATGCGCCGACCCGTATCCGCGTCGGTTCGCACAAGGATATCGCCCGCCTTCTGGCGCCGGCGGGCGAAGCGGGAATGGCGCATCTCTGGTTGGAACATGTCGGCGAAGAGCGACCGCTGGCCTTGGCGACAGGGCCGGCGGGCACTGTTTATCTCTGCCATCCGTTCCTGATCCATGCAGCGCAGATGCATCGCGGCGGGGAGCCGCGTTTCATGGCGCAGCCCGGCCTTGCGCCTTGCGAACCGCTTCGCCTCGAACGGCAGGACGGCGCCTATTCGCCGGTCGAAATCGCAATCCGCCGGGCGCTTCGGGAGCATTAGCAGAGACGGGATGCATTCGGCCGCGCAAACCGGCTGCATGACATCTGCAGTTTCCATCTCCAGGCGGGCGGCTGGCGGTCGCCCGCGCGCTATCTAGCCGAAGCGTTCGAGCGCCATGGCGAAGATATCAGCGTCGACGTTGCCACCTGAGGTGACGGCGACGACCGTGTCGCTTTCCAGCGCCTCGCCATGGAAGAGAGCGGCCGCCAGCGCCACGGCGCCGCCGGGCTCGACGACGATCTTCAGCCGTGTGAAGGCGAGCGCCATGGCGCGCAGCGCTTCCTCGTCGGTGACGACGATGCCGGCGCCGGCGAGACGCTTGAGGATCGGGAAGGTGATGTTGCCGGGCTGCGGCGTGACGATCGCATCGCAGATCGAGCCTGACACCGAGGCGTTGCGTTCGATCCCGCCGGAGGCGAGCGAGCGGGTGGTGTCGTCGAAATCCTTCGGCTCGCAAGGGCGGACGCGGAAGCCGGGGGCACTGGCTTCCAGGGCGAGCGCGATTCCGGAGGTCAATCCGCCGCCGCCGCAGGGAACGAGAACTTCGGCTGATGTCACGCCTTCCTCTTCGGCCTGTTCGGAGATTTCGAGACCGGTCGTGCCCTGGCCGGCAATGACAAGCGGTTCGTCGAAGGGTTTGATCAGCGTCAGGCCGCGCTCGGCCGAAAGTTTCGCGCCGATCTCGTCGCGGTCCTCGTTGACGCGGTCGTAAAGGACGACTTCGGCGCCGAAGGCGCGGGTGTTCGCGATCTTCAGCTTCGGCGCATCGCTCGGCATGATGATGACGGAGGGGACGTTGTGCAGCTTGGCCGCAAGCGCAACACCCTGGGCGTGGTTGCCGGAGGAGAAGGCGATGACGCCCTTCGAGCGCACCGCCGGATCGAGCCCGGAGACCGCCGACCAGCCGCCGCGAAACTTGAACGAACCGGTATGCTGCAGGCATTCCGCCTTCACGAACAGACGCCGGCCGGCGATCTCGTTGAGGAAGGGGGAAGAGAGAAGCGGCGTGCGTCTGATATGACCGCGCAGGCGGGCGCGGGCTGCGACAATCATTTCAATGCTGGCCATGCGGGAATCTTTCTGCTTGCGGGTTCGCTCATGCATAGGGCGCGGCCAGCCAATTGTGAACGGCGACTTTGTCACGGTGACATGAATATGGCGATGCTGCCTTTGCGGCTCTTGGAGCCGCATCGTGCCTGGTCGATCAGGCGATCCGCCGTCGTCAGTAACCGTTCGCCGACCCCTCCGCCGCGCGGCTGTCCATGGCGCCGTTATATCGGGCGCCGCCACCCTTTTCGATGGCGGCAAGGCTTTTGCCGCCGACGAGGATGCCCGCGGCTTGGCCCCATTGTGGCGCGTCATTGCCGCCATCGAAACTGTAGCCCATGGCGGCGAGCGTCTTTTCGGTATCGGGCGAAAGCGCATAGGGTTCGAGATAGATCTTGTCGGGCTGCCATTGATGGTGCACACGCGGAGCATTGACCGCCTGGCTGATATCCATGCCGAAATCAACGACGTTGAGGATCGCTTCCAGCGTGATGGTGATGATGCGCGAGCCGCCGGGGCTGCCGATCACCATGAAGGGTTTGCCGTCCCGGGTCACGATCGTCGGGCTCATCGAGGAGAGCGGCGTCTTCTTCGGGGCGATGGCATTGGCCTCGCCCTGCACCAGTCCGTAGAGGTTCGGCACGCCTGTTTTGGAGGTGAAATCGTCCATCTCGTTGTTGAGCAGGACGCCGGTGCCCGGCGCCACGACGGCGGCGCCGAAGGAGCCGTTCAGCGTATAGGTGACGGCAACCGCGTTGCCCTCGTCGTCGATGATCGAATAATGCGTCGTCTCGGTGCTTTCCTTGCCGCCGAGCGGTTTGAGGTTCGCCGAGGTGCCGGCCTTGTACGGATCGATCTTGGCGGCGATTTCCAAGGCATACTTCTTGTCGAGCAGTTTCGTGACCGGGTTTTCGACGAAATCGGGATCACCGAGTGCGGCATTGCGGTCGACATAGGCATAGCGCATCGCCTCGACCATGATGTGTACGGTTTCGGCCGAATTGTAGCCGAGATAGGAGAGCGGATAGCCTTCGAGAACATTGAGGATCTCGCAGATGATCACGCCGCCGGAGGAGGGCGGCGGCGAGGAGATGATGTCGTAGCCGCGGTAATTGCACTCGATCGGCTTCAACTCGCGCACGGCATATTGCTCGAAATCCTCCTTGGCGAGAATGCCGCCCTGGGCTTGGCTCGCCTTGACGATCGCTTCGGCGGGCGCGGCCTTGTAGAAGGCGTCGGGACCTTTTTCGGAGATGCCGGCCAGGACGGCGGCAAGGTCCGGCTGCAGGAGTTTCTCACCCGATGCATAGGGCTTGCCGTCGGGTTTCAGGAAGATCTTCGCTGCCGCATCATCCTTGGCGAGGCGCTTGGCGCTGCCGGCGAAACTTGCAGCGTCACCCTGTTCCAGCGTGAAGCCCTCTTTGGCGAAACGGAGTGCCGGCGCGATCAGATCCTGGCGCGATTTCGTGCCGTATTTTTCGCGTGCGGTCTCCAATCCCATGACGGAGCCGGGCACGCCGACGGCGAGATAACCGTCGAGGCTGGCGCGCGGCACGATATCGCCCTTGGCATCGAGATACATGGTCTTCGTCGCGGCAAGCGGCGCGCGTTCGCGGAAGTCGAGGAAGGTCTTCGTACCGTCTTTCAGGCGGATGGTCATGAAACCGCCGCCGCCAAGATTGCCGGCCGAGGGATAGACGACCGCCAGGGCATAACCGACGGCGACCGCCGCATCGACGGCGTTGCCGCCGCTCTTCAGCACCTCGACGCCGACATCGGTCGCCAGATGCTGGGCGGTGACGACCATGCCGTGCTCGGCTTCGACTGGTGCGGGCGAGGCGGCGAAAGCCGAGGTCAGGCCCAGCGACAATGCTGATATGACGGAGATCGTCCCGATATGCAGGCGGCCCATGATTTCCCTCCTATGGACAATGATGGAAAACATATGGGGCTGCGGCAGTTCGCGGCAATGCAAGGGATCAGCTTTAGGTGAGGAGTTCGGCGAGTTTTCTGTTGGTCTCGTCGTCATCGAGGGGCGTATAGACGATGAGCTTCATCTCCGGCCGGTTCGTGAGTGTCAGGCCGGTATGCTCGAAGGACATGCGGCCCTTGACGGGATGGTCGATACGCTTGATGCCGGACAGCGGGCTGATGACCTCGTGGCGCTGCCACCAGTCGCGAAATTCAGGGCTTGCCTCTTTCAGCAGTGCGATCAGCCGTTCAAAATCCGGATCACCGGCATAACGCGCGCTGTCGGCCCGGAACGTCGCCAGCGAGACGCGGGCAACCGATTCCCAATCGACGAGCAGCCGGCGATGCGCGGGGTCGGCGAAGAGACGGTGCATGATGTTGCGTTCGTCGCGGTCGAGCGTGTCATAACCGCCGAAAAGCACGTCGGCGGCACGGTTCCAGGCAAGCACGTCCCATCGACGGCCGAGCACATAAGCCGGCTGGTGGGTCAGATTGGCGAGCATGCGCTGCAGCGGTTCGTCGACGCATTCGGGAGCAGAAGACGTTGGTTGTGGCGCCTGGCGATTGTTGAGGGTGAAGAGATGCCGTCGCTCGGCCTCGTCGAGGCGCAGCGCATCGGCAAGGGCGTTGAGGACCTGCACGGAAGGCCTGATGTCGCGGCCCTGTTCCAGCCATGTGTACCAGGTGGTGCCGACGCCAGCGAGCATGGCGAGTTCCTCGCGCCTCAGACCCGGCGTGCGCCGACGAAGTCCCTCCGGCAGGCCGACCTCGGAGGGCGTCAGCCGCTCGCGGCGGGATCGCAGGAAGGCCGCGAACTCGCGGCGGCGGGCTTCGAATGTGTCGGCTCTTTGGTCCATGGCAGTATTCATATCAGTATCGATACCAGGATAAAACTGGAACTGGTTGCCGTTTCCAGGCCACGCATGATGCCGGTGTCGCAGGTGCTTGAAGCGCCTGCAGCCCGATCAATTCAAGGAGCAGCATCATGTCTTTGCAGCATGTGGTCGTCATCGGCGGTTCTTCCGGCATCGGCCTCGCCACGGCGACATTACTTTTGAAACAAGGATATAGGGTCACTATTGCAGGCCGTGACGGCGAAAAACTCGCGGCGGTCAAGGCTTCGCTCGATGGTAATCTGCGCAGCCTGGTGCTCGATGCGACGCAGCTTTCCACGCTCGGGCAGGCTTTTGCCGGGATCGGCGCGTTCGACCATCTGGTGCTGGCGATGGGCAGCGGCCATGGCGCCGGACCTTTTGCATCGCTCGATATGGCGGATCTGCTTGCCGGGTTCCAGACCAAGCTCATTCCGCATGCCGCGGTAACCCAGGCGGCGTTGCCGCTGTTGCAGCCGGGCGGCAGCATCACTTTCGTTTCGGCGGTCAGCGCGCAGGCCGCGATGCCCGGTACGGCTGGGCTTGCTGCCGTCAATGCCGGCATCGAGGCGATGGTGCCGGTGCTGGCGGCCGAGTTGAAGCCGTTGCGTGTCAACGGCGTTTCCCCTGGGGTCGTCGATACGCCTTGGTGGAGTTTCCTGCCGCCTGAGCAGCGCGGCAGCGTCTTTGCAGATTTCGCAGGCCGCACGCCGGTCGGCCGTGTCGGCAGGCCGGAGGATATTGCGGAGGCGATCGCCTTCCTGGTCGGAAACACCTTCATGAGCGGCCATATCATCACCTGCGATGGCGGCGTGCGTCTTGGCGCCTGAGGCAGGTAAATTCAAACCGGAGAGGTCATGCGCCGTGCAGGGCGCCTGGCCCCAATGGCGACACGGCTGCGACCTTTCGATCACGTGATGCGGCGGCAAGCCTTTCCTCGGCGCTGCGGGCGATTGCCTGCAGGTCGCGCGGCTTGCCTGATATCTTCTCCATGGCGGCGATGACGACATCGGTTGCGAGGTAGTCCGGCTTATGGCCGACGCCGCGAACGGTGATGAGCTCGGAGCCCGATATGTCGCGGGCAAGGCCGCGCGAATGCAGGTGCTCCCAGACGATCTCGTCGCGGTCGCCTGTTATGATGACGGTCGGCGCGGTGATCTGCGAGTAGAGCGGCGACTGTTCCTTCACATAGGCCAGCAGTCTTTTGAAATCGGCGGCGTTATTGTGGAAGGCGCGGGGCCGCAGCACCAGTGACGGGCCGGTTTTTTCGATATAGTCGGCCGGGCGCGGATTGGGGCGGAAGACGTTCAGCGTGCCGCGCTCCAGCCGGCTCAGCCCGAGCGGCACGACGATCGCATGGTTGAAGAGCCAGCCGACGACCGGCACGGTTGCGACATGATAATACCAGTCGATGCCGCCCGGCCATGGATGGGTGGCGGGTGCGAGGAACAGCAGGCCTGATGTCTTATCGGGATGGCGCAGGCCGAAGGCGGCGGTGATCGCGCCGCCGAAGGAATGGCCGACAATGATCGCCTTCTCGATGCCGCGCTTTTCCATCAGCCTGGCGATCGCATCGGCCTGGCCGGAGGGAACGGCGTTCTCAGGGCCGCCGCGCTCGGAATAACCATGACCGGGACGATCAACGAACAGCATTTCCGCCCGGCCTTCGAGTGCTGCGTGAAAGGCGACGACCTGGTCGAGCAGATTGCCGCTGGCGCCATGAATGAAGACAAGCGGCGGCAGATCCGCATTTTCGGGACGCTTGATGTGGACGGCATTCATGCAGTAGCCGCCGACATCCGTCAGTTCGCCGATATTGGGATAGGCGTGTTCGAATTGCCGCGCCTTATAGGATGAGTAACCGATGGCGGCGGCGAGCGGGGCGAGAAGAGCGGAAACTTCTGCAAGCATGATGTTAACAACGAGCGACAGTTGCGGGATGAGCTGCGGGCGAACAAACCGCTACATCATTCCCTCTATATTCTAAAATTGCGCGACGTGATCCGACGTCAAGATGTCAGCCCGGGAATCAGGTGCGGTTGCCGGCGAGTTTTTCGGCAAGCGTGTTGACCTGTTCCTGCGCGGTGCGTTCGGCGGGATAGACATCGAGGAAACGCTCCCAGGCCTTCAAGGTCAGTTGGTCGTTGCCGGAATTGCTAAGAATCGCCGCCATGCCGGAGAGTGCGCCGAAATGGCGCGGCTCGAGATCGAGCACACGTTCGATGTCGGACATCGACTTGCGATAATTGCCCATGACGAAATTCAGCGTGGCGCGGCGGTTCCAGCTTTCGGCATAATCGGGCTTCAGCGCGATCGCCTCGTCGAGGAAGTCGAGGGCAGCCGGATTGCGCTTTTCCTCGATCGCCTTGTCGGCCCACTGCATCAGCAGATTGATGGTGGCGCTGCCGGAATCGTTCCATTCCATGCGGATTTCATTGGCGATGCTGCTGGCCTTGTCGGGGTCGCGCTCACGCTTCAACTGGCTGAAGAGCTGGTCGAGGTGCTGCTTCGGCGAACTGCTGACATCCGTCTGTTCGACGATGACGTCCTTTTCCGCGGCGGTGGCCGGAAAAGTGGCGGAGAGGAGAATGAGGGCGAGCGGCAGCGCCGCTGATGTCAAAGCAAAAAAGCGCATGGCGGACATATTAGCCCGCCAACGCCGAAGATCAAACAAATTTGACGTGATCACCATAGTGACCCACCGGATATATCCGCCGGCGCAAGCTCACGCGGCGCGGCGATCCGGATGCGCGAAATCAGCCCTGACGAGCCTTGTAGCGCGGGTTCAGCTTGTTGATGATGTAGATGCGGCCCTTGCGGCGAACCAGACGGTTGTCACGGTGACGAGCCTTGAGCGACTTGAGCGAATTCTTGATCTTCATTTTTCTGATCCGCGATCTCTATGGGGGAATTCACATTCGCCCGTATCTTTAACAATCAAAAGCGCGCCATCGGGCGCGCTCTTTAGGTGGGGGAGCAGATACCTCTTCACCTTTTCCATGTCAACCGCATGAAGGTGTTTTTCCCAAGGCGTCGCGGTGTTTTCTCAAGCCGAAACCGGTGATTTCGGCGTCAAGGTGGTGACGTGGCCCATCTTGCGGCCGGAGCGCCACTCGGTCTTGCCATAGAGATGAACCAGCGTATCGGGACGCTGCAACCAGTCGGGAACGGCAAGGATATCGTCGCCGATCAGGTTCTGCATGACGCAGTCGGAATGACGCTCGCCATTGCCGAGCGGCAGGCCGGCGACGGCGCGGATATGCTGCTCGAACTGGCTGACGACGCAGGCGGCTTCCGTCCAGTGACCGGAGTTGTGGACACGCGGCGCCATCTCGTTGGCGATCAGACCACCGTCGCGCAGCACGAAGAATTCGATGCCGATGACGCCGACATAGTTCAAGGCGGCGAGGATCTTTTCGGCCGATCGGCGCGCAATATCCGCCGTCGCTGGCGAGATCGTAGCGGGAACCGTCGAGGTGTGAAGGATGCCGCTGCGGTGGACATTCTCGGCGGGATCGAAGCAGACGACCGTGCCGTCGGTGGCCCGCGCGGCGATGATCGAGACCTCGCGCTCGAAGGCGACGAAACTTTCGAGGATGAGTGGCACGCCGCCGAGCGCGGCATAGGCGCCATCTGCGCTGTCGGCCACGGAGCGGAAAACCATCTGGCCCTTGCCGTCATAACCGAGACGGCGCGTCTTCAGCACGCCCTGACCGCCGAAATCCTTCAGTGCCATCTCGAGATCGGCCTGGCTGTCGACCGCATGGAAGCGGGCGGTCGATATGCCGCAGCCATTGAGAAAGCGCTTTTCGACGAGGCGGTCCTGGGCGGCTTCCAGTGCCTTCGGCGGCGGATAGACGGACACGCTCGCCGAGAGCGTCTCGGCAGCTGCGACGGGCACGTTCTCGAATTCGTAGGTGACGACATCGCAGATATCAGCGAGTTCGGCGAGTGCCGCCGGATCGTCATAGGCGGCGGTAATCTGCCGGTTGGCGAGCTGGGCGGCCGGGCAGTCCGCCTGCGGCTCGAGGATGATCGTGCGAAAATTCAATCTGGCGGCGGCAATGGCCAGCATGCGGCCAAGCTGGCCGCCGCCGATTATGCCGATCGTTCTTGCCGTCATAGGTCGTCCATCGGGTATTCGGCGACGGCGGCACTCTGGCGCTCGCGCCATTCGTCGAGCCGGTCGGCGATTTCTTCGTCGGAAAGGGCAAGGACGGCTGCGGCGAGAAGGGCGGCATTGACCGCGCCGGCCTTGCCGATGGCGAGCGTGCCCACCGGAATGCCGGCCGGCATCTGCACGATGGAAAGAAGGCTGTCCTGGCCGGACATGGTCTTTGACTGGACCGGCACGCCGAAGACCGGCAGCGGCGTCATCGATGCGGCCATACCCGGCAGGTGGGCAGCGCCGCCGGCGCCGGCGATGATGACCTTGAAGCCCTCCGCCCGCGCTCCCTTGGCGAAATTGACCAGCCGGTCGGGTGTGCGGTGCGCCGAAATGATGCGCGCATCGTAAGGGATCTCAAGCGCCTCCAGCGTGTCGGCGGCGTTCTTCATGGTCTCCCAGTCGGACTGGCTGCCCATGATGATGGCGACGGGCGGTCTGTCTGTCATCGTTGCTGCTATTCCCTCTCAGGCGATGATGTCAGGGATGATCTGATCTTCCAGCTTGGAGAGCCTGTCCTTGATGACGAGCTTCTTCTTTTTCATACGCTGGATCCGCAGAGCATCGCATCCGGTCTGGATCATGGCGTTGATCGCGGCGTCGAAATCCTCATGCTCCTGGCGCAGACGCGCCACTGTGAGCCTGATTTCCGCCTGTTCCTGATCGGCCATATGCAATCCCCGTTATCGTGCTCGGACGTTGTCCGATCTGCCGATGATTTCCGCAAGCTCCTATCACCAAATACAGGTAACGGCTAGTTAGTCTTGATCATGAAATTGCCATCCAGTCTTCATCTTTTGGCCTTCGACAAGCCTTCAAAAATATGTCACAGTCCCCGCCGTTGACACCTTGATCCCCGACGATGTTGGCCGGGGAGGGTAAGAGGAAGGAAGGGTCATATGACTGTTCAAGCTCATCTTGAGTCACTCCAGAAAAAGCATGTTGCTCTCGAGGAGGAGTTGCACGCGCTCAGAACATCTCCCTCTATTTCCGATACGGAACTTGCCGAATGCAAGCGCCGCAAGCTGCGCATCAAGGACGAGATTCAGCGTCTTAAGTCATCCGTCCACTGATCTTCCCAAGGGTCGCCGGACGATCATCTTGCGCAAAGAGGTAAATCCATCCATTCCGCCTAAAATCAGCAAGAACCGGTGATCACACACTCGATTTGCGCCAGTCCGATGCCCGCCGCATCGCGGCTGGCGCTTTTGGTTCGTCAAGCTTCAAAGGGGCTGATGATCCGTGTCGAGTTTCCGGCCGGCATAATTTAACCCTGAAGCGGAACTGCTCGGGATAAAATTATGCAATTCAAAGTGATAAAACGTCCTCAGAGACGCGTGACGTGCATCAGGCCCAGAATTGATCAAGCCATAAATTGAGCGTGTCGAAGCCGCGGTTGTTGACCGCGTAGATGCGCTTCGTGCCTTCGGATGTCACCGAAACAAGATTGCTGTCCAACAGCGCTTTCAGGTGTTGCGAAACGGCGGGGCGGCTGATCGGCAGACCCTCGGCGAGCTCATTGACCGTCCGTGGTGCGCGGCGCAGTTCCTCCAGCAGAAACCGCCGGTTCGGATCGGCAATCGCAGAGAAAGGGTCCGTGTTCGACATGGCGGGAACGCTACGTCAAACCGGGCGCTCCAGCAAGGAAATTGTGCATTGCAGCGTGCGGCAATTCAAAGTGCTGCAGCGTTCCTCGCGCGTCTCAAAAGAAGCGCGGCGCTCCAGGGTTTCACCAACCAAGGCCCTCGTGCACGATCAGGAAGGCAGCGATCAGCGCCATCGCATACATGAAGGGATAGAAGATCTGTGGCCTCATGCGGCGCACGCACCATGCGCCGGCAAAGGTGGCGAGCGGGGCGAAGGGCAGGAGCGTCGCGGAGGTCGCAAGGTTCTGGGTGTCGAGTTGGCCGAGCGCGAAATAGGGGATCAGCTTGATGGCGTTGAGGATCGCAAAGAAGCGCACGCTGGTGCCGGTATATTCGCGTGGCTGCAATTTGAGCGGCAGGGCATAGATCTGGAAGGGCGCGCCGCCGGCATGGGCGACGAAGCTGCCGTAGCCGGAAAATGTGCCCCAGAGGCTGGCGGCCACCGGCCGCTGGCCGCGCGGCGGGACCACCTTGCCGGCGCCCGGGCCGAAATTATTCCAGAAATAGCGCAGGCAGAAGAGGATGGTCACCGCGCCGATGACAATGCGCAGCATGCTGCCCGGAACGAGCGCCGAGGTCGCCCAGCCGAGCGCGATGCCGAAGACTGCGCCCGGCAGCATGATCTTCAGCGTCGCCCAGTCGCCATGCTTGCGCCAGATGACGAGCGAGATCATGTCCATGAAGACCAGGATCGGCAGCAAGATCGCTGCCGCTTCGACCGGCGAGACGACGAGGGCGAGGAAAGGCAAGCCGATCAGCGACAAAGCGTCGCCCATGCCGCCCTTTGCGAGGCCCACCAGCAGAACCGCGGGCACGGCGGCGTAGTAGAATGACAAATCCTGCGGCATGCTTTCGACGTCCTCCTCTTGCAAGCCTCGTCTAACGGAACTACTCACACAAAACGAGTGCGGATCCCTCATTTCGAAGGGGAATTCGCCGGAAACGGAAAGACCTCATGACCGAACCGGAAAACCGCTGCCGCCTTGTGCTCATCGCACCTGATATTGCCGATGCCGATGAACAGGCAAAGATCGTCGCCGACGCGCTGAAGGGCGGCGACGTCGCTTCGGTGATCGTGCCGCAATACGGGCTCGACGACGGCGCCTTCCAGAAACATGCCGAAAAGCTGGTGCCGCTGATCCAGGATGCCGGAGCGGCTGCGCTGATTTCAGGCGACAGCCGCGTCGCAGGCCGGGCGAAGGCCGATGGCCTGCATCTTTCCGGCAATGCTGAGGCGCTTTCGGAAGCGATCGACAAACACGCGCCGAAGCTGATCATCGGCGGCGGCAACGCGGCTGACCGCCACCACGCGCTGGAGATCGGCGAAGTCAGGCCGGACTATATCTTTTTTGGCAAGCTCGACGGCGACATCAAGCCGGAGGCGCATCCGAAGAACCTTGCGCTCGGCGAATGGTGGGCCTCGATGATCGAGATTCCCTGTATCGTCATGGGCGGCACCGATCCGGCCTCGGCGCTTGCCGTTGCCGAGACCGGAGCGGAGTTCGTGGCGCTGCGGCTGGCGGTCTTCGGCGAGCCCGGCCGGGCGCCGTCGATCGTCGCCGAAATCAACGCGTTGCTTGACGAAAAAGCGCCACGGTTTGAGGATTGAAATCGCCCTCATGCCGATCCCGCCCGTCCGCCTTTTGAAATTTGCCCTTGCCAGCGTGGCGGCCTTGGTTGCTGCCGGGCCGGACGTCGCTTTGGCGCAGGCGCCGGACAGCGTCATCAGCCAGCCGGGCACGGCGCCGGCATCGACCTTCCGCACCGACCGGCCCACTGGCCCGGATGTCAAGCCCTCCGATGGTGTTGGCGTGTTCGACCGTATGGGCGCGAAGCTGCCGGACCTGCCGCCGGAAAAGGATTACAAGGGGCCGATCGACGAGGCTTACGGCGCCTTCCAGCGCGGTTATTACCTGACGGCAATGGACAAGGCGCTGCCGCGCGCCCAGCTCGGCGATCCGGCGGCGCAAACGCTGATCGGCGAAATCCTCTCGCAGGGCCTCGGCGTCAAGAAGGACGTGAAGAATGCCGCCTTCTGGTATGGCAAGGCGGCCGAAGGCGGCGATGCGGCAGCCATGTTTAAATATGCGCTGATCCTGATGGAAGGCCAGGGCGTGCCGCGTGACAAGGTCAAGGCCGACGACTACATGCGCAAGGCGGCCGAGGCGGGCAATCCTTCAGCGGAGTTCAACTGGGCGCAGCTTCTCATCGCCGACAATCCCGGCGAGAAGGGGCTGAAGCTTGCGCTGCCGTTCTACGAGAAATCGGCCGAGCAGGGCATTGCCGATTCGCAATATGCGGTGGCGCAGATCTATGCGACGCTGAAGGACCTGCCGGAGGAAAAGAAGCAGCTCGCCCGCGAGTGGATGGCGCGGGCGGCGCGCGCCGGCTTCGACACCGCCCAGCTCGATCTCGGCATCTGGCTCGTCAATGGCGTCGGCGGACCGAAGGATTACGTCAAGGGTTTCGAATGGCTGAAACTTGCCGCCAATGGCGGCAATGTCGTGGCGCAGAACAAGCTCGCCCATCTCTACATCAACGCCATCGGCACGCCGCCCGATCCGATCGAGGCAGCGAAGTGGTACGTGCTGTCTCGGCGTGCCGGGCTTGCCGATCCGTCGCTTGAGGATTTCTATCTCGGTATCGAGGACGATCAGCAGAAGGCGGCGATTGAGGCCGCCAATAAGTTCCGGCGGCGATAGCGGCCCGACGCGACGCGCTTTAAAAAAGCGCGTCGGCGAACAGATCTTCGTCGTTTTCGGCTTTGGCGGTCTCGGTGGGGGCGGGGGCGGGAGCGCTGTCCGCGGCCGCCGGGATGATGTCGCGATGAATGCTGCGCTCCTGGACCATCGTGTAGTGCTTGAAGATCGTGCGGTCGAGCGGCGCGATCGTCTCGGCGAGATCCGAGATATCTTCGATATCGCTGCCGGCGATGCCTTCGAGCAGATCGGCGCAGCGGCCAAGGACTTCGCCGAGATCATGCTGGAAATCGAGCTTGCCGATCAGCAGGCTGATCTTCGTGGCGACCTCGCGGCCGTTCTCGGCGAGCACTTTCAGTTCATCTTCCATCACGTTGGCCGCGGAGCGGATGTTGCCGACGGCTGACGTCAGGCTCTCCCCGAGGTTGCCGGCCCCGGCGCCGGCAGCGGGGGCGACGCGTCCGGCCGCGGCTTCGAGCGCCGGCAGGCCGTTGACGATGGCGTCGGCGGAATCGTCGAGCTTGCCGGCGAAGATGCGCAGCTCGGCGGTGACGACGTTGATCGACTTGCCTTCCTCGCCGAGACGGCTACAGCGCAGGTTGGTATTCAAGGCCATATAATGGATGTCGGTCTTGACGGCGCGGATATTTGCGATGGCTTCGGAGAGCTTGGCGGCCGTGCCGATCGTCGACTGGCTCACCTGGTCGGCCTGGCGGCTTGCCGTGTCGACCTGCTTGACGATTTCGTGAGCGGCCGAAACGCTGGATTCGAGCGCGCGCATGAAGTTGCCGCCGGCTTCGCCGCTCTGCCCGCTCATCTGATCGCGAAGCTTGAGGATCTCCCGCATGTCGTGGCCGAAACTCGCGATCGTCTTGACGACGTTCTCTGAATCCCGCTGGAAATTGGCGCACATGTCGCGCATCTGCGCTGCGGTTAGATGGTGAATGACGTTCTGAAGGCGCTGGCGGGCGCTAGCGTCGAGCCTTGCGCCATCCTCGCCGGCAAAGAAATCGTCGAGCGACGAAAATGTGGCCTGCACATGCTCGATGCGCTGGCGGGTAATGTCGCCGATCTGCAGGGCAGACAGCGTCGAGCCGACCTTGCTCTGGACATCGCGGGCAATCGCGCCGACCTCGCGGGCGATGACGCCGAGATCCTTGCGGTGTGCGGCGATCTTGGCGGCATCATCGCGCAGGGCTGCGGCGACGGCCGGAACGGTCTCGGCATAACCCTTGGAAACGCTGGCGCCAAAGGAGGCGGCGAGCTTGACCTCCTTGTCGAGGCTATCGAGATGCGTGGCGAAACGGTTGACTTCGTCGGTGCCGGAATAGATGCGTTCGAGGATCTCCTGGGCGAATCCGGCGAATTCGGCAAGGCCGGCACCGGTGATCTTCACGGTCACGGCGAAGGTTCTGAGATAACGCATCGTCTCCTGCATGTCGGAAACGTGCTTGCGCAGTTCCCTGCCGGTATGCGCCAGCGAGACCAACGCCTGCTGACGGTTTTCCTCGGTGACGGGCAACGCCTTCAGGCTCTCCACCGTGGCGCGGAGATCGGCGGTGGTATCGCTGGCTTCCTTGTTGTCGAGCGCCGTGGTCACACTCTCAAGCGAGTTCAACAGGCGGTTGAGGACATCCATCACCGACAGCAGTACGGTGCCGCCTTCGAGAAAACGCTCCTCGACCTGGTTGCGGGCGGATTCCAAGGTCCGGCTGATGTCCCGCCCCGACGAGTAGGCTGCAGCGTTCGGCGATACCAGAGCGTGTGCCAATTTTATACCTTTTCTTAAAATACAGGCAATTCGATTCTATTTTTACGGGCAGGATGGAAACGTCCGGTAAACGCGCCGGACTCGCCAGCGTTGTGATTAACGAAAGATGTCGATGCGACCCAGGGCAAAGTGTCAGGGCCGAGAAATGCAATTTAACACGCTGTTTTTACTTTATTTATTTCTAATTTTTGAGAAAAAAATACAACTTATCTCGGATGAGAATTGGGAGTCTCGGGACTCGTTATACGGCAGTTTCCTACAACCGCTGTTTACCCCGCATTAACGCTGCCATGAGAGTCCTTTTAGGGTCATCAAGTATTTCTCTGGCCCAGGAGGCGGCATTGGATACTCCGAAGCAATATTACGAATCTATAAATTTGCCGGATGTGCTCAGCATTCGCAACGTTTCAGAACTATATTCCAAGCTTACTGATGAATTTCATAGTCGTGATTCAATCATCATCAGCATTCCGGAAGGCGCGGAAGCGGATCTGAGTTTCGTTCAACTCATCGAATCCTCGCGCTGCCAAGCAAAATCCCAAGGAAAGACGTTCAAACTTTCTTCGCCGGCCAGTGGTTCGGTCCTGAAGGTACTTGAGCGCGCCGGTTTCATCGAATCTTTCGATCAAGAAGATGCAAATTTCTGGTTGCATAAAGAGGTAACGTTATGAGTGCAAATATCCTGACCGTCGACGATTCCGCCAGCATTCGTCTGACTACCAAGGTCACGCTGACCAATGCCGGCTATAGCGTCACCGAGGCAGTCAACGGGGCAGAGGGCCTCGCGACGGCCAAGGGCAGCACCTTCGATCTGATTGTGACCGATCTCAACATGCCTGTCATGGACGGGCTGACGATGATCGAGGAGCTGCGCAAGCTGCCGGCGCAGGCCGGCGTTCCGATCATCTTCCTGACGACGGAATCGGATGCCGATCTCAAGGCGCGTGCCAAGGCCGCCGGCGCCACCGGCTGGCTGACCAAGCCGTTCGACCCCGAAAGTCTGGTGAAAATCGTGAAAAAGGTTCTCGGACGATGAGCACGATCGATCCTGTCGCCGTATTCCGCATGGAGGCCGCCGAATGCCTCGAAGCGATCGAGGCCGGTCTTCTCGACCTGACCCACCAACTCGACAACAAGGATCTCGTCGACGCCGTGTTCCGCGGTCTCCACACGCTCAAGGGCTCCGGCGCGATGTTCGGTTTCGAGGCGCTCGCCGCCTTCACCCATCATTGCGAAACAGCCTTCGACCGCGTCCGCAAGGGTGAAGTCGCAGCGACCAGCGAACTCGTCGCCGCCGTTCTCGCCGCCCAGGACCATATGCGTGCCCTTGTCGACCAGCCGGACGCCGATCACGGCGATACCGGACATAAGCTTCTGGCGCAGCTGCAGGCCGCCGTCGGCGGCAAGGCGGCAGCGGTAGCTGCCCCTGTGGTCGCCGTTCCCCCACCCGTGGCCGTGCGCGAGGCACCGGCGAAGAGGAAGAACAGCTGGCGCATTCACTTCAGCCTGCCCGCCAATTCGATGGCCAACGGCACCAATCCGCTCGGCCTGCTGGACGAGCTGCGCGATCTCGGCGAATGCACCGTGCGCGCCAATAGCTCGGCTATTCCGCCGCTCGACGAGCTCACTCCGACAGAACTCCATATCTCCTGGGACGTGACGCTGGTGAGTGACCAGGACCGTTCGGCGATCGACGACGTCTTCATCTTCGTACTCGATGATATGGAACTCAGCGTCGAGGAAATCGACGCGCCGGCAGCGGCAACGGTCGCGGCCATCGAGGAAAAGACAGCATCTGCAACTGCCGCCGCATCGACGGCGCCCGTTCCACCGGCCGCCGTTCCGGAATTTCGTCCTGTCGAGGCGGTTCCGGCCAAGCGCGAGGCGCCCGTTGCCGTCAGCCAGGCGAAGGCGGCCGAGAACGTCCGCGTTCCGGCCGAACGTCTCGACGAGCTGATGGACCGCGTCGGCGAACTCGTCATTGCGCAATCGCGCCTCAGCCAGCTCGCCAGCGCCAGCACCGATATCGCGCTACGCTCCGTCTCGGAAGAAATCGAACGCCTCTCTGGCGAATTGCGCGACACGATGATGGTGCTGCGCATGGTGCCGGTCGCCACCCTCTTCTCTCGCTTCCGCCGCCTCGTCCACGATCTCGCCCGCGAGACCGGCAAGGTGATCGAGCTGGTGACGGAGGGCGAGAGCACCGAAGTCGACAAGACGGTCATCGAGCGCCTGGCCGATCCGCTGGTGCATCTGGTGCGCAACTCGATCGACCACGGCCTCGAAACGCCGGCCGATCGACTTGCCTCCGGCAAGACCGAAGCCGGCACGGTGACGCTTTCGGCCCGCCAGGCCGGTGGCGAGGTGATCATCTCGATCAAGGACGACGGCCGCGGCATCAATCGTGACCGGGTTCGCGCCAAGGCGGAATCTTCCGGCCTCATCCACCCCGGGCAGCCGCTTTCCGACTCCGAGCTGCTGCAACTGATCTTCGCCCCCGGCTTCTCGACAGCCGCGGCGATCACCAATCTGTCCGGCCGCGGGGTCGGCATGGACGTGGTCAAAAAGACGGTCGAAGCGCTTCGCGGCGCAATCGACATCGTCAGTGTGCCCGGACAGGGTTCGGAAGTGTCGCTGCGCATCCCGCTGACGCTTGCCATCATCGATGGCCTGCTGGTGCGGGTCGGTTCCGGCCGCTACGTCATCCCGCTCTCGGCGGTCGAGGAATGCCTCGAACTGTCGCTCGAGGAAGATCTCCGTTCGCGCGGCCGCAGCTTCATCTCACTGCGCGACAGCCTGGTGCCGTTCCTGCGCCTGCGCGATCTCTTCCGCACCGGCACCAAGCCCGACGTGCACCAGAAGGTCGTCGTCATCTCGACCGGCACCGAGCGTGTCGGCCTCGTCGTCGACCAGATCATCGGTGACCACCAGACGGTCATCAAGTCGATGTCGAAACTGCACAATAACGTTGCGACCTTCTCGGGCGCCACCATTCTCGGCGACGGCAGCGTCGCTCTCATTCTCGACGTCGGGCACCTGGTTGCCGCGGGTCAGCAACAGGAGGCGCAATTGCGTGTAGCAGGATGAGTGCAACAGCAGCAGCCGAACGATTTGACAATCACTGGAGCTATGCCGAAGAGGTGGAGGTCCTGACCTTCGATCTCAACGGCGAAACCTTCGCGCTGGAAGCGGTCATCGTCCAGGAAATCCTGGACCTGCTTCCTGAGACAGCGGTCCCGGGCAGCCAGCCCTTCGTCGCCAGCGTCATCAACTTTCGCGGCAAGGTCATTCCGCTCGCCGATCTGCGCCTCGCCTTCGGGATGGAAGCGGCAGAAGCGACGATCGACAGCCGCATCATCGTCATCGAGATCGATCTGCAGGGCGAGCAGACGCTCGTCGGCCTCAGAACCGACAAGGTGAACGAAGTGACGACGCTTGCAAAGACCGCGAGCGAGGCACCACCGAGCGTCGGCATGCGCTGGCGCGCCGACTACATCAATTGCCTCGTGAAGAGGGGCGGAGAATTCATCATTCTCCCTAATCTGCAGGCGATTTTCTCATCGAGGCACGATGCGGCGGGAGCCGTTAATTGACGCCGGATGAATTCAACGAGGGGTTTGGACCATGCGACTGACAATCAAGACGAAACTGGTGACCGCGTTCACCTTCATCATTCTGATGCTCATGGGCACCGCCGCTTACGGTGTCCTCAGCCTTGGATCGCTGAACGATACGATCGATAAGCTTCTCTCCGGCCCGGCAGCCCGCCTCGATCTCGCGCAGCAGATCAACATCGCCCAGCTCGAGGCCATCCGCCAGCAGAAGAACCTGCTCACCGCCCGGACCGCGGACGAGTCGGCCGGGGCAATCGCCAAGGGCAACCAGGCCCGCAAGGAATTCGCCGACGCCTTCAGCCATGTGCTGGCGCTGGCAACGGAAGAGGGCAAAGTGCGCTGGGCACGCATCGCCGAGCTGTCCAAGACCTTCAATGCGGCCGACGATCAGATCCGCGAATATGTGAAGGCCGGCAATGCCGAAGGCGCAAATGCCATCTCCGTCTCGACGGCCCGGGCCGCTGCCAACGACATCGACTCGACACTCAGCGAAATCCTGGCGCTTGAAAAGCAGCGTATGAAGGCTGCCGATGACGGCGCCGAAGCGCAGTACACGACGACCCGCACGACGATGATGGCGGTCGCCGCCGTCGCGCTGCTGATCGCTGCTCTCACCGCCTTCTGGATCGCCAGCACGATCAGCAAGGGACTTAGCCGCGCCAACACCGTGGTTCGCGAGGTGTCGGAAGGCGATCTGACGAAGATGGCCGATATCACCAGCCATGACGAAATCGGCGAGCTTCTGGGTAATGTCAATACGATGATCGAACGCCTGCGCGGCGTCGTCGCCGACGCATTGTCGGCTGCCGACAACGTCTCTTCCGGCAGCCAGGAACTTTCGGCGAGCTCGGAACAGGTCTCGCAGGGCGCCACCGAACAGGCGGCGTCGGCTGAAGAGGCGTCGGCCTCGATGGAGCAGATGGCCGCCAACATCAAGCAGAACGCCGACAACGCCGCCCAGACGGAAAAGATTGCCCGCCAGTCGGCCAAGGACGCGGAAGCCAGCGGTGAAGCGGTGACGCGTGCCGTCGACGCCATGCGCACGATCGCTCAGAAGATCGGCATCGTCCAGGAGATCGCCCGCCAGACCGATCTCTTGGCTCTCAACGCGGCTGTGGAAGCAGCACGTGCCGGCGAACACGGCAAGGGTTTTGCGGTCGTCGCCTCCGAGGTTCGCAAACTCGCCGAACGCAGCCAGTCGGCCGCCGCCGAAATCAGCTCGATGTCGAGCGATACGGTCAAGGCCGCCGCCGATGCCGGCGACATGCTTGGCCGGCTGGTGCCCGACATCCGCAAGACGGCAGAGTTGGTCTCCGAGATCAGTGCAGCCTGCCGCGAACAGGATATCGGCGCTTCGCAGATCAATGAGGCGATCCAGCAACTCGACAAGGTGACCCAGCAGAATGCCGGCGCCTCCGAGCAGATGTCGGCGACCTCCGAGGAGCTCGCCTCCCAGGCCGAAGAACTGCAGGCCTCGATCGCCTTCTTCAAGGTCGATACGGCGGGTAGTGCGCGGCCCGGCGCCCAGAAGGCACAGCCAAAAGCTTCGGCCAAGGTGGCCAAAGCCCCGGCCACTGTCCGCAAATCCGCCCCGCAAGGCCATGGACAGGGTCGCGGCCAGACGGTTTCGGCTCAGCAGCAGCGTCTCAAGGGCTTTGCTCTCGACATGTCGATGGGTGGTCCAGACGCCAGCGACGACGACTTTAGGGAGCGCGCATAAGCGCTCCTGCCCTCAATGTGATCCCTCGGGCTGCTCCGGCGGCCCGAGGAGGGAATATCCCCCAACGCATGTAGGCGTTGGCGCTGCGATGGATAGATGTCCGGCTGCCGGGAAGTGAATGTAATCGCTTTTCCCCGTTTCAACACATCAGTTCCAAGCTCGACGTCCCGCCAAGGGGACATGTCTCTCTCCATTCGTTTTGACCGCAAATCGGGGGTATCACATGCGTTTCACCATTAAACTCAAACTGGGTCTTGCCTTCGGCATCATGACGCTGCTGCTAATCGGCATCGCGGTTTATGGAAGCCTCAGCCTCGGCACTTTGAACGAGGCGAGCAGCAATATGATCGACGGCCCGATGCGCCGCCTGGAACTGGCGCTGAATGCCAATGTCGCCGAAGTCAACGCCATCCGCGCTCAGAAGAACGCGCTGCTTTCCACGGATCCCGACGCGGCCGCCGCTTTCTACAAGGAAGCCGATCAGAACCTGCAGGCCATGTTCGATGCTGTCGACGCCGGTTTTGCCATCGCCACCGCTGAAGGCAAGCCTCATTGGGAAAAGCTGCGGACGGTCGGTGGGAAATTCCGTGAAAAATCCACTGAGTTGCAGCAACTTGACGCGAAGGGCGACAAATCAGGCGCGCTGGCGCTTTCACTCGGCGACCTTCGAGCGATGACCAATGACATGGGCGATGCAATCGCCGCCCTTACGGAGATCCAGCGCAAGGGCATGCAGGCAACCAACCACTCGAACACCGATCTTTATAATTCGACCAAGCTGATCCTCACTGCTGCTTCCGGCATCGCCGTGCTCGTCGCACTCGCCGCCGCATTGTGGATCACGCTCGGAATCAACAACGGCTTGCGGAAGATCACGACCGTCGCAAACGCCGTCGCAATCGGTGATCTCAACCAGAGGGTCGACGTCAAGACCAATGACGAGATCAAGGATCTCATCAACACGGTCAATACCATGACCGCCAATCTGCGCGCCACGGCAGCCCTTGCCGACCAGATCGCCATGGGCGACCTCAGCACCGACGCCAAGCCGCTTTCGGACAAGGATACGCTCGGCATCGCGATGCAGAGCATGATCTCCAACCTACGAACCACCGCCGGCATCGCCGATCAGATCGCAAACGGCGACCTGACGGTGTCTCCGAAGCCGCTCTCCGACAAGGATGCGCTGGGCCTCGCCCTGGAGCAGATGGTCGAGCGCCTGCGCGGCGTCGTCGCCGACGCAATCTCCGCGGCCGAGAACGTCTCGTCCGGCAGCCAGGAGCTTTCGGCAAGCTCCGAGCAGGTCTCGCAGGGTGCCACCGAACAGGCGGCTTCCGCCGAAGAGGCTTCCGCTTCGATGGAAGAGATGGCCTCCAACATCAAGCAGAACGCCGACAACGCCGCCCAGACGGAAAAGATCGCCCGTCAGTCGGCCAAGGATGCGGAAGCCAGTGGTGAAGCCGTCTCCCGTGCCGTCGACGCCATGCGCACGATCGCTCAGAAGATCGGCATCGTCCAGGAAATCGCCCGGCAGACCGATCTGCTGGCTTTGAACGCCGCAGTCGAAGCGGCGCGCGCCGGTGAACACGGCAAGGGATTTGCGGTCGTCGCCTCCGAGGTTCGCAAACTCGCCGAACGCAGCCAGTCGGCGGCCGCCGAAATCAGCGCCATGTCGAGCGATACCGTGACAGCCGCCCAGGAAGCCGGCGAAATGCTCGGCCGGCTGGTGCCCGATATCCGCAAGACGGCCGAGTTGGTCTCCGAGATCAGCGCCGCCTGCCGCGAACAGGATATCGGGGCGGCCCAGATCAATGAAGCGATCCAACAGCTCGACAAGGTGACGCAGCAGAATGCTGGCGCTTCCGAGCAGATGTCGGCGACCTCCGAGGAGCTCGCCTCCCAGGCCGAAGAGCTGCAGACGTCGATCGCTTTCTTCAAGGTCGATACGGCCGGCAGTCGCCGTGACCGCGCCCCGGCGGCAAAACTCGCCGCCCGCAGCCGGGTTCAGGCGGCACCACGCAAACCGGGCGGCAAGACGCCGGCCAATACGGTCGCCGGCCAGCAGGCCCGCGTGAAAGGATTTGCCCTCGACATGTCGATGGGCGGTCCCGACATGGCCGATGACGAGTTTAGGGAGAGCGCATAGCGCTCCCTTGGAGAAAGCGCATAGGTGCTCTCTCCGTTTGCAACTGTCGTGGGCCAGCCAACATGGCCCGCGACGCAGGCTTCCGGTGCTCGAGGGGATAGGCACGGAACCTATTCATTTCTTTCCGTTGGATGCTTTTGCCTGATGGAATTTCTTTGCTGCATGACGCCGCGCCACCTGGACCATATTTATTGCTTCGCTCTCTGAGAGGAATATTGAGATGCGTATTACGATCAAACTTAAGCTCGCGGCCGCATTCGGCTTTGTCATATTGTTGCTGGTGGGTAGCGCGGTTTATGGAATCATCAGCCTCAGCTTGCTGAACGACGCTGTTGGCGACCTTGTTTCCGGGCCTGCAAAAAGGCTGGAACTGGCTCTGGAGGCGCAAACTGCCGAGCTCGATGCCGTCCGCTGGCAAAAGAACGCGCTTCTGGAAATGGATTCCGAAATCGTCAAAAAGGATTATCAGAATTCGGCGAGAAGCGTGGATGAAATGCTCAGCTTCGCGACAAGCGGCCTACAGCTCGCAACTGCTGAAGGCAAGCCGCTCTGGGACAGGTTGATCGAACTGGCCAAGCGCTTCGATGAAGGCTCCAACAAAGTAGCCTCCATTCAACAAAGCGGCGACAGAGCGGCGGCCGTGGCCCTTTCCTCAGGGGAGGTTCGCGCCCTCGTCGCGGAAATGGAAGAGGTTTTCGGGAAACTCGTTACGCTTCAACAGAAGTCGATGGCGCAAGCCGATAGCGATACCGATGCTCTTTATAGCTCAACAAAGAACATGTTGATCGGTATCGCAATCGGGGCTTCCCTTATCGCCTTCGCCGCCGCGCTTTGGATCGCGCTCGGTGTCAACAGCGGCCTGCGCAAGATCATGAACGTTGCCAGCGCCGTCGCCATCGGCGACCTGAACCAAAAGGTCGAGATCAGGACCAACGACGAGATCAAGGATCTGGTCAACATGATCAACACCATGACGGACAACCTTCGCGTCACCGCCAACATTGCGGCACAGATCGCTGACGGCGATCTGACGGTGTCTCCGAAGCCGCTTTCGGAGAAGGATACGCTCGGCATTGCGCTCGACCAGATGGTCGAGCGCCTGCGTGGCGTTGTCGCCGATGCGGTCGCGGCCGCCGAAAATGTTTCGGCCGGCAGCCAGGAACTGTCCTCGAGCTCCGAACAGGTGTCGCAGGGCGCCAGCGAACAGGCGGCTTCGGCCGAAGAGGCGTCGGCCTCGATGGAGGAGATGGCCGCCAACATCAAGCAGAACGCCGACAACGCCGCCCAGACGGAAAAGATCGCCCGCCAGTCCGCCAAGGATGCGGAAATGAGTGGCGAAGCGGTGTCGCGCGCCGTGCAGGCGATGCGGACCATTGCCGAGAAGATCAGCATCGTCCAGGAAATTGCCCGCCAGACCGATCTTCTGGCGCTCAACGCCGCCGTCGAAGCGGCGCGCGCCGGTGAACACGGCAAGGGTTTTGCGGTCGTCGCCTCCGAGGTTCGCAAGCTTGCCGAACGCAGCCAGTCGGCCGCCGCCGAAATCAGCTCGATGTCGAGCGATACGGTCAAGGCCGCCCAGGACGCTGGCGACATGCTCGGCCGCCTGGTGCCCGACATCCGCAAGACGGCCGAACTGGTTTCCGAAATCAGTGCGGCCTGCCGCGAACAGGATGTGGGCGCCTCGCAGATCAACGACGCGATCCAGCAGCTCGATCGGGTGACGCAGCAGAATGCCGGCGCGTCCGAGCAAATGTCTGCGACCTCGGAAGAGCTCGCGAGCCAAGCCGAAGAACTGCAGGCCTCGATCGCCTTCTTCAAGGTGGATACCGCAGGCGCCAGCCAATCCCGCGTGCCCGCTGCCAGGGCGACTGTCCGCAGCTCGGCGCCCGCCGGCCGCAACCTCGGCACCAGGAAACTCGCCGCCAACAGCGTCGCCGGTCAGCAGGCGCGGGCAAAGGGTTTTGCTCTCGATCTCTCCATGGGCGGTCCCGATGATGGGGACGTCGAATTTAAGGAAAGTGCATGATCATGGCCACGACATCCCTGGAAGCGCAATTCGTGACCTTCAGCCTCGGCGAGGAGATCTTCGCCGTGCCGGTCGAGGTGGTACGGGAAATCCTCGACTATGCGGAAGCTTTCAAGATTCCGAATGGTCCCGACTATCTGCTCGGTCTGCGTGACGTGCGCGGACAGGGCGTGCCGACGATCGATCTTCGATTGAAGCTCGGCATGACGAAGACCGTGCCGACGCCGCACACACGCGTGCTCGTCCTCGACGTGCCGATGGAAAGCCGGCTGCTGACGCTCGGCCTCGTCGCCGACCGCGTCTTCGAGGTGACGCCGTTCCGGCGCGAACAGATCGAGGCGGCGCCTGATATCGGCGTGCGCTGGCGCTCGGATTATATTGCCGGCGTCGTTCGCCGTGAAAACGGTTTCGTCGTCATCATCGATCTTGCCCGGTTGCTGTCGCACGAGGACGCCTCGGCACTGCAATCGGCGGCCTGACCCGCGCATCAACTGGGAGTACGGCGTTCTATGAGTATGGCAGCGGTGGAAACCCAATTGCCGGGGGACCGGATCAGCAAGCGCAATTTCGACAAGCTTGCCCGGTTCATCTACGACTATAGCGGCATCAAGATGCCGCCGACCAAGCTGACGATGCTCGAAGGGCGGCTGAGGCGCCGCCTTCGCGCAACCAACCATTCGACCTTCGACGATTATTGCGACTTCCTGTTCAATCACGACGGCCTCGCCCAGGAAACCGTCTACCTGATCGACGTGGTGACGACGAACAAGACCGACTTCTTCCGCGAAGCCAAGCATTTCGATTACTTGCAGAGCGTGGCGTTGCCGGCGATCGCCAATAGCGGCGTGCGGACCATCCGCACCTGGAGTTCGGCCTGCTCGACAGGGGCGGAACCCTATACGATGGCGATGGTGTTGGCGGAATTCACCGAAGGCCGCAACGACGTCTCCTACAGCGTGCTTGCCACCGACCTTTCCACCGACGTGCTACAGACGGCGCGCCGGGGCATCTACCCGGAAGACCTCATCGCGCCTGTGCCGCGTGACCTGCAGCGCAAATACGTGCTGACGGCCAAGCAGCCGGATCGGCGGGAGGTGCGCATCACGCCGAAATTGCGCAGCAAGATTGGTTTTGCCCGCATGAACCTGATGGACGAGAAATACCCGATCGGCGAGGCGATGAACGTCATCTTCTGCCGCAACGTGCTCATCTACTTCGACAAGCAGACTCAGGCCGGCGTGCTCAACCGCCTCTGCGACTGCCTGGCGAAGGGCGGCTACATGTTCATCGGTCATTCCGAATCGATTACCGGCTTCGACCTGCCATTGAAACAGGTCTCGAATACGGTGTTTCAGCGCATCTAGAGCATGTCCGTTTTCTTCCAATCACGGGCGTGCTCTATCTCTTTGTGTCACTAAAGAGTTAGAGCATGATGTCGTCCGAAAATTGCCAATTCTTTTCGGCATCATGCTCTAGGAGCATTCATGGCTAAAAAAATCCGCGTTCTGATCATCGACGATTCTGCCAGCGTCCGTCAGACACTGACCCATGTCTTGGAGCAGGATCCCGATATCGAGATCATGGCGGTCGCATCCGACCCCTTCGTGGCGGCGCGGAAGCTGCTGGAGGAGATCCCCGACGTCATCACGCTCGATGTGGAAATGCCGCGCATGGACGGCATTACCTTCCTGCGCAAGCTGATGTCGCAGCGGCCGATCCCCGTCGTGATGTGCTCGTCGCTGACGGAAGCGGGTTCGGAAACGCTGATCCAGGCGCTGGAGGCCGGCGCCGTCGACGTCATCCTGAAATCGAAGATCGGCGCCGCCGACAGCCTTGCCGACGATGCGATGCGCATTCGCGAAGTCGTCAAGAGCGCCTCGCATGCGCGGCTTACCACGGTGCGTCGCGCCGCCGGAACCATCCGCTCGGCTTCGGCGGAAGGGCCGGCCAAGAAGCTGACGGCGGACGTGATGCTGCCGCCGCCGACGGGGCGGGCCATGGCGAAGACGACGGAGATGGTCGTCTGCGTCGGCGCCTCCACAGGCGGCACCGAGGCGCTGCGCGAATTCCTGGAGGAACTGCCGGCCAATGCACCCGGCATGGTGATCGTCCAGCATATGCCGGAGAAATTCACCGCCGCCTTCGCCAAGCGGCTGAACGGGCTCTGCGAGGTCGAGGTCAAGGAAGCCGTCGATGGCGATCCGGTGCTGCGCGGCCATGTGCTGATCGCGCCAGGCGACAAACACATGCTGCTCGAACGCCAGGGTGCGCGCTACTATGTGAGCGTGAAGACCGGACCGCTGGTGTCGCGCCACCGGCCTTCGGTCGACGTGCTTTTCCGCTCGGCGGCGCGCTCGGCCGGCTCGAATGCCATGGGCATCATCATGACCGGCATGGGCGACGACGGCGCGCGCGGCATGCTGGAAATGCATCAGGCCGGCGCCTACACGGTGGCGCAGGACGAGGCGAGTTCGGTTGTCTTCGGTATGCCGAAGGAGGCGATCGCCAAGGGCGGTGTCGACCGTATCCTGCCGCTCGATCAGATAGCTCGCGAAGTGCTGATAACGCAGCAGAAATTCTGAGATGAGTTTCGAGGGAAACCACGTAAAACGGGCGGTCCCGGAAGATGGCGCGGATTTAATCCGTTCAGCATAATCGGCGGTTTCCGGTGTCGCAGCGCAGCCATGCGCGCCTCCCCTTGAAATTTCCCTGATTTTGTGGTCTTGAGGCCGCCAATCTTTGCAGCGCCGCCTGTCATGCATGTTCAGGGACATTTCCCGCCCCCGGCAGTGCGCGCCCCGTATCAGTCCCAAGGAAAAATGCGCCGATGGCCCGTTCAGCTCTTCTCAATGTCATGGTTCAGGCTGCCCTCAAGGCAGGAAAATCGCTGGGACGTGATTTCGGCGAAGTGCAGAACCTGCAGGTTTCGGTGAAGGGACCCGGCGATTTCGTTTCCACTGCCGACCGCAAGGCCGAAAAGATCGTTCGGGAAGAACTGCTCAAGGCGCGTCCCACCTATGGCTTTCTCGGCGAGGAAAGCGACGAGATCAAGGGCACGGACGGCGCGCACCGCTGGATCGTCGACCCGCTCGACGGCACGACGAACTTCCTGCACGGCATTCCGGCCTTCGCTGTTTCGATCGCGCTCGAACGCAACGGCGAGATCGTTGCCGCCGTCGTCTTCAATCCGGCGACCGACGAGCTCTATACAGCCGAGCGCGGTGGCGGCGCCTTCCTCAACGACCGGCGCCTGCGCGTCGCTGCGCGCCGCGTGTTGTCGGATTGCGTCATCGGCTGCGGTGTGCCGGCGCTCGGCAAGCGTAATCACGGCAAGTTTCTGGTCGAGCTTCGCCACGTGATGGGCGAAGTGGCGGGCATCCGCCGCCTGGGCTCGCCGACACTCGATCTCGCCTATGTCGCCGCCGGGCGCTTCGACGGTTTCTGGGAAGCGGAGCTTGCGCCCTGGGACATGGCGGCCGGCATCCTGCTCATCCGTGAAGCCGGCGGGTTCGTCACCGATTGGGACGGCGGGACGGCCATTCTGGAGAGCGGCGCGATCGTCGCCGGCAACGAACTCATCCACAAGGCGCTGATCGAAGTCGTCAAGCGACCGATCCCCGCCAAGTAAGCGAACGAAAATCCGGCTGTTGTAAAGTCACGGTTTTCGCCCCGGCATACTTCAATTCGGCACAATGTTGCTCTAGTCTCCGCCAGCAATGACTCCGGAGGCAGCGACCCTATGGAAAATGTGAATGTGGCGGAGATCGGCTCCACCGAAAAGACGGCCGGCGGTTATGCCTACAGGCTTTCGAGCCCCATGCCCTTCCTCTGGACGATGCTGCTTTTCCTGGTCATCGTCGGCTTTATCGCCGCCATCCTCTTCCGCCAGACGCAGACCGCCTTCATGCACAATCCAGGCCTCAACGGCCTGATCGTCGGCGTTCTCGCGGTCGGAATCATCCTTGTTTTCAATCACGTGCTGGCGCTTCGCCCCGAAGTGCGCTGGTTCAACTCGTTCCGCGCCGCCGGCAGCGCCGACAAGGTCAGCCGCAATCCGCGGCTGCTTGCGCCGATGCGGGCGCTGATCGGCAGCCGCAAGACCTCGGTCGCGCTGTCGACGACGGCGCTGCGCTCGATCCTCGATTCGATCGCCACCCGCCTTGACGAATCGCGCGACGTTTCGCGCTACCTGATTGGCCTCCTGGTCTTCCTCGGCCTGCTCGGCACCTTCTGGGGCCTCATCGGCACGATCGGTTCGATCAGCATCGTCATCCAGTCGCTCGATGCCGGCTCGAACGGAACGGGGGATGTACTTTCGGCGCTGAAGGAAGGGCTTTCCATGCCGCTTTCGGGCATGGGCCAGGCCTTCTCCTCCTCGCTGCTCGGCCTCTCCGGTTCGCTCATTCTCGGTTTCCTCGATCTGCAGGCCGGCCGCGCGCAGAACCGCTTCTATATGGAACTGGAAAACTGGCTGTCCTCGGTCACAGATGTCGGCTCCGATCTTGCCCCGGCCCTCGACGCCGTTTCCGGCGCCTCCTCGGACGACATGCGCGCGCTCTCCGATTATCTGCGCAAGGTCTCCGAAGAGGGCGGCACCGGCAGCCAGCGCTCCGTCGCCGCCATGGCGAGCCTTGCCGAAGGCATTCAGGGCCTCGTCAAGAACATGCGCAACGAACAGCAGATGCTGCGCGACTGGATCGAGGCGCAGCAGGACGAGGCGAAGGCGATGCGCCGCACGCTTGACCGGCTGGCCGAACGCATCGGCGTGCAGGAGCGCGCAGGCGAGAGAGGCGAGCGCACGCGCGACCGCGCCAGCCAGACAGAAAAGAGCGAGGGCAAGTAAGCCATGGCTCTTGCCCGCAACCGCCGCCGCGAACGCACGGTGGATTATTGGCCGGGTTTCGTCGACGCGCTGTCGACGCTGCTCATCTCGATCATGTTCCTGCTGACGGTCTTCGTCGTCGGGCAGTTCATCCTCAGCCGCGAGATCACCGGACGCGACGAGGTGCTCAATCGCCTCAACAGCCAGATCAACGAGCTGACGCAGCTACTCGCGCTCGAAAAGGGCAGCAACCAGGATCTTCAGGATTCGGTCGCCAATCTGCAGGCCTCGCTTGCCAGTGCCGAAGGCGACCGTTCGCGGCTGCAGGCGCTGCTGAATGCCGGTTCGGGCGGTCAGGATGCAGCGCAGAAACGGATCGGTGCGATGACGCAGGAGCTCGACGAGCAGAAGCAGGTGAGCGAGCGGGCGCTCAGCCAGGTCGAACTGCTGAACCAGCAGATTGCAGCGCTTCGCAGCCAGATCGCCGCCGTCGAAGCTGCCCTTCAGGCGTCGGAGGAGAAAGACCGGGTCTCGCAGACCAAGATCGCCGACCTCGGCAGCCGCCTGAACGTCGCGCTCGCGGCGCGCGTGCAGGAACTGAACCGCTACCGTTCCGACTTCTTCGGCCGCCTGCGCGAGATCCTTTCGGACCGCGAGAATATCCGTATCGTCGGCGACCGGTTCGTCTTCCAGTCGGAAGTGCTGTTTCCCTCGGGCGGCGCCGATCTCAATCCGGAGGGGCAGACGGAGATGGCAAAGCTCGCCGCCGCCCTTCTCGATCTCGCCAAGGAAATTCCGCCGGAGATCAACTGGGTGCTGCGCGTCGACGGCCATACCGACAATGTGCCGCTTGGCGGAACGGGCCGCTATCGCGACAATTGGGAACTTTCCTCGGCGCGCGCGATCTCGGTCGTCAAGTTCCTGATCGCGCAAGGCGTGCCGGCCGACCGGCTCGTTGCCGCCGGCTTCGGCGAGTTTCAGCCGATCGCGCCAGGCGATACGCCGGACGCGCGCGCTACCAACCGCCGCATCGAGCTGAAGCTCACTGAGAAATGATTACAGCCGCGCCTCCTTTAGCCGGCCGGCGAGAAAATCGCGGACGGCGGGGCTGTCACTGAGGCCGATCGCTGTCATATAGGCGCCGGCCGCCGCGGTATCGTCGCCGGCCTGCGACAGAAGAAAGGCGCGCACCGCCCAGTAGGGCTGGTAGCTGGCGACAGCGCTCGGATCGAGCTGGTCGAGCCGTTTCAGGCCAGCGGCCGCATTCAGCGCCCTGCCGATCACCGCAGCCTGGCTGACATGTGCACCCAGCGTGGGTTTCATCATCACCAGCGCCGCGTAGAGTGTTGTCAACGCCTGCCAGTCGGTCTTTCCCGACAGCCGGCGCGCCGCATGCACGGACTGGATCGCCGCCTGGCACTGGAAGGGGCCGAAACGGTTGAAACTCCCGGCCTTGCGTAGCAGCGAATCCGCCTCGGCGATCATGATTGCGTTCCACGCAGCGGTATCCTGTTCGTCTAGCGGCACATATCGACCATCGCTGTCGCGCCGGGCGTTGCGGCGGGCTTCGCAGTGAAGCATCAACGAGAGGAGACCGATTGCCTCCGGTTCGTCCGGCAGTACCGCAAGAAGCGCTCGGCCGAGCCAGATCGCTTCGCCGGCAAGCGAATGGCGCTCTTCTTCGCCGTCGAGGCCGTCCCAGCCGAGGCCGTAGGCGGCGTAGATCGCCGAGAGCACCGCGGCGAGCCGCCCGGGCAAGGTGGGACGCTGCGGAACGGCGAAGGGAATGCCGGCATCCCGAATCTTCGCCTTGGCCCGCACCAGCCGTTGGCTCATCGTATCCGGCGAAATGACGAAGGTTCGCGCGATGGTTCGCGCCTCGATGCCGAGAACGGTCTGCAGCATCAGCGCCGTATGCACGGAGCTGTCGATGGCGGGATGGGTACAGGCAAAGAGCAGCTTCAGCCGCTCATCGGGAAAGACGGCCTTGCCGGCCTCGTTCATGCGTTCCTCTGCTTCTTCGAAGGCAATCAATATCGTCGTTTGCGCATTGACCTCGACGGTGCGGTGGCGGGTGGCCTGCATGAGGTTGCGGCGTGCAGCCACCAGCAGCCAGGCTTCCGGATTGCCGGGAATGCCGCGCTCTGGCCAAACGCGAAGGGCCGAGGCCAGCGCTTCCGACAATGCGTCTTCCGCCGCCGGCACGTCGCGCGAGCGGGCGGCGAGGAAAGCGATCAGCTTGCCGTAGGATTGACGCGCCACCTTTTCGGCAGCGCGCCCGGCATCAGGCGGCATCGTCGCCTCACATCTGCAGGCGCGGGCGCACCTCGACAGAACCCTTGTCGGAGATCGGAACGCGGGTCGCCCATTCAAGCGCGGTGTCGATGTCGGGGACGTCGATCAGATAGAAGCCGCCGAGTTGTTCCTTGCCTTCCGGATAGGGGCCGTCCTGAACATCGTGTTCCCCGCCTTTGCGGCGTACGATCGTGCCGGTCTCCGGGCCGGTCAGCCCGGCGCCGCCGGTCATGATCCCTGCCTGAGCAAGCGCCTTGCTGTAGGCGACCCAGCCATCTCGATAGGCCGGATCGCTGCGGCGCTCGAAATCCTCGGCGGCTTCGCGAATGATGAGAGCATATTGCATGGAAAACTCCTGATCTCGTTGTTGGCGTTGATCCGGGCATGCCGATATCGGGGACCGATATCCCGAGAGCTGTAAAGCCCGGCGGAGCGGAGGGCCGTTCCAAAACAATGAGGCGCGGCCATCGGTCGTTTCGACATGGTTTTCAAAAAATATGCGAAAAAGAAAATGGCGCCGAAAAATCACCAGCAAACGGGCAGACTCAAGGGTGCCGGCGCTGCTCAAAGGCGCGAAAGGGCAGGAGCTGCGTTGACGCCGCCCCTGCCGATCTGATCAGGATTCGGCCTTCGTCTGATCGACGATTTCGGCGCCGGGTGCGTTCTTCTTGATGGATTCGATGGCGTTCACGGCCGACGCCTTCGCCTTGTAGCCCTCGGACGAGAACATGGCTTCGCCGTTCGATGCCTTGAAGCGGAAGCGGAACTCGCCGGCCTTATCCTTATAAACTTCGAATTTATACATGGATGTCTCCCGAAACGCTGAATTGCAACCATCAGCGTAGCGGAGGCTAGATCAAAATGGCGAGCTTTTCCACTACCTTAATTTGAATTGAATTGCTTAGCGTCCAATTGTCACCATTTCCATTGGACGCTAGCAAAGGAGAGGCCGGACGCTTCGCCGCGACAACAAGAGATTTCAGGCCGGGCCGGCCTAAAATCCGAATCCTGTTCGCGATGGAAGAGGCATGATGCTCCGGCATCACTCCATCTGGATATTCGCCCCCTTGACGACCGGTCCCCATTTGGCGAGTTCGGCCTTCACATGGGTGGCAAGTTCTTCCGGCGTCGAGCCGACGATGGTGGCGCTGAATTCTTTCATCCGTTCGGCAACGGCCGGGTCGGCGAGCGCCTTTTTGGCCGAAGCATTGAGGCGCAAGACCACCTCGTCCGGCGTCTTGGCCGGGGCGAAAAGCGCGTTCCATGTATAGGTCTCGTAGCCTGGTATGCCCGACTCGGCGACCGTCGGCACATCGGGGAAGGAGGGCGCGCGCTGGGCCGTCGTCACCGCCAGCGCCCGCAGCGTACCGGCCTTGATGTGGCTCGATGAAGAGGGCAGGTTGTCGAACATGATCGGCACCTGGTTGCCGATGACGTCGTTCAATGCCGGGCCGGCACCCTTATAGGGGATGTGCTGCATGCTGACGCCGGCCATGGACTTGAAGAGTTCGCCGGAAAGATGCAGCGGCGTACCGTTGCCCGACGAAGCGTAACTGTATTTGTCGGGCTCGGCCTTCAACAGCGCGATCAACTCCTGCACGGTCTTTGCCGGCAATTCCGGATTGACGACCAGAACGTTGGGCACGATGACGAGCAGCGAGACCGGCGCGAAATCCTTCTCGGGATCGTATGGGGTCGATTTGAGGATCAGCGGGTTGAGGGCGTGGGTTGCGACCGTGCCCATCAGAATGGTGTAGCCGTCGGGTTCAGCGCGGGCGACATTGCCGGCGCCGAGATTGCCGCCGGCGCCGGCGACATTCTGGACGATCACCTGCTGGCCCAGATCCTCCGACATCTTCTGCGCGACGATGCGGGCAACGACATCGGTCGAGCCGCCGGCCGCGAAGGGCACGACCATGGTGATCGCGCGATCAGGAAAATCCGCGGCAGCGGCAGTTGCGCCGGCGGCAAAGGTCGCAAGCACACTGAAACCGAGCACAAGGCCCGCACGTCGCGTCATATCGGAAAGCGCCATTCCCATCTCCTCCCAAGAATTTCTACAGCGATATCCCCACCCCGGGGAATGAAGAGGGTAGGGCAGACCGCGCGAAAGGCAACCGCGGAGAGGTGCTGCGAGGTTCAGACTTTAGTCGCTTTTGGCTGGAGAGATGCGCGCCGGCTATTTGGCGGCGGCGAGTACATCCTCGTTGGCGGCGTCGAATTGCAGCCGTGCCAGCCGCGCATAGATACCGCCATGGCCGATCAGGCTCTTATGCGTGCCCTCCTCGACGACGCGGCCCTGATCCATGACCAGGATGCGATCGGCTTTCAGAACCGTTGCCAGGCGATGGGCGATGACCAGCGTCGTGCGGCCGTCGACAAGGCCGTCGAGGGCTTTCTGCACCAGCGTCTCGCTTTCGGCGTCGAGGGCGGAGGTCGCTTCGTCGAGCAGCAGCACGGGCGCGTTCTTCAGGATGGCGCGGGCAATGGCGATGCGCTGGCGCTGGCCGCCGGAGAGCGTGATGCCGCGTTCGCCGACTTCCGTCTCGTAGCCCCTATCCAATCGGGCGATGAATTCGTCAGCCTGGGCGGCAAGGGCTGCGGCGCGGACCTCGTCACGCGAGGCGCCGGGACGGCCGAAGGCGATGTTGTCATGGATCGAGGCGGCAAAGATGGTGACGTCCTGCGGCACGATGGCGATGCGCTGACGCAGCTCGTCGGGCGTGGTCAGCTGGGCGTCGACCCCGTCGATCTTCACGCTGCCCTGCTGCGGATCGTAGAAGCGCAGCAGCAGCGAAAAGACGGTGCTCTTGCCGGCACCGGAAGGGCCGACGATGGCAACGGTCTCGCCCGGCGTGATGGCGAAGTTTAAGCCATGCAGCGCCGATTTGCCGGGGCGTGAGGGATAGGCGAAATGCACGTCTGCGAATTCGACGCGGCCGCGGCCAGGGGACGGAAGCGGCTGCGGACTGGCGGGGGCGGCAATCGGCGAAACCTCGTCGAGAAGTTCGGTCAGCCGGTCGGCAGCGCCGGCTGCCTGCGAGAGTTCGCCCCAGACCTCCGACAGCGCGCCCAGCGAACCGGCGGAGATGACGGCATAGAGCAGAAACTGGCCGAGCGTGCCGGCAGAAAGGGTGCCGGCAAGAACGCTATGGGCTCCGACCCAGAGCACGGCGACGACGCTGCCGAAGATCAGCGTAATGGCGATCCCCGTCAGCAGCGCGCGCGAGCGGATGGCTGCCCGGGCGGCGTCATAGGCGGATTCGACGGCGGTGCCGTAACGCGTCGCTGCGGCATCCTCGCCGTTGAAGGCCTGGACGGTGCGGGTCGCGGCGATCGTCTCGTTGGCGAAGGCGGAGGCGTCGGCGAGCGTATCCTGGGCGGCGCGCGAGCGCTTGCGCACCGAGCGGCCGAAGGCGACGAGCGGGAAGACGATCAGCGGGATCGCTCCGATGACGAGGCTCGAAAGCTTCGGCGAGGTGACGATCATCATGCCCATGGCGCCGATACAGAGGATGAGGTTTCTGAGCGCCACCGAAGCGGTGGCGCCGACGGCGGACTTGATCTGAGTCGTATCGGCAGTCAGGCGCGAGACGATCTCGCCGGACTGGTTGACATCGAAGAACGAGGGCGACAGCCTCGTCACATGGGAGAAGACATCGCGGCGTAGATCGGCGACGATGCGCTCGCCGATGGTGATGACGAAATAATAGCGCAGCGCGCTCGCGACCGCGAGGACGATGGCCATGACCATCAGCATGGCGAAGTAGCTGTTGATGAAACGGCCGTCGGAATGAGTGAAGCCGTGATCGATCATGCGGCGCACGGCAAGCGGCAGCGCCAGCGAGGTGACGGCGGCAAGCGCCAGCGACATCAGCGCGCCGGCCACCATGGCGCGATAACGCATGACATAGGGCGTCAGCCTGCCGAGCGGTCGCAGCGACCGACTTTTGTTTTCTTCAGCCCGTGCCTGCTCTGCCAAATCGTCTCCGATCGCCCGCAGGACCCGCGCAATGCGGCCTGTTGGCTCTTGTTATCTAGGCGTCCTTCATGTATAGGCACCGCATCCTAATGGGAAGCCGTAGCCATCACGACTGCGGCTTCATTTATTCAATCGGTTCGTTGGCCGCAACTGCATGCGGCAAATTGAACTCCGGTATCGCAGGAAGATTGTTATGAAGGCAGGCATCCATCCCGAATATCACATGATCAAGGTGGTCATGACCGATGGCACCGAATACGAAACCCGCTCGACCTGGGGTTCGGAAGGCGCTGTCATGAACCTTGAAATCGATTCCAAGTCGCATCCGGCCTGGACCGGCGGCAGCCAGCAGCTCATGGACCGCGGTGGCCGCGTCTCCAAGTTCAACAAGCGTTTCGGCGGCCTCGGCCTCTAATCGCTTCTGCCCGACGGAATTCGAAGAGAGCCCGGTTTCACCGGGCTTCTTTGCGTGTGCAGTGGCTTACAGCGCCGCGCGTCTTGCCAGACGCGCAAACGGCGCTGGAACAGTTTGAATTATGCAGTCGGCATGCCGGCGTTCGACGACAACAAAAAACCGGCCGCGCAGGACGCAGCCGGTCTCTATCGAATTCTCGCAGATCCGTTCAGTTGTTGCCGAAGGCGGTCTGCAGCAGGGAAAGCTGAGCCTGGACGCTGTTCTGGTTGTCATGAACGATCACGGCTTCGGATGGGCGGTAGATCTCGCGGTCGAGCAGAGCAATGCGGTTCTGCAAACGCAGTGAGCGCTCGACGAGATCGCGGAAGGATTCCGGCAGGTCGCCCCAGCCGGGTGCTGTGCGGTCGACGTTGAAGCCGTCGAGGCGGACCTTGTTCTTTTCGGCCAGCACTTGGTCACGGGACATTTCGCCATTGTTGACGGCGCGCTGCAACAGCAGCCAGGAGGCCATCTGCATCAGGCGGGTGGTGAGACGCATCGATTCCGCGGCGTAAAGAACCGAGGCCATCCGCGGCAGAACCTTGGAGGCTGCGCGGCCCTGGCCGTCGAGATAGGCGGCGGTCTCTTCGACTAGCGACATGCCTTCCGCATAAAGTGCCTTGAACTGCGAGGATGCAGCGGCGCGGCCCGCAAAACTGATCGTGTTCAATCCAACTTCCGACATCGCAATAGTCCCTGTTGCACGCAGCTACTTTATATTCAGGTAACGCCGACACCGACGGAAAAGTTTCCAGGCCCGGTCTTTATGACTTTAAGATGGTATCATTAGCCCAAATGCGCAAGCCGTTTCTTAAGAAAGGGTTAATCTCCACAGTTTCGTGGAAACGCGCCGGCATAGGAAAAAGAAGAGCCGCAAAAGCGGCTCTCAAGGTAAAACAGGGAGAAAAATCAGACCAATTCACCGCTTGGAAAACTGTCTGAGATCCAGAGAAAATCCGGATGAATATAGTAATACCTTATAAAGCTTAATATTTTATTAACACTGTACCGAAGTAAGACTTGAGGCAGGCTCATTTATCCGCCTATAGCCTTGTTTTTCGGGGTTTACCGGATCACGAGCGGAAGAAGCTTTCCGCCGCCTGCCGCCCGGAAGCCTTGCGCGCGGCTTCGGCTTCGAGACGAGCGATCTCCGTCTTCAACAATTCCACCCGCGCCTTCAACTCGTCCACCGAAAGCATGGAGAGATCGGCGCCGATCTCATGGGCGAGTTTCTTCTGCGGCCGGTCGTCATCGATGAAGCTCATGGTTCGTCCTCCGTTTTGCTGTTCTGTCAAAGCAATTCCGGACGCAAAACCGCTGCGCACTTTTGCTGGAACTGCTCTAACCGAACTTTACAGCAGGATCGCCGCTTTCGGGAGACTTTCCGGTGTCGGCAGCCTTGCCGGCGCCGCGATCGGCAAGCGACATGCTCTGTGGTGTCAGCATCGGCGAGGTGCCGGTCGGGATCGTCGTATAGGCGTCGCGGTCGCTGACGGGGACGGCGGCGCGGATACGGCTCCTGATGATGGCATAAACGGTGATCAGCACGTGAGCGATGGCGGTGACAAGGAAAAGCGCATGCGGGGTGATCACCGACATGACGGGGCCGCCGATCGTCGGGCCGATCACCGTGCCGATGCCGTAGAGCAGCAGCAGGCCGCCAGAGACCTTGACGAAGTCCTCCGACGCCGCGAAGTCGTTCGCATGGGCGACGGCGATCGGATAGAGCGTATTGGCCACCGCGCCGTAAAGGACAACGAGCCCGATCAGCAAGCCGGCGGATGTCGGGTGGAGAAAAAAGATCAGCAGGCCGGCAACGGCGGCGATCCCGGACATGGCGGCGAGCACGTAGCGCCGGTCGATACGGTCGGAAAGCCGGCCGGCCGGCAGCTGCATCATGGCGCCAGCGAAGATGGTGGAGCTCATCATGATGGCGATGCTGGTGTCGGAGAGGCCGGCGCCGGCGCCGAATACAGGAGCGAGCGTGCCGTAGGCACCGTTGGCGATGCCGACGAGCAGGATGCCGAGGCAGGAGACCGGCGAGTTGCGATAGAGGGCCGGCAGATCGAGGCGGACCGCCTTCAACGGCTGCGGCGAAGCGGCCGTCGATAGCGTCGTCGGCAGCATGGCGATGCAATAGAAGATACCGCAGATCATGAACAAGACAGGCGTGCGCACATCCTCGAGCGGGATCATCATCTGGCCGCCGACGACGCCGAGCAATGTGATGCCGATATAGAGCGAGAAGATCGCACCGCGGCTCTCGTTGCTGGCGCGCTCGTTCAGCCAGCTTTCGATGATCATCGAGGTGCCGGCGGTGGAGAAGCCGGTGACGGCGCGCAGGATCACCCACCAGATCGGATCGATGATGATGCCGCTGACCAGCGCGATGATGGCGATGATCGAGATGAAGCCGGAAAAGGCGCGCACATGACCGACGCGGCGCACCAATTTCGGCGCCACCAGGCAGCCGATGACAAAGCCCCCAGCCCATGACGTACCGAGCAGACCAAGCGTCGTCGTGGCATAACCTTCGAGATTGCCGCGCACGGGAAGCAGGATGCCCTGCAGGCCATTGCCCATGAAAAGGAAGAGCGTGCCAAAGAGCAGCGCAGCGACGGACAGCAGATTTCTCTTCATTTCCCCAGACTCGGTCTTAAGCGATTTGCATGGACATAAGGCAGGAGCGGCGTCAGCCCAGCCTCAAGATGATTGATTGTGCCCCGGAATGTCTTTACGGCGTGTCGAGATTCTCTTGTTCGCGCGGAAAAATGTCCGTCCTGTGACATTCCGAAAAACGGAAAAAATAAAGCATGACAAAGCTGATAGCCTTGCTGCTCATCCTTGCCATGGCGATACAGCTGATCAAGCCGCTCGGGCTTCCCGGCCTGAGGCGACGGATGGATTTCTGGAAGATCGCGCTGATTGCTTTTGCCGTCTGGGCATTGGCACTGCTTTCGCGCGACTTCCTGATGTAATCCCTGGTTACCTGGGGTACGGCGCGATCTGCGACCGTCAGTCTTGCAAGCCGATTTCTCCGCGCATGACGGGAACGCAGCTTCCCGAGATGACGACATCGGTGACGATGCCGCCTGATTTCACCACATCGAGGGCGATGATGCTGCGGCGGCCCATTTCGACACCTTGCTCGATGGTGATGCGGACATTCATATCGCGATCTGGCGCAAGCGAGACGAGATAGGCGCCAAGGGCGGCGGAAGCGCTGCCCGTCGCCGGATCCTCGGGCACGTTGTCGAGGGGCGCGAACATGCGAGCGCGGATATGCCAGGGATCATCGGATGTTCTGACATAAAGAAAGAGCGAGAAATCGTGGCCGTTCGTCGCCTGGCGGCCAGCCGCCCCCTGGAAACCGGCAAGGTCCGGACGGGCAGCGGCCAGTGCTTCGAGCCCGTTCAGCTCTGAGACGGCGAAGTTCAACCCGACGGACGCAAAGACCGGGGCATGGGTGGTGCTGACGATGACACTGGGATCGATCGAGACGCAGCGCGCAATGGTTTCTGCGGCAATGGTATCGCCGATCGTCAGCGATTGCGGTGCGCGGATGGCGGCAGCAACAACCTTTCCGCCGCTGCGTTTCAGGCTGACCTCGACGATGCCGGCCTTTTCCTCGAAGCGCAGCGTATCGCCGACCGGCTTGCCGAAGATCTTCGCCTGCTGGCCGAGCACATAGGCGGTGCCGACATTCGGATGGCCGGCGAAGGGTATTTCCATCGTCGGGGTGAAGATGCGCACATGAGCGGAGTTTTGCGGGTCTTCCGGCGGCAGCACGAAGGTGACTTCGGAATAGTTGAACTCGGTGGCGATCTTCTGCATCGCCGCATCGCTGAGACCGCGCGCATCGGAAATGACGGCAAGCGGGTTACCCTCGAAACGGGTGGAGGTGAAAACATCGACAGTGACGTAGGAGAGGGTGTTCATGGCGGCTCCCGTTGTGGCAGGCCGCTATGAATAATCACGGTTTTTCAAGGAACGAAGCGGTTTCTTGTCGCCGTGACAATGAGAGGGCAGGAAGCTGTGTTTGCCGCTCCCTGCCCAAATCTCAAGCTTGAAAAATCAGGCTGCCTTTTCCAGGTCTTTCTTCCAGCTGCCCTTGGCGGCGAGGCTGTTCATCTCGGCGCGGTGGGTGAACTCGCGCTGGCCGGCGGCGACGTTTTCCTGTTTGCCGTTCCAGGCCTTGAGCGCGCTGTCCTGCAGGGCGCGGCCGTAGGAGAAGGTAACGAACCAGGGCAGGTCGGCTGTGGCATTGATGGCGGAAAGATGCGCACTCGCCTCTTCGGTCGACTGGCCGCCGGAGAGGAAGGCAATGCCGGGAACCGCTGACGGAACCGTGCGCTTCAGCACCTGCACGGTACGTTCGGCGACTTCCGCGACCGAGGCTTTGCGGGCATTCTTACCGTCGATCACCATGTTCGGCTTCAGGATCATGCCTTCGAGGCTGACGCGGGCATCGGCCAGTTCCTCGAAAACGATGCGCAGCGTGGATTCGGTCACTTCGGCGCAGCGGTCGATAGTGTGGTCGCCCGGCTTGCCGTCCATCAGGCATTCCGGCTCGACGATCGGGACGATCCTGGCCTCCTGGCAGAGTGCGGCATAACGAGCAAGCGCCTGAGCGTTGGCGCGGACGGAACCGCGGGTCGGCAGCGTCGATGAGATGGCGATGACGCCGCGCCATTTGGCGAAGCGGGCACCGGCTTCATAATACCGGGCAAGGCGCTCGCCGAGACCGTCTAGGCCTTCGGTGATGGTTTCGCCAGGATACTTGGCCATCGGCTTGGCGCCGGTATCGACCTTGATGCCGGGAATGGAACCGGCAGCGCGGATGATATCGACGAAAGGCGTGCCGTCCGCGGCCTTTTGGAAGAGCGTCTCTTCGTAAAGGATGACGCCGGAGATATATTTCTTCATCGCCTCGTCGGAGCGGAAGAGCATCTCCCGGTAGTCGCGACGGCTCGTTTCGGTCGATTCGAGATTGATCGTGTCGAAACGCTTCTTGATGGTGGAGGTCGATTCATCAGCTGCGAGCAGTCCCCGGCCGCCCGTAACCATCTGCACTGCAATGTCTTCCAGTCGTTCGCTCATCTCGTTCTCTCCACAGCATTAAACATCGGCGATTAAGAATATAGGACGGCGATAACAGAAGTTTATAGAGAGGAAAATGGAAGGCTAAGTCATTGAAACGATTGAAATCAATTCAATCGTTTGAAAATCTGGGATTTTTTCCGCGCGCTGAGCAAAAGACCGCGGAAAGCGCTTGGCCTCCACGGTCTATCCACATGTAAAACCTGTCAAATCAGGTTTTGCGATTATCTGCCGTTGAGGACGGCGACGCCGGGAAGCTCTTTGCCTTCCATCCATTCGAGGAAGGCGCCGCCGGCGGTCGAGACATAGGTGAAGTCGTCGGCAACGCCGGCATGGTTCAGGGCTGAGACGGTGTCGCCGCCGCCGGCAACCGAGGTGAGCTTGCCGGCGGCGGTGCGCCCCGCGGCGTATTTCGCGGCAGCAACGGTTGCGGCATCGAAGGGTTCGATCTCGAAGGCGCCGAGCGGGCCGTTCCAGACCAGGGTTGCAGCGCGCTCGATCCAGGCGTTGATGGCCTCGACGGATTTTTTGCCGACATCGAGCACCATGGCATCGGCGGGAATAGCGTTGATATCGACCGTCTCGTTGGCAGCACCTGCCTTGAACTCGCGGGCGATCACGCCATCCTCCGGCAGGATGATGGCGCAGCCGGCGGTCGCCGCCTCGATCATGATCTGCTTGGCGGTTTCGGCGAGATCATGTTCGCAGAGCGACTTGCCGACATTGGTGCCGCGGGCGGCGATGAAGGTATTGGCCATGCCGCCGCCGATGACGAGCGCATCGACCTTCTTCACGAGGTTCATCAGGAGGTCGATCTTGGTCGAGACCTTGGCGCCGCCGACGATCGCGACAACAGGACGAGCGGGATCGCCGAGGCCTTTTTCCAGCGCCTCCAACTCGGCCTGCATGGTGCGGCCGGCATAGGCCGGCAGGTGGTGAGCAAGGCCCTCGGTCGAGGCATGGGCGCGGTGGGCGGCGGAAAAGGCGTCGTTGACATAGATATCGCCATTGGCGGCAAGCGCCTTGGTGAAGTCGGCGTCGTTCTTTTCTTCGCCCTTGTGGAAGCGGGTGTTTTCCAGAAGCAGGATATCGCCGTCATTCATCGCGGCGACGGCGGAGGCGGCGGCCTCGCCGATGCAGTCGGAGGCCGTCAGCACGGCATGATCCAGCACTTCCTCGACCGAAGGGGCGATCAGCGACAGCGAGAGATCAGGCGAAGGGCCATCCTTCGGCCGGCCGAAATGGGCCAGCAGGATCACCTTGGCGCCCTTCTCAGACAGTTCGAGGATCGTCGGCGCCACGCGCTCGATGCGCGTCGTATCGGTGACCTTGCCGTCCTTGACCGGAACATTGAGGTCGACGCGGACGAGAACGCGCTTGCCGCGGATGTCGGTGAGGTCGTCAAGGGTCTTGAAAGAAGGCATGGGCAGATCCAGTCTTGGTTGGCGGAAGTTGCGCCGACCATAGCAAGGATCATTCGAGACGCAAGGCGTTCAACGGCCGTTTTCGCGTGTGCCTTCGTCGCGTCCGGCCGCCGTTTTCGGCGCGCTTTCGGCAGCCTTGGTTTCGCGGTTCCGGCGCCCGTTCAACCGGTCGCGGATGCGCTGGATGATGTCCTTGAGGTTGATGAAGATCGGCAGCGTGATCGCCGGCTCGACGGCTTCGAGCGACATGCCGACGGAGGTGATGTGGTCGTGCTCGTCGAGATCGCGGACGATGAGGATGATCGAGCCGAGGCGGACGCGGTCGGCATAATCGGCCTTGCCGCCCAGGCGCTGCCGCATCAATTCGGCGATCGTCAGGCCCTTTTCGGATTCGTTGAGCAGGCCGGGTCCATAGGCGGCGTCGAGATCGGCGGCGGGGCGGGCGGGGGAGAGCGCGAAGGCTCCGAAGAATTCGGCATCGTCGTCATCGACAGGCGCACGGCTGGCGAAGAGCCGGTCGAGCAGGCGGGAATAGCTCGGCACGATGAAGAGATAGACGAGATCGTTCTCGCGCAGCCGCCCGGCATATTGATAACGCATCGACTTGCCGTCGCGGATGACGAGCGAGGGTGTCGCCCAGCGCGGAATACGCTCGCCCCGCAGCACCGGACTATCCTTGATGACGCGGTAGGAGAGCAGTTCGTGGTTGGCAGCCCCCGGCAGGTCGACCTCGACCTTGTCGACGGCGCCGATGCGCGGCGGAATGATCAGACCGAGCTTCTTGGCGACGGGCTTGATCGTCCAGCCCTGGAGGAGCAGCGAGACCAGTACGATGATGAAGGCGGTATTGAAATAGATCTGGCCATTCGGGAGCCCGCCGAGGATCGGCATGATGGCGAGCAGGATGGAAACGGCGCCGCGCAGGCCGACCCACGCGACGAAACCGATTTCCTGCTGCGTGTAATCGAAGGGAAGCAGCGACAGCCAGACCGCCAATGGCCGGGCGACGAAGATCAGGAAGAGGGCGAGCAGGATGGCCGGCACGATGATGACCGGAAATTGCGATGGCGTGGCGAGCAGGCCGAGGACCAGGAACATGATGATCTGCGCCAGCCAGGTCATGCCGTCCTGGAAGCGCTTGATGGTGCCGATCGCCTGCATCTTGCGGTTTCCGGCATAAATGCCGGCGACGTAGACGGCGAGGAAGCCGCTGCCGCCGACCGCGCCGGTGAAGGAGAAGACGAGAAGGGCGAGCGCCAGCACGAAGATCGGCGTCAGGCCACGATCGGTATCGAGCTTGCTGACGATCAGCACGATCATCATGCCGCCGAGTAGGCCGAGGATGACGCCGAGGCCCATCTGCTGCACGAACATGGCGAGCATGCCGATATTGATGCCGGCGTAACGCTCGCCGCTCGCCAGCACCTCGACGAGGGCGATGGTGAGGAAGATCGCCATCGGGTCATTGGTGCCGGATTCGACTTCCAGCGTCGAGCGCACCTTGTCGCGGATGTTGATGCCGCCGATGCGCAGCAGGAAGAAGACGGCGGCGGCATCCGTCGATGCGACGATCGAGCCGAGCAGCAGACCTTCCAGCCAGGTGAAGTTCAAAAGCCACATGGCGGCAAAGGCAAAGAGCGAGGCGGTGATCAGCACGCCGACCGAGGCGAGCGCCAGCGAGGGCACGGCCGCCAGCCGGAAGGCCTGCATCGGCGTGCCGAAGCCGGAATCGAAAAGGATGACGGCCAGCGCGATGGAGCCGAGAATATAGGCGAGATAATTGTTGCTGAACTCGATGCCGAGGCCGTCAACGCCGGCGGCAAGGCCGATCATCAGGAAGAGCAGCAGCAGGGGCGCGCCGAAGCGGAAGGCGAGCAGGCTGGAAAAGGCGGCAAGAAGCACGAGCGCCGTCGAGACCAGCACCACGATATAGAACGCTTCCATGCCCACCCCTTTCCATCGACTGCTTCGCGAATACGGCCACCCCGGACCGATCCGTCCCGTTTCAACCCCTCCACACGCGCGGCGATCCATCAGTAAACGGCAAAACGCCAGAGAAGGGTAGGCCTTGCGGCTTAACCTCGTCGCGATGCTGCATCATGCTGCTGAACGGTTGCCGGACGGCCAACCGATACGGAATGCTACGGGAGAAACTCTCTATAAAGAATGTATAGGAAAATCAGGCGAGAGCAGGGCAAAAGAGCCGGGCACGGATTTTTCCTGCCGGCATCTGCGAATGGCAACAGGATAAGACACGCTCCCTCCTTTCACGCGGCCCGTTTGCGCTGTCCAATGACGGGAAGAATGGATTGCAGGCGCGAATGCGGAGAGCGGGGAAATTGAACGCGGAGATTTTTCGATATCGGGTGGAAATGCCGGCCGCCCAGCGAGAGCAGCCGGCTGTCGTTTCGTGCCAGAAGCGCCGGCTCTTGCTCTGCTATCCCAACGTTGCCTGAAGTATGACGATGGCGAGAAACGAGAGGCCAATGAACGCGGCAACCCAGATGACCAGACGATTGGCCTTTGCCAGCACGGCAGGCCTGACGTCCCGCTTGGGGTGAAACCGCTGCCGCCGTTTGAGGCTGGTGTGGGACAAGCGTTTTTGTGCTTCTGCCATTGATCACCTCCACTTGGCTCATTCTAGCCATTGTGCAGCGCTACGCATTTCCTCAATCTAGCACGCCAAGCCAGCGGATTGCCAACTCGCTCAGTCTTCTGTGTCCTCGCCCTCGTCGGTCAGATCCGCGACCGGGACCAGGAATACGACGAACTCGTCCTCGATCGTCCGTTCAGGATCGTCGTCGAATTCATAGGCGTGCTCGACCTCGCTTGCTTCCTCGGCTGTCGCCTTGCGCAAGCTCAGGGCCGCTTTGCGGTCCCAAAGAGGCTTGCCTTCGGATTCCAGGATGGTCAGGTCGTCGCGAAAGTCTTCCGCCTCGAAGAAATGCGTCGCTTCCTCACTGTTTTCCGAGCGGAAACTGGCAACGGCACGGCCGGCGATTTCAACGGTAAAGTAATCCATTCATCTCTCTTTATCTCCCCGAGACGACGATGCGGCTGCAGGGGTTATGGATGACGCCGTGCCGGCTTGGGAACCGAGCCGGTACTGACGGCCTGTGCATATCGAATGCCCAAGGCCGCTCATCCTACCAGATCCGGTGCTGGAAATGGGAAATGATGCGGCGTGAGCATGTATAGCAAAAAACGGCCCGGTTTCCCGGGCCGCTTACAATAGTCAATCGTCAGGCTCTTAGATGAGCTTGGCGAAGGCGACGGCCGTATCGGACATGCGGCTGGAGAAGCCCCACTCATTGTCGTACCAGGACAGGACGCGCACGAAGTTGCCTTCCATGACCTTGGTCTGATCGGTTGCGAAGATCGAGGAGTGGCTGTCGTGGTTGAAGTCACGGGAGACGAGCGGCTCGTCGGTGTAGCCGAGGATGCCCTTCAGCTTGCCGTCTGCAGCAGCCTTGATGGCTTCGTTGATTTCGCCGACGCTGGTCGCCTTCTTGGCGACGAACTTGAAGTCGACGACGGAAACGTTCGGGGTCGGAACGCGGATCGAAGTGCCGTCGAGCTTGCCCTTCAGATGCGGCAGAACGAGGCCGACGGCCTTGGCTGCACCCGTCGAGGTCGGGATCATAGAAAGGGCGGCCGCGCGGGCGCGATACAGGTCCTTGTGCATCGTGTCGAGCGTCGGCTGATCGCCGGTGTAGGAGTGGATGGTGGTCATGAAGCCGTGGTCGATGCCGACGGCGTCGTCGAGAACCTTCACGACCGGCACCAGGCAGTTGGTGGTGCATGACGCGTTGGAGATGACCAGGTGCTCCTTGGTGAGCTGGTCATGGTTGACGCCGAAGACGACCGTCAGGTCGGCGCCATCGGCAGGAGCCGAGACGATGACGCGCTTGGCGCCGGCCGTCAGATGAGCTGCGGCCTTGTCGCGGGCGGTGAAGATGCCGGTGCATTCCATCGCGATGTCGACGCCGAGTTCGCGGTGCGGGAGCGTTGCCGGATCCTTGATCGCCGTGACCTTGATCGGCTTGCCGTTGCCGACGATGATCATGTCACCCTCGACCTTCACCGTCGCCGGGAAGCGGCCGTGGATCGAGTCGTAGCGCAGCAGGTGGGCGTTGGTTTCGACCGGGCCGAGATCGTTGATGGCAACGACTTCGATGTCGGTGCGGCCGGATTCGACGATGGCGCGAAGGACGTTACGGCCGATGCGGCCGAAACCGTTGATGGCAACCTTGACTGTCATGTGCATTCACTCCCGATAGAGTAGGGCCCGATAAGGCAGGGCCTGGAATTGAGGAGATGGAGAGCGCCTCAAGGCGCCCTCATTAAAGCTTTGCTTCGGCGGCCGCAACGACGGCGTCGGCGGTGATGCCGAAATGCTTGTAGACGTCCTTCACCGGGCCGGAAGCGCCGAAGCTCTTCATACCGATGAAAGTGCCTTCCGGTCCGATGAACGCATCCCAGCCTTCGCGAACCGCGGCTTCAACAGCGATCTTGACCGGCGAATTGCCGAGGACTTCCTTGCGGTAGGCGTCCGGCTGCTCGAAGAACAGTTCCGTGCAGGGAACCGATACGACACGGACGGTCACGCCCTTGGCTTCAAGCGCCGTACGAGCAGCAACGGCGATTTCGACTTCCGAGCCGGAGGCGAAGATCGTCACCTTGGCGTCGGCATTGCCGGCCAGCGTATAGGCGCCCTGTTCGCAGAGGTTCTTTTCGCTGTATTCGGTACGGGCGGCGAGCAGGTTCTGGCGCGTCAGAGCAAGGCCCGAAGGACGGTTGTGCGTCTTGATGGCGATCTGCCAGCATTCCGCTGTTTCCGTGGCGTCGGCAGGCCGGAAGACCATCAGATTCGGGATGGCGCGCAGACCGGCGAGTTGTTCGACCGGCTGATGCGTCGGGCCGTCTTCGCCGACGCCGATCGAGTCATGCGTCAGGACGTGAATGACGCGAATGCCCATCAGCGCCGCCAGGCGGATCGGCGGGCGGCAATAATCCGAGAAGATCAGAAAGCCGCCGCTATAGGGAATGAGACCGCCATGCAGCGCAATGCCGTTCATGGCAGAGGCCATGCCGTGCTCGCGGATGCCCCAATGCACGTAACGGCCGGCGAAATCCGTCGGTGTGATCGAGTGCATCTGGCTAGTCTTGGTGTTGTTCGAGGGTGTCAGGTCGGCGGAGCCGCCGAGCGTTTCCGGCAGGAAGCCGTTGATGACCTCGAGTGCATCTTCCGAAGCCTTGCGGGTCGCAACCGTCGGCTTGGTTTCGGCGACCTTCTTCTTGTATGCGCTGATCGCGGCGTCGAAGCCTTCCGGCAGTTCGCCTGCCATGCGGCGCGTGAATTCGGCCTTGGCGGCGGCGTTGGCGAGAGTTTCCTCCCAGGCCTTGACGATATTGTCAGAGCGAGTGCCAGCTGCGCGCCATGCGTCCAGGACGTCGGAGGGGATGACGAAGGGCTCGTAATCCCAGTTCAGCGCCTTGCGGGTGGCGGCGATTTCCTCGGCACCGAGCGGGTTGCCGTGTACCTTGTGGGTGCCCTGCTTGTTTGGGGCGCCAAAGCCGATGATCGTCTTGCAGGCGATGAAGGTCGGGCGGTCGGACTTGTGGGCGGCTTCGATCGCCTCGGCGATGGCGGCCTGATCGTGACCGTCGATCTCGATGGTGTTCCAGTGAACGGCCTTGAAGCGAGCGATCTGGTCGGTGGAGTCCGACAGCGAAACGGCACCGTCGATGGTGATCGAATTGTTGTCCCAGAAGAGGATCAGCTTGTTCAGCTTCAAGTGGCCGGCAAGCGCGATCGCCTCATGGCTTATGCCTTCCATCAGGCAGCCGTCGCCATTGATGACATAAGTGTAGTGGTCCTGCAGGTCGGAGCCGAACTCCTCGCGCAGCTTGCGCTCGGCAATCGCCATGCCGACGGCATTGGCAATGCCCTGACCGAGCGGGCCGGTCGTCGTTTCGATGCCGGTCGCGTGACCATATTCCGGATGGCCGGCGGTCTTCGAACCGATCTGACGGAACTGCTTCAGATCTTCGACCGTCATGTCGGGATAGCCGGTCAGATACAGCAGCGAATAGAGCAGCATCGAGCCATGGCCGGCCGATAGCACGAAGCGATCGCGGTTCGGCCAGTGCGGCTTCTTTGGATCGAAGCGCAGATATTTGGTGAACAGGACCGTTGCCACGTCAGCCATGCCCATCGGCATGCCCGGGTGGCCGGAGTTCGCCTTTTCGACGGCGTCCATGGCGAGAAAACGGATCGCATTCGCCATCCGGTCGTGTTGTTCGGGAGAGGTCATGGCTTTTCCGCAAGTTCCGGGTGTCGGGGGATGGCCTCGAGCCTCCAAGACCATCGTGTGAAAGCGGCAGAGACATAGCAGTTGGAACGGGCAAGTCAATAAATGGCAGGCTAAATCCGGGCGGACAGCGGCGATTTTTGACATTTGATCGCGCGATTATACAAATGACGAATCTGCTGCGGCGAGCACGTGTAAAGTGCTCATCCACAGGATAGGCCGGTGGGCAAGTGACAGGATTTATTGACGGGCCGTTTGCGAGCGGCATATCCTTTTGAAATCACAGGATCGGCGCGGCGTGCCGATTCGCGGATTCTGTGCGGGAATCGGAAAGACATGATGCCCACAGGCAAAACCATGGAAGCAGCGCTCAACGAATTGAGACAGGCGATTTCGAGCCTCGAAAACGCCGTCGACATGCGCGTCGAGCGGCAGCGCGAGCAGGGTGAGATCGAGGGCGAGGTACGACGCGTGCACGCCGACCGCTCCCGGCTGGCGCAGGAGCTCGATCAGGCCGAATTCCGCGCCAACCGGCTGGAAGAGGTCAATCGCGAGGTATCCCGGCGGCTGGTGACGGCCATGGAAACGATCCGCGCGGTTCTGGATCGCTAGAACAGGATGATTTTGGGCTGTGGCCCAAAATCTGAATCCTGTTCTAATTTAAAAAGTTAGAGCATGATGTCGTCCGAAAACCGCTCACACTTTTCGGCATCATGCTCTTATAGAAAGAGTTTGGTATGGCGCAGGTGACGGTAACGATCGACGGCAAGGCCTATCGCATGGCCTGCGAGGAGGGGCAGGAGGAGCACCTGTCCGATCTCGCCACCCGTTTCGACGGCTATGTCGGCCACCTCAAGGGACAGTTCGGTGAAATCGGCGATCTGAGGATCACGGTCATGGCCGGCATCATGGTCATGGACGAGATTGCCGAGCTGACGCGCCGCGTCGCCGGGCTGGAATCCGAACTCGAGTCGCTGCGCGGCAACCGCGACACGGTGCTTGCGGCCACCGCGCGCACCGAAGAAAACCTTGCGGCAGCACTCAGTGAGGTTTCGAGCCGCATCCGTGGCATCACCGACAAGCTGAACGGCCGCTCCGCCCCGGACCTGAACTGATCTCAATTAAATCAGGACGGTCTGCCACCGCCACTGGCGCGGCAGCGCAAACGTCCTTATATATCGCGATGCGGTCTGCGCCTCTCGACAGGAACCACAATCCCTGGGGCCATACTCGATCCAAAGGGAGCTGTCCCTGGCCAGGCCCGTGGGCCTGGACACACGGCGCCCACCTACGTTTGTAGGCACCCAGGATCGTAAACATCCATCGGTGGTCGTGGATCGCACCTTCCCTTTCATCGTCGGCAGGGACGTCGCATCCGGCGGGCGAACGCCGACCAGGCCCTTGTTGACGAAGGTGAGGCCGCCGCCGACAGCGGAATTTTCGGCCATTGCGACGGCCGGAATGGTGGCGGATGCCGCGAGAGCCGCGGCAAACAGCCGCGATGCTATGGTCTGACATTCTTCATGGAGATACCCTCTCGGTCAAAAGCGCTCTCAAAACGGGCTCAGCCCGCAGGCTGGACACCGCTTCAAATGACACCCCGCCTTGGATTCGATTTCCCGATGGCAGAACACGCCTTGGATTTCGTCGCCCCATATCCCCGTCAGACGGTCTATGACGGGATCATAATATCTGGATGACGCTTTTCGGCGAAAAGGCCATGCCGCGAGGATGCCGGGCTTTCGCCTATCCGTATTCCAGATCGTGGTTCTATCGGACCGGATAAGGCCCTTCGACAAAGGTCTGGTCATGGTAGCCTTTCGAGCCGACATCTAGCGCCAAAGGGCTTCGCCATTCCCTATTCTCGCGTAGGCAATCCAACACGAAACGGAAATCATATCGCGGCTGCCAGCCGAGTTCCCGCTTTGCGCGCGCGTTGACATAGACACGGTCAAGCGCCGGAAACATCTTCCAGCCGCGTGATGCATAGAGGGCGCTCGCACCCGGAAACAGGCGTTCGACGACATCAGGCGCATCGCGTCTGATCTCGGCGAGATCGCCTGATGAAAACGGCGTTGTGGCGGAGATGATGTAGCGGCCGAAGCCGATGGCCGGAGCTTTTTCGAGCGCCAGTAGATGGGCGCCGGCCACATCGCTGATATCGACGCGGCGATGAAGAAGCTCGTTGGCCTGGGCATTCTCCGGCGAATAGCCGTTGCGAATATCAGCATCGTCGTCGTTTTCGGGAAAGAAACGCGATGTCCTGAGAATGACAACCGGCAGGCCGGATTTGCGGGCGAAGAGTTCGCACACGCCTTCGGCGGCGAGTTTGGTGACGCCGTAGATGTTTTTTGCGACCGGAAGCACGTCCTCCGTCACCCATGCCGCCGGTTCGCCGGCAGCCGGCGTCAATGCCGCGCCGAATGTGCTGGTGGTGCTGGTGAAGACGAAGCTTGCGACGTCTGCGGCGACGGCTTCTTCGAGCAGGTTCAGCGTCCCGGCGATATTGATGTCGAGGAAATCGCGATTGTCGTGGGTCGCCACATGCGGCTTGTGCAATGTTGCGGCATGGATGACTTGGCTGATACCAGACATTACCTGCCGGACGAAGGCGCGATCACCGATCGAGCCGACCATATCGGTGAAAGCCGAGGGCTTGATATCGATGCCGCGCACCCAGCGGCTTTGCGCCCTCAAAGTGCGCATCAGCGCCTCGCCGAGATGGCCGGCACTTCCCGTCACCAGTATCGTCATCACATCGTCTCCTGAGCGTTTCGGCGGCCGACGCTATAAAGACCGAGGTTTCCGGACAACGCATAAATTATGCATGGGAATGCAGGAAAGCTGCAGGCTCAGCCGATGGTCGTGACAAGGCGGCCGGCGCTGCCATCGGAAAGCATGATCCTTTCCCAGCTCACGTGCCCGGCCGCAATGGGCAGCTGCGCATTGCCGTTGGCGCCGGTCTCGAGAATCAGCGACGAGAGCCTGCCTGCATGCCAGCCGCGCTCCTCCAGCGACTGCTCGGCCGCGGTGATTTCGGCGGAAGCGTAAGAGAACAGAGAACGGCCGAGAAAGGCAGCGAGCGGCGCCCGCCATTCCGCCTGCCGCGGGCGGGAGGCTGATAGCAGCCGGTGGGTGCGGTCGCAGATCAGATGCACTGGGCGAACGGAATCCTCGACCAGCCGCTTCAGCGCCGCATCGACTGCCGCATGTCGAGGCGCAGCGAAAATCCGTTCCAGCTTGACGGCCTGTTCGGATGAGAGGGCGAGCTGATCGCGCTCCCAGCGTGAGACCGTCGCCTGGTTGACGCCGAGGAGTTCGGCGAGATGTTCCTGCTTCATGCTGCGCAACAGCCGCATGCGGCGTATGCCGGCCCCTGTTATCATCATCTGTCCTGTCCCATGCTTTGCCGCCAGCATAGGGCTGTGGCGGGCCGGGCGACAAGGCGGTTGGACAGTCGGCATTTTATTCGGGCTGGCCTTCGAGATCGCTTCTCAGCCGGTCGAGTATAGAGAGCGCATGGCCGGCATAGGCGCTGATCCAGCGGTCGTAGATGTGCTTGATCGGCAGGCTGTTTAAGTGGTTCCAGCGTTCGCGGCCCTCCTTCCTGGCGATGACCAGGTCTGCCTCCTCCAGCACTTTCAGATGCTGCATCACCGTGCAGCGGTCCATCTGAGGAAACATCTCGCAGAGAGTTCCCGTGGTGCGGGGGCCATTCTTGAGCAGATCGAGGATTTCGCGGCGGCGATGATGCGCCAGCGCTTTGAAAACAGGGTCGTCGGTTGATTCGCTTGACATGTTATATTTTTATAACATAATGAAGCCAAGTACAATGGAACAAGCACAATGGAGAAGAGGAGAAGTGCCATGTCTCTCGGAATCCGCATTTCCGGCCGTATCGGCCGCCCCGTGGCGGAGGTATTCGACGCCGTCGTCAACCCGAAGAAACTCAACAGCTATTTCACCACGATCGGCGGGGCGAGCGCGCCGCTCGTCCAGGGCACGACGGTGACTTGGTGGAAGGATGCGCCAGTCGAAGTGATCGAACTCGTGCCGGAAAGCCGTATCGTGCTGCGATGGGACGGCGGCACCGGCGAAGATGAGGCAAGATACAAGACGCTGGTGGAGATGAACTTCAAGCCGCTGGAGGATGGCGGCACGCTGGTGACCATCGCCGAGACCGGCTGGCGCGAAGACGATGCCGGCCGGCGCGGCACCTATCTCAACTGCGAAGGCTGGACGCAGATGCTTTGCTGCATGAAGGCCTTCGTCGAATATGGCATCAACCTGCGCGAGGGCATGTTCCTCAGCGAAATGAAGGGTGAGCCGGCCAGCGCATCTGACGCTTGACGAAGCATTGGTTTGCAGGAGATCGGCGGCGCAATCGTCGCATCCGCCAATATCACCGAGACTTCGCTTGCCTGTCACACTGCGGGTGCTAATTTCCGGATTCGATACTTCATTTCGGTTTCCAGGAGATTCATATGCAGCTTGGCATGGTTGGTTTGGGCCGCATGGGCAATTATATGGTCCAGCGCTTGATGCGAGGCGGTCACGAATGCGTCGTTTACGACGCCAGGCCGGAAAGCGTCGCCGATCTCACGGGCCTCGGTGCGACCGGCAGTGGTTCTCTCGAGGAATTCGTCTCGAAGCTCACCCATCCGCGGGCGATCTGGCTGATGCTGCCGGCGGCGATCGTCGACAAGGTGCTGGCGAGCCTGGTGCCGCTGCTTGAGAACGGCGATATCGTCATCGACGGCGGCAACTCTTATTACCACGACGATATCCGCCGCGGCGCCGAACTCATCACCAAGGGCATTCATTATGTCGATGTCGGCACCAGCGGCGGCGTCTTCGGCCTCGAGCGCGGCTATTGCTTGATGATCGGCGGCGAGAAAGGCATCGTCCAGCATCTTTCCCCAATCTTCGCGACATTGGCGCCCGGCCCCGGCACGACGGAAGCCTCGCCGAACCGGAGCGCCAAAGCGGCGGCGGCCAGCACCGCCGAACAGGGTTACCTGCATTGCGGCCCACATGGCGCCGGCCATTTCGTCAAGATGGTGCATAACGGCATCGAATACGGTCTGATGGCCGCCTATGCCGAAGGCCTCAATATCCTGAAGCACGCCAATATCGGCGCTGCCTCGCACGAGGTCGATGCGGAAACCGCCCCGCTCGCCCATCCGGAGCACTTCCAGTACGATCTGAACCTGCAGGATGTTGCCGAAGTCTGGCGCCGCGGCAGCGTCATCACTTCCTGGCTGCTCGATCTCACGGCCGATGCGCTGCATGCCGATCCGGCACTATCGAAATATGCAGGCCGCGTTTCCGACAGCGGCGAAGGCCGCTGGACGATCATGGCGGCAATCGACGAAAGCGTGCCGACGCCGGTGCTGAGTGCGGCGCTCTATGGCCGCTTCTCCTCGCGCGACAATGACGAATTCGCCAACAAGGTGCTGTCGGCGATGCGCGCGGGCTTCGGCGGCCACGTGGAAAAACCGGTCCCGAAATCCTGAAGGCCGGCGGTTTCACTCGCCGTTCCGACAAAGCCGTCATCCTGACATAGCGAGCGCGGCGCTTCGTTCGAGGGCGGCGATGTCGGTATCTCCTAGCCATCGGTATGGTTTTCCTACTGCTTGCTGGCGGCAACGGTCACGGGTATCCATTGCAAAATGTTGGGGCTGCTTCATCCAGGCGGCCGACTTTTCATCGGAGGCGGTCATGAAGCGTGGCATGGCAGGGGGCTTGAAGGCCGTCCTATTCGGCATATTGGCATTGCTTGCGCTTTTTTCGGCGGTTTCGCCTGGTTTTTCCCAGACGCCGCCGGCGCAAGTGCCTGCCGCGGCCACCCCGCCGGCGCAGGTGCGTGAGATGATGGAGCTCATGCAGACGCCCGAGGTCAAGCAGTGGATGTCGACGCAGATGGCCGCGACGCCTGCGGCCAACGCAGCGTCTGAAAACCAGATGTCGGTTCTGTCAGGTCTGCTGCAGCATGCCCGCCGGCATGTCTCGATGGTCTCCGATGCGGCGATGACGCTGCCCTCGCAGGTCGGCAATGCCTCCTCACTGTTCTTCGGTGAAATCGCCGTCACCGGCTGGCCGCGGATGGTGGCGCAATTCCTGGCGATTTTCCTGCTCGGCGCGATCGTCGAAAGCATTGCCCGTTATGCCTTCCGCCGCCGTCGCCGCCGGCTGATTGAGATGGAGGGCATGCATCTGGCGCCGCGCGTCATCCCGGCGCTGATCTTCGCGGCGGCGACCATGCTCACGCTTCTCAGCCTCAGCTGGCCGCCGTTCAGCCAAAGCATCGCGATCGTCTGCGTCGTCGCGCTCATCGTCCAGCGCTTTACGATCTGCCTCGGCGGCGTGCTGGTCGATCTCATCGGGCTGGCGCGGGCCGACGAAGAACGGCAGGGTATCACCGGTCCGATCATGCCGGGACGTGACGTCGCGCTCTTCTGGTATCGCCGCTGTGCGACCTTCGTCATCTATTTCATCTTCGGCTGGGCGGCGATCCAGTCGATGGAACCGCTTGGCTATACCTCGAGCGCCCGGCTTCTCGTCGGCTATATCCTCGGCATCGGCCTGTTGCTGATCGCGATCGAGGCGGTCTGGTCACGGCCGCACAAGGACGAGAAGCGCGATCACGGGACCTCCTGGGCGCTCACCGTCTATTTCCTGTTGCTGTGGAGCATCTGGGTTGCGGGCTTCAACTGGCTGCTTTGGCTCGGCATCTATGTGCTGCTGCTGCCGCGCGTACTCGCCGTTTCGACGCTTGCGGTGAGATCGCTGCAGCAGACCGAAGCGAGCTTCTTGGCCACGCGCCGGATTGCGACGGTGCTGCTCGACCGGGGCGTGCGGGCATTGATCATTGCCGTTGCCGCCATCTGGCTTGGCCATATGCTCGGCGTCGGCGCCGATACGATGGCCGCGGGCGACACGATGGTCGACAAGATCGCGCGCGGCGTCATCGGCGGCATCGTCATCCTGTTGGCCGCCGACCTGCTCTGGCATGTCATCAAGGCCTATATCAACGGCAAGCTGCTCGATTCATCCGTGGATGGCGGAACAACGGATGAGGAGAAGGCCAAACGCGCGCGGATACATACGCTGTTGCCAATCTTCCGCAATATCCTTGCCGTGGTGATCGCCGTCATCGCCGTGCTGATGGTGCTGTCGGGCCTCGGTATCGAGATCGGGCCGCTGATCGCCGGCGCCGGTGTGGTCGGCGTCGCTGTCGGCTTCGGCGCCCAGACGATCGTCAAGGACGTCATCAGCGGCATGTTCTATCTCTGGGACGATGCCTTCCGTATCGGCGAATATATCGAGAGCGGCAGCCACAAGGGCGTGGTCGAGGCCTTCAGCCTGCGTTCGGTGAAGCTCAGGCACCATCGCGGCCCGCTGACGACGGTGCCGTTCGGCGAACTCGGGGCGGTCAAGAACCTCAACCGCGACTGGACGATCGACAAGATCAGCCTCAACGTCAAATACGACACCGATCTCGTCAAGGCGAAGAAGGTGATCAAGCAGATCGGCCAGACGCTGCTCGAAAATCCGGAATTTGGTCCGCACATCATCGAGACGCTGAAGATGAAAGGTGTCGAACAATTCGGCGAATTCGCAATCGAAATCCGGCTGTCGATGATGACGAAACCTGGCGAGCAATTCGTCATCCGCCGCAATGCGCTGGCGATGATCCGCAATGCCTTCAAGGAAAACGACATCGAATTCGCAGTGCCGACCGTGCAGGTGGCGGGCGATCGCGACGCGGAGGTTGATGCCGCCGTGGCGCGCTACGCCGCGCATGCACGGGCGGGCAGCGAGCCGGCGGCGTAAACCCTCACATCGCCCCGGCGGCTGCAATCAGCAGGCCACCGATGATCGCCATGTTGGTTTTCCAGGTATTGATCGCGCTGTCGCGCGCCGTACCCTGCATGTCCCAGAAATTCAGCAGCATGATGGTGGCGGCAAGGGTGAAGACGATGAGGCCGAATGCCGCCGCCGCGACGAAAAGTCCCAGCATCAGCAGGAGGCCGGCCGCGATCTGGAACAGGCTGCCCGAGAGCAGTACCCATTTTGCAAAGGGAACGCCGCGGGCTTCGATTGCCGCGGTCAACGGCACGATGACGAAAAAATGATGAATCCCGCCCGCGACATAGAGGCCGCCCAGCAATAGGCGTCCGAGGACAAGCATCATGAGGGCCGGACTATCCTGCATATCGAACCGTTCTCCCGGATCTCAAATCCCATCGTAGGGCCAAGTTCTTTCGAAGCTTACGAAAATGCAATGTGCCGCGACGCCGGCCTGCGCAAATTCGCCCCAATTGAGGATGATTGAGGCGCAAAGGGCGGGGCGGGGTAGCGGCGGCATGGCTTCATAGAGCTTCCATGCCTCCTATGTTACGTCTTTCAAAAATGATTCCCGCCACGCTAGCAGTTGCGACAGGTACGAGATGTCGGGTCACGGCAATTTGGAAAATATAGAAGAATCGGACGGCGGGTTTTCTTTTCGCGGGCTATTCAGACGGTACAGAACGCCGCTGACGGCCGCGGCGACACTCGTGGTCTTCTGCCTTGTCGGTTATGCGATCATGCAGCTGACCAACGAGGTGCGCTACGATGACGTCGTCGACGCGCTGGCGGCAACCCGGCCGAGCGCCATCCTGCTTGCTCTGTTCTTCACGGGGCTGAGTTTTCTCTCGCTGATCTTCTACGACCTCAACGCGATCGAATATATCGGCAAGAAACTGCCTTTTCCGCATGTGGCGCTGACGGCGTTCAGCGCCTATGCGGTTGGCAATACCGCCGGCTTCGGCGCGCTTTCAGGCGGTGCGATCCGTTACCGTGCCTATACGCGTCTCGGGCTCTCGCCGGAGGATATCGGCCGCATCATCGCCTTCGTCACGCTGTCCTTCGGTCTCGGGCTTGCGGGCGTCGCGGCGATCGCCCTCATCATCATCGCCGACGAGATCGGCCCGCTCATCGGTGTCAGCGCCTTCCTCCTGCGATTGATCGCCGGTTCGATCGTCGCCATCCTGGGCGCGGTGATGATCATCGGCCGTGACGGGCGCGTGCTTGATCTCGGCCCTGTGGCAATCCGCCTGCCGGATTCGCGCACCTGGTCGCGCCAGTTCCTCGTCACCGCCTTCGATATCGCCGCCTCGGCGTCGGTGCTCTACGTGCTGCTGCCGCAGACGGCAATCGGCTGGCCGGTCTTCCTCGCCGTCTATGCCATCGCCGTCGGTCTCGGCGTGCTCAGCCACGTTCCGGCCGGCCTCGGCGTGTTCGAGACCGTGATCATCGCGTCGCTCGGCAGCGCGGTGAACATCGATGCCGTGCTCGGATCGCTGGTGCTCTACCGGCTGGTCTACCATGTGCTGCCGCTGCTGATCGCCGTGCTCGCGGTGTCGGCGGCGGAGCTGCGTCGTTTCGTCGACCATCCGGCCGCCTCCAGCGTGCGGCGCATCGGCGGACGGCTGATGCCGCAGCTGCTCTCGGCTCTTGCGCTGCTGCTCGGCGTCATGCTGGTGTTTTCGAGCGTCACGCCGACGCCGGACCAGAACCTAGAATTCCTCTCCAACTATCTGCCGCTGCCGATGGTCGAAGGGGCGCATTTCCTCTCCAGCCTGCTGGGGCTGGCGCTCGTCGTCGCCGCACGCGGCCTCGGCCAGCGGCTCGACGGCGCCTGGTGGGTGGCGGTGTTCTCGGCTGTCGCCGCGCTGACCTTGTCGCTGTTGAAGGCGATCGCGCTGGTTGAAGCCGCTTTTCTCGCCTTCCTCATCTTCGGGCTCTTCGTCAGCCGCCGGCTCTTTACCCGCCATGCCTCGCTGCTCAACCAGGCGCTGACGGCGTCCTGGCTGATGGCGATTGCCGTCATTGTCGTCGGCGCCGTCGTCATCCTGCTCTTCGTTTATCGTGACGTCGAATACAGCAACCAGCTCTGGTGGCAGTTCGAATTTACCGCCGAGGCGCCGCGCGGGCTGCGCGCCGTGCTCGGCATCACCATCATCTCGTCGGCGATCGCCATCTTCAGCCTGCTTCGGCCGGCGGCCTTCCGGCCGGAACCGGCCACGGACGAGGCACTGGCGCGTGCCGTCGAGATCGTCATGAAGCAGGGCAATGCCGACGCCAATCTGGTGCGCATGGGCGACAAGAGCATCATGTTCTCGGAAAAAGGTGACGCCTTCATCATGTATGGCCGGCAGGGCCGCTCCTGGATCGCACTGTTCGACCCGGTCGGCGAGCATCGCGCCGTGCAGGAGCTCGTCTGGCGTTTCGTCGAAGCGGCGCGCGCCGCCGGCTGCCGGGCGGTGTTCTATCAGATCTCACCGGCGCTGCTTTCCCATTGCGCCGATGCAGGCCTTCGCGCCTTCAAGCTTGGCGAACTGGCGGTTGCCGATCTCAGGACCTTCGAGATGAAGGGCGGCAAATGGGCGAACCTTCGCCAGACGGCAAGCCGCGCCCAGCGCGACGGGCTGGAATTCGCCGTCGTCGAGCCGCAGGACATAGCCTCGGTCATCGATGATCTCGCCGCCGTTTCCGCCGCCTGGCTCGAGCATCACAACGCCAAGGAAAAAGGCTTCTCGCTCGGCGCCTTCGATCCCGATTACGTTTCATCGCAGCCGGTCGGCATCCTGAAAAAGGACGGCAGGATCGTCGCTTTCGCCAATATCCTTGTCACCGAATCCAGGGAGGAGAGCACGATCGATCTGATGCGCTTCTCGCCGGACGCACCGAAGGGCTCGATGGACTTTCTCTTCGTGCAGATCATGGAATATCTGCGCGGACAGGGTTTCACCCACTTCAATCTCGGCATGGCGCCTCTTTCCGGCATGTCGAAACGCGAGGCGGCGCCCGTCTGGGACCGCATCGGCAGCACTGTTTTCGAACACGGCGAGCGCTTCTATAACTTCAAAGGCCTTCGGGCATTCAAATCCAAGTTTCATCCGCACTGGCAACCGCGCTATCTTGCGGTCTCAGGAGGGGGCAATCCGATGATCGCGTTGATGGACGCGACATTTCTGATCGGGGGCGGATTGAAAGGGGTAGTGAGAAAATGATCAGGACAATCCTTCTTGCCACGGCATGCGCCTGCATGCTCGCGGCCGCACCGGCTAATGCCGCCGAGGAAACCAAGCAGAGCTTCGAAACCGGGCTCATTCCGTCGCCGCACATCTTCCTGCCGGAAGGAGAGGTGAAAGGCACGGTGATGCTGATCTCGGATGCCGCCGGCTGGGGCGACTATGAGAAGGCCGAGGCCGACAGGCTGGTCGCCGAAGGCGCCGTCGTCATCGGCATCGACTTTCCCTCCTACATCCAGGCGCTCAGCCGGTACGACGTCAGCCTCAACGACGGCTGCATCTACATGGTCTCGGATATCGAATCGCTGAGCCAGCAGGTGCAGCGCGCGACCGGCAACAGCGCCTATCATCTGCCGATCGTCGCCGGCATCGGCGAGGGCGGAGCCTTGGCGCTGGCGATCGCGGCGCAAACGCCGGATGCGACGATCGGCCAGACGCTTGCCGTCGATCCGGTCGCCGGCATTCCGCTCACCCAGGCACTTTGCACGCCGGCTTCCAAGCAGGTGGTTGGTCAACGCACAGTCTATGGACTCAGCGACGGCGTTCTGCCGGACCCTGTGATCACCGTCTTCACGCCTAATGCCAACAAGGATGGCCGGGCGCATGCCGAGGCATTGAAGAAGGCCCATGCCGAGATAGAAATCCGCGATTCCACCGATGATGCGCAGACGGTGTTTGCCGATACGCTCGACGATCTCGTCACTGCCTCCGGTGCCTTCGGCAACCCGCTCGGCCTGCCGTTGGCGGTGCTCGAGGCGACGCCCGCCTTCGATACGATGGCGGTGATCTATTCCGGCGACGGCGGCTGGCGCGACATCGACAAGGAGGTCGGCGGCACGCTGCAGAAGGAAGGCATTCCTGTCGTCGGCGTGGATTCGCTCCATTATTTCTGGTCCGAGCGTAAGCCGGAGGAGACAGCCGGCGATCTTTCGAAGATCATCGACTTCTACCGCAAGCAGTGGAAGGTGAAGCATGTGCTGCTCGTCGGTTATTCCTTCGGCGCCGATGTCGTACCCGCCACTTATCAGCTCCTCAAGCCGGCTGAAAAGTCGGCGGTGGCGCAACTGTCGCTGCTGTCGCTGTCGCACGAAGTCGACTATGTCATTTCCGTTCTCGGCTGGCTCGGCCAGAAGACGGAAGGGGCGGGAGGCGATCCCGTCAGCGATGTGAAGAACATCGATCCGAAGCTCGTGCAATGCATCTACGGCAAGGACGACGATGACGATGTCGCCTGTCCGGCGCTGAAGGATAGCGGCGCCGAAGTCATCGAACTGCCCGGCGACCATCACTTCGACGAGAATTACGACCTTCTCACCAAGACGATCATCGACGGGCTGAAGAGGCGACTGCAGGACTAGAGCAATTCCAGGAAAAGTGCGAAGCGGTTTTCCGTCCGGAATTGTGTAAACAAAAGTTAGAGCGGTTCTGCGCTTCTGCGAAAAGCCGAACCGCTCTAAAGCGCAGCGCGTCCGATAGGACGCGCTGAGGACGCTGATTATCAGCGCATCAGCGTCTCTTCGCTCCAGCCGAGTTCGGCGAGTTCTGTGCCACGGAACCGCGCATCGTCGGCGACGATGAACTCGTCGAGTTGCGGCGGAGCGACGCTGGTGCCGGAAAGCATCGCATGCACCTGGCCGCGATGATGGGTCTGATGCTGGAAGAGGTGGGCGAGCACGTCTTCCATCCGCTCCTCCTGGATGCGAGCGCCGCGATGGAGGCGGACGGTGGAGACCAGCTTCTCCGGCGTCAGGGCCTCGCAAAGCGCTATCAGGCGCTGATCGACCTTCGCCTGCGCCTCTGCCAGCGAGGAAACGTCATCGAAGGGTTCGTCGACCTCGAAGGCCTGGAACCCGAGCGTGCCGCCTTCCAGGCCATCGACATAGAACCAATCGACCGTGATGATATGGTTCAAGGTTTCCTTGAGCGAGGGAAAGAAGCTGGTGCGCGGGGCCTCGAATTCACCGGGCTTCAATGCCGCGCAGGCCTGAAGCAGACGGCGGTTGGCAAGCGCATTGTTATAGGCAAGTTTGCGAAACGGCCTGACGGGATCGAAGGTCGGCATAGGCACATCTCCTCTTCACACGTGCTGGAATGTTTGCGTCAGTCCTCGTCATCGAGATTGCCGTCCCGCCAGACGAGGTGACGGGGCGCGGCGGGCAGGTTCTCGATTTCATCGGCGATGAAATAGGGCGGGATGTCGAGCGCGGTCAGGGCCGTGCGCGTCGCCGACACCCATTTGAATTCGAGATGATTGTCGCCGTCTTCGACGCGATGGATGATTTCGTGTGACTGAAAAGGGAAGTCCGGCGGAATCTCCATCAGATAATAGAGGCCGAGCTCATGCCAGTCGCGCTGCTCATAGTGGAAAAAATTCTCGACGATCCAGAGCAGGCGGGAGACGGTGACGTCGACGCCCAGTTCTTCCATCATCTCCCGTTTCAGCGTCTCCTCCGACGTCTCGCCTATTTCCGCCCTGCCACCCGGAAAGGTCCAGAAGGGTTCATGCACGGCGCGATGAACGAGCACATGGCCATTGCGAAAACCGAGGCCGGCGATGCGATAGTTGAAACGCTCGGCGCCCGCATTCAGGCGGATGAGAGTGCGCTTGGTCATGCCATTCTATCCAAGATCGATCACGACGATTTCCGGCGGCACGCCGAAGCGCACCGGTGCAATGGAACAGCCGAGGCCGCCGGACACGATGATATTACGCCCCTCCTCAACCATATGGCCATAGGCGTAGCGATTGCCGTAACGCGAGGGCACGACCGGCGAACGGCCCAGCAGCCGGATCTGTCCGCCATGCGTGTGGCCCGATAGCGTTAGCGAGACGCGCTCTGGCACGCGCGGGAAGATATCGGGTTCATGGGCGAGCAGGATGACAGGCGCATCGTCGGTCACCTGAGCCATCGTTCCCTCGAGATCGTCGAGGCCGAGCATATGCGTGCGGCCCCACTTCCGGCCGGGCAGCAGCGCCAACTGATCTTCGAGGCCTGCGAGCCAAAAGCCGCGGCCATCCTTTTCGAGCCGAACGGCGCGGTTGCCATAGACCGGGATTCCGACATCGGCGAGAGCCCGGTGTCCGAATGTTTCCATCCCGCCGTTCTTCTGGGCGGTGCGGTCCTCCCACCAATCGTGGTTGCCCATGACCGCATGGACTCCGAGAGGAGCCCGCAAGGTGGCGAGCGCCTTCGACCATTGGCCCGAATGCACGTATTGGGTCACCATGTTCATGCCGGCGGCATAATCGCCGAGCAGAATGGTCATATCGCCTTCGAGTTCATTTGCCCTGTGGCAGATCGCGGCAATGCGACTTGCCGACATCCAGGGTTCGCAGGCGTGCAGATCGGCGAGCGCGACGATGCGGAGCTTCAGCCCCGGTGTCCATCCCGGCGGTGTCAGCCGGTAGCGGGTGATGGCGAGCCGCGCGAGCGGTTCATAGGCGAAGGCATAACCACCGAGTGACATGACGCCTGCGACACCGCCGCCGAGAACCTTGAAAAATCCGCGGCGGGTGATCACTCAGTTATCCTCCTGAAACAGCCGGAACTGCGCAGCCTCCATATCCTTAGGTGGTTGCATTCCCAGATGTTTCCACGCGATTGCGGTCAGAACGCGGCCGCGTGGCGTGCGCTGAATGAAACCCTGCTGGATCATGTAGGGCTCGATGATGTCCTCGATCGCGTCGCGCGGCTCGGAAAGGCCGGCGGCAATGGTTTCAATGCCGACTGGGCCGCCGCCGAAATTGACCGCGATCATGTTAAGGTAACGTTTGTCGAGCTGGTCAAAGCCGACATTGTCGACCAGCAGGCGGGTCAGCGCCTCGTCGGCGATCTCGCGGGTGACGGCCTCTGCCCTTGCCACCTCGGCAAAGTCGCGCACGCGCCGCAACAGCCGGCCGGCGATGCGCGGGGTGCCGCGGGCGCGTCTTGCGATCTCGCGGGCGCCCTCTTCGGTGATCGGCAGGTTCATCAGCCGCGCGCCGCGGCGCACGATGAGTTCCAGTTCCTCGACGGTGTAGAAGCTCAAGCGGACCGGAATGCCAAAGCGGTCGCGCAGCGGCGTCGTCAACAGTCCGAGGCGAGTGGTGGCTGCCACCAGCGTGAATTTCGACAGGTCGATCTTCACCGAGCGAGCTGCAGGGCCTTCCCCGATGATCAGGTCGAGCTGAAAATCCTCCATGGCCGGATAGAGGATTTCCTCGACGGCGGGGTTGAGGCGATGGATCTCGTCGATGAAGAGCACATCTCGCTCCTCGAGGTTGGTGAGCAGGGCGGCGAGATCGCCAGCCTTGGCGATCACGGGACCCGACGTCGAACGGAAGTTGACGCCGAGCTCCTTCGCCATGATCTGCGCCAGCGTCGTCTTGCCGAGGCCGGGCGGGCCGACGAAGAGCACGTGGTCCAGCGCTTCGCCACGGTTTTTCGCCGCCTCGATGAAGACCTTGAGATTGGCGCGCGCTTCCGCCTGGCCGGTGAACTCGTCCAGCGATTGCGGGCGCAAGGTGATATCTAGGTCTTCGCCCCGCTTTTCCGGTGATATCAGGCGGGCGGGTTCGCTCATGTCAGAAGCTCCATACCTGGCACAGTCTTGAACGCGTGCCGGTCAAATGTCTTGGTCGCCTGGCATCCCTCATCCGCGGCGCGGTAGCCAATCAAGGCATCGGCAAAATCTGCGTTTCGCGTTTCCACGGCCCTCAGGGCCTTGATCACCAGGGTCTGGTTCTCGATGTCCAATCCTCTGACGCGTGTCAATTTGCCGATTGCCTCGACAACATCCTTTTTCTTGAAGCCGAACCGGGCGCGCAACGCCCAATCCAGTTCCAAGAGATTCAGAAGCGAGAGAAATCCACGATAGTCCCTGCCGATACCTTCACCGAACTTCAGCGCGGCAGCCCTTTGCTCCGGATCGTCGTCGACAATAAGCCTCAGCAGGACGTTTGTATCCACACCATACGCAATCATGCGGCGACATCCGATTTCGACCGCGTGGCTTCGTCGACCACATCGCTGCCCGCAGCATCGGTCACCGTTGCGTCGATCTCCTCCAGGGAAGCACGTCCATTTGGAGGCGATCCGAGAAGGCCTGCGAGATCGTTGAAGTTGATCGATTTTGGTGTGATCACGACCTCTCCGTCGATGATGGAGAAAACAAGCTGATCGCCGGGCTGAAGACCGAGAGCATCCCGCAGTTCCTTCGGAAGCGTTATCTGGCCTTTGGGTGAAAGCGTAAATTCTCCCCACATCGATCAGTAGTCCTATTTTGGTGAGTGAGTCGGAAAATTTGTCATTTGTCGGAAAATCGACAGTTTATCCTACTCTACCGCGCCAGTTCCTTCAATCCCAATCGGATCAGCTTGGCGCTGTCTGCACCATCGCCTGCCGTCTTCATGGCTGCGGCAATCGCATTCGCCGCCTGGTCGCGGGAATAGCCGAGGTTGGTCAGTGCGGAAACCGCATCGGCGACAGGTGCTGCCGCGACACCTTCGCCGAGTTCCTGTTTGAGGCCGATATTGATCGCTTCGCCGGCAAAGGCCGGCGCCCGGTTCTTGAGCTCGGTGACGAGGCGCATCGCCACTTTCGGACCAACGCCCGGTGCGCGGGAGACGGCGGCGCGGTCCTGTAGGGCGATCGCATTGGCAAGTTCGCCCGGCGTCAACGTCGACAGCACGGCGAGTGCCACCTTGGCGCCGACGCCCTGGACGCTCTGGAGCAGGTTGAACCATTCCCGCTCCAGCGCGCTCATGAAGCCGAAGAGCTTCAACTGGTCCTCGCGCACATAGGTCTCGATGAACAGCACGCAGGCCTCGCCGGCCGAGCCGAGCTTGGACAGGGTGCGGGCCGAACAATGGGCGACGTAGCAGACGCCGTGCACATCGACGAGCACATAGTCTTCGCCGATCTCGTCTATGGTGCCTTTCAGCTTGCCGATCATGGGTCGCGGTCTCTCAGCAGATGGGAACAAGTCAAGTATAGATTAACCGGCCAGTGCCTGGCGCATCCTGTTACTGCCGCGATTATGCGCGTGGCAGATGGCGATCGCCAGGGCGTCGGCAGCATCGTCGCCCTTGAATTCGACTTTCGGCATCAGGATCTTCAGCATCATGTGGATCTGGTGCTTTTCGCCATGGCCGACGCCGATGACGGCCTTTTTTACGGCGTTCGGGGCATATTCCGAAACCGGCAGGCCGGCACGCGCCGGCACCAGCATGGCGATGCCGCGGGCCTGGCCAAGCTTCAAGGTCGCCACCGCATCCTTGTTGACGAAGGTCTGTTCGACGGCGGCTTCATCCGGCTTGTAGCTATGGACAATCTCCGCCAGGCCGTCGTGCAATTGGCAAAGGCGGGAGGCAAGGTCCATGTCGCCATCGGAGGTCACGGTTCCAGACGCGACAAACCGCAGGGAATTGCCCAGCGTGTCAATGATTCCCCAGCCGGTGCGGCGAAGTCCGGGATCAATACCGACAATGCGAATCGTATTTTGCATGGTTCAACCTATAGCGATCGCGAAATAAGTGCCATCGATATGTGAACAAAACAAAAACACTCCCGGATTTAGGCCCCGCTATTTACCGCGAATTAAAACAGATGCCCGAATTCTAGTCGTCAATACGAGAGGGGCGTCTTTTCACGAAGATTAAGCCCCCGATGTTCTGTTTACAGGTCAGTCGATCGGGCATGCGCTGCATGCCAGGCCGGCAAGCGCGTTCAGAAGGGGTTCGTCGTACATGGCACAGAGATTTCAATCCCTGTCCTTCAAGGTCATCGTCACATTCATTCTGCTGACCGTGCTGTCGATCGCGGTCATCGACGTACTCGCCTATTTCGCCAGCAGCCGCATCTCCGACGAGCAGGCGCTGAAGGCCAAGGAAAGCGTGCTGATCTTCCGCGGCGACATGCTGCAGGACCAGCTGGCGCAGCTTGAAAACCAGGCCAACTCGATTGCGCGCATCGAGGCGCTGCAAATGTCGATCACCAGCCTGAAGAGCGGCTGGAAAACCATCGAGAAGACCTCGGGCGACGCTCGTGCCGAGCTGAAGAAGGTTTTCATATCGAACAATCCCAACCCGGCCGACCAGCGCGAGAAGCTTATGAAGCCGGAAGGGCCGAGCGGCTTTTATTATTCGAACCATGAGAAGACGCAGGGCGAAGTCGCCCGCGACCTCGAGGATACCGCCTTCAGCGACCTGCTGATCGCCGATCTCGAGGGCACGGTCCTCTATTCCTATAAGAAGGAGGACGATTTCGCCGAGAACCTGAAGTCGGACGCCTGGAAGGCAACCGGCGCCGGCATCGCTTTCGCCAAGGCGATCGAGAATACCGCCAAGGCGACCGATGATGCCGCGCCGACAGGTTTCTCCGGCCTTCGCGTCGATGCCGGCAGCGGCAAATCGGCGATCTTCTATGCCGTGCCGATCATCAAGCTCGGAGCGGCCAAGGGCATCATCCTCTTCAAGGTGCGCGACGACATCGTCACCGGCATCCTTGCCAAGGGCATCGTCCAGGGCAGCACGGCACGGGCGGCGATCGTCTCCGGCGATGGATCGGCTATCGGTCTCGATGCGGCCGGCAAGCTTGCCATGCTCGATGCCACACCCTTCACCTTCATCCAGAGCGCACTTGCCAGTTCGGCGATGACGGTTGCCGATTTCAACCGGGCGGATGGTGCCGCCCGTGCCTATGTCCGCGGCATCGACTATCGCGGCGACCGCTTCCTGGTGGTCGAGAGCGTGCTGCTCAGCGAACTCAATGCCGGCTCGATCGAGATCGCCACTCTGCTGACGATGATCGGCATCGGCGTGCTCGTCGTCATGGCGGTCGCGACCGGCCTCGTCACCAATTTCCTGTTTTCGCCGCTTGCGCGCCTTGCCGGCGTCACCCGCGATGTCGCGGACGGCAAACTCGACAGCGAGATCGGCAGCCTGAACCGCAAGGACGAAATCGGCACGATGGCCAACGCGCTCGCCCGCTTCCGGCAGTCGCTGATCGAAGGCCGCGAGCTCGAAGCCGCCAGTGAAGAGACGCGCCTGCAGGCCGAGCACGACCGCCAGCAGAATCTGGCCGAGCGCGAGGCAGAGGCGAAGACGCTGCAGCAGGTGGTCGAGGCGCTCGACGAGGGCCTGCATCATCTGGCGAACGGCGATCTCGCCTACCAGATCGATACACGCTTCCCGAACGAGCTCGAAAGCCTGCGGGTCAATTTCAACGAAGCGCTGGCGACGCTCAGCGAAACCATGACGGCAATCGGCGGCAACTCGATGGCGGTGCGCGCCGGCTCCGAGGAGATGCGCACCGGCGCCGACGAGCTTGCCGGGCGCACCGAGCGCCAGGCCGGCTCGATCACCGAAACGGCGAATGCGATCAGCGCCATCACCCAGTCGGTCCGTCAGCAGATCGAGCGGGCCGAACAGGCCGAGCGCATCGCTCGCGACGCCAAGAAGGAAACGACGGGCTCCGGCCAGATCATGCAGGAGACGATCGCGGCGATGGAGGCAATCCAGGCTTCCTCGCGCCAGATCAACACGATCATCTCGGTCATCGACGACATCGCCTTTCAGACCAACCTCCTGGCGCTCAATGCCGGCGTCGAGGCGGCGCGCGCCGGTGAATCCGGCAAGGGCTTCGCCGTCGTCGCCATGGAAGTGCGCGAGCTCGCCCAGCGCTCATCGAGCGCGGCGAAGGAGATCTCCAACCTGCTGCAGAAATCGACGCATGAGGTCGAAAGCGGCGTTACGCTGGTGGAAAGGGCGGGCGTTGCTCTCACGGGCATCGGCGCCCATGTCGAGGCGATCAACGGACAGATCAACGAGATCATGGGCGCGACCCGCGAGGAGGCCAATACGCTGCGTGAGATCAATAGCGCTGTCGCCGAACTCGACGCGATGACGCAGCAGAACGCCTCGATGGTCGAGGAGACGACGGCGGCGATCCACCGGCTGGCGACGGAAGCCCTGGAAATGGACCGCCAGCTCGGCAATTTCACGCTGCCGCAAGGCCACCACCAGCCGAGCGCCGAGGTGCATGTGCTGCGCCGTCACCGCTAAGCTATCGCTTCCAGCATCTGGCAGGGTCGCGCTCGCGCGGCCCTTTTTGTTTGCGCGCATGGTTTGGAATGGCGCGAGGGCGAACCTACATAGGCTGCATCCTTCAACTGCCCGGCAGGTTTTCCATGGTTCCCTTCTCCATACTCGACCTTTCCCCCGTTGCCGAAGGCAGCACCGTGCGTCAGTCCCTCGAAAGTTCGGCGCGGATGGCTGAGAAGGCCGAGGAGTTCGGCTACAAGCGCTTCTGGCTCGCCGAACATCACGGCATGCCGGGGATCGCCAGTGCCGCCACATCAGTCGTCATCGGCCATGTCGGGGCTGCGACCAAGCGCATCCGCATCGGCTCGGGCGGCATCATGCTGCCCAATCATTCGCCGCTCGTCATCGCCGAGCAGTTCGGCACGCTGGAGGCGCTTTTCCCCGGCCGCATCGATCTCGGCCTCGGGCGCGCGCCGGGAACGGATATGCGCACGGCACAGGCGCTGCGGCGCAACCTCGAAGCCGGCGCAAACAGCTTCCCCAACGACGTGGTGGAATTGCAGCAACTCCTTGGCACGCCGGTCGAGAACCAGGCGATCCTCGCCGTTCCCGGCAATGGCTCGCATATCCCGATCTGGCTGCTCGGTTCCAGCCTTTACAGTGCGCAGCTCGCCGCCATGCTCGGGCTTCCATATGCCTTCGCCTCGCATTTCGCACCCGACATGCTGCTCGATGCGATCGCCATCTACCGTGACCGTTTCCAGCCTTCGGCGACACTCGACAAGCCCTATGTGATGGTCGGCGTCATGGGCGCGGTGGCGGCGACGGACGAGGAGGCGCGGTACCATTTCACCTCCGCCCAGCAGCAGTTCGTCAATCTGCGCCGCAATGTCCGCGGGCCGTTCCCGCGTCCGGTGGCCGATATGGAGGACTTCTGGTCGCCGATGGAGAAGATGAATGTCGAACACACGCTGCGTTATGCCGTCGTTGGCTCGCCAAAGACGGCCGAAGCGAAACTGACGGAGTTTCTGCGGGAAACAGAGGCCGACGAGGTGATCATCTCGATGCCGATCCATGACATCGAGGCGCGGCTGAAATCGGTGGAGCTCTTCGCGGGGCTGGGGAGCTTCATGCGAGCCGCCGCTTAGGATCTACACAAGGATCTTGCCCGCAAGAAAAAATCCGGCGTTGCGGCCGGGTTTTATTTAACGCGTGTCTGAGGAAACTCAGGCGGAGAGCTTCGCCAGCACTTCTTCCGAGACTTCGAAGTTGGAATAGACGTTTTGCACGTCGTCATCGTCTTCGAGCGAGTCGATGAGCTTCATCAGCGACTGGGCTTTTTCCTCGTCCACCGGCACGTTGTTCTGAGCACGCCAGATGGCCTTGACGGTTTCGGCTTCGCCGAGGCTCGATTCCAGCGCCTTCGCCACTTCGCCGAGGGCTTCGAAGCCACAAGTGATGTAGTGGCCGTCTTCGTCGGTCTCGACGTCGTCGGCGCCGGCTTCGATCGCGGCTTCCATCACCTTGTCGGCATCGCCGACGGAAAGCTTGTAGGTGATTTCGCCGACATGGTCGAAGGAGAAGGAAACGGAACCGGTTTCGCCGAGAGCGCCGCCGGCCTTGGTGAAGATCGAGCGGACGTTGGAGGCGGTGCGGTTGCGGTTGTCGGTGAGCGCCTCGACGATGATCGCCGTGCCGCCCGGGCCATAGCCCTCGTAGCGGACTTCATCGTAGTTTTCGCCGTCGGCGCCGGCTGCCTTCTTGATGGCGCGGTCGATATTGTCCTTCGGCATGGACTGGGCCTTGGCGTTCTGGATCGCCAGGCGGAGGCGGGCGTTCATCGTCGGGTCGGGCAGGCCGGCCTTGGCGGCAACGGTGATTTCGCGTGCGAGCTTGGAGAACATTTTCGACCGCACGGCGTCCTGACGGCCCTTGCGGTGCATGATGTTTTTAAACTGTGAATGGCCAGCCATGGCACCCCTGTTCACGTCTCATTGTTCGGAATGGGCCGCCTTATAAGAGCGAAACGGCACCCGTTCAAGGAAAAAGCAGTTCGGAACAAAGGCGAGGGGATGACGTTTCAATCGAACTCCACCCAACGAAAGGAACGGTCATGGCAAGTCTCAGCGAGGCGCAGGAACATCCAGCACGTCAGCTCTGGGATCAGGTCAACGATGTTCATGCCGGCATGCTCGGAATTTCGGGGCTGGACATGCACATGCAGCCGATGGCGCCGCATGCCGATCCCACCACCAATACCATCTGGTTCTATACCAAGACCGATGCCGACATCGTGCGCGCCATCAAGCCCGGCAGCCGCGCACATTTCTGTGTCATCGGCAAGGATCACGATTATCACGCCTGCCTTGCCGGCGTGATCGAAGTGCGCCCCGACCCTTCCAAGATCGAGGAGTACTGGAGTTCGATCATTGCCGCCTGGTACGACGGCGGCAAGAAGGACCCCAAGCTCACCATGCTTTCCCTCCACGTCGACGATGCCGAGATCTGGGTTTCCACAGGCAACAAGCTGAAATTCGGCTGGGAAATCGCCAAGGCCAATCTCGACGACGACAAGATGCCGGATGTCGGCATCAAGCGTCATCTGCAATTCGCCTGACGCGCAAGGCTCCTGCATAATTCTTAAATCGGAACTGATTTAAGGATAAAATTGCAGCAATTCACAGTGCTACAGCGTCCTTTGCGCGTCTAAAAGACGCGCGGCGCTGCAGGAGGGAAACCGCCGGGCCTTTTACCGCACGCCCTTCAGCACATAGATCAGCGGTTTTTTCGGCAGCGTGCGCATCGAGACGGTGATGCTGTCGTCGGGCGCATAGGCGACGTCGAAATCCTTGCCGAACATCGAAACGAAGGCATCGACCGGCGGGCCGCGGCGGTGCATCGGCAGGATCAGCGACGAGCGCAGCCGCTTGATGACGCGGCTCATGCTGTCGGCGCCCATGGTCAGGCCGCCATCGACCGGCACCATGACGACATCGAGGCGGCCGATCTCGATATAATGGGTATCCGTCAGTTCGTAATGCAGGTGGCCGAGATGGCCGATGCAGAGGCCGGCGATCTCGAAAATGAAGATGGAATTGCCGTTCTCCTGCGAGCCGCCGAGGCCGTAGCTGAAGCGGATATCCGTCGGAACATTGCGGATATAGGCATCGCCGACGACGAGATCGATGTCGGCCTTTTCGCCGGGAACGTCGCTCCACCCATGCAGAACATGTTTGATGCCGGGATCGGGAGTCAAGGTGAAGTGGGTGGTGTGCGCCTTGTTCATGGTCACCACATCGGGCAACGTCGCCGGCCTGTACCAGCCGTTATAGTCTGTGGCGATGATGATGCCGCCGGGCGTGTCGATTTCGAAGGTGGAATGGCCGAGGAAGGTGAATTTGACGTCTTCGCCCTCGGAGACAGCAGGTATCGGCGGCGGGGCGCCGGAAAAGCTTGCAAAGGTCGCCTTGGGGAGAGTCTGCGCGATCGCCTGGCATTGGCTGACGGGCGTTCGCTGCTCCTGTGCCCTGGCAGGACCCGGCGCGGCGAAGGCTGCAAGGCATGCGATAGCGAGGACAAGATATTGCGGCTTCATGCCACCCCTCCGGCGCTTTCACAGAGAGCGCCGCACGTCCGAAGGGCGCGCTAACGACGCTCGATCACTTTGAATTGGCGGCCGGAGAATGCGGCAAGTGGTCGCAGGGGTCTAGACTGGGGATGCTCACAATTGCGTGTTGGTCGCGGGATGAATTACCGCCAGAACTCCGGCACCGTCTCGGCCAACCGCGGTCCGAGCCGGAGCGGCCCGATCTTTTCGGCCAGTCCGGTGCTGTCGGAAATCTCGACGCCGACGCCGCAGATCGTCGCGGGGCCGTTGGCTGCTTCCATGCGGCCCTTCGGCATCTTGGAGATGAAGCGGTTGAGCGGCTCCTCCTTGTCCATGCCGAGGGAGGAGTCGTAATCGCCGCACATGCCGGCATCCGACATATAGGCCGTGCCGCCGTTCAGGATCTGCGCATCGGCCGTCGGCACATGCGTGTGGGTGCCGACGACGAAGCTGGCGCGGCCGTCGACGAAGTGGCCGAAGCACTGCTTCTCGCTGGTCGCTTCCGCATGGAAATCGAAGATGATCGCATCGGCCTGCTCCTTCAGCGGGCAGGCGTCGAGGATCGCCTCCGCCGATTTGAAGGGATCGTCGAGTTCCGGGTGCATGAAGACCCGGCCCATGACGTTGGCGACGAGCACACGCGCGCCGTTCCGGGCATAGAAAAGGCCGGAGCCGCGGCCGGGCGTGCCTTGCGGATAGTTGGCCGGCCGCAGGAATTGATCGTGCCGCCCGGCAAAAGCAACGGCTTCCTTCTGGTCCCAGACATGATTGCCTGTCGTCACCACATCGGCGCCGGCATTGATCGTCTCCAGAAAAATGTCCTCGGTGATACCGAAGCCGCCGGCGGCGTTCTCGCCGTTGACGACGACGAAATCGAGCTTGAGGTCGGAGATCAGGCCGGGGAGGCGGTCCCAGACCGCCGTGCGTCCCGTCTTGCCGACCATGTCACCCAGAAAAAGCAGCCGCATTCCCTATCCAATCCAAGAGGCAAAAAAGCGAAGGCCGCTTTCTGTCAGGATGGCATCCAAGCTTATGTCGTGCGGCTCAGCGGGCACATGTGCCACTTCCTGGCAGTCGAATGCAATGCCGATAAGCTTCGGATGCAGGCCTTTTTGCCTTAGCCGGCTGATGGCGCGGTCGTAGTGGCCGGCGCCATAGCCGATACGGTGGCCGCGGACATCGAAGGCCGAAAGCGGCACCAGCATGATTTCGGGATCGAGAATGGCGGCATCGGCGCCGGGGCCGACCGTACCGAAACCGGTATCGACAAGCGGCGCATCTTCGGCCAGCTCGCGAAAGACGATGGTCTGCCGGTCGAGGATCGCCGGTACGCAGAGCCGCGCACCGCGCACGGCAAAGCGTGCCATCAGCGGCCTGAGATCGGCCTCCGAACGGATCGGCAGGAAGCCGGAGATGATCGTACCCAGCGCAAAACCAACGGCCTCGCCGGCATGATCGGCCATCGCGAGACTTTTGGCGGCACGTTTTTCGGCGGGGATGGCGTCGCGTGCGGACAGCCGTTCGTTGCGCAGCTGCGCTTTCAATTCTTTCGCGGTCATTCGATCTGCCGGTTCTGAGAGATTTGGCCGAGCATAGACGGCTGGATCTCCGATGCAAATGCCGGATGCGACAGCATCACGCCGGTTTCACGCCTCGCCCGCCGGCGGCTGCGGATCGTCAGACGACGATGCTTGTCGGTATCGTCGCGGCGGCGATGGAGAAGCCAGCGATGTCGGGAATGGCATTGACCCCGGCCTGCCGGTTCTGCTGCAGATCGCGCATCGCCTTTTCGAGCAGCTGTTTGAGTTCGCGCACAACCGCCTTGAACGCTTCCATCGTTTCGCGATCACCAGCCGAGATGTTGGAGAATTTCGGGGCATCCTCGGCAACGCTTTCATAGGCTTTGCGGGCGTTGGCTGCGGCGTCCGGTTCCTGCGAGCCGGTCTCGCCGGTCCGAGTGTCTCCTGAGATATCCGTCAGCGCGGCATCGGTCCCGCTGGTTGCGACCGCCGCTGTATCCACCGGAACCGCGGTTGCCGGACTGCCGGTCGCGACTGATGATGCGAATTCGGAGGCGGCGGTGCCGACCTGGCGCGCCAGTTCGACGGCCAGCCGGGTGACCACCTCAGGCGGCATGTTGGAACTGCGCAGCATCTGCAACTGCTGCTGTGCCTCTTCGAGCTTGCGTTGCGCCTTCGCCTTGGCTTCATCCCCCGAGTTCGCCAGGGTCTGGCGCATCTGCTGCAGCGCCTGAGTGGTGCGCTGCAGCTTGAGCACACCCTGACCGGCCTCGCTTCCGGCGACCGATGTGGCTGCCGTCGAAGGCGCGCCGCGCAAGATGATGGAGGCAGACATGGTTGCGACCTGCATGGACAATCCCCCGATTTTCAATTCGGGCTCCCGATTGCAATTCGGCGCATTCTGCAACGTCAGGCTTGTGTGGACCTGTGTCTGCGGGACGTCGGCAATACAGCGGCCAGCCGCTGCATCGTCTCTTCGAACAGAGAGGTTCCCCCGGGCATCCAGCCGAGCGCGCGGATTTTCGCTGTGCTCATGGGGTTGAGCGCCGCCCTGTCGGCAGGAGCCGGCGGCGCGTGTCGACAGCTCGTCTCGCGGCGAATAGCGGAAAGGATATCGTGCGTGTCGATCGCGATGTCCGAGACGTTGAAGACCTCGCCGGAGATGCGGGTGCTTTCCGTCTCCAGCATCAGCCGTACCGCCCGCCCGAGGTCGCGGCCGTGAACCTCCGTTCCCACGCGGGCGACAACCGGTTGGCCGGCGAGGTAGTCGGCGATGAGTCCGTCCCATTTGTTCGGCGAGAGATCGCCATAGACGCCGGTCGCCCTCAGGCTGACGCCGGCAAAACCGGGTGCTGCGAGGTGGGCGAGTGCGCGTTCGGCATCGAGCTTGACCTGGCCGTAGAGTGTTTCGGGCTTGGCCAGCATCGTCTCCGCCAGTTCGGTTCCCCCGGGATGTTCGCCATAGGCGGCGCGGCTGGACAGGAAGATGCAGCGGCGCGTGCCGGCGCGTTTGGCGGCTTCGAAAAGCCGGACGGTGCCGTCAAGGTTCAACCTGTGGAAGGTCTTGGGGTCGTCACCCTCTCCGCCGCGATACTTGCCCGGAACATGGCTTAAGGCGGCATGGACGAAGAAATAGGCATCGTCGAAAGCGTCGATCTGATCCTTGTCGGGATCGAGCGAAAGCGCTGCGAACTCGACCGGGCGGGAGAAGAGGCGGGGCAGCGGCGCGCGGCGCCCGCCAACGATCACCTGATATCCGGCGGCCAGCAGTTCCTCGACGACATACCGGCCGACGAGACCCGTTCCGCCAGATACCAATACCTTCATGCTGCCCCTTCCGGATTGTTCAGCGCCGTGATCTCAGGCACATCATCGTCATCGTGGAAACGGTGCCACAGATCGATCAAAGGTTGTAGTCGCACTGCCTTGGGATGATCCTTTTCCCACGGTTTTTCATACTGGTAATGCAGGATCGAAATGCTCTTCCAGTCCCAAAGCTCCGGCATGGTGAACCATACATATTGCAGCATGTTGAAATAAACCGGCAGGCCGTGCCAATCCGGGAAGAACGTCTCAAGAAACGTCTGATCGGTGCGCCGCCAGAAAGCGTCCGGCCTGTCGAGCCTTTCGAGCATGTGCCGGAATGTGTCACGCGAGGGCGTGGCGACGAAGACGCCGGAATTCATGCGGCGGAAGTCGGCGAGGCTTTCATAGACATTGGGGGCGGCGGAAAATTCCGGATAGAGGAAGAGCCTGTCGACATTCTTCAGCACGAGGGCGTCGGCATCAATGAAGACGCAACGCTCGTATTCGACGAGCTGCCACAGCCTGAGCTTGCAGAAATTGTCGAGCGGCGAATGGAAATCCGGCTTGCGGCCCTTGGTAAAGGGGGCTGCGGAATGGAGCTGGCGACGCGCATGGCGTTCGTTGAAGGCGTCGGAGAGCGGCAGGTGCTGGACCTCGATCAGGCGACAGTCGAGCGCTTTCAGGGGGGCGAGGGCGCCTGCATCGACGCCGCCGGTGTGGAGGACGACGATGTCGGCGCTTGTGCCCGTGCGACGAAGCGAATTTGCCAGGGCGGTGGCGCCCTTGGCGTAGTCGGCATTGGTGACGAGGGTGACATAGGCGAGGTTTGAGGTAAAAGTCATCGCTGGAGGGGCTTCACCATAAGATACCGCTCATGAAACCGACTTCAGCCGTTTGCCTTCCGGATCGTGATTGATCGTCGCGGCGATGTCCTTGGTCCAGGCGGAGACGGCCGGAACGCGCGAGCGGTCGACGCGATAGGCGAATTTCTTCGCCACGTCGACGATCTCGCCGAGCAGGCCCGCTTCCAGCGTGATCGGCTCGAGGCCGAGATTGCGGAATTTTTCGTTCCGGACGATCAGATCGTTTTCAGCGGCTTCCTTGCGCGGGTTCGGCAGCCAGGCAATCTGGGCGCCGCTCATCCTGGCAATCATCTCGGCGAGGTCGCGTACCCGGTGGGTTTCCGTCATCTGGTTGAAGATCTCGACACGCGCGCCGCGCGCCGGCGGGTTCTCGAGCGCCAGTTCGATGCAGCGCACCGAATCCTGGATATGGATGAAGGCGCGGGTCTGGCCGCCGGTGCCGTGCACCGTCAGCGGATAGCCGATCGCCGCCTGGATGAGGAAGCGGTTCAGCACCGTGCCGTAATCGCCGTCATAGTCGAAACGGTTGATGAGCTGCGCGTGGCGGCGCGTCTGCTCGGTATGTGTGCCCCAGACGATGCCCTGGTGCAGATCGGTGATCCTGAGGCCGTCGTTCTTGGCGTAGAACTGGAAGAGAAGCTGATCCAGGCACTTGGTCATGTGATAGATCGAGCCGGGATTGGAGGGATAGAGGATCTCCTGGCTGGCCGTCTCGCCGCCTGTGGTTTCGATGTCCACCGGCAGGTAACCTTCGGGGATCGCCGCGCCGACCGTCGAATAGCCGTAGACGCCCATGGTGCCGAGATGGATGAGATGGGCGTCCAGGTTAAGTTCCGTCAGCGCGTTCAGCAGGTTATGCGTGGCGCTGACATTGTTGTTGACGGTGTAGTTCTTGTGGCGGTCGCTTTTCATCGAGTAGGGCGCGGCCCGCTGTTCGGCGAAATGGATGACGGCGTCCGGGCGGTGTTCGGAAAGCCAGTTCTTCAGAAGTTCGTAATCCCTGGCGAGATCGATCAGATTGAAGTGGATGCGGCGTCCGGTTTCGGCATGCCAGATGCGGGTGCGCTCCTGGATCGAATCCATCGGGGTCAGCGACTGAACGCCAAGTTCGGTGTCGATCCAGCGGCGTGAGAGGTTGTCGAGGATATGAATGTCATGCCCGGCATCGGAGAGATGCAGCGACGTTGGCCAACCAATGAAACCGTCTCCGCCCATAACCGCAATCTTCATCACATCGTCTCCTGATCGGTCGCTCATTATCGGGAATAGTTAGGAATTATGACAATCATTCAATGCCTGCCTGCCGGGCATTCAATGCTTGCCTGTCGGGAAGCGTTGCGCCAAAGAGGGCACCTCAGTTTGGAGAAAATTATGACGGAACGCCCTTTTTCCATTTCGGGAGAGTTGACGGAGGCCGGACATCGCCTCGTCCAGCGGGTCTATTATGAAGATACGGACTTCTCCGGCCTGGTCTATCACGCCCGTTACCTGCATTTCCTGGAGCGCGGCCGCACCGACTATCTGCGCTGCCTCGGCGTCGAGCAGCGCGAGCTCGTCAGCGCCGACGAGGAGGGCCTCGTTTTCGTCGTCCACCGCATGGAGATCGACTTCAAGAGCCCGGCGCGCATGGATGATGTGCTGACGATCCTGACGCACACGGAAAAGGCCGGCGGCGCCAAGATGGTGCTCAATCAGCAAATCCGCTCCGGCGAGACGCTGCTGATCGCCGCCAAGGTGATCATCGCCGTCATCAACGCTCGGGGGCGCCCGAGGCGACTGCCGGAAACACTGGCGGCGAAATTCCTGGAAGGCAGCACGCCGCTATAGCCACGAATCGCCCAGATTTCAGGCTTGTCAAAACTTGAACTTTATGTGAAGGAATTCCCGCGCCGCAGGATGAGCGCTCTTTCGGCAGCCGGACCTTGCTCCGGTCAAGTAATCCATGGACGAAAATCTTCCAAAACCAGGCTTACTGTCACAGTCCGGCACTAACGATCTATTAACCATAATAGTGTCTTACTGGGAAAGTCAGAGTTTGTGCGGTGCACGCCTTCCTTTGACCAAATTTGACGGCAAGAAGGCGGAAGATGAGCTTGGAAGTTTGACCAGGGCTTTGGGCGGCGGCCGCCGGAACACTTCTTGCGAGATCACTTTGTGCCGCCCGGTCTAGCACCGGGCGTTTGGATTCGGGGATTTTGGATCAATGGAACAAGTAGGATTGGCAGCAGCAACGGCGGACGTCAGCCTCTGGTCGCTTTTCATGCAGGCCGGCATCGTCGTCAAGCTCGTCATGCTCGGGCTCATCGCGGCCTCGGTGTGGACGTGGGCGATCGTCATCGACAAATACCTGGCTTATGGCCGCGCACGGCGCCAGTTCGACAAGTTCGAGCAGGTCTTCTGGTCGGGCCAATCGCTGGAAGAACTCTACCGTTCGCTGTCGGAACGCAACAATACCGGGCTGGCTGCGATCTTCGTGGCGGCCATGCGGGAGTGGAAGAAATCCTTCGAACGCGGCGCCCGCTCCCCGATCGGCCTGCAGATGCGCATCGACCGCGCGATGGACGTCACGCTCGCCCGTGAGACCGAATATCTCGGCGCCCGCCTCGGATCGCTCGCAACCATCGGCTCGGCCGGTCCGTTCATCGGTCTCTTCGGCACGGTCGTCGGCATCATGACCTCATTCCAGGCGATCGCCGGTTCGAAGTCGACCAACCTTGCGGTCGTCGCGCCCGGCATCGCCGAAGCGCTGCTTGCCACGGCGATCGGCCTTGTCGCCGCTATCCCGGCGGTTATCGCCTACAACAAGTTCTCTGCCGATGCCGGCAAGCTTTCGGGCCGCATGGAAGGTTTCGCGGATGAATTCTCCGCCATACTTTCGCGCCAGATCGACGAGAAGCTGCAGCCGCGCGCTGCCGCTCAGTAACCAACGGAGTATTCTGACATGGGTATGGCTGTTGGAGGCAATGGCGGCGGGGGCGGCGGACGCCGCCGTCGCGGCGGTCGGAACAGGGCCGTGATCTCCGAAATCAACGTGACGCCGCTCGTCGACGTCATGCTCGTGCTTCTGATCATCTTCATGGTCGCGGCACCGATGATGACCGTTGGCGTGCCGATCGACCTGCCGGAAACGCAGGCCAAGGCGCTGAATTCCGAGACGCAGCCGATCACCATCTCCGTCAAGAACGACGGCGAGGTGTTCCTGCAGGAAACGCCGATCCCGGCTGCGGAGATCGCCGCCAAGCTCGAGGCGATCGCCACCACCGGTTATAACGAACGTATCTTCGTGCGCGGCGACGCGACCGCGCCTTACGGCGTCATCGCCGACGTCATGGCCCGTATTCAGGGCGCAGGCTTCAAGAATATCGGCCTCGTGACGCAGCAGAAGAAGGACCAATAGCGCTCAAAATGAAGGCCAGTGTCATCACATCTGCTGTTTTGCATGGCCTGGTGCTAACCTGGGCGATGGTGTCGCTCAGTGCCCCGGAATCCTTCAAGGTGGAGGATTTCGAGGCGATGCCGGTCGATCTCGTGCCGGTGGAATCCATCACCCAGATGCAGCAGGGCGATAAGAAGGCTCCGAAGAAGGAGACTTCCGCGCCCGTGCCGACGACGCGGCCACCGATCGCACAGCCGGCCGAGAATGCCGGCGACAACAATGTCGACCTGAAGACGCCGCCGGTCCCGAACGCCAAGCCGAGCACCACCGAGGCTGCGGCAGCGAATTCGAGCGAAAAGCCGATGCCTAAGACCGATCCTGTCCCAAACGATGTCAAGGACATCGTCAAGGAGGAAACGGAAGTCGAGCAGCCGAAGGAGGTCGCCTCCATTCCGCCGCCGAAGCCGGTCGAAGTGACGCCGCCGAAGCCGGAAGAAAAGCCACATGAGGAGCAGGCCAAGCCCGAGGAACCGCCGAAGCCGGATGCGGAAGCATTGCCGGACAATGTGCCGACCCCTGTTGCCAAGCCGCAGGTGAAGCCGCCGGAACCACAGAAACCCGCAGAAAAGCCACCGGAAAAGACCCAGGACCAGCCGAAGGCCGCCGAAATACCGACCGAAAAGAAGAAGTCGGATCAGAAGCAGGAGACGGCGAAATCCGCCTCATCGATGAAAAGCGATTTCAATGCCGACGAGGTTGCGGCGTTGCTGAACAAGACGGACCCTTCCGCCGGTGGCGCCAAGCGCTCGACGCAGGAGGCATCGCTCGGTGCGAAGAAGAGCAACGGTGGCTCCAAGCTATCTTTGAGCGAGATGGATGCGCTGAAGAGCGCCATCGCTGGCAACTGGTCGGTTATTCCTGGCATGGAAGGCATGAGCGACGTACGCATTAAGGTGCATATGAAGCTTGATCAGGACGGCAATATCGTCGGCGAACCTGACGTAGAGGCGGTCGGTGGTGACAATGAATCCACTCGACGGGCGCTGGCCGGGGGGGCCTATCGCGCCATCATGAAATCGGCACCCTTCTCGTCGCTTCCGAAAGACAAATATGATGCCTGGAACGAAGTCGTGGTCAACTTCGATCCCAGCGATCTAGGAATTTAAATGCTGAAAGGCCTTTACTCCATGAACAAGTTTTCCTTCATCCGCGCTATTGCGGTCGCTGCTGGTCTCATGACCATTGCGGCGTTCGCCTCGCCTGCAAATGCTCTCGTCGAAATCAACATCAACAAGGGCAATGTGCAGCCGCTGCCGATTGCGGTGACTGACTTCCTTCAGGGCGACATGGGTGCGCAGGTCTCGCAGGTCATCGCCGCAGATCTTCAGCGTTCCGGGTTGTTTGCACCGATCAGCAAGACGGCCTTTATCGAGAAGATCTCCAATCCGGATGCGTCGCCGCGCTTCGAAGACTGGAAGGTCATCAATGCCCAGGCGCTGGTGACTGGCCGCGTTACCCAGGAAGCCGATGGTCGCCTTCGTGCCGAATTCCGTCTCTGGGACACGTTCGCCGGGCAGCAGATGACCGGGCAGCAGTTTTACACCCAGCCGGAGAACTGGCGCCGCGTGGCCCATATCATTGCCGATGCGATCTACAAGCAGATCACCGGCGAGGAAGGTTATTTCGACACCCGCGTCGTCTTCGTTTCCGAATCCGGCACCAAGCAGCAGCGCAAGCGCCAGCTGGCGATCATGGATCAGGACGGGTTCAACGTGCGCATGTTGACCGATGGCAGTGATCTCGTGCTGACGCCGCGCTTCTCGCCGAACCGGCAGGAAGTCACCTACATGTCCTTTGCCAACCAGCAGCCGCGGGTCTATCTGCTGCAGCTCGAGACCGGGCAGCGCGAGGTCGTCGGCAATTTCCCCGGCATGACCTTCTCGCCGCGTTTTTCGCCGGATGGCCAGAAGGTGATCATGAGCCTGCAGCAGGAAGGCAATTCCAACATCTACACGATGGACCTGCGCTCGCGCACGACGACGCGGTTGACCTCGACGGCTGCGATCGACACCTCGCCCTCCTATTCGCCCGACGGTGCCCGTGTCAGCTTCGAAAGCGACCGCGGCGGGAAGCCGCAGATCTACGTGATGAATGCCGACGGCTCCGGCCAGACGCGCATTTCCTTCGGCGATGGTTCCTATTCGACGCCGGTCTGGTCGCCGCGCGGCGATCTGATCGCCTTCACCAAGCAGGCCGGCGGCAAGTTCTCGATCGGCGTGATGAAGCCGGACGGCTCGGGCGAGCGCATCCTGACGACGGGCTTCCACAATGAGGGCCCGACCTGGGCGCCAAACGGCCGCGTTTTGATGTTCTTCCGCCAGGCGGCGGGGTCCGGCGGCCCGCAGCTCTATTCGATCGATCTGACCGGTTACAACGAGCAGTTGGTCAAGACGCCGACCTACGGTTCAGACCCGGCCTGGTCGCCGCTTCTGGAGTAGGCGATGTGGTGCTGCCTTCATGTCGCCTCAAAGTCATGGAAACCGGGCGACTACGGGACAAATCAGTAAATCGTTAACCATAATCTTTGAGGGGCGGTTAACCGAGTGCGGTTACTGTCCGGAAACCCTGATGAAATCGCAAGGAGACCGGCCATGAGCCGAATTCATACCCCGGCAATGAGCCGCATGCAGAATTTCGCCCGCAACCCCGTCATGATCGCGCTTATCGCCGGCCTCGCGCTCGCAAGCTGCGCCAAGAAGCCGCCGAACAGCGCCGGCGACCTCGGCCTCGGCACCGGTGCTGGTGGGGCTGCAACGCCGGGCTCTGCCCAGGACTTCACGGTCAATGTCGGCGACCGCATCTTCTTCGACACCGACTCCTCGTCGATTCGCGCCGATGCTTCGCAGACGCTCGACCGTCAGGCCCAGTGGCTCGCCCGCTACCCGAATTACCAGATCACCGTTGAAGGCCATGCTGACGAACGCGGCACGCGCGAATACAACCTCGCGCTCGGCGCCCGCCGTGCGGCTGCCGCCAAGGATTACCTCGCTTCACGCGGCGTCCCGGCGCAGCGCCTGAAGACGATCTCTTACGGCAAGGAACGTCCGGTCGCCGTCTGCGACGACATTTCCTGCTGGTCGCAGAACCGCCGCGCGGTTACCGTGCTCGGCGGCGCCGGTATGTAACTTCCGGCAACAATTCGCTTTTTCGACGGGCGGTCCCATCAGGGGCCGCCTTTTCTTTTTGACCACACTTTGGCCAGACTCCGTTGCTTTTTGAAAGCAATTGGAAAAATCTCCTGTTCGTGCCATCGAGGTGCGAAGAATCACTGGGACAGGACGATACATATGAAGAAACTTGTCGTGGCAGGCATGCTGTGCCTCGCGGCTGTGACCGGGAGCGAACGAGCGGCCTATTCCGCTTCGTTTTTCGGGCTGCATCTTGGCGGCCGATCCGCGGAAAACCAGGCGGCGCCACCTGTTGTCAAGGTGCAGAGCGGCGACGCGGAGGTCCGTGTGCAGCAGCTCGAAGAGCAACTGCGGCAGCTGAACGGCCGGATCGAAGAGATGAGCTTTCAGCTTCTGCAGATGCAGGAGACGATCCGCAAGCAGCAGGAAGACAATGAATTCCGCTTCCAGCAGCTGGAAAAGACGGGCGGCGGCGGTGCCGCCAAGGCTCCGGTCAAGAAGAGTGAGACCGATGTCGCGCCGGCTGCTTCCGGCGGCGACGACATCGCCAGGGTGATTCAAGCACCGCAGGGAGCCGAAACGGCTCCCTCCACCAACGTACCCGCCAATACCGGCCTCGGCCAGCCACCGAAGGAGCTCGGCTCGATCGAGTTCGATCAGAACGGCAATCCGATCGGCGGAAGCGTGGATGAAAATGCCACCATCGGCTCCGGCCCGATTCCCGATGCCAATCCCGGGACGCCGCAGCAGACCGCCTCGCTCGGCAGCGAGGCGGACCAGTACAAGGCGGCTTATGGCCACGTGTTATCGGGCGATTACAGCACGGCCGAGCAGGAATTCACGCAGTACATCACCCGCTACCCGAGCAGCGCGCGGGCGGCGGACGCCAATTTCTGGCTCGGCGAAGCGCTCTATTCGCAGGGCAAGTACAATGAGGCGGCCAAGACTTTCCTCAATGCGCACCAGAAATACGGCACATCCGAAAAGGCGCCGGAAATGCTGTTGAAGCTCGGCATGTCGCTCGCCGCCCTCGACAATACCGAGACGGCATGCGCCACACTGCGCGAAGTCTCGAAGCGTTATCCCAAGGCCTCGCGTGCGGTCATAAGCAAGGTTGCGAGCGAACAGAAGCGCCTCGCCTGCTAAGGTCTTCCGGCATGTCTCCGGAAGCCTCATCGCCGCAACAGGCGATCCTCCAGTTTCTTATTTCGCTTCAAAGCCCTGCGCGCATCCTCGTCGCGATCTCGGGCGGCAGCGATTCCACCGGCCTGCTTCTTCTCCTCGATGAAGCCGTAAAGGCCGCGCCCGATCTCAAGATTTCCCTTTGCGCCGCGACCGTCGATCATGCGTTGCGCGCCGGCTCCGCAGACGAGGCGCGCGAGGTCGCTGCCCTCTGCGCATCGCTCGGCATTCCCCACACCATCCTGATCTGGCAGGGCGACAAGCCGAAAACCGGCATCATGGCTGCGGCCCGCGAGGCTCGTTATGACCTGCTGGCAGCCGCCGCCCAAAATTTCAAAGCCGATCTCATCGTCACCGGCCACACCTTCGACGACCAGCGCGAAACGCTTGCCATGCGGGGTCTGCGCTCCGAACAGGTTTCGACCGGCATCGCCGATGCGGTGCTGTTCGACCGTCATATCTGGATCATGCGGCCGCTGCTCGGCAGTCGGCGGGCAGATATCCGCGCTTATCTGAAGACAGGTGGGATTTCCTGGCTCGACGATCCGAGCAACGAGGATGTGACCTATGAGCGGGTGCGCATGCGCCAGCGGCTCGCGGAGGAGGTGGCTTCCAAGGCAGGGGCGGAGACCGAAGGGCAACGTCTTTTGCTCGCGGCAGATGCAGCCGCTTGGCTCGATCTGCATTTCCGGCTGCATGGCGGTGTGCTTGGTCATATCTCTCCCGACGGCCTGAGGGCCGAAGCAACTGTATTGAATTACGCGCTTGGCCGTCTTGCCGCCGTTTTCGGCGGCCGGGATTTTCCACCGGGCGGCAAGCAGATGGACGGCATTCTCGCCTTTATCGCAGCGGCCAAGGCAGGGCGGATGACGGCGGGCAGGGTGGTGTTCGATCTCAGACGTAGCGGGCTCTATCTCGCCCGCGAAAGCCGCGGCATCCTCCCGCTGTCATTGCAGCCGGGTGAGCGCAGCGTCTGGGATGGACGTTTCGAGGTTGTGAACAATTCCCCGTTCGGCGTCAGGATCGAGGCGGCCGGGATGAATGCAGGACCGGGTGCGGCTGGGTCACCAAAGCGTGAAGAAGAGTGTTCCGCGTCCATAGAGTCCCGCCGATCGGGTTCCTACGACGAGCACCGCATTGCGGTGAGATGGGATGATACCCTGCCAAAAGCGGCATTGAAGCGCGCAACTGCTGCGTTGCCGGTCGTTTTGCCAATGGCTGACATTATTTTTTCCGACGATTTGGCCGGCCGGGTGCGCCTCACGCCTTATTCCGCGCCGTTCGACCGCTTTTTGACACGATTTGATTTCATCTTTGCCAACAGGCTTTCGGCGGTTTTCGCGACGGCGCCCTATGCGAGGCTGCCTTTAAGAAGTATTGACGGAAAAACCATCTGACATGGGGCGTCGCCTTGGCAACGGCACGGCGCAACCCTATGTTAGAAACGAATAAGACGGTCGCCATGAGGCGGCTGTTCCAGTGCTGGGGAGTTCAATGAACCCTAACTTACGTAATTTCGCCTTGTGGGCGATCATCGCGCTTCTGCTGATCGCCCTTTTCAGTATGTTTCAGACGGCGCCGGCGCAGACGGGCTCCCGCGAAATCCCTTATTCGCAGTTTCTGCGTGAGGTCGATGCGGGCCGCGTGAAGGAAGTCGTGGTCACGGGCAACCGTGTCTCCGGAAGCTATGTTGAAAATGGCACCACCTTCCAGACCTATTCGCCTGTGATCGACGACAGTCTGCTCGATCGCCTGCAGTCGAAGAACGTCCTGGTTTCCGCCCGTCCTGAAACGGACGGCTCTTCGGGTTTCCTCAGCTATCTCGGCACGCTTTTGCCGATGCTTCTGATTCTCGGCGTCTGGCTGTTTTTCATGCGGCAGATGCAGGGCGGCTCGCGCGGCGCGATGGGCTTTGGCAAGTCCAAGGCCAAGCTTTTGACCGAAGCGCATGGCCGCGTGACTTTCGAAGACGTCGCCGGTGTCGACGAGGCCAAGCAGGATCTCGAGGAAATCGTCGAATTCCTGCGTGATCCGCAGAAATTCCAGCGTCTCGGCGGCAAGATTCCGCGCGGCGTGCTGCTCGTCGGCCCTCCGGGTACCGGCAAGACACTGCTCGCCCGCTCGGTCGCCGGCGAAGCCAACGTGCCCTTCTTCACCATTTCGGGCTCCGACTTCGTCGAAATGTTCGTCGGCGTCGGTGCAAGCCGCGTGCGCGATATGTTCGAGCAGGCCAAGAAGAATGCTCCCTGCATCATCTTCATCGACGAAATCGATGCCGTCGGCCGCCATCGCGGCGCCGGTCTCGGCGGCGGCAACGATGAACGCGAGCAGACGCTGAACCAGTTGCTGGTTGAGATGGATGGCTTCGAGGCGAATGAGGGCGTGATCCTGATCGCCGCCACCAACCGTCCCGACGTTCTCGATCCGGCGCTGCTGCGTCCCGGCCGTTTCGACCGTCAGGTCGTGGTGCCGAACCCCGACATCGTCGGCCGCGAGCGTATCCTCAAGGTGCATGCCCGCAACGTTCCGCTGGCGCCGAATGTCGATCTCAAGGTTCTCGCCCGCGGCACGCCCGGTTTCTCCGGCGCCGACCTGATGAACCTGGTCAACGAAGCCGCCCTCATGGCCGCCCGCCGCAACAAGCGCGTCGTCACCATGCAGGAATTCGAAGACGCCAAGGACAAGATCATGATGGGCGCCGAGCGCCGTTCTTCGGCGATGACCGAGGCGGAAAAGAAGCTCACCGCTTACCATGAGGCTGGACACGCCATTACCGCGCTCAATGTCGCCGTCGCCGATCCGCTGCACAAGGCGACGATCATTCCGCGCGGCCGTGCGCTCGGCATGGTCATGCAGCTTCCCGAGGGCGATCGCTACTCGATGAGCTACAAGTGGATGGTTTCGCGCCTCTGCATCATGATGGGCGGCCGCGTCGCCGAGGAGCTCACCTTCGGCAAGGAGAACATCACCTCAGGTGCCTCCTCCGACATCGAACAGGCGACCAAGCTTGCCCGCGCCATGGTCACGCAGTGGGGCTTCTCCGATCAGCTCGGTCAGGTCGCCTATGGCGAGAACCAGCAGGAAGTCTTCCTCGGCCACTCGGTTTCGCAGTCGAAGAATGTTTCGGAAGCAACCGCGCAGAAGATCGACAATGAAGTGCGCCGCCTGATCGACGAAGCCTATACGCAGGCCCGCACGATCCTGACGGAAAAGCACGACGAATTCGTCGCCCTTGCTGAAGGTCTGCTCGAATACGAGACCCTGACCGGCGAAGAGATAAAGGCGTTGATCCGCGGCGAGAAGCCTTCCCGCGATCTCGGCGATGATTCGCCGCCAAGCCGCGGCTCGGCCGTTCCGAAGGCCGGCGCTCGGCCCGCCACCAAGGGTGACGAGCCGGAAGGCGGTCTCGAACCGCAGCCGCATTAACTGCGTCGACCAACTCGAACAAGGCCGGATTTCCGAAGTGGGAGATCCGGCCTTTTCTATTGGTAACGGGATATAATCATTTTTCTTGCTAATTTACGTGCCGATCGCCGCATTTTGTGGCATTCCGCTGAATTGAGGCAAGCATGAATCACGCTCGTGAATTGACGAGATCTCACCGAAGCCGGATTCGCTTGGAAGAATGCGCTGCCTTGAATGGCGCGCCGAGAGCACAGGAGTGCAGATGAAAAGACGCTATTTCGGTACGGATGGCATTCGCGGCCAATCCAACGTCTTCCCGATGACGCCGGATCTCGCCATGCGGGTCGGCATCGCCGCCGGCACGATCTTCCGCCGCGGCAACCACCGCCACCGAGTCGTCATCGGCAAGGATACGCGCCTTTCCGGCTATATGCTTGAGAATGCCATGGTCGCAGGCTTTACCGCCGCAGGCCTCGATGCCTTTATTCTCGGCCCGATCCCGACGCCTGCCGTCGCCATGCTGACGCGCTCGCTGCGCTGCGATATCGGTGTGATGATTTCGGCCTCGCACAATCCGTACGAGGATAACGGCATCAAGCTCTTTGGCCCCGATGGTTATAAGCTTTCCGACGATATCGAGGCCGAGATCGAGGATCTGCTCGAAAAGGACCTGAACGCGCAGCTCGCCAAATCCGACGATATCGGCCGCGCCAAGCGCGTCGACGGCGTGCATGACCGCTACATCGAACATGCCAAGCGCACCTTGCCGCGTGATGTGACGCTGCAGGGCCTGAGGATTGCGATCGACTGCGCCAATGGCGCCGCCTATAAGGTGGCGCCCGCCGTGCTCTGGGAGCTCGGTGCTGACGTCGTCACCATCGGCAACGAGCCGAACGGCACCAATATCAATCTCAATTGCGGCTCCACCAGCCCCGTCGCGCTGCAGAAGAAGGTGGACGAGGTTCGTGCCGATATCGGTATCGCCCTCGACGGCGATGCGGATCGCGTCATCATCATCGACGAAAACGGTTCGATCGTCGACGGCGATCAGCTCATGGCGGTCATCGCCGAGAGCTGGGCCGAGAGCCAGCAGTTGCGCGGCAATGGCATCGTCGCCACCGTGATGTCCAACCTCGGCCTCGAGCGCTTCCTCGACGACCGCGGCATGGCGCTTGCCCGCACGAAAGTCGGCGACCGCTATGTCGTCGAGCATATGCGCCAGAATAATTACAATGTCGGCGGCGAGCAGTCCGGTCATATCGTGCTGTCGGATTACGGCACGACCGGCGACGGTCTCGTCGCTGCTCTGCAGATCCTGGCCGCGGTCAAGCGCACCGGCCGGACCGTCAGCGAAGTCTGCCGCCGTTTCGAGCCGGTGCCGCAGCTCCTGCGCAATGTCCGCATCAGCGGTGGCAAGCCGCTGGAAGATATCCAGGTGCAAAAGGCGATCGCCGATGCCGAAGCCGAACTCGCCAGGAACGGCCGGCTCGTCATCCGCCCCTCGGGCACTGAGCCGTTGATCCGTGTCATGGCCGAAGGCGACGACCGTGCCCAGATCGAACGCATCGTCAACGAGCTGATCGGCACGATCTCGAACGTCCGGACCGCCGCCTGATCCAATGAGGAAAGAATAACGAAAAAGCCGGTGCATCAGCGCCGGCTTTTTCGTTATGCATGCCCGCTATCGTGAGCCGATTACTGCCAAGCCGCTCCCCACGATCCAAACTGATCTATGCTCGGGCCGCGAATGCCTCGGCATCTAGGTAAATGATCGTGGTTAAGCAGCTTTTAACGTTTCCCATTCATTATCCATCCGAAGCGTATCAGATTGGCAGCGACTGAGCCTGCCGACGCAACGGGATTTTGGAGTGGGATCCATGAAAAGAAGCTTGTCCGGCATCTTCGCCGCATTGTTGATCGCGACAAACGCCTATTCCGCGGACCTCGCCCCTGCCGAGCCGATCCCGGAGCAGCCGCCCGAGGTGGCGGTCAGCGAAGCGACGGGCTGGTACTTGCGCGGCGATGTCGGTTATGCCTTCACCGATCTGCGTGGCGCCCGCTATTTTCAGGGCAGCAATGCGACGGAGGTCGATTTCGACCGTGCCGACCTCGACGACGCATGGACGGTCGGCGGTGGTGTCGGTTATCAGATCAACAGCTATCTGCGCACCGACCTGACCTTCGACTATCTCACGCAGGCGGATTTCCACGGTTCGACGGTCGGACAGTGCGGCTTCCCGCTGGTGGATTGCACCTCGAGCGACCGCTCCTCGCTAACCGCCTACACATTGCTCGCCAACGCTTACGTTGATCTCGGCACCTACGGCTATGTCACGCCTTATGTCGGCGCCGGTATCGGCGGTTCCTACGTCAAGTGGAAGAACCTGCGCAACGTTGCCTGCGCCGATGACGGCAGCTTCTGCGACGACGAGGTCACCCATGGCGGCAAGGGCAACTGGCGCTTCACCTACGCGCTCATGGCCGGCGCCTCGATCGACGTCACCTGCAACATCAAGGCCGATGTCGGTTACCGTTACCTGCATATCGACGGCGGCAACATGTTCGGCTATTCGGACAATGGCGGCCCGGGCCGTGACAAGGGCCTCAGCGCCCATGAAGCCCGCGTCGGCGCCCGTTATCTCTTCGGCGGATGCGCCCAGGCGAGCTATGAGCCGCCGCCGGAAATTCCGCTGCAGCAGCCGGTCTACAAATAAGTTCGATCCAGCCACCAGATCAGAAAGCCGCCCTCGCTCCGGGCGGCTTTTTCATTTTGGCCACCTCTCCTGCGTCAAAATATCCTCTCTCTGCGACACTTCCATCTTGACTATGACGCGTCCGATCCATACACACGGCGGCGGGACACCCTTCCCCAACGAAGGGCTTTCTATCTGAGAGGATAGCATCATGGCGAAGACCGCAAAGCCGGACATCCGTCCGCACAATACTCATTTTTCTTCTGGCCCTTGCTCGAAGCGTCCCGGTTGGTCGCTCGAAGCCCTTTCCGACGCGGCTCTTGGCCGTTCGCACCGCGCGAAGGTCGGCAAGACCAAGCTGAAGCAGGCCATCGACCTTACCCGTGAAATTCTCGAAGTGCCGGCAGATTACCGCATCGGCATCGTCCCGGCTTCCGATACCGGCGCCGTCGAAATGGCGCTCTGGTCGCTGCTCGGCGAACGCGGCGTCGATATGCTCGCCTGGGAAAGCTTCGGCGCCGGCTGGGTCACCGATGTCGTCAAGCAGTTGAAGCTCAAGGACGTGCGCAAGCTCGAAGCCGGTTACGGCGAGCTTCCCGATCTCGCGACCGTCGATTTCGACCGCGACGTGGTCTTCACCTGGAACGGCACCACCTCGGGCGTGCGCGTGCCGAACGCCGATTTCATTCCTGCCGACCGCAAGGGCCTGACGATCTGCGACGCCACCTCGGCGGCTTTCGCCCAGGAACTCGATTTCGCCAAGCTCGACGTCGTCACCTTCTCCTGGCAGAAGGTTCTGGGCGGCGAGGGCGCACACGGCGTCATCATTCTTTCGCCGCGCGCAGTCGAGCGCCTCGTCACCTACACGCCGGCCTGGCCGCTGCCGAAGATCTTCCGCATGACCTCGGGCGGCAAGCTGACGGAAGGCATCTTCCAGGGCGAGACGATCAACACGCCGTCGATGCTCTGCGTCGAGGACTATATCGATGCGCTCGTCTGGGCCAAGGGTCTCGGCGGCCTCAAGGCGCTGATTGCGCGCGCCGATGCCAATGCCAAGGTCATCCACGATTTCGTCGCGGCAAACGACTGGATCGCCAATCTCGCCGTCAAGGCGGAAACCGCCTCCAACACCTCCGTCTGCCTGAAGATCGTCGACAAGGACATCGCAGCCCTCGATGACGACGGCCAGGCGAATTTCGCCAAGGGTCTGGTCGGCCTCCTGGAAAAGGAAGGGGTCGCTTTCGATGTCGGCCATTACCGCGACGCGCCGTCCGGCCTGCGCATCTGGGCCGGCGCCACGATCGAGGCATCCGACATGCAGAAGCTCATGCCATGGCTTTCCTGGGCCTTCGAAACCCAGAAGGCACAGCTCGCTCAGGCCGCCGCCTGAGGTGATCGCATCCGGCTCCGCCACAAGGCGGCGGAGCCCAGCATTTCTGATTTCATTCATCGCTGAACACTTTTGAAGGAGGCCCTCATGGCACCTCGCGTTCTCGTATCCGACGAATTGTCGGAAACCGCCGTCCAGATCTTTCGCGACCGCGGCGTCGAAGTCGATTTCGAACCGCAGCTCGGCAAGGACAAGGACCGTCTGCTCGAAGTCATCGGCAATTATGATGGCCTGGCTATCCGCTCCGCCACCAAGGTGACGGAAAAGATCATCGAAGGGGCGAAAAACCTCAAGGTGGTCGGCCGCGCCGGTATCGGCGTCGACAATGTCGATATCCCGGCCGCCTCGCGCCGCGGCATCATCGTCATGAACACGCCCTTCGGCAACTCGATCACGACAGCCGAACACGCGATTGCGCTGATGTTCGCCGTCGCCCGCCAGCTTCCGGCCGCCGATACCTCGACGCAGGCCGGCAAGTGGGAGAAGTCGAAGTTCATGGGTGTCGAGATCACCGGCAAGACGCTCGGCGTCATCGGCGCCGGCAATATCGGCTCGATCGTCTGCGCGCGCGCCATCGGCCTGAAGATGCACGTCGTCGCCTACGACCCGTTCCTTTCCAAGGAGCGCGCCGAGGAGATGGGCGTCACCAAGGTCGAGCTGGAAGAGCTTTTCGCCCGCGCCGATTTCATCACGCTGCATGTGCCGATGACCGACAAGACGCGCGGCATCCTCAACAAGGAAGCACTGGCAAAGACCAAGCCCGGCGTGCGCATCATCAACTGCGCCCGCGGCGGCCTGGTCGATGAGGCAGCGCTTGCCGAAGCGATCAAGTCGGGGCATGTCGCGGGTGCCGCCTTCGACGTGTTCGAGGTCGAGCCCGCCAAGGAAAGTCCGCTCTTCGGCCTGCCGAACGTCGTCTGCACGCCGCATCTCGGCGCCTCAACGACCGAAGCGCAGGAGAACGTCGCTCTGCAGGTGGCCGAACAGATGGCCGATTACCTCGTCAATGGTGCGGTCTCCAACGCCATCAACATGCCGTCGATCACGGCTGAGGAAGCGCCGATCCTGAAGCCCTTCATCCGCCTTGCCGACGTTCTCGGCGCCTTTGTCGGCCAGGTCACCGAAGAGCCGATCAAGGAAATCGAAATCCTTTATGACGGCATCACCGCCAACATGAACACGCGGGCGCTGACGAGTGCCGTGCTCGCCGGCCTCATCCGGCCGCAGGTCGCCGACGTCAACATGGTTTCGGCGCCGATCATGGTCAAGGAAAAGGGTGTCGTGCTGTCCGAGGTCAAGCGCGACAAGACGGGTGTATTCGACGGTTACATCAAGCTGACGGTGACGACCGAAAGCATGACGCGCTCGGTCGCCGGCACGGTGTTTTCGGATGGCAAGCCGCGCTTCATCCAGATCAAGGGTATCAACCTCGATGCCGATGTCGGCTCGCACATGATCTATATCACCAATACCGACGTCCCAGGCATGATCGGCTTCATTGGCACGACGCTCGGAGCGGCCGGCGTCAACATCGCCAACTTCCAGCTCGGTCGTGACAAGCAGGGCGGCGACGCCATTGCGCTGCTCTATGTCGACGGCGAGGTTGACGACGCCGTGCTTGCGCAGCTGACGGCCCATCAGGCGATCCGCCAGGCAAAGCTGCTCACTTTCAACATCGACTGAGTTTCCTCCTCGGGATCTCGATCCGGCAAGAATGACAACAAAAACCCGGCGCGGGAAACGGCGCCGGGTTTTTGTTGTGTCGGAATCGAATGGATCTCAGTGCGGCCGGCGTTTTCGGCGGACGATCTTGCCGAAACGGGCGATATCGTCTTCAGCCTTCGTGCGGTGAAGGAAGGCAAGCCGGCTGCCGTCCAGACCCTCGTAGAATTCGTCCCAGGAAATCTCTTCCTGCGTTTCAGAGGAAAAATCGACGCGAACGGTTTCGCTATCCGCTGCGTTCTTGATACGGGCGGGATGGCCGCCACGCGCCTCGATCCAATGCCTAATCCTGCTGTAATCCGTCGTCGTGCCGAACCTGCCCATGAAACCCTCCTCAGCAATGCGACATCGATGACCCCGAACGCACGATCGACGCAATTGTTCCGGGGCATCCAAATTATTTTATTGAAGATGAGGCAGAGCGCCGTTTGCTCGTTTCACAGGCGGAAGCCTAAAGTTTAGGCCGAGTATGATTCTGATTTTATTTAACTTTTCTCAGTATACCCTGGCATCGGCATCAACCGCGCGTGAATTTCCATGGCCCCTTTGCAGAAGACCGAGCAGATCGAGGCACTGAACGATGACTTCCGGTCATTGTTTGCAACGCACCCATCCCCGATGTGGGTCTATGATCCGGTATCGCTGCGGTTTCTCAGCGTCAACGAAGCGGCGGTAGCCCTTTACGGCTATGGCGCGGACGAATACCGGCGCATGACGGTTCTGGATATCCGCCCCCAGCATGAGCGGGAACGGATGATCGAGGCCGTCAACGGCCGTACCGACATGGAAAAGGCGGAGCGCTGGCTTCATCTCAAGGCGAACGGCGAGACCTTCGAGGTGCTGACCTATGGCCGTGAAGTGCGTTTCGAGGGACGGGCGGCGATCCTGGCAATCGTGCAGGACCGCACCGAGGTCAACGCCGCCAGGCGCCAGATGAGCGATGCACGCTCGCTTCTCGACAGCATCGTCGACAATCTGCCGGTCGGGGTCTTCGTCAAGGACATGGAAGCGGACGGGCTTTACATTCTCTTCAACGAGGCCTGCGGCGACATCGTCGGCATGAAGGCGCGGGATGTGGCCGGCCGAACCGACCGGGCGCTGTTTGCCGCCGGCCAGACAGACGCTTTCCGTGAGCAGGATCGCCGGGCCTTCGAAGCCAAGAGGACGATCAGCTTCGAAGAGACGATGCTGCGTCCCGACGGAGCGCAACGCATCCTGCGCACCGTCAAGCGCGTCCTGCCGGCGCCGGAGGGCCATGCGCCGCGCTATCTGCTTGGCATTTCGCAGGATGTCACGGAGGAGCGTGCCATCGAGGCAAAGCTTGCCCATCTTGCTATGCATGATGCCCTGACCGGCTTACCGAACCGGGCAGCATTTTCTGAACATATCGATAAGCGCGTGGCCGAAGCGACCACAGAGAGCCCGATCGCGCTGCTCTATATCGACATCGATCATTTCAAGCATATCAACGACAGCAAGGGGCATGCCGCCGGCGACGCTCTGCTTTGCCAGGTGTCGGACCGTCTGCTGCAATTGGCGGAGGAGGGCGATCTCGTCGCCCGTCTCGGCGGCGATGAGTTCGCCATCGTGCTCGAACTCGGCGAGCCTGAGCGGGTCGGGCGTTTTGCACAGCGGTTGCTGCAGACGCTTAGCCATGCCTTCGATCTCGACGGCGCCCGGGAGCATGCCACCTGCAGCATCGGCATCGCCTTGGCGCCGGATCATGCCGGCGACGCGGATGTGCTGATGCGCCATGCGGATCTGGCGCTCTATGCCGCCAAGGAGAGCGGGCGCTCGACCTATCGCTTTTACGAGACGGAGATGCGGCTTGCCGCCGAGCGGCGGCATGTGATGACCGCAGAGCTGTGGGAGGCGCTGGAGAAGCGCCGGTTCGAGCTGCATTACCAGCCGATCGTGCAGCTCGACAATGACGGCATCGCCGGCTTCGAGGCGCTGATCCGCTGGCGCCATCCCAAGCGCGGCCTGGTGGCGCCGATGGATTTCATTCCGCTCGCCGAGGAGACCGGCCTCATCGTACCGATCGGCGACTGGGTGATCCGGGAAGCCTGTCGTGCCGCCGCCGGCTGGCCCGCCCATCTGAGGATCGCCGTCAATCTCTCCGTCAGCCAGTTCCGGCATGCGAGCCTGCTTTCGACCGTAGTCGCGGCGCTCAACGAAACGGGGCTGAATGCCGACCGGCTTGAGATCGAAATTACCGAATCCGTCTTCCTGACCGATGCCGATCAAAGCCTGCCGCTGCTGCGGGCACTGAAGGAGCTTGGGATCCGCATCGCCATCGACGATTTCGGTACGGGTTATTCGTCGCTGAGCTATCTCAGGGCTTTCCCCTTCGACAAGATCAAGCTCGATCGCAGCTTCGTTTCAGGCATCGAGACGGATGCCGGCAATCTTGCCATCGTGCGCGCCGTCGTCGGTATCGGTTCCGGTTTCAACGCAACGACGCTGGCCGAGGGGATCGAGACCGAAGAGCAGTTGCAGAAGCTGCGCGCCGAAGGTTTCCGCGAGGTGCAGGGCTATCTGCTTGGCCGGCCGATGCCGCAGCACGAGGCAGAGGTGCTGATCCACGGCCACGCGCTGAAGGCCGCTTCCTCATGCGGGTGACAAACGGCGGTGCTTGCGCGGGAGCTGGGTTCAGCCGTCCGAGGAGCAGGCATGCCGCTTGAGACCATCAAGCATTCGTTATTTTGAGAACGGCGGCCGAACCGGCATAATTCTCGTGGGCTGGAAGGAGGATGTATATGAAACGCTATTCATTCTCGATGATCGGACTGGCGCTCGTGACTGCCATCATCGTCAATCCGGGTATCGCATTCGCCTGCAACAAGCTGATCGGCACCTGAGCCGCACCCCTCGCTTCCGAGGCGCGGTTTCGGCTGCGCCTTCTTTTCCACGCGAATTCGAAACTATCGGGCGTCCGAAGGCCCGCCCCTTGCGTCCAGGGACAATCCTTTCTATATCGGTCCCTCATCGAGAGACGGCGGCCGATCCCGCCGGAGATCAGCAAATCCGCCGCAATTGCAGCGCAAGGGCGGATCGTGACCCAAGCAGAATTGGCATCATCGTTGAACACACTGGATTTTGATAAGAAGCCGGAAGAGACCCGTGTCGTCGTCGCCATGTCGGGCGGCGTCGATTCATCCGTCGTCGCCGGCCTTCTCAAACAGCAGGGTTACGATGTGCTCGGCATCACGCTGCAGCTTTACGATCATGGCGCCGCCGTTCATCGCGCCGGCTCCTGCTGCGCCGGCCAGGATATCGACGATGCGCGCCGCGTCTGCGAAACGCTCGGCATCCCGCATTATGTGCTCGATTACGAAAAGCGTTTTCGCGAGACGGTAATCAATCCCTTCGCCGAAAGCTATGTGGCGGGCGAAACGCCGATCCCCTGCGTGTCCTGCAACCAGACCGTCAAATTCGCCGATCTGCTGGCGACCGCCAAGGAGCTCGGCGCCGATGCGCTGGCGACCGGCCACTATATCCGCTCGGGCCCGAACCCTTCGCCGGAGAATCCCGGCCGCCGCGCGCTGTTCCGCCCGGCCGATGCCGACCGCGACCAGAGCTATTTCCTCTTCGCCACGACGCAGGAACAGATCGACTATCTGCGCTTTCCCTTGGGCGGCCTGCCGAAGGCCGAGACCCGCAGGCTCGCCGAAGAAATGGGCCTCGTCGTCGCCAAGAAGGCCGACAGCCAGGACATCTGCTTCGTGCCGCAGGGCAAATATTCCGACATCATCACCAAGCTGAAGCCGAATGCGGCGCTGGCCGGTGAGATCGTCCATCTCGATGGCCGCGTGCTCGGGACCCATGAGGGTATCCTGCATTTCACCATCGGTCAGCGCCGCGGCATCGGCATCGCCACCGGCGAGCCGCTCTACGTCGTCTTTCTCGACGCCCGTTCGCGCCGCGTCATCGTCGGGCCGAAAGAGGCTCTGGAAACGCACCGCGTCTACCTGCGCGATGTCAACTGGCTGGGCGACGAGACGCTTGCGGAAGCCGCTTCCGGCGACGGCTTTGCCTGCTACGCCAAAGTCCGCTCGACGAGGGCGCCGGCACCTGCCGTGCTGCATGTCGATGCGACCGGCACCTATGTCGACCTGACGGTCGGCGAGGCAGGCATCGCGCCCGGCCAGGCCTGCGCGCTTTATTCCGCCCCCGGCGACAACGCCCGCGTCTTCGGCGGCGGCTTCATCGAGCGCTCCGAGCGCGAACCGTCGGCGGAAGCTTCGCTGAAGGCCCTTTTGGCCGGCCCCGTCGCCGCCTGAAAGCCAGAGGCAACGGCGCCCTATAAAGCCCACCGTTTTTCTCGATCATGCGCTTGACACAAAGCCGAAGCGCACCTTATAAGCCGCTCATCCCACGAACCGGCATCGCTTCGCGAGCGGGTATCGTTGACCAGTGGCGGAGTAGCTCAGTAGGTCAGAGCAGAGGAATCATAATCCTTGTGTCGGGGGTTCAAATCCCTCCTCCGCTACCATCTCCTTATTGCAGAAATAGCGATTTATGCGGCTCGATTTTGAGCCGGTTCCGAAGGCCGTGGTAGCACGTTGGTAGCAGCGCCAGATGTCGCGGCGAGGGGAAACCAGTTGCCCCTGGTCTGCAGCCGCCAACGCCGAGGACAGACCTATCTGTAAAGCGTCAAAAGCAATACAGGCATCTTCGTCGCCCAAAAATGGGATGCGACAGCGATAATAATAGCCCATACGGCAAGCGAGAACATGACCGCCGCTAACCTGATCCCGACTGGCTGCATCAATTCCTCCATCCCAGCATAACCGTGCCTCCTCGCACGATCCTATGCTAGCAAGACGCAACTCGGTCAGCTATCGCAAGATATTGGTATCAAATAGCGACAGCAGAGAGCGCTTGGCGAAGATGCAAAGATGTCGGCGATACGATGCCTTTTTCCCCATCCGTCAAACGATGAAATGGAAGTTGTCGTATTGCGCACCATAATAATCCGGGCCGCTCGTTTCGGTGATCACGGGTTCGGTGTCGAGTATGAGGTAGTCGATCGGGCCGTAGGCGCTGAGATCGATCATTTGCGGGTCATGAATGCTGTCGGCGGTGACGTTGACCGTGACCAAGAATACGGTATCGCCGTTCAACTTGCCTTCGATCGTTAGAACGTTGTCATAGTCCGATGTGCCGTTTGCGACACTGAATTGCTCGATCTGAAAGTCACCGCCATCGGCGGCTTGGATGGGTGTCCAGAACACGCCTCCTCCCAGATAGTGGTTGCCATCCGCTTCCTCCCGCACAGTCGCGTCGTCACCATCGTACCAGGCGCCCCAATCGAAACCTTTATAGCCTGTAGGGAAGTCGTGTTTGCCGACATCCTCGAAGTTAACGAAGACGTCGCCGCGTTCCGGCAGGTCGACCGCGATATTGAGCAGGCCGAAGTCGGTGGCGCCTTTGCCATCCGAGATCTTGAAATTGAACTGGTCGGCGAGTTGATCTCCTGGGCCGAGCGCGGCCACGATCGGGTTGGAGTGATCGAGTTCGTACGTGTAGTTGCCGTTGGAATAGACGGTCAGCGTGCCGTATTTTCCCTCGATTGTCGTCGTCGTGGCGGGTCCATCCGGATCGGCCGGTTGCGGAATTCGCTGTCCATTCACGAAGTTGAGGCGCACCCGATCTCCATCGGCATCGGTGGAACTGGTGTTGTCCAGGATGTTGCCGTCGATCGGGTTGTCGATGTTGAAAATAGGCTGGTACACGTCACCTGCGACCGGCTTGTGGTTTGCCATTTCTATCCCCCCGTTTGATCTGCTGTTCCAGTGTGCAACTTTATCGAGTGTGTTGACAACAGAAATCGATGAAGCATCGGATAAATCAACCGGCTATTGCTCCAGCTTCCAAGTAAAAAAGGCACAATCGACGCAGATTCTGCCTATGATCCAAGCTTTTACGCCTGTCTCGCGCTGCTGCTGCCTTGTCGATCAGAGCATTTCCCGCCTCTTCAGACGATTACCATTTTCGCCGGCACAAGACGTTCCAGGCAGTATAATAGTGGCAGGCCAACGATGACGTCATAATGACGATATACTGGATGAATTCCTCTGTCTGTCCGGCGCAACGGTGAAGACAGGACGAGGGATTGATCGGCCGCTCCGGCCGTGCGTCAATGCAGGCCGCCGACCCCGAGCAGGCTCTCGACAGCCTCGTGATCGCTGGTGAGGCGCTCCGGCGTTCCCGCCCAGGCCAGTCGCCCTCGTTCGAGAATGACGACCTGATCGGCGAAATCGAGCGCGCTCTGGATACGCTGTTCGACCAGGAGGATCGTCATGTCTCCCGTCTTGGCGAGTTCGGCAAAGGCAGCCATCAATTCCTCGCAGATAACGGGGGCGAGGCCCTCCAGCGGTTCGTCGAGCAACAGGACGGAGGGGCGGCCGAGAATGGTGCGGGCCGTCGAGAGCATCTGCTGCTCGCCGCCCGAGAGTTGGCTGCCGAGGTTGCGGCGGCGCTCCTTCAGACGCGGGAACATGGCATAGGCTTCCTCCAGCGCCGTCCTCGGCCGCGTCTTCAAGCCGACGAAAAGGTTCTCTTCGACCGTCAGCGTCGGGAAGACGCAGCGCGTCTGCGGCACATATCCCAGGCCCTTATGCGCCCGTGTCGCGCTGGCTGCCGTGGTGACATCCGAACCGCCGAGGCGGATGCTGCCCTCGTAGCGCTTGGTCTGGCCGGCAAGCGTTGCCAAGAACGTGGTCTTGCCCATGCCGTTGCGGCCGAGCACGGCCAGCCGTGCGCCCGCCGGCACGGAGAGAGAAATGCCTTCGAGCACTCTCGTCGGCCCATATCCCGCCGACAGATTTTCGACCTCAAGCGATATGGCTGGCATTGGCATAGCTCCCGAGATAGGCCTCGCGCACGCGCGCATCCTTGGTGACGTCTTCAGGCAGGCCGTCGAAGATGATTGCGCCTGATGCAAGCACGATGACGCGTTTTGCAAAACGGAAGACGAGGTCCATGTCGTGTTCAATCATCAGCACGGCGAGATCGGCGGGCAGATCGGCAAGCGCCTGCTCGATGCGGCCGGTATCGCTCTGCGGCACGCCGGCTGCCGGCTCGTCGAGCAGCAGCACCTTCGGTCTCAGCGCCAGTGCCACGGCGATCTCGAGAAGCCGCTGCTGGCCATAGGCGATCTCGCTGACCTTGCGATGCATCAGCAAAGCCAATCCGAGCTTTCCCAAGAGATCGTCGACTTCCGCCATGACGTCAGGCATTCGCAGGAAATTTCCGAACATATGGCCGGTCTTTCCGTCGCGTTGGAGGACGGCAAGCCCCACATGCTCGGCTGGCGTCATCTCCTGGAAAAGCCGTGTCACCTGAAAGGAGCGGACAAGGCCGCGCTTGACCCTGCCGATCGCATCGACTTTCGTCACCCTTTCGCCGCCGAGGCGAACCTCGCCGGAATCGGGCGACAGATTGCCGGTCACGAGGTTGACGAAGGTGGTCTTGCCGGCGCCGTTCGGGCCGATCAATGCGATGCGATCGCCTGGCGACATTGCGAGCGATACATCGTTGGTGACGGCAAGGCCGCCGAAGGCTTTCCTGAGATTGGCGACTTCGAAGACGGGGCTCATGAGCGTTGCTCCGTGCGACGTCCAATGAAGGCCGCGGCTGTGCCATAGAGGCCTTTCGGCGCAAAGAGCACGACGGCGATCAGCAGCGCGCCGACCATCGTCAGCCAATGAAAGGGATTGGCGGCCGAGACATAATCTTCAAAGAGCATGAAGATGACAGTGCCGGAGAGCGCGCCGAAGAGAGAACCGGTGCCGCCGAGCACCAGCATGACAAGCGCTTCGGCCGATTGGGTGAAAGACAGGCTGTCCAGGCCGACGACCTGTGTCGAGATCGCATTTAAGGCGCCGCCGACACCGGCAACCGCGCCCGAGATTCCATACATCCTGATGAGAGCGGCCTTAGGCGAAGCGCCCATGGCGCGAACGCGCAGCGGGTCCTGCTTGATGGCGCGGCAGAGCATGCCGAAGGGTGAGCGGACCAGGAACCGCAGCAGCACGAAGACGATCAGCAGCAGCGCCATTCCGAAGAAGAAGGCGGTATGTCCGTAAAGGTCGAATTCGAAGAGGCCGAAGACCGGATCCGGCGCGATGCCGGAAAGCCCATCGCTGCCGCCTGTCCATGACGACGCCTTGTTGGCGAATTCATGGAAGAGGTTGATGAGCGCAATTGACAGCACCAGTTGCGGCAAGCCATGCGCACGCAGGATGATTGCGCCGCAGAAGAGCCCGGCAACCGCGCCGCCTGTTATGCCGGCCAACATCATCAGCAGCGGATCATTGATGCCGTAATGTGCCGACAGGATCCCGGCGGCATAGGCGCCGGAGCCGAAAAGTGCTGCATGGCCGAGCGTTGCGACGCCGCAATAACCGGTCACGAGATCGAGCGACAGGACGAGCAGCGCGATCGTGATCATCCGGGTCAGAAGGGCGAGATTATCGGGGAAGGCGAAATAGCCGAGCGCGGCAATGGCTGCCATGACCGCTATTCCGGCGAGATCCCGGCCGATGGTGCCGCGCCGATGCTGGAGACGTCCGTTTTCGTTGTTGATCACAATTGCCATCTCATTTCGCCCTTCCGGCAAGGCCGCGCGGGAAGACGCAGATGATCGCGATCACGGCGAGATAGAAGAAGAATTCGCCGAATTCAGGCATCAGATACCGCCCGGTCGTATCGATCGCGCCGAGCAACAGGCAGGCGATCAGCGCGCCCGGAATGGAACCCGCGCCGCCGACGGAGACGACGACCAGGAAGGTGACCATATAGCGCAGCGCGTAATAGGGTTCGACCGGTAGGAGTTCGGCGCCGACCACGCCGCCGAACGCGGCAAGCCCGACGGCAACGGCAAAGCTCACCGCATAGATGATCTCGGTGCGCACGCCGAGTGCTGCAGCCATCGCCGCATCATCGACGGAGGCGCGCAGCTTGACGCCGAAGCTCGTCCTGTCGATCGCAAACCAGAGCGCGAGTGCAACGGCCAGGCCACAGAGGATGACAAAGAGCCGGTGAACGGGAATGGTGCGGAAGCCGAGATCGGCTGATCCTTGCAACGCAGCGGGCAGCGGTATGGTCTTCAGCGTCGGCCCCATCAGGTAGTTTGCGATGCCGATGATGCAGAAGGTGAGGCCGATCGTCATCAGCACCTGGGTCAGCTCGGGCGCGCCATAGATCCGGCGGTAGAGGAAGCGCTCGACCGGGATTGCGACGATGATGGTGATCACAACGGCGGCGAGGACCGCCACGGCATAACCAAGGCCGAGGTCGCGGGCGACATAGGAGGCGATATAGCCCCCGATCATCGCGAAGGCGCCGTGAGCGAGGTTGACGACACGCATCAGCCCCATGGTGACGGAAAGGCCAATCGATATCACGAAGAGCACCATGCCGTAGGCAAAGGCATCGACGGCTATGCTGAAGACTGTCTGCATGGAACTACCTTGCTTCGATGCGACGGGCTTGGCGCGCCTTGGCAGCTCCGGAGATCGGAAGCCTGCCCGGCAATCGCCAAACCCGTCGCAAATCAGGATGGCGTAGGTTATTTGGCCGCCGCCAGGCCTGGATCGCCCTGTTTCTCGAAGGTCTGGACTTCCTTGTTGATATAGGTCCCGTCATCGGCTTTGACGACTTCGCGCAGATAGATGTTCTGCGTGATGTGACGGCTTTCCGGATCGATCGAAACCGGGCCGCGTGGGCTTACCCAGGCAAGACCCTTGACCGCATCGACGGCCTTCTCGGCATCCTGCTTGCCGCCCGTCGCCTCGATCATCTTGTAGATCACATACATGCCGTCATAGGCGCTGACCGCGGGGAAGGAGAGTTCGGCCTTGTTGCCGATCGCTTTGGCAGCCGCCTCGACGAAAGCCTTGTTCTCAGGAGAGTCGTGCGACACCGCGTAGTGGAAGGTCGTCTGAATGCCGAGCGCGGCATCGCCCAGCGCCGGCAAGTCGGATTCCTGCGTCAGATCGCCCGGCGCGAAGAACTTGATGCCGGCGGCCTTCAGGCCATTGTCGTTGTACGCCTTGACGAAGCCGAGTGTCGTCGGCCCCGATGGCAGGAAGGCGAAGACGCCCTGCGCGCCGGAATCCTTGATGCGCTGCATGATCGGGCTGAAGTCGTTGGTCGCAAGCGGCATGCGGATTGCCTCGACCACCTGACCGCCGGCCTTTTCGAACCCCGCCTTGAAGGCATTCTCGGCGTCGATACCGGGGCCGTAATCGCTGACGACCGAAATCACCTTTTTGACGCCGGCGTCGAAGGCGACCTTGGCGATCGGCGTCGAGGTCTGCCAGGTGGTGAAGGAGGTGCGGACGACGAGCGGGCTCTTGGTGACGATCGCCGAGGTGGCGGCGTTCATGATGACCATCGGCACGTTGCCCTGCTTCAGGATCGGCGTCACTGCCATGGCATCGGGCGTGAAATAGAAGCCTGTGAGATATTGGACCTTCTCCTTGACGATCAGTTCCTGCGCCAGCGCCTTGGATTGGGCGGGATCGGCCTGCGGTACGTCGCGATAGACGATTTCGACCGTGTCGCTGCCGACCTTGTTGCCGTTGACCGCCATATAGGCGTCGATGCCGGCCTTGAAGTTCTTGCCCTGCAGCGCGAACGGACCGGAGAACGGGCCGATGACGCCGACCTTGATGGTCTCGGCATAGGCGCTCGTGCCTATGGCGATGGCCGCAACGGCGGCCAGAAACAGCTTCTTCATTCTCTCTCTCCCTTTTGGGCGCACTCCCGCGCCGTATCCGCCAACCTCTCAAAATTGAGCGTTAGCTTGTCATGCGAAATGGTGATGTAAAATGAAATAAATCCCGGAATTCATGTTCACACGGTTATGAACGGGAGCGGAAACAATGGACGGCCAGCTCCGTGTTCAACGTGGCTTGCATCCATCGCCAATCTCCCCGTCAGAATGGCAATCCCACATAGTTTTCCGCGAGCACCGTCGAGGCGGCGCGGGAATGGGTGAGATAGTCGAGCTCCGCCTCCTGGATCTTCTGTTCGAAATCACCGGTATCGGGAAAACGGTGCATCATCGTCGTCATCCACCAGGAAAACCGTACGGCCTTCCACACCCGGGCGAGCGCCTTCTGCGAATACGCGTCGATGCCGCTATTCGAGCGTTCGCGGTAATGCTCGATCAGCCCGGAGAAAAGGTAGTGGACGTCGCTGGCGGCAAGGTTCAACCCCTTGGCGCCGGTCGGCGGTACGATATGGGCGGCGTCGCCGACGAGGAAAAGCCGGCCGAAGCGCATCGGTTCGGCGACGAAGGAGCGCAATGGGGCGATGGATTTCTCGAAGGACGGCGCGGTCACCAGTGCCTCGGCGTGATGGGTCGGCAGTCGTCTTCGCAACTCGTCCCAGAAGCGATCGTCGCTCCAGTCCTCGATCTTCTCGTCGAGCGCGCATTGGATATAGTAGCGGCTGCGCGTGGCCGAGCGCATCGAACAGAGCGCAAAGCCCGTGGGATGGTTGGCGTAGATCAGTTCATGGCTCACCGGCGCCACATCGGCCAGGACGCCCAGCCAGCCGAAAGGGTAGACCTTCTCGAAACTCCTGATCGCCTTTTCTGGGATGGCCTTGCGGCTGACGCCGTGAAAGCCGTCGCAGCCGGCGATGAAATCGCAATCGATGCGTTGTGTTGCGCCGTCCTTGGTGTAGGTGACGAAAGGAGAATGGCCGTCGAAGTCATGCGGCGTGACATTGACGGCATCGTAGATCGATAGGGAGCCGCTCGCTTCGCGCCGCTCCATGAGATCGCGCGTCACTTCGGTCTGTCCGTAAACGGTGACACGCCTGCCGCCGGTCAATTCGTGCAGGTCGATACGATGGTCACGTCCGTCGAAGGCCAGTGAGAAACCGTCATGCGGCAGGCCCTCGGCATGCAGCCGCGCACCCGCTTTGGCCTGGTCCAGCAGCCCGACGGTGCCTTCCTCCAGAACACCGGCGCGAACCCGCCCAAGGATGTATTCCTTGTTCACACGATCGAGAACGACATTGTCGATACCGGCTTCCGCGAGAAGCTGACCGAGCAGCAGGCCGGACGGTCCCGAACCGATGATGGTGACCTGGGTTCGCAAATGCTTCCTCCCTGCACTTTTGCGTTTTGCCAGATTCTGCCGTGCCGCTCTCGCCGCAGCAATGGACATCTCCGCCTAAAAATTGCACTAATCGAACATTGGTGCGGGAGGAGCCCCATGAGCAAACATGTTCCGACCTACGAACTTTACGGCGAAAATACCGGGCGAGGGCCGGATTTTTGGTTGCATTGCGAAACAATTCGCTCCCGCAGCAGCCTGCATCAATGGGAAATTCGCCCGCACCGCCACGAAAGCTTCTTTCAGATATTGTACATCGAAGGCGGTTCCGGCGATGCGATCTTCGGCGAAAAGAGCCATGCCATCCTGCCGCCGGCAGTCATCACGGTCCCGCCTGGGCTCAATCACGGCTTTCGTTTTTCACGCGACATCGACGGCTTGGTGATCACCCTATTGAGATCCCATCTCAGCCATCCGCTTGGCGAGCGAAGCCAGCTCGGCGAATGGCTGGCGACACCGCATCTGACGCTACTCGATCCTGAGGATGCCGAGGCAGCCTATGTGATGCAGACGTTGAGGCGGCTGGGCGACGAATTCGAAAACCGGCGCAGCGGCCGCAACGAGGTGTTGGCGGCCTATGTCGGCTTGGTGCTCAGGCTGACTGCGAGGATTTCCCATCAAGGAAACATGCACGAGCTCCCGCCCGACGAGAACGAGCGGCGGCTGGAAATGCTGAACGAGCTCATTCAACGCCATTTCCGATCGCACAAGCCCGCGTCCTTCTACGCCAGGGAGCTTGGAGTTTCGCCGACGCATCTTACCCGTATCGTCCGGTCGATGACCGGCAACACCCCCCATGAATTGCTCGCCGGCAAACTCATCGAAGAGGCGAAACGCCAGCTCGTTTTCACACTTGGCAGCGTCCAGCAGATCGGGTTTCGGCTCGGCTTTGCCGATCCGGCCTATTTCTCGCGTTTTTTTCTCAAATATACCGGCGAAACGCCGCGGGTCTGGCGCATCAAGGAAAAGGGTCGGCTTGAAGGCGCGTGACGTGTCGCGCCCGACGGATGATCTCTGCGGGCCGGTTCGCTGCGGTCCTGTTTGGTTTTCGCTTCACGCCGCTGGCCACGTCCAGTTCCGCACCTCCGGCATGTCCTCGCCATGCTCGCGGACATAGGCGTGATGCTCCGCAAGTTTGCCGCGGAAGGCGGCGAGCGCTTCGCCTGCCTTTTCTTTCAGGCCGGGTACACGCTCGATCGCTTCGATGGCGAGATGGAAGCGGTCGAGTTCGTTGAGGACGGTCATATCGAAGGGCGTCGTCGTCGTGCCCTCCTCGATGAAGCCGCGGACATGGATGTTGCGGTGGTTGGTGCGCTTATAGGTCAGGCGGTGAATGAGATAGGGATAGCCGTGATAGGCGAAAATGACAGGCTTGTCTGATGTGAAGATCGCGTCGAAGGCCCCGTCGGTCAGGCCGTGCGGATGTTGATCGCTGGATTGCAGCGCCAGGAGGTCGACGACGTTGACGGTGCGGATCTTCAGCTCCGGAATGGCCTTGCGCAGAAGATCGACGGCAGCCAGCGTCTCCATGGTCGGCACGTCGCCGGCGCAGGCCATGACGAGATCGGGCAGGATCGTGTCGTCCTCGTTGCTCGCCCAGTGCCAGATGCCGATGCCGGCCTCGCAATGTTTCACCGCCTCGTCCATCGACAGCCATTGCGGCTCCGGCTGCTTGCCGGCGACGATGACGTTGATGCGGTCATAGGTGCGCAGGCAATGGTCGCCGACCCAGAGCAGGGTATTGGCATCCGGCGGCAGATAGATGCGGACGATATCGGCCTTCTTGTTGGCGACGAGGTCGACGAAGCCGGGATCCTGGTGGCTGAAGCCGTTGTGGTCCTGGCGCCAGACATGGGAGGTCAGCAGGTAGTTGAGCGACGAGATCGGCTTTCTCCATTCGAGTTCGCGCGTCACCTTCAGCCATTTGGCGTGCTGGTTGAACATGGAATCGATAATGTGGATGAAGGCTTCGTAGCACGAGAACAGGCCGTGCCGGCCGGTCAGCAGATAGCCTTCAAGCCAGCCCTGGCAGAGATGTTCGCTCAGCACCTCCATGACACGGCCGTCGCGGGAGAGGTGGATGTCGTAGGGTTCGATATCCTCCATCCAGACACGGTCGGTGACTTCGAAGACGCTGCCGAGACGGTTTGATTCCGTTTCGTCAGGACCGAAGATACGGAAGTTGGCGGCCTCCGCATTGCGCTTCATCGTGTCGCGCAGATAATGGCCGAGGATTTCCGTCGACTGCACCATGGCGCTGCCGCGCTTGCCGATCTCGACCGCATAGGCGCTGATATCGGGAACATCGAGCTCCTTGCGCAGCAATCCGCCATTGGCGTGCGGATTGGCGCCCATGCGGCGTTCGCCGGCCGGTGCCAGCGCCCGCAGTTCCGGTTTCAGCCGGCCGTCGGCGCCGAACAGGTCTTCCGGATCATAGCCGCGCATCCAGTCCTCGAGGATCTTGCGATGGCCGTCATTCTCGCGGCAGTTGGAGACCGGCACCTGGTGGGAGCGCCAGAAGCCTTCGACCTTCTTGCCGTCAACCTCCTTCGGTCCTGTCCAGCCCTTCGGGCTGCGCAGCACGATCATCGGCCAGCGCGGGCAGATATCGGGCGCCTTGCCATTGCGTGCTTCCTCCTGGATTTCGCGAATGCGATCGAAGACCCTGTCGAAGGTTGCGGCCATCTGCTGGTGCATGTCGCGCGGTTCGTGACCCTCGACGAAGAAGGGCTCGTAGCCATAGCCTTCAAAGAGGCTCTGCAAATCCTCGTGACTGGCGCGGCCAAGAATGGTCGGATTGGCGATCTTGTAGCCGTTCAGATGCAGGATCGGCAGCACGGCGCCATCGCGGGCTGGGTTCAGAAACTTGTTGGAATGCCAGCTCGCCGCCAGCGGCCCGGTTTCGGCCTCGCCGTCGCCGACGACGCAGGCGACGATCAGATCGGGATTGTCGAAGGCGGCGCCATAGGCATGGACGAGGGCGTAGCCGAGCTCGCCGCCCTCGTGGATCGAGCCCGGTGTTTCGGGTGCGGCGTGGCTCGGAATGCCGCCAGGAAAGGAGAATTGCCGGAAGAGCTTGCGCATGCCCTCCGTATCCTCGGAAATATCGGGATAGATTTCACTGTAGATGCCTTCGAGATAGGTGTTGGCGACCATGCCCGGCCCGCCATGGCCGGGGCCACACATGTAGATGATATCGAGGTCGCGAGCGCGGATGAGACGGTTCAGATGCGCATAGATGAAGTTGAGGCCGGGTGTCGTGCCCCAATGGCCGAGCAAGCGGGGTTTGATGTGCTCCGGTTTCAGCGGCTCGCGCAGCAGCGGATTGGCGAGCAGATAGATCTGACCGACCGAGAGATAGTTGGCGGCGCGCCAATAGCGGTCGATCAGGGCGAGTTCGGCATCGGTCAGGGCGGCGGTCGAGACATGCTTTTCCATGGATTTCTCCCGTTCGAAAACGTGTTCAACGTCAATTCTATCGGCCGGCGTCAGCCTGTTATTGATCTGGATCATCCACCACGAAGAAGGGTCAGCGCCTCGTCGGCGATGACCTGCTCCTCATCGGTGGCGATGACATGAGCGGCGATGCGGCTTTCCCCAGTGCTGATCGTGAAATCATTGGCGGCATTGGCCTTTTCGTCGATCGCAAGGCCAAGCCAGGACAGCCGCTTGGCAACGCCGGCGCGGATCGCCGGTTGATGTTCGCCGATACCGGCGGTGAAGACGATGGCGTCAAGGCCGCCGAGTGTCGCCGCCATGCGGCCGATCTCGCCGGCGATGCGCAACGTAAAGAGGTCGATCGCCTGACGCGCCTCCGGCCGTCCATCCTTCAGCAGATCGCGCGTATCGGCGCTGATGCCGGAGACGCCGAGCAGGCCGGAGCGGTGATAGAGCAGGTCTTCGATCGCCTCGAAGGACTGTTTTCTCTCTCCGGCCAGATGCAGGATGACGCCGGGATCGAGCGGGCCTGGGCGTGTCGCCATCGGGATGCCGTCGAGCGTCGAAAAGCCCATGCTGCAATCGCGGCTGACGCCGCCGTCCAGCGCGCAGAGGCTGGCGCCGCTGCCGAGATGGGCGACGACGGTCTTTGCCGCGCGTGGCGCCTTGCGGGCAAGCTCGCCGGCGATGAATTTATAGGAGAGGCCGTGGAAGCCGTAGCGCTTGACGCCCTCGTCATGCAGCGCACGGGGAATGGCGAAGCGGCGAACGAGATCGTCCTGCGTGGCATGGAAGGCGGTGTCGAAGGAGGCCGTCTGGGTGAGATGCGGCTTCAGATGCCGGAGCGCGCGGATGAAACGCAGCGCCTGCGGCTGGTGCAGGGGCGCAAGCGGGGTCAGCGCATCGATCGCATCGATTGCTGCGTCGTCGAGGGCGATCACCTTCGTGAAGCGATCGCCGCCATGGACGACGCGGTGGCCGGCGGCGCGTGTGGCGGTCGTGTCGAAATGGTCGACGAGATGCGCCAAGGTCTCGTCGATAACGCCGTGCAGGTCTTCCGTCATTTCGGCCTTCAATGGCATCTCGAATGTCTGCGATCCCCTGGTCAGGCCGAGCGAGAGCGGTTCGGCGCGGAAATCGATCACGCCCTTGCCGAGGCGTCGCGCCGCATCACCCTCCATCGTAAAAATGCCGATCTTGACGGTCGAGGAACCGGCATTGAAGGTCAGGAGGAGGTCGGTCGATGACATTCTCAGACTCCGCGCGGGCGTGACGATAGCTGAACTTAGCGTCGGGCCTCCTGACGGAAAGGGAATATTCGGGCCTCCACGTGTTTTTGCCGCCGCGCGGCAGCCGAAGTCGTGCGATGGTCACCATCGCTTCGGCCGATGATCTCGGCCTGCCGGTCTCGACCACACGTGTGCTGTCGTCAGGCGTCGCCGGCACCATGGCGGCGAACGGTTCCGGCCTGCAATGGTCGACCGTGCGCAACATGCTGATGGCTTGGGTGCTGACGCTGCCGGCCTCGATTGCGATCGCCTTCCTGCTCTTCGTGATCCTGCGCCAGGTGTTTTAAGACGTCCCGTCAGGCCGTCGAGGCCAGACTGGCATTGCGATCGCTGATGAAGATGCCCGCCTCGGCGGCGGGCATCGCCTTGCCGAAGAGATAGCCCTGGCCGATGTCGCAGCCGAGCTGCAGCAGGAAGGCGAGCTGCCCATGCTCCTCGACGCCTTCCGCGGTCGTCTTGATGTTGAGGCTCCGGCCGAGGCCGAGCATGGCGCGGACGATCTTTTCCTGGCGTTCGTCGTCGCGATAGGTGGCGATGAAGCTTTTGTCGATCTTGATCTTGTCGAAACGATAGCGGGCGAGCTGGGCGAGGCTCGAATAGCCGGTGCCGAAATCGTCGAGCGCGATCTGGATGCCGGCCGCATGCAGTTCGTCGAGAATGACGGCGGCGATGGCGGGATCCTGGATCAGCGCGTTTTCGGTGATCTCCACTTCCAGGCGCTGCGGCGGCAACCGGCTTGCCGAAAGCACCTTGAGGATGCGGGAGGTCAGCAGCCTGTCTTCCATCTGCACCGGCGAGACGTTGAAAGACAACATCACATGCTCCGGCCAGGTGAGTGCGTCGCTGCAGGCCTGGGCGAGAAGATCCTCGAACAATGCAGTGATCATGCCGGTTTCCTCGGCGATGCCGATGAAAACAGGCGGCGGGATGTTGACGCCATCGTCGCCGATCCAGCGCGCCAGCGCCTCGAAGCCGCAGAGCTGGCCGGTCTTCAGATCGATCAGCGGCTGGTAGAAGGGTTTGATCGCCTTGTTGGAGATCGCGGCGCGCAGCCTGGTTTCCAGTGCGGCGCGTTCGGTCACCTTGTCCTGCATCGAAGGTTCGAAGACGAAATAGTGGTTCGGTCCGCGTGATTTCGCCTCATACATGGCGAGGTCGGCACGGTGGGCGGCGTCTTCCAGTGGTTCGGCTCCCTCGGCCCAGCGGTCGTAGCCGACGCTGGCGCCGACCTCGACGGCAAAGCCATCGATATGGATCGGCCGGGTGACCGCCTGGATCAGCAGCTTGGCAAAACGCTCCTCGCGCTGCGCCGTCAGGGCGAAGGCGACGACGATGAATTCGTCGCCGCCGAAGCGATAGACGCAATCGGCATTGCCGAGTGCACAGATGCGTCTGGCAACCTCGATCAACAGGACGTCGCCGCCCTTGTGGCCCACGAGATCGTTGACTTTCTTGAAGCCGTCGAGGTCGACGGAGAAGAGAGTGACGTTGCGATCCCACTCCTCGATCTCGGCCTCATCGTCCTTGATCGGCCGCGAGAGGATCTTGCGCTCGAAGGCGTAGCGGTTCGGCAGTTTGGTGAGATGGTCGTGGGTTGCGGTCCAATCGGCCTTTGCCTGGGCGGTGGCGCGCAGTTCCGTTTCCTTGCGCAGGTCGGCTATGCGCAGCACCGAATAGATGAAGCTCATGGCGCCGGCGATGCCGAGCGCCAGAACGAGCTTGTCGGCGCCGTACTCGCCGAAACCGGTCATGAAGTAGACAAGGCTGTCGTCAAGCTGCAACAGGGTGCAGAGGAGCCAGAGAGTAATCCCGAACCCGACGATCGAAACACATTGCCTTCCGGCCCTGCTCTGGAAAAATACCGGCACTGCGCCTTCTCCATCTCCACCCTTCGCGGAAGTAGCACGAAAGTCTGAAATGTTCGTTGAAACCAGAAGGCGAATTATCCGAGGCTTCAGCCTCCTGATGTGCCGTCGAGGGACCGTTGGCGCCAGAGGAAAACGCCGAGCGAGCCCTCTTCGTGGTTGGCAGAATGGCAGGTGCGGAAAAAACGAAGGCGAGCGTGCCATGGCATCGCTCGCCCTTTTTCGTGCTTCAGGCGGTGACGATCAGCAGCGGGACGCTGACGATGAGACCGACCAGAACTGTGACTGTGGCGACACGCATCAAACGCAGGCGCCGCGTGCGCTCCCCACTCCAATCATATGTCATTCTTCCATCTCCTTGGGATAAGGAAGTAGTCCCCGCGAAACCGGGTTCAACAGAGATGACGCGATTTGCTTGTGTAAGGCTGGATATGATCAGGACTCGCTAAAGCATCGGTCCGAAAATCGGAATCGATTTTCGGACAGCGCGATGCGAGGATTGAAAGTGTCCGAGCGTCCTTGTGCGTCCGAAAGGACGCACGGCGCTCTAATGCTGGAAGCGCAGAGACCAGCGTCGTCCATTGCTGGTCATGCGAATGACGGCGAGCGGCTCGATGTCGCTCAGCCAGAAAGAGGAGAGCGGCGCCTGAAGCACATGGGCGACCGCCGCCCGGATGACGGCTGCGTGACTGACGGCGATCACATGGCCGCCGAGGGCGGATTCGCTCTCCATCCAGTCGGCGACGCGTGTTCTCAAATCAAGAAGGCTCTCGCCGCCATGCGGGGCCGCTTCCGGATCGCTCATCCAGGCCATGAGGCTCTCAGGCTCTTCCGCCTCTATCGCGGCGATCGATCTGCCGGCCCAGCGGCCATGGTCGCAGTCGCGAAGCGCCGGATCGATCCGGGCTTGGAGGCGGAGCGCGTCAACAGTCTGGCGGGCGCGCAAAGCGGGGCTCGTGGCAACGCGATCGGCGCGGGGCAGGGCGGCCATCCTGTCGGCTTCTTCCGCCGCCTTGCCTTCCAGCGGTTCGTCGAGCGGGAACAGGGCCTTGCGGCTCGCCATCGTCGCGCCGTGGCAGATCCAGGTGAGGCGCGTATTCACGGTCGTTCTGATCTCCCGGAGTGCGGCTGTAGCGGCGCAGGACGGCCCTTGGCCGGCTTGTGAAGTTTCGTTGACAGTCTCTTCGGCGTGCAGATATAACCGTGCTGTTGCGGGTTTGGAAGCCGGTGGAAATCCGGCGCGGTCGCGCCACTGTGACCAGCGTGTCGAAAGCTCTTCGCGCTGGAAGTCAGACCCTACTGCACAAGCACTCTTTCGACTGAACGCGTCATTCCCGGAGGAATACATGTCTGACACCACTTTTGCGCCCGTCGCGGCACCGGCGCCGATCCCCCTGGGAGAGATCCTGCCATGGGCGATCTTCGGTGGCCTGCTGATGCTCATCGTTCTCTATTTTGTCGGCACCGAGGAAGGCGCGATGGCGCTGTTCAACGGGATGTATGTGCACGAATTCGTGCATGACGGCCGTCATCTCCTCGGCTTTCCCTGCCACTAAAGCGCGTCGCGATCTTTCAGATTCGCGCCTCACTTTAGGTCTTTGTTTTCGCATGTCGTTATCGCAAAATCGCTGCACACTTTTGCGCGACATGCTTTAGGGGAGTTCCTGACATGGTTGGAAATCTTCTGCTTCGCGGCATGCTCGCGGGCCTGATTGCTGGCATCCTCGTTTTCGCTTTTGCGCATATCTTCGGCGAGCCGCTGGTCGATGCGGCGATCGCCTTCGAGGAGGCGAGTGCCCAGGCGGCCGGTGAAGCTGCCGAACCTGAAATCGTCAGCCGCGCCACGCAGGCCGGTCTCGGCCTTTTCACCGGCGTCATGGCCTACAGCGTTGCCGTTGGCGGGCTCTTCGCTCTCGCCTTCGCTTTCGTGCACGGCCGTTTCAGCAGCCTTTCGGCGCGCGGCACCTCGGCCGTCATCGCCATTGCCGCCTTCGTGGCGATCGTCCTCGTTCCCGGTATCAAGTATCCGGCCAACCCGCCGGCGGTCGGCAATCCCGATACGATCGGCGTCAGGACCGAACTGTTCTTCCTGATGATCGTCGTCTCGCTCGCCGCGCTGATTGCCGCGGTGGCGCTGTCGCGCCGCCTCGCGGGGCGTTTCGGTCTCTGGAATGGCGCGATCATCGCCGGAATCGCTTATCTCGTCTTCATCGGCGTCGTGCTCTATCTGCTGCCGCCGATCAACGAGGTGCCGGAGAACTTCTCGGCGATGGTCCTCTGGCGGTTCCGCACGACTTCGCTCGGCATGCATGTGATCCTCTGGACAACCTTGGGCCTTGCCTTCGGAGTGCTGGCGGAAAAGCGGCTTGCCGTTAAGGACGGGCAACGCGGCCGGCCGGCAACGGCATTTCACTGAACGCATCGAAGGGCGCCGCTTGCCGGCGCCCTGAACTTTTCGGGCGGCCATGACAAGCAGCAGAACCATACCACTCGTGTCGACGGCGTTTGCCACCGCCGTCTTTTTTTGTGTGGTTGCTGGAAGCGCTCTTGCCCATAGCCCTAGCGGCGGCGGCAGCCATACCGGACTGGATATTCCGGAAATTTCCCATGGCGAGATGGCGGTGATTGCAGACTATCGCAGTGGGATCATCGACCTTGCTTCCCGTGCCGTCGATACCAACGAGCCGTTCCGCCGCGTCCTGAACTATGCCGAGATCCAGTATTCCTATTGTCTCTGGGGCCGGGTGCCGGGCAGCGTGACGGACGAGGAAAGCCCGTTCAACGAATGCGCCCATGCCTATCTCGCGGCGGCCAAGGCGGTCTTGCTGTCGATGCGCGAGATGCCGCAAGAGAGGGCTGCCGCGAATGAAATCATTTCCGCCGTCGACGCCGACATGACGCGGCGCGGCCTTGCGCTCGTCACCTGCCGGTTCAGCGGCGAGGCCTTCAACACCGCCGATGTCATCAAGCCACACTGGGGCAAGGTGCCACTTCATCCAGCCAGCATGGCGTCGCTGACCGGGCTCGCTGCATTGTTCGGCCTTGGTTTTTTTTGGCTTCGCCACTTCCTGCGGCCGAAGGCTCAATCGTCGGAATAGCGCTGCTCGCGCCATGGATCGCCGTAGATATGGTAGCCGTTCTTTTCCCAGAAGCCAGCCTCGTCGTCGGGCATCAGCTCGATGCGGCGCAGCCATTTGGCGCTTTTCCAGAAATAAAGATGCGGCACGACCAGGCGCATCGGGCCGCCGTGATCCGGCGTCAGCGGCAGGCCTTCCCAGGCGGTAGCAAGGATCGCGTCCTCGGCGGCGAAATCAGCGAGCGGCAGGTTGGTGGTATAGCCGTCATAACTGGTCAGCATGACGTAACCGGCTTCGGGCTTCGGCGTGGCGAGGTCGAGCAGATCACGCGTCGAGACGCCCTTCCATTTGTTGTCGTAGCGCGACCATGTGGTGACGCAGTGGATATCGCTCACCCCAGTGCTCTGCTCGATCGCCTGGAAGGCGGTCCAGGTGAGGGTGAGCGGTGTTTCGACGAGGCCGCGCACGTCGAGCCGCCACGTATCCGTCGAGACAACAGGCTGCTGGCCGAGATCGAGCACCGGCCAGTTCTTGACGAGGTGCTGGCCGGGCGGCAGACGCTCGGTTTCAGGTCGGCTGATGCGGCCAGTCAGGAACTTGCCCTCGGCCGCCCAGCGGCGCTTGGATGTGGTGAGCTTGCTGTCGGCGGGTGTCTGATCGTCGCTCATGATGGGCTTCCTTGCGATGCGGCAATAGGATATCCGAGGTCGTTAAGTGTCAAGTTTCGGCTGGCCCTTGGAAAACCTTGCCAGGGTTGTTAGAGCGTCCTTTGTGCATCCTTTCGGACGCACAAAGGACGCTCTAACATTTTGAATCTACGCATCGTGCTTTCCGAAAATCGATTCCGATTTTCGGGCCGATGCGCTAGACTTGAGGGCGTCGGGTATGCCTCGCTGGGGAGTGGAGGCAGAAAGGGGAGGAGCCGGATCTGTCTTCGAGGTATCGTGCGATAGCGGCGTTGCTCGTCGTGCCGCTGATCATCTTCGCCTTCTTCACTTATGGAAGCGCGATTGCGACACGCGCTTATATGGGGGAAGCCTCGGCGCAGGCAGGAACGGCGCTGCGCCTTGCCGTGTCGGCGCTCAGCGGCCACCTCAACCGCTACGAGGCGCTGCCGGCGCTGATTGCCGATCACGACGACATCAAGGAACTGGTGAGCGCGCCTGAGGATGCGGCGCTACGCGATGCCGCCAATCTCTATCTCAAGGAGATCAACGGGCTGCTGAAATCCTCCGACATCTATGTGGTCAAACCGGATGGCGAGACGATCGCGGCGAGCAATTACGACGGACCGGGAAGCTTCGTCGGACAGAATTTCAGCTACCGGCCCTATTTTCAGGATGCGATCGCAGGCCGGCAGGCAAGGTTCTACGCGCTCGGCACCACCTCGCTGAAGCGCGGCTATTATTTTGCCGCGCCGATCCGGACCGGCGCGGATATTCGGGGCGTCATCGTTTTCAAAGTCGATATCGACATGATCGAATCCTCCTGGGGCGGCGGCGAATACAAGATCTTCGTCTCCGATCCGGAGGGCATCATCTTCATGTCCGGCAGCCCCGAATGGCTCTATGGCGCTATCCTGCCGCTGACGGCCGATCGCATCGCACGCACGGAAGCGTCGCGGCGGTATGCCAATGCCAGGCTGACGGCGTTGCCGGTGACGCGTCAGCGCTTCGAGCCGCATGAGTTGATGACGCTCGCCGGCGAGCGCGGCTCGAGCGAATATCTGGTGCTCTCGCACTACATGCCGGCCGAGGACTGGACCGTGAACGTGCTGATGGAGACGAGTTCCATCCGCGCCCAGGCGCGCACCGCGCTTGCGGCGGTCTTTCTCATCCTCTGCATTGCCGGGCTCGCGGTCGCGGTCATTCGCCAGCGGCGGGCGCGGCTTGCCGAGCGCATGCAGATGCAGGCCGACGCCCGCAACGAGCTGGAGCGGCGCGTCGAGGAACGCACAGCCGATCTTGCCCGCGTCAACAGCCGCATTGAAGAAGAGATCGCCGAGCGGCGCCTGACCGAGCAACAACTCCGCCAGACACAGGCCGATCTGATCCAGGCCGGAAAGCTCGCCGGCCTCGGACAGATGTCGGCCGCTCTTTCGCACGAGTTCAACCAGCCGCTCGCCGCGGCGAAGACCTATACGGACAGCGCCTCCGTTCTCATCGATCGGGGCCGGACGGAGGAGGCGCGGGACAATATCCGGCGTATCGGCGGGCTCATTGACCGCATGGCCGCGATCAGCCGGCACCTGCGCAACTTCGCCCGCAAACCGAACGAGAAGCTCGGCTCGGTTTCTCTCGACGAGGCGATGCATGACACGCTCGAGATCATCGCCTGGCGGCTGAAGGCGGCGGATGCCGAACTCCTGCTCGATCTAGGCCCACGTCCACCCGTCGTGCGCGCCGGTTCGGTGCGTCTGCAACAGGTGCTGGTGAACGTGATCTCGAATGCGGCCGATGCGGTGGAAGGGCTGGACGACAGGCGCATCGAGGTTTCGGCCTTCGAGGAGGCCGGCAAAGTGGTGCTGACGGTGCGGGATCACGGGCCGGGCGTGCCGGCGGCGATTGCCCAGCGTATCTTCGATCCCTTCTTCACGACGAAGGGCGTCGGCAAGGGGCTCGGCCTCGGGCTTTCGATCTCCTACAACATCATCAAGGATTTTGGCGGCAGCCTTGAGGCGGCCAATCATCCCGAAGGGGGCGCGGTGTTCCGCATCGAGCTGCAGTCGGCGGCAGGGCTGATGCCGGAGGCGGCGGAATGAACGATGCGAAGATCCTGCTGGTTGACGACGAGGAGGAATTGCGCCGCTCGACGGCGCAGGCGTTGGAGCTCTCCGGCTTCAGCGTCGAGACCTTTTCGAACGGCGACCACGTGCTGGAGCTGATCGGCTACAGCTTTCCCGGTGTCGTCGTCAGCGACATCCGCATGCCCGGCATGGACGGCATGACGCTGATGCAGAAGATCCGCGAGCTCGATCCAGAGGTGCCGGTCATTCTTGTCACCGGCCACGGCGACGTGCAGCTCGCGGTGAAGGCGATGCGCGAAGGCGCCTATGATTTCATCGAGAAGCCGTTCACGCCCGAAATGCTTGCCGGCGTCATCCGCCGGGCGATGGAGCGGCGCGGCCTCGTGCTCGAAAACCGGCTGCTGAAAGCGGTCGCCGGCAAACGCGACGATATCGAGGCGCGGCTGCCGGGGCGCACGCAGGTGATGGTGGATTTGCGCTACCGTATCCGGGCGATCGGGGCGAGCGATGCCGATACGCTTATCGTCGGCGAAACGGGAGCCGGCAAGGAAGTGGTGGCCCGGGCGCTCCACGATATCAGCGCCCGGGCAAGCCGGCCGTTCATCGCGATCAATTGCGCCGCACTGCCGGCAAACCTGATCGAGAGCGAACTCTTCGGCCATGAGGTGGGGGCCTTTCCGGGCGCGGTGAGGCCGCGCTACGGAAAATTCGAACACGGGCGCGGCGGCACGATCCTGCTCGACGAGATCGGCTCCATGCCCTTCGACCTGCAGGCCAAGTTCCTGCGGGTACTGCAGGAGCGGGTGATCTCGCGGCTCGGATCGAACGAAGTGGTGGCGCTCGACGTGCGGTTCATCGCCACAAGCAAGGTCGATCTGGAGGCGGAGGTGGCAGCCGGGCGCTTCCGCGCCGACCTCTTCTATCGGCTGAACGTTGCGACGCTGCACGTGCCGTCGCTGTCGCAGCGGCGGGCGGACGTTCCGCTGCTTTTCCTGCAACTGGTGCGGGAGGCGGCGGCCCGCTACGGCCGCGACGAGATGCCCGTGCCGCCGGAGGTGATCTCCGACATTGCCCAACGCGACTGGCCCGGCAATGTGCGTGAATTGAGGAACGCCGCCGACCGGCTGGTCCTCGGTCTCGACAATGGCGGGCGGCAGGCCGAGGAGGCGACGGGGCTTGCGGAACGCGTCGCTGAATTCGAGCGAGGGGTGATTGCAACCGCGCTGGTGGCGCATGGCGGCAGCCTCAAGGCGGTCTATGAGTCACTCGGCATTTCCCGCAAGACCCTCTATGAAAAGATGCAGAAATACGGTCTCGACAAGCGGATGATGATTATCGAAAGCTGACTGCTTTCGGAAAATGCCTGTTTTCCGAGTGACGATTCCGGCTGTGGCCGCGCACTCTTTCCAATCTCAAGTCGATTATCCTCCGGTGCGATGGGTGGATTTCCACCCATCGCACCGGCCGTTTGTTTCCGAATCGACCCATGCTGCATTGCACTTTTGCAAAATCGCCTTTCGAAAGCGGCTGCAATGATTGCAGGTCGATTTTTCCCGGCGGCAAATAGGCCATCCCAACCGGCGCGGAGGATGTGTCGGCGGGCTTGCTTGTTTCATCAGGGAGGAAACGATGAAAATTCTGAAGGCCATGCTCGGCCTGACCGCGGCTGCCGCGGTCTCTCTTCTCGCCGGCGTCGCTTCGGCGCAGACCTATCCCGAGCGCACCATTACCATGGTCGTGCCCTTTGCGGCCGGCGGCCCGACCGATACCGTGGCGCGCCTGGTCGCAGAATCCATGTCGAAGGATCTCGGCCAGCAGATCGTCGTCGAAAATGTCGGCGGCGCCGGCGGCACGCTCGGCGCCGGCCGCGTGGCAAATGCCGATCCCGACGGTTACACCATTCTGCTGCACCATATCGGCATGGCGACCAGCGCCACGCTCTACCGCAAGCTCGCCTACGACACGCTCGGCGCTTTCGATTATGTCGGCCTCGTCACCGAAGTGCCGATGACGATCGTTGCACGCAAGGACATGGAGCCGACCGACCTCAAGGGGCTGATCGACTATATCAAGGCCAACAAGGACAAGGTGACGGTCGCCAATGCCGGCATCGGTGCGGCTTCGCATCTCTGCGGCATGATGTTCATGAGCGCCATCCAGACACCGCTGACGACCGTGCCCTACAAGGGTACCGGCCCTGCCATGACCGACCTGCTCGGCGGCCAGGTCGACGTCATGTGCGACCAGACGACCAACACGACCAAGCAGATCCAGGGCGGCACGATCAAGGCTTATGCCGTAACCTCGCCCAAGCGCCTCGACGTGATGAAGGACATTCCGACGGCCGTCGAAGCCGGCCTGCCGGGTTTTGAAGTCGGCATCTGGCATGGCATCTATACGCCGAAGGGCACGCCGGCCGAGATCAACGAGCGTCTGTCGAAATCGCTGCAGGTGGCGCTGAAGGATCCGAATGTCGGCGCCCGCTTTGCCGAGCTCGGCACCGCACCATCCTCAGACGCCGATGCGACGCCGGCCGCACTGAAAGCCAAGCTCGAAAGCGAGATCGCCCGTTGGAAAACGGTGATCGAGGCCGCTGGCGAATATGCCGACTAAGGCTTGTCCTCGTCCGGGCATGCCGGACGAGCCCCTCACCCTAACTTACCGGGGTCGAGCCACTTGTCTCGACCCGTCCTCCGGACCCCCGTTTACGGGGAGAGGGTGGCGGCAGGCGGATGAGGGGCTAGCTCCTTTGCCGCGGCGTGACGTGAACCATCTCCAACCCCAGGAGACACCATGAAATCCATCAGTTTCGATACCACCAATGCGATCTGCGGCGCGCTTTTCGTCGCCTCCGGGGCTTTCTTCGCCATCCAGTCGCTGGGGCTCGACCTCGGCACGACGGTGCGTATGGGGCCAGGCTATTTTCCGTTGCTGCTTGCCGGCGTGCTCGTGCTTCTCGGTGCGATCATCTTCATTCAGGCCCTTCGGGTCGAGGGCGAGCCGATCGACCCGTTTGCCTGGCGCGGCATGCTCTTCATCCTGCCGGCGCCAGTCTTTTTCGGGCTGACCGTGCGCGGGCTCGGCTTCGCACCGTCCTTGTTCCTCACCGCCTTCATCGCCTGTTTCGCATCGCAAAAGATGAACCTGTTCTTTGCGATCGTGCTGTCGTTGCTGCTGACGATCTTTTCGGTCGCGGTGTTCAGCTACGGGCTCGGCTTGCCGTTCGAGCGTTTCGGCCCCTGGGTCCGGTTCTAGGAGGCGATGATGGATCTTTTCAGCAATCTCGCGCTCGGCTTTGCGACAGCCGGCACTCCGGAAAACCTGTTCTTCTGCCTGATCGGCGTGCTGCTCGGCACGCTGATCGGCGTGCTGCCCGGCATCGGCGCCACGGCGACGATCGCCATGCTCTTGCCGATCACCTTCCAGCTCGAGCCGGTTTCGTCGCTCATCATGCTCGCCGGCATCTATTACGGCGCGCAGTATGGTGGCTCGACGACGGCGATCCTCATCAACATGCCAGGCGAATCTTCCTCGGCCGTCACCGCGATCGACGGTTACCAGATGGCCCGCAAGGGCAGGGCGGGGGCAGCGCTTGCGATCGCCGCGCTCGGCTCGTTCTTCGCTGGCACCGTGTCGACCTTTCTCGTCGCGATCTTCGCGCCGCCGCTCACCGCAATCGCGCTGCAATTCGGCTCGGCGGAATATTTCTCGCTGATGATCGTTGGCCTCGTCTCCTCGATCGCACTGGCGCATGGTTCCGTTGTCAAGGCCTTAGCGATGGTGGCGCTCGGGCTGCTGCTCGGCCTTGTCGGCACCGACATCTATACCGGCACGCCGCGCTTCACGCTCGGCATCCGTGAATATGCAGACGGGCTGAATTTCGTGGCGCTCGCCGTCGGCGTTTTCGGGGTGGCGGAAATCCTGCGCAACCTCGAGGGCGAATCGACACGCACGGTGCTGATGGCCAAGGTGTCCGGCCTGCTGCCGTCGCGCCAGGAATTCAAGGAGATGATCGCCCCGGTCATTCGCGGCACGGCGATCGGTTCGGCGCTCGGCATCCTGCCGGGCGGTGGCGCCATCCTTGCCTCCTTCGCCTCCTATACGGTGGAAAAGCGGATGTCGAAGACGCCGGAGGAATTCGGCAAGGGTGCGGTTGCCGGCGTCGCAGGGCCGGAATCGGCAAACAATGCCGGTGCGCAGACCTCGTTCATTCCGCTGCTCACGCTCGGCATTCCTGCCAATCCCGTCATGGCGCTGATGATCGGCGCGATGATCATTCAGGGCATCGTGCCGGGTCCGAATGTCGCCACCGAGCAGCCGGCGCTGTTCTGGGGCATCATCGCCTCGATGTGGATCGGCAACCTGATGCTGGTCATCCTCAACCTGCCGCTGATCGGGCTCTGGGTGAAATTGTTGACCGTGCCTTACTACGTGCTCTTCCCCGTCATCATGGCTTTCTGCTCGATCGGGGTCTACAGCGTCAATGCCAACGTCTACGACCTCTATGCCGTCGCCTTCTTCGGGCTCATCGGCTATGTGCTGGCCAAGCTTCGCTGCGAGCCGGCGCCGCTTCTGCTCGGCTTCGTGCTCGGGCCGCTGCTCGAGGAGAACCTGCGGCGCGCCATGATCCTCTCGCGCGGCGATCCGACGACTTTCGTCACGCGGCCGATCAGCGCCATTCTTCTGGCCATTGCGGTTGCCGTCCTCATCGTCGTCTTCCTGCCGAGCGTCAAGAAGAAGCGCGAGGAGGTGTTCGTCGAAGAGGCGTGAGGGTTGAACTCGCGCCTTGTTTGATAAACAACGGATGATCTGAGGCGGGCGCCGGTTGGGCGCCCGTTTCGCATGACAGGATATCCAGGCCCCAGGAGCATCGCCCGATGAGCATTCCCGCCCGGATCGAGGACGATCTGCCGTTTCTCATGGCCTTGCGCCGCGACCTGCACGCCCATCCCGAACTTGGTTTCGAGGAAGAGCGCACCGCCGGCATCGTCGCGAGGCTTCTCGATGATGCCGGTATCACCGTGCATCGCGGCCTCGGCGACACCGGCGTGGTCGGTACGTTGCAGGTCGGGAGGGGCGCGCGCAGGATCGGGCTACGCGCCGATATGGATGCGCTCGCCGTGCCCGAGCTGGTGGAGCGGCCTTATAAATCGACCGTACCCGGCAAGATGCACGCCTGTGGGCACGATGGACATACGGCGATGCTTCTTGGCGCCGCGCGGCATCTGGCGGTGACGCGGAATTTTTCCGGCACGGTGCATTTCATCTTCCAACCCGCCGAAGAGGGGCGGGGCGGAGCCAGGCGCATGGTCGAGGAGGGGCTGTTTCGGCTTTTTCCGTGCGATGCCGTTTATGGATTGCACAATATGCCAGGACTTGCGGTCGATGAGATCGCCGTGGTCGAGGGGCCGCAGCTTGCCTCCTCCGATAGCTGGCGCACGACCTTTCGTGGGACCGGCACACACGGCGCCAAGCCACATCTCGGGCGCGATCCAATCACGGCCGCCGGCACCTTCCTGTCGTCGCTGCAGACGATCGTCGGACGGGTGGTCGATCCGCTGCAGCCGGCCGTCGTCAGCGCCTGCTCCCTGCAGGCAGGCGACCCGAAGGCGCTGAACGTCATTCCGGATACGGTCGAGATCGGCGGAACGGCGCGAGCTTATTCGCCCGAGGTGCGCGATCAGTTGGAGACCGAGATCGGCCGACTGGCGCATGGCACTGCTGCTATGTACGGCATATCAGTCGACTATGCATTCGAGCGGCGGATTCCGCCTGTCATCAATGATCCGGATGCGACCGCGCGGGCGCTCGCAGCGGCCCGATCGGCGTTCGGCGGAAAGGTGCTGACAAGCTTTCCGCCGTCGACGGCGGGCGACGATTTCGCTTTCTTCGCGCAGAATGCGCCGGGTTGTTACGTCTGGCTCGGCAATGGGCCGGCGGTGGACGGGGCGTTGCATCACAATACGGCTTATGATTTCAACGATGGGGCGCTTGGATACGGGACGGCTTATTGGGTGGCGTTGGTGGAGCGGGAGTTGAAGGCATGACTGGTGTTTGGGCTACAGCAGCACTCCTTCGCATTATGATCTGTGCGTCCTGACTTACCAAGCTTCCAGCACCGGACTCTCCATCACTCTCCCCGTCCCCACATCGGCAATCCCGCGGTCCGTCTGGTGCGGGCCGGCATTGCAGGCGAGTGTGGCGCCGAAGCAGGCCTTGAAGACCCGATAGGGCGGTTTCCAGTCGACGATCTTGTCCATGGCCTTGCGGATATCGGTAAAGGTCAGGGCTGTGTCCTCAAGCGCTGCATCCGTCACCAGGCCGGAGAGTGGCAGCGGCAGGAGCGCTTCGATTCGACCGTCTTTGGCGACCGCCATGCCGCCGCCGGCTGATATGACGGCGTTGGCGGCGAGCATCATGTCGCGCGCATTGCCGCCGAAGACGGTGAGGTTGTGGCTGTCATGCGAGACGGTGGTGCAGAAGGCGCCGCGCCATTCGCCCCAGCCGGTGAGGAAACCGACGCGTGGGGTGCCGTCGGCCTTGCCGTGACGATGGGCGACGGCGATCATGGCGCTACCGGCCGGCGGCACGACGAAACCATCCCGCACCTCGGTTTCGACCTCGCCCCATTGCGTGAAGCGTGGCCGGTCGATGGTGGCGACACGGACACGCTCGCCCGTCGCCGGAATGCGGAAATCATCCTCGGTCAGCGGCGGCAGCTTCACCGAATTGACGAGCGGCGCCGAATCAATCTGCTGGACGGCACGCTGCATGCGGCCGTTGTGAGCGACGACGCGGCCGCCTGATACGACCACCCGCGCCCGGAAATCCGTAAGGTCCTCGAAGAGCACGATGTCGGCCCGGCGGCCCGCGGCGACAAGGCCGAGATCGGGACGCTTCAGACGCTGTGCGGCGTTGAAGGTCGCGGCCCGGATCGCCCAGTCCGGCTTCATGCCGTAGCGCACCAGGCGCCTGACGACGTCGTCGAGGCCGCCGCCTTCCTGAAGCTCATCGGGAAAAACGTCGTCGGTGCAGAGCGTCACGGTCGGGGGCAGGTGGCCGAGACCGTTCAGAACCTCGACGAATTCCCGCAACAGATGATCGTGAGAGCCGCGCAGCTCGATTGTCAGGCCGGCGGAAAGCTTGGCGAGGAAATCGGCACCGGAGGTGAGTTCATGGTCGGAGGTGATACCTGATGCCATGAAGGCATTGAGATCGGCGCCTTCGAGGCCGCGTGCGTGGCCGCAGATGAGCTTGCCGGCGGCAAGGCCGGCATTGACGATATCAGTCATGCGTGGATCGCCGTCGATGACGCCGCGCATATTCATGACCTCGGCGACGCCGCCGACTGTCGAGGAGCGCAGCATTTCGGCGACGACGGTGGCATCGAAATCGGCGCCGGCAAGTTCCAGGCCCGGCGCAGACGGCACGCAGGAGGGGGCGAGCAGGATCATGCGCAGCGGCAGGGAACGCGCGGCCTCGATCGCCCAGCGCACGCCGTCGAGACCATGGACGTTGCCGAATTCATGCGGATCCCAGACGATTGATGTGACGCCGCGCGCCAAAACGGCGCTAGCATATTCGGCCGGTGTCACCATCGAACTTTCGACATGCATGTGCGTGTCGATCAGGCCGGGCGTCAGGATGCTGCCCGTCGCATCGATGATCTCGGCGGCATCCGTTCGGTTTGCCGGCGCATGGACACTGGCGATCAGCGCACCGACAAGGCCGATATCGGCCTCGCGGATCAGGCCCGTCACCGCATCGAGCAACCGGCCGCCGGTGATCAGCACGTCGAAGGGGGCATCGCCGCGCGCAGCAGTAACGGCGCGGGCGCGCAAAGCGGGATCATTGAGGTCGGCGGGTTCCTGGCGAGGGCTGGCGTTCATTTGCGGGCCTCGTTGACCAGGGCAGCGAGAATGATGACACGGGCCATGTCAGCATCGATGTCGGCGGCGAATTGGGCATTGAAACTCGCATGTGTGGCGCGGGTCTCGACAACGGTGCGGCCACGGGTGAGGGCGCCCTGCAGCTCGACGTCGATGCGCGCGGGACGGAAGCTGACGATATCGGGGGCGACAAAGGCGACGGCGGCGGAGGGATCGTAGATCGCCATGGCGGGGCGGCCGCGGCTGGTGGCGATGCGGATATAGCCTGAGAACATATCCGCGATCAGCTCGGCATTGGCGCCGCCGGCATTGCGCACCGGCTCGGCATCCTCGGGCCTTGCCAGCACCTTGCGGCAGAGATCGAGATCGACCATGCGCAGCGGCAGGCCGTGGGCAATGACGATCGAAAGCGCTTCCGGGTCGGCAAGTGCGTTGAACTCGGCGGAGGCCGTATGGTTGCCTGATGTGACGCCGCCGCCCATCCAGACGAGTTCGGTGATGCGGGCGGCAAGATCAGGCCGGGCGAGCGCCACGGCAGCGATGTTGGTGAGCGGGCCGAGCGCCAGGATGCGGTGCTGGCCCTGGCGTTCCAGCCAGCGGCAGAGCCCTGTGAAGGCATCGCTTTCGGCAAGGGCGGGTGCCTGCGGCAGGCTCTTGCCTGATGTCGGGATGCCGGTTTCCCCAAGGATCGCCTGAGCGGTCTCAAGCTTGCCGAGAACGGGCATGGCGCGACCGGTGTGGATGGGGAAGTTCCAGCCGAAGGCGCTGGCGGCGCCGGCGGCATTCATTCTTACCTGCGGCAGCGGCGTATTGCCGAAGACCAGCGATAGGCCGTCGATCTCGAATTCCGACTGTCCCACCACCAGAATGGCGGCGATGTCGTCGAAGCCCATGTCCGTGTCGATCCAGACGCCCATGATTTCATCCGAACCGTTTGAGACTTGCCGTGTCGGCAACTGGTAGATCGCAGGCGAGCGCGCCGTGTGGCGGCAGGCCTACATCGATCTCGGTCTCGATTGGGCCGGGCATGGTATCAAGCAGGAGTACTGCCGAGGCAATGGGAGCTTTTTTCATCTTACACGTTCCCCATCTCTCAGGTTTTCGGCTCTGAGGTTTCTGGTGCCGGCTTCGCAGGCCCGGATGATTGGCGGACGATCAACTGCATGGCAACGCGTTCGATCTCCGCGGTAACGAGCATGCCCTCCCGGATGCGGTTTGCTCTTATCGTAGCGACCAGCGCCGACACGGCAATCCCGGCAATCCTATCCATGTCCATCCGCACCGTCGTCAGCGACGGCGTGACAACAGGCGACCAGATGAGGTCGTCGAAGCCGGTGACGCTGACATCGGCGGGAACGTTGACGCCGGCCTGCTGTAACTCCGTCAGCGCGCGTAGCGCCTGCAAATCGGAAAGGGCTGCGAAAGCGGTGAATCCCTGCCTGGCCTTTTCGGCAAGGCCGAGCGGGCAGCCCCTGCCGCCATCCTGCTCGAGCCTATCGATCCATAGTGTTTCGGAATGCATGCCCGGGCGCATGCCGGCGCGGATGCCGCCGACGCGGTCGTTCTGAACGCTGGATTCCTGATTGTTGCCGATGATGAGGATGTGGCGATGGCCGAGATCCGCGAGGTGGTCGGCGATTTCGCGGCCGCCCTGCCAATGATCGGCGGAAACGGTGTTGCCCGGCGTCGAGGGAGTGTCGATGATGGCGACCGGACAGGTGGTGGACGAGATGCGGGTGGCGCGGCGGGGAATGACGATCATGCCATCGACGCCACGCTCGACCAGACGGTCGATCGCTTCGGTCTGGGTGGCGATATCGCCGCGGGAATCCGCGATCAGCACGCCGTAACCCGCAGCCGAGGCGGCGAATTCGATCGCCTGAGCGATCTTCGGGAACAGCGGATTGGCGATATCGGGTAGCACCAGGCCGAGAACGCCGCTGCGGCCGGTCCTGAGCGCCCTGCCGGCCTGGCTTGGGACATAGCCGAGCTCGGCTGCATGTTCACGGATTCTTTCGATCAATTGGCCGGAGACCCGGCCCTTGCCGGAGAGCGCATTGGAGACCGTGGCGACGGAGACGCCGAGCGACGTCGCTATCCTGCTGAGATTTGGTCCCGAACGCGATGGAGCCATAATCGACGGCGCTCTGATTAATCGTTTAATCAAAGGCTTACCTCAGCTATCTCAGCTTGTCGAATCCAAATTCGTCCTGTGTGTAATTAGCTGGAGGAGAGTTCGGCGGCAACGAAAAAGCCCCGCGAGACGATCGCGGGGCTCTGCCTTTTCAGAAGGGCCAAACGCCGATCAGCTCTTGGCGGGCTTCACCGCTGCTGTGGTATTGGGTGCGGTGGTCTTGCCGCCGGGCGCATAGCCGCCGCCGACTGCGATGTTCAGCGAGACGTAGTCCTTGGCCATCTGTTGGACGGACTGGGCAAGGCTTGCCTGAGCCAGCGAAACCTGGCGCTGCGCGTCGAGAACGTCGAGCAGTGAAGAGGCGCCGTCCTTGTAGGATGCGGTGGAAAGCTCGAGCGTTTCCTGGGTGGTCTTGACCTGGGCCTGAAGTGCGGCGACCGTACGGGCGTCGCGCCGGACAGCCGCAAGCGCGTTCTCGACCTGTTCGACGGCGGTCAGCACCGTCGACTTCCAGTTGAGGTAGGCCGTAGCGGCATCGGACTGGGCCGACTTGACGTTGGCGCGCAGGCGGCCGCCATCGAAGATCGGCAGGTTGAGGGTCGGACCGAAGGACCAGGGGGTCAGGCCACCGTGGACGCCGCGCTGGTTGATGTAGGATGGCGAGATCGAGCCGCTGAGCGAGATGCTCGGATAGAGCTGGGCCTGGGCAACACCGATATTGGCCGTTGCGGCGGCGAGATCACGCTCGGCGACGCGAATGTCGGGACGGTTGCGGATCAGATCGGCCGGGATGCCGGAGTTGATGCCGCCGCGGAATACCGGCTGACCGGCGCCCCTCAGCAGTTCGTCGACGAGGGCCGAGGCCGGCAGGCCGAGCAGCGTGGCGATGTGATGGGCTGATATGCGGATGTTGGTTTCAAGGCCCGGAATTTCGGCGAGCGTGGACTGTACGAGGCCTTCGGCCTGAACGACGTCGAGACGCGAGGCGGCGCCGGCTTCAAGCTGGAACTTGGTCAGTTCGTAGGTTTCCTGACGAGACTTCAGGTTGGCCTTCGAAAGCGCCAGGCGCTGCTGATAGTAGCGAACGTCGATATAGCTCGAGACCAGGTCCTGGACGAGGGTCAGCTTGGCGACATCAGCCGATGCGTAAGCGGAATCGAGCGAAGCGAGCGCGCTTTCGGTGCTGCGCTTGTAGAGGCCAAAGAGATCGAGCAGCCAGCTCAGCTGGACGTCGCCGGCGCTGGTGTTGCGCGTGTCGAGTTGCGTGCGCAGTTCGCCCTTCTGACCGCTGATCGTGTGCGACGCGCCAACCGTCAGGTTCGGAAGGCCGCCGGCTCCGGCGGTGGTGACGGCGGCGGAGGCCGCATTGATGCGTTCGATCGCCTGCTGGACTGTCAGGTTCTGCTCAAGGCCCGCGTTGACGTAGCCGTTCAGCCTCGAATCGTTGAAGGCGGTCCACCAGGCTGCGGTAGCAACATCACCATCACTCTTCGTTCCGCCTTCTCCGAATTTGGCGGGCAGCGGCATTTCAGGAGGAACATGATCCGGGCCAACAACGCAGCCCGACAACAATAACAATAATGCCGGGGTGGCAAAACGAAGAGATACCATTCATTTCATCCTGTACTCGAGCAAGTCAATTCTTGTCCGAAGCTTCATGCTTCACTAACGCGCGCCGCGCCTCGTTACCAAAAACACACACCGAAGCAGTCGGGCGCAATGTAGCAATCGGAACAGCATTATCACAGTGCATTTATATCACACTCCTGCCGCATTTTTGCCGCGTGTGGCAAAGATGCGTCGGATGACAACGAAAAAGGACGGTACGAAGAAAATTCCGAGCATCGTCGCCGCCAGCATGCCGCCGAGAACGCCTATGCCGATGGCGTTCTGTGCCGCCGAGCCAGCGCCAGTCGCGATCGCCAGCGGCACGACGCCGAGAATGAAGGCAAGTGAGGTCATGATGATCGGCCGCAGGCGCAATCTTGCCGCCTCCAGCGTGGCTTCGTAGAGCCCCATGCCGCTTTCCATACGGTCCTTGGCGAATTCGACGATCAGAATCGCGTTCTTCGCCGCCAGCCCTATGGTGGTGAGCAGGCCGACCTTGAAATAGACGTCGTTTGCCTGGCCGAAGAGCGTTGCCGCCGCCAGTGCCCCGAGAATGCCGACGGGTACCGCCATGATCACCGAGAAGGGGATCGACCAGCTTTCGTAAAGTGCCGCCAGGCAGAGGAAGACGACGAGAACCGAGATCGCGTAGAGCATCGGCGCCTGCGAACCGGAAAGGCGCTCCTGATAGGAGATGCCCTGCCAGGCGACCGTATAACCGCCGCCGAGCTGTTCGGTCAGCGCTTCCATTTCGTTCATCGCATCGCCGGAGGAGACACCGGGTGCGGAAGCGCCGTCGAGCGGAATGGCGCTAACGGCGTTGAAGCGGGCAAGCGATGGCGCGCCTTTCACCCACTCCGTCTTGGTAAAGGCGGAGAAGGGTACCATTTCACCGGCAGTGTTGCGCGCGTACCAATGGTCGAGATCATCCGGCTGCATGCGGAAGGGCGCATCGCCCTGAACATAGACCGGCTTGATCTCGCCGTTCAGCGTGAAGTCGTTGACGTCGCGGCCGGTGAAGATGATCGACAGCATCGAGTTGACCGAGGCGATGTCGACGCCCATAGCGCCGATCTTCTCCTGATCGAGCACGATGCGCATCTGCGGCTCGACTTCCTTGTTGCTGCTGCGCAGCGCCACGATCTTGCCCGAGGTGTTGCCCATCTGGATCAGCCGCTTGGAGGCGGCCGTCAGGGCGTCGTTGCCGTGGCCGCCGGTGTCGACGAGATACATGGAGAAGCCGCTCGATACGCCGAGACCCTGAATCGCCGGGGGCAGGAGCGCGAAGACCTGCGCCTCGCGGATGGCAAAGAAGCTGCGCAACGCGCGGTTGACGACCGACTGGGCGCTCAGCGTCGGATCGGTGCGCTGTGCGAAATCCTTGAGCTTGGTGAAGACGATGGCGCTGTTCTGGCCGGAACCGTTGAAGCCGAAGCCGAGCGCGCCAAACACGGATTCGACGGCGTCCTTCTCGTTTTCACGATAGTATTTCTCAACCTTCTCGACGACTGCCTGGGTTTGCTGCGTGGTCGAGCCCGGCGGCGTGGTGACGATGGTCAACAGCACGCCCTGATCTTCCTGAGGCAGGAAGGAGCTCGGCAGACGGGTGAAGAGATAGGCGCAGCCGGCGCCGACGAGGAGGAAGACCAGCATGACGCGGATCGGCCGCTTCAGCAGATAGCCGATGGCGCTGATATAGCCGTTGGTCGAGCGCGTGAAGTTGCGGTTGAACCAGTCGCCGACGCGGTGTTTCCTGTGTTCGCCGACCGGCTTCAGCATTGTGGCGCAAAGTGCAGGCGTCAGCACCAGGGCGACGAGCGCCGACAGCAGCATGGCCGAGACGATGGTGATCGAGAACTGGCGATAGATGATGCCGGTCGAACCGCCGAAGAAGGCCATCGGAATGAAGACGGCAGTCAGCACGAGCGCGATGCCGACAATGGCGCCGGTGATCTCTCCCATCGATTTTTCCGTCGCCTCAAGTGGCGAGAGCTTCTCTTCGGTCATGATGCGTTCGACGTTTTCGACGACGACGATGGCGTCGTCGACAAGAAGGCCGATCGCCAGCACCATGGCGAACATCGTCAACGTATTGATCGAGTAGCCGGTGACCGCCAGCACTCCGAAGGTGCCGAGCAACACCACGGGCACCGCAATCGTCGGGATCAGCGTCGCCCGCAGGTTCTGCAGGAAGATGAGGAGGACGACGAAAACCAGCACGATCGCCTCGATCAGGGTATGGACGACCTTCTCGATCGACAGCTCGACGAAGGGCGTGGTGTCGTAGGGATAGGTGATCGCGACACCTGCCGGCAGGCCGCGGCCGATGACCTCGAGCGCGGAGCGCACACGGGCGGCGGTATCGATGGCGTTGGCGCCAATCGCCAGGTTGACGGCAAAACCGGTCGACGGCTGGCCGTTATACCGCGAACCGCCGCCGTAGCTTTCCTGACCGATCTCGATGCGCGAGACATCGCTCAGGCGCACGGTCGCGCCGTCCTTTTCGACCTTCAGGATGATGTGCTCGAAGTCGGCGACGGTGGTCAGCTGGCTTTGGGCGGTGATGGTGACGTTGATCTGCTGGCCGGGGGTAGCCGGCTGGGCGCCGAGCGAACCAACGGAGACCTGGGTGTTCTGCGCCTGGATGGCTGATGTGACGTCGCTCGGCGTCAACTGGTACTTCAAGAGCTTGAAGGGATCGAGCCAGACGCGCATGGCGTATCCCGAACCGAAGACGTTGATGCTGCCAACGCCTTCCAGGCGTTGGATCTGATCCTCGATGGACGTCGACATGATGTTGCCGAGATCGACCGAGTTGCGCTTGCCGTCGGTCGAAACCAGCGAGCCGACGAGCAGGATGCTCGAGGTCGAGCGGGTGACGCTGATGCCGGCATCGATGACGTCGCTTGGAAGCTGCGACTGAACCAGCTGCAGCTTGTTCTGCACCTGCACCTGGGCGATATCGGGATCGGCGCTCGTCCCGAAGGTGAGCTGGATGCTGGCCGAGCCCGTCGATGAGGTTGAGGTCATGTATGTGAGATCGTCGAGGCCGGTCATGCCATCCTCGATGATCGTCGTCACCGATTTTTCGACGGTCTCAGCGCTGGCGCCGCGATAGGTGGCGTTGATGCGAACCGTCGTCGGGGCGATGTCGGGATATTGCGAGATCGACAGCGTGAAGATCGCCAGCAGGCCGGCGAGCATGATGGTGATCGCAATGACCCAGGCGAAAATCGGACGTCGGATGAAAAACTTGGCCATCGGTTGTTCCTGTGCGGCTGAGACGGTGACGATGCGGGGCTTCAGCGATTATTTCGCTGCAGGCTTCTCAGCATCACCGGCCGCTGGCTGCTCGGCAGCCACGACCACGCCATTGTCGTTGATCTTCATCGGGACCGGTTTCACCGGCATGCCTGATGTGATCGATTGCAGGCCGCTGACGATCAGCTGATCGCCGTCCTTGATGCCTTCGGTCACGAGCCAGGAATTGTTGGAGGGCGAACTGTTCTCGAAGGCACGGGTTTCGACCTTGCCTTCGGCGGAAATGAACTGTGCCGTCAGCCGGCCGTTGGCATCACGGCTCGTCGCCAGCTGCGGCAATGCATAACCGGCCTCGGCGCCAAGCTCGACGGTTGCCCGGACATACATGCCGGGCAGGACGATGCGATCGGGATTGGGAAAGAGCACGCGGATGATGAAGGTGCCTGTGGTCTCGCTGACCACCTGCTTCGACATGTCGAGCTTGCCCTGCTGGTTATATTCCTTGCCGTCTTCGAGGATCAGGTGGAAGGCGACGTTGTCTGCACCCTTGATGTCGCCGGCGGTCATCGCGTCGCGCAGCTTCAAGAGGTTGGTGCTCGATTCCGTCAGCGAGATGTAGATCGGATCGAGCTGGCGGATCGTCGTCAGCGCCGTCGTCTGGTTGGCCGAGACGACGTTGCCGACATTATAGGCCGTCTGGTCGATGACGCCGTCGAAGGGGGCGATGATCTTGGTATGGTCGAGGTCGATCTGGGCGGCGGAAAGTGCTGCCTTCGCCGACTCGACTTCGGCCTTGGCCTGGAGCAGCGTCGTCTTTGCTGTTTCGAATTCGATCTGGGTGGCGCCGCTGCCGACGAGGCGCTGATAGCGGTCGAGATTGCTTTCAGCGCTCGGCACGCTGGCTTGCGCCTTGGAGATTGCCGCCTTGGCCTGCTCGACGGCGGCGATATAGGGCGCATCCTCGATCTGGTAGAGAAGGTCGCCCTTCTTGATCTCGCCGCCTTCTTTAAAGGCGATCTCGCGGATAAGGCCGCTTACCTGCGGCCGGATATCGGCTGTCTGAAATGTCTCGGCGCGGCCGGGAAGGATCGTCGTGATCGGGAAACTGGCTTTTTTCAGGGTGATCACGCCGACGGGCGAGGCCTGTTGTGCTGCGCCCGCACCGGCATTGCCGGCGGGCTTGCCGGCATTGTCGCTGCAGGCGGCGAGCAATGCGCCGAACGCCAGGGCCGTGGAGAGGAGGAGGGCACGCCGTATCATTCTGAATTCCCTGTTCGGTGGCAATCGGCGTTCAATCCGCAGGCTCGGCCCGGCCGAACGCAGGCTTATATAAGCGTCAGGATTGATCTGGCTTCAAATGCCATTATCCGAATTTAACAAAAGCTTTATGAAGTGACGTAAGTCAGCAATCGTCACTTAGCAAGCGTTATTTTGCAGTGCGGCATCGACAAAGCCGACGATATCCTCGGCGCGGTGCACGAGGGTTTCCTTGTCGTCGCGGGCGATGAGGATGGGGTGCAATACGCAGGCCAGGAGGTCTGCGACGGTGTGTGCGGCGCGCTCGGGATCGCGGCAATGATAACGCCCCTCCGCGATACCCTCGCGGATGATCTCGCCGAGCTTCAACTCGATTCGGGCGCGATAACGGTTGCCGGCCTCGAGTTTGGCCTCGATCGTCGAAAGCACCATTTCGAAGATGTAAGGATTTTTCTGAATGTCCTGCAGATGACCTTCCAGCAGGCGCAGGACGAAGCGGAGCAATTGCTCCTTCGGCGGCAGATTCTGGTCGAAGGCTGCGAAACGCTCGGTGGCATTGTCGAGATGGCGTCCGGCGATCGCATCGACCAGCGCGACCTTGGAACGGAAATGCTTGAAGACATTGGCGGGTGACATGTGCAATGCACTGGCGATATCGGCGATTGACACCGCGAGGTAACCGCGCTCACGAAACAGCACCTCTGCCATGGAGAGGATGTCCTCCCGCGTTTCCTCGGCTTTGCGTCTCGGCCTTCTCGTCATCTGTCCCCCGCCCGGCCGAGCCCGATGCCCCTTTTTTCTGATGCTAGCGCGATTGGAGGGAGGCTGCCAAGCCAATGCTCGGCCTGGCAGCTTTCATGTATCGCCATGTCAAGGGAAATAGGGAGCGAGGCTGCCTCGCACGCGGGCAAGCGGCGTCTCGCCGCTATTGTCGGGAACAAAGCGCTCGCCGGTAATCGCCTCGTAAGCCTTGATATAGACGGCCGAGGTCTGCTCGATCAGTTCGACAGGAATTTCAGGGATCTCGTCCTTATAGGGATCACAGCGCTCGGCAACCCAGGCGCGGACGAAATCCTTGTCGAAACTTTCCGGACGTTTTCCGGCGGCAAAACTTGCCGGGTAGCTTTCGGCAAGCCAGTAACGGCTACTATCGGGGGTGTGGATCTCGTCAGCGAGAATGATGTTGCCGTCGCCATCGGTGCCGAATTCATATTTGGTGTCGACGAGGATCAGACCGCGCTTGGCCGCCATTTCCTGGCCGCGCGCAAAAAGGGCGAGCGCATATCCCGACAGAGTGTCCCACTGCTCCTTGGTCAAAAGGCCGCGGCTGACGATTTCGGCAGGCGTCAGCGGCTCGTCATGGCCGCCGTCGAATTCCTTGCTGGTCGGCGTGATGACGGGCTCGGGCAGGATCTGGTTGTCGCGCATGCCGTCGGGCAGACGCATGCCGTACATCTCGCGCTCACCCTTTTTATAAAGCGTCAGGATCGAGGTACCGGTGGTGCCGGCGAGATAACCGCGCACGACGATCTCGACCGGCAGGATGTCGAGCCGCTTGCCGATGACGACATTCGCATCCGGATAGTCGAGAACGTGGTTGGGGCAGATGTCCTTCGTCGCCTCGAACCAAAAGCGCGCTGTCTGCGTCAGGACCTGGCCCTTATAGGGGATGCAGGTAAGGATGCGGTCGAAAGCGCTCAGCCGGTCGGTGCTGATTATGATACGGCGTCCGTCCGGAAGATCGTAATTCTCGCGCACCTTGCCGCGATAATAGTTCGGCAATTCGGGGAAATGGGCTTCGGAGAGAATTCGCACGGCGCTCGACTATCCTTGATTATTGGGTGAAGACTTCCTGCTCTAGTTTTATTGCTGGGGAAGTCAAGCCGAGGCTGGACAGAGGCGCCCTCAAGCAAAGAAGAACAATCCTCATGTCCCGCGTCTGGCCGATGGTGCCTGCCAGCGGCCTGCTTCGTTCCGCTCCAGAATAGGCGTTGCGAAGACGCCGACGGTGCGCGTGGTCCATTGCGGCCCAGCGGCCGCGAGGCTTTCGCGCCAGCGCTCCGATTGCAGCATGGCGGCGGCGATGACGGCGGGTTCGATGCCGCAGCCTGTCAGCAGGTTGATGCCCGCGACGATCGAGGTGCCGCTGGAAATCACATCGTCGATCAGCGCGACGCGCCGTCCCTTGAGCAGCGGCAGCATGCGCGGATCGATATAGAGGCGTTTCTGCTGCATCGGCGTGGTGATCGAGGACAGGGCAACGGAGAGCTCGTCGCGATACCAGAATTTGCGTGAGGTTCCGAGCGGGACGTAGCGGCTGTGGCCGAGCTTTTGCGCCACGGCGGCGGCCAGCGTCAGGCCGAGGGTCGGCAGACCGGCGACGATATCGATGCGCATCGGCCTGATCTTTTCGGCGAGGCTTTCGGCGAACGCATCGAGAACGGCGAAGCTCGCCTGGTTGACGATCAGCGAAGCGAGAGCGTGATCGCCATCCGCCAGCGCGCGGATCGGCAGGCGAAGCTGGCGGCCGTCTTCGAGAACGGCGACATAGAAGGAGGTGAACTCGCCATCATCGGCAAAGGTGCCCGACGGGTGAATCTCCTGCCAGAAATCGTGCGGCGCCATCTCCGTCATTTCAGTCAATTGCGTCTCGCCTTTTCCATCCCGGCCTTCCGGCGCAATGCCTGCAATTCTGTCTCTGTCAGGGCACGCACCGCGCCTTTCGGCAGTTCGCCGAGTGCGAGCCCGCCGATTGCAACGCGCACGAGGCGCAGGCATTCGCTTCCGAGCGCTTCCAGCATGCGGCGGATCTGGCGGTTGCGGCCCTCGTCCAGCTCGACCTCGATCCATGAGTTCCTGTCGCCCTGGCGCAGGCGCCGTGCGGCGGTTGCCGTCAGCAGCTCGCCGTCGTGGCGGATGCCCGATGTCATCGCGGCAATGCCCTCGTCGTCCATGATGCCGTCGATCTGGACATGATAGGTCTTCGTCACATGCGTGACCGGATCGAGCAGGATCTGAGCGAATTCGGTGTCGTTGGTGAAAAGCAGCAGGCCCTCGCTCGCCTTGTCGAGCCGGCCGACCGGAGAGAGATGCGGGATGTCGAAATCCCTGAGGCAATCATATACCGTCGGCCTGCCTTCGGGATCGTGGCGGGTGGTGACGAGACCGCGGGGCTTGTTGAGCATCAGATAGATTTTCGCTTCGGCAGCGATGACCAGGCCGTCGATGCTGATCCTGGCAGTGCTAAGATCGACCCATGCCGAGGTCTCGCTGACCGTGCGGCCGTCGACGGCAACGCGGTTTTCGGCAATCAGCCGTTCGGCCTGGGTGCGGGAGCAATAACCGAGCTTGGAAAGGGCACGGGGAAGGGTCACCCGCTTAGCCGCGGCGTTATCGGCGGGCTTTGTTCGCTCGCGCGTCTTATGCGGTGGGCGCCGCTCCCTCATCTGCCGTCCTTGTCCTGCTTTTGATGCCGTTTCTTGGCATGAACGGAACAAGGATGCCAGCAATCGGAACAAAAAAACGAGGGGAATAAAAGACGCCGCAAAACAATTTCGGCGCTTTGGGATAAAGCGCCGTCAGGGCTTTGACAGGGTAACGCTGCCTCAGTGGCAGGCCATGAAGCCCGCCAGTTCTTGGCGGCTGACGACAATACCGGCGGCGGCCTTGACCGGGTCCGGATGTGTATAAGAAAGGCTTGGCATTTCCGGCAGGTCGAGTGCCTGGCGCATATTCATGATGCCGACCGCGTGACGGCCATTGGCGCCGTCGACGCTGACTTCGATGATGCAGTTGGCCCTCTTGTTTTCCATGATGATCCTCCCTTCGTTTTTTATGTTCCCATAGCTCACATTAAAAATTGGTTTTTGTAAGACATAAGCATTTACGCACCCTGCCGAAAAACGGATCGGCGGGTGCGTAAAAACCGGTTTATGGGTGGCTGTGGTCTGTTTAGCGCCACCAGTGGCGAGGCTGCGGCTGCGAACTGCCGGAAAGCAGATATCCGGCGAGGAAGCCAATGGCGCCGGCAAGCGCCAGCGCAGTGGTCGTTGCGGTCGGATGCTCGCGGGCGGCGCCGGCGGCGGCCGCACCTTCGGCCCTGATTTGGGCGACGGCGTTCTTTGCCCGGGGCAGGGCTTCGTCGTATGCCTTGCCGGCGCGGCCGCGTACTTCGTAATAGGCTTCGGCGCCTTGAGCGGAAATCATCTTCTGCAGGCGCGAGACTTCCTGTTGGAGTGCGGCGATGTCCTTGCTGACAGTTGCTCTGATATCATCGGTATTGGCAGCCATGTCGGTCTCCTTCCTTCAATGGGAAAGAAAACACCCAAGTCGGTGATAGGTTCCGAAATGTCAGCCGCTGATTTGTGACGGAAATTTAGAGCTCGCCGGTCGGAGACGGTTTAATCCTCTGTTAACCATAAATCGGCTCAAGGCGCTGTTTTTTCGCGATCTTTCGGGGTTGAGAACGACTTTCCGATCGATTTTTGACCAGCAGGTAAAGGATTTTCCAGGAATCTGTCCCGGGAATCCGCCCTGTGGATAATATCCACCGACAAAAACCCCAGCCGAATCAACCTGTTACAAAAATGTCAAAAAACTTTGGCTAGGTGTGTTGACTTGGAAAAGGGGTTAGTTCTATAAGCCCCCTCACTGAACGAGGGCGGC
>NZ_JACIAZ010000008.1:0-32280 GCF_014195045.1 Rhizobium sp. BK591
CCGAAGATCGTCGACTGGTACATGCAGGGCAAGATCCAGATCGATCCGATGATCACCCACACCATGCCGCTCGAAGACATCAACAAGGGCTTCGACCTGATGCATTCCGGCAAGAGCATCCGCGGCGTCGTCGTGTACTGACAAATCGCATTATGGGGAGTGACATGTTTATAGGTTCGCCACGAGAGCGGTTCGAGGGGGAAGCACGTGTCGCGATGACGCCGGACAGCGCCACCCAGCTTCAGAAACTCGGATATCACTGTGCCATCGAAACGGGCGCCGGCAAACTCGCCGGCTTCTCCGACGACGCCTATCGCGCAGTTGGCGTTACGGTCGTCGACAGCGTTGAGGCACTTTATGCAAGCGTAGACGTCATCGCTCAGGTGCGGCCGCCCGAAGCGAACGACCTAGCAAGGCTTTCGGCAAGCAAGACGCTGATCTCCTTCTTCTATCCTGCGCAAAACAAAGAGCTTCTCGAGCAGGCGAAGACGACCGGCGCAAACGTGGTTGCCATGGACATGGTGCCGCGCATTTCGCGCGCCCAGAAGATGGACGCGCTGTCTTCCATGGCCAACATCGCCGGCTATCGCGCCGTGATCGAGGCCGGCAATAATTTCGGCCGCTTCTTCACCGGCCAGGTGACCGCGGCCGGCAAGATCCCGCCAGCCAAAGTTCTGGTCATTGGCGCCGGCGTCGCCGGTCTGGCCGCCGTCGGCACCAGCATCTCGCTCGGCGCCATCACCTATGCATTCGACGTTCGACCGGAAGTGGCCGAGCAGATCGAATCGATGGGTGCCGAATTCGTCTTCCTCGACTTCAAGGAACAGCAGCAGGACGGCGCGGCGACGGGTGGCTATGCATCGCCGTCGAGCCCCGAATTTCGCGAAGCGCAATTGAAAAAGTTCCGTGAGATCGCGTCGGACATCGACATCGTCGTCAGCACCGCGCTGATCCCGGGCCGCGACGCGCCGAAGCTCTGGCTTGCCGACATGGTCGCCGCGATGAAGCCGGGCTCCGTGGTCGTCGACCTTGCGGCGGAACGCGGCGGGAATTGCGACCTGACTGTTCCGGATCAGAAGATCGTTTCTGAGAACGGCGTCACCGTCATCGGCTATACCGATTTCCCGAGCCGCATGGCCGCGCAAGCCTCGACCCTCTATTCGACGAACATCCGCCATATGATGACGGACCTGACGCCGAAGAAGGATGGCGTTCTCGTCCATAACATGGAAGACGATGTTATTCGCGGAGCCACTGTGGCGTTCCAGGGCGAGATCACCTATCCGCCACCGCCGCCGAAGATCCAGGCGATTGCAGCCCAGAAACGACAAGAAAAGCCCAAGGAGTTGACGCCGGAAGAACGGCGTGCAGCCGAAGCTTCCGCCTTCAAGTCGGCAACGCGGCAGCAGGTCGGCCTGCTCGTCGTCGGCGGTGTTCTCATGGCGCTTATCGGCGCCTATGCACCGTCGGCCTTCATGGGCCACTTCATCGTCTTCGCGCTTTCCTGCTTCGTCGGCTTCCAGGTCATTTGGGGTGTTAGCCATTCGCTGCATACGCCGCTGATGGCCGTGACCAATGCGATTTCCGGGATCATCATCATCGGTGCGTTGCTGCAGGTCACTGCAGGCGGCTGGCTGGTGACCGCCCTTGCCGCCGTTTCGGTGGCGATCGCCACCATCAACATCGTTGGCGGCTTCATGGTCACGCGGCGCATGTTGAACATGTTCCAAAAGTCGTGACGCCAGCCCGGGGTATAGAACTATGTCTATCGGTATCCAGACCGCGGCTTACATCGCCGCATCCGTTCTCTTCATCCTTTCGCTCGGCGGTCTTTCCGGTCAGGAAAGCGCCAAGCGCGCCGTATGGTACGGTATATCAGGCATGGCAATAGCCGTGCTCGCGACCATTCTTGGGCCGGGCGTCGGGCTTTCCGTCGTCCTGATCATCATGCTTGCCTTTGGTGCTGTCGTCGGCACGTTGTTGGCACAGCGCGTCGAAATGACCGGCATGCCGCAACTCGTGGCGGCGCTACACTCCTTTGTGGGCCTCGCTGCGGTACTGATCGGCGTCAACTCCGACATGACGGCACATGAGTTCGCCACCAATGCGGAAAAGATCATCCATGAAGTGGAAATCTTCCTTGGCGTGTTCATCGGTGCGGTAACCTTCACCGGCTCGATCATCGCTTATGGCAAACTTTCTGGCCATATCGGCGGCAAGGCACTTATCCTGTCCGGCCGGCACATATTCAATATCCTGATGGTGCTCGGGTCGTTTGCGCTGATGATCGGGTACATGAATGGCGCAGGTGCATGGACCCTCTACCTGATGACGCTGATCGCCTTTGTCATCGGCGCTCATCTCGTCATGGCCATCGGCGGCGCCGATATGCCGGTCGTGGTTTCGATGCTCAACTCCTATTCCGGCTGGGCGGCCGCGGCGACGGGCTTCCTGCTCGGCAACGACCTGTTGATCGTAACCGGAGCGCTCGTCGGCTCGTCGGGCGCGATCCTCTCCTACATCATGTGTAAGGCGATGAACCGCCAGTTCCTGTCGGTCATTCTCGGCGGCTTCGGCAATGTCTCGGGCCCGACGATGGTCGTCGAGGGTGAGCAAGTTGCCATCGATGCCGAAGGTGTTGCCGCAGCGCTCAACGATGCCGACTCGGTCATCATCGTTCCGGGTTACGGCATGGCGGTTGCGCAGGCCCAGAGTGCGGTTTCGGAACTCACTCGCAAGCTGCGCGCCGCCGGAAAGCAGGTGCGCTTTGCGATCCATCCGGTCGCAGGTCGGCTGCCCGGCCACATGAACGTCCTGCTGGCGGAAGCAAAGGTCCCTTACGACATTGTATTGGAGATGGACGAGATCAACGACGACTTCCATGAAACCGATGTCGTCATCGTCATCGGCTCGAACGACATCGTCAATCCGGCGGCACAGGAAGATCCGAACTCGCCGATCGCAGGCATGCCGGTCCTCGAGGTCTGGAAAGCCAAGCAGGTTTTCGTCTCCAAACGCGGCCAGGGCACCGGCTATTCCGGTATCGAGAACCCCCTGTTCTTCAAGGAAAACACCCGCATGTACTACGGCGACGCCAAGGAGTCGGTCAACGGCCTGCTTCCGAAGCTGGCCTGAGAGCTTGATGATCTCCGCTTCCGACTGGAGACATTTTCTCAAAGAAACATGTGCGCGCCAGCCGTAAGCCCGTCACGGCAGGCTCGCCGTTGTGCGCTCGGCCCCTCCCAAATTCGTCCGACCATGACCATGCGATAGCGAAAGTGGCAATCGACATATGGATACGGGTTGCGCGACAAAGGATTTGGGAGCAGGGCCGCTGGCGATCTCGAAATCTGGCCCGATTGAGGGGGCGGACCGCCTCCCCAGTCGTCAGAGCGCGATAGCGCCGAGACGGGTACGCCCACATGCGGTTAAGGCGGCTCGAACGGTCTACCCTGGATGGCGAAGTATGGCACAGGGCCAATTGCAGGCTGAGCCGATCGAATAAAGGGATGTTGGGTCGTCAGGTTCGTCCGCCGGGCATTCACTCGTTAGCCCGGCAGCATTGGCAAATAATCCTCGAGATCCGCCCGTGATGCGAGCGGATCTATTATTAATCTTCGGGGGCGATGCGAACGACGATTCCACTGAGAGTCTCGTCAAAGGGGATCTGACAGGAAAGCCGCGAGTTCTCTTGGCGGTAGTCGGAGCCTTCCAGCAACTCACTCTCGTCGATCGAGGGCTCTGCCAGAGTTGCGGTCTTCGGTAGCTCCTCGACGTAGAGGTGGCAGGTGGCACAGGAAAGGCACCCGCCACACATTGCGAGCAGCTCATCAAAGCCCGCGCCTCGGATGTTCTCCATCAGCGAAGCGCCCACCCTTCCCTCGAAACTATGCAGCTCTCCATCCCGCGTACGCACTGATATCACAGACATTTTTTCCTCCACTTTCATTCGGGCCTCGAATGCCTCACAGCACTTCTGGGCCAAGTTCCTTGAGTTGTTTCGATGTGTCGGCCAGGGCGTCGCGGTCAATCCTCGCTGAGTTATCGACAAGCTTTCGTCCTTGCACGTAGTCGCGGGATGCATTGACGCAATCGAGGGCCAGAACCGCCCCGTCCTTCAGATAAATAACGCTGAAGCTCCGACTGGAGGGATTGCCGCGCGTCACCACGCTGTCAAAGCCGTAGTTGAGACCGATGGTCTGCATTCTCAAATCGTATTGATTGGACCAGAACCAGGGCGTTGCATCGTAGGGCTTGAGTTCGCCGCAGATCGCCTTCGCGGCAGTCGTCGCCTGATCCGTCGCGTTCTGCACAGATTCAATGCGAATATCGCGGCCATGTCTAAGCCGGGCGCAGTCTCCAATGCAGTAAATGTCCGGCAGGGATGTCCGGCATAACTCATCGATATCCACACCGTTTGAGCCTTCCGCGCCCGCCTCGATCAGTGGGCCGGCCGAAGGGACAATGCCTATACCGACCACGACGATATCGGCTGGGATCTTCTCGCCGGTCGCAAGCACCACGTTCTTGACGCGGCCGTTGGAACCTTCCAGCGAACCGACACCGCAGTTGAGGCGGATGTCGACGCCATGTGCGCGATGCTCAGCTTCGTAGAACCTCGATACCGTTTCCCCCGCCACGCGCGCGAGCACGCGGTCGAGCGCCTCGACCAAAGTGACCTCCTTGCCGATCTCTCGGAACACGGCTGCCGCTTCGAGACCGACATAACCGCCGCCGACGATCACGATCCTTTCGGCGCCGGGAAGGCCTTCGACGAGCGCGTCGCAATCTGCCTTGTTGCGTATATAGCAGATTCCGGCCAACTCGCTGCCTGAGCAGGAAAGCTTCCTCGGTTCGCCACCAGCCGCCCACACGAGCCTGCCGTAGGAGAAGCGTTCGCCCAGGTCGGTGACGACGACATGGGCTGCCGCATCGACGGTGGTCACACGCCTGCCCAGCATCAGTTCCACCTGCCGGGAGGTCCAGAAGTCCCCCGGCCTCAGATGCATCCTTTCGAAGGATTTCTTGCCTGCGAGATATTCCTTCGAAAGCGAAGGGCGGTCGTAGGGAACTTCCGCCTCAGCGCCGATCAGGGCAATGCGTCCGGTGAACCCGGACTGCCTGAGCGCCGCCGCTGACTGCGAGCCGCCATGTCCGCCGCCGACGATGATGCAGTCGAAGAAGCCATTGTGATGCTCCTGCGTCATTGTCACGACTTTCTTTCAGCACCGATGAGGACGAAGCACATGGTCGCGGGCTTGTCGCCCTTGTTGCGCCAGGCATGGCGCGTGCCGCATTGGACGACGACGTCGCCCTGCTTCAGTAGCGTTTCGGCGCCGTCATCGAGTTCAAGCCACACTTCACCGTCGAGTACGATGTCATAGTCGATGGTATCTGTAGTGTGCATCCCGGGTGCATCAGGCTCGAACGCCTGGATCAGGCCGGGGATGTGCATCGCCTGTTCCTCAATCGCGGCCGCTGGATCGACGGTTGCGAATACCGAGTCTGGCGGAAAGACGACGATCATCAGCTTCGTCTGGCCCGGTTCGGGGGTGATCAGGATTTGCGGCGGCGCCTGCTCCGCATGACTTTGCGGAAGGCTGGGTTTCGCCGAAGTTGCATAAAGGACCGAAGTAAGGTGGCCCGGCACAGAGCCGTACACATGGGCATTGGGTGCGGGGCCGTCGCTGATGAACACTGACCTGCCGTTACTAATCCCTGTGACGACGCGCCGGGGTATGCGCAGTTGCGTTGCCCTATTCATAGATCAAGCCCTTCGCCTCAAGCTGCGGACGCATGTTGTTAATGTCGAGGCTCAGTTGGCCTCTCTCGTAGAGGCCGCGCTTTTCGTCTTCCATTTTCTGGCGTTTGCGCGCTTTTTCGAGGACCATCGCGGCCTCATCGCGCTTGACGACACAGACACCATCGTCGTCGGCGACGATGACGTCGCCGGGTTCGATGTAGGCTCCGGCGCAGACCACGGAGACCTGGACGTTCGCGAGCGTCTCCTTGACCGTGCCTTGGGCCGATATTGCCTTCGACCAAACGGGAAAGTTCATGGACCGCAGGTCAGCGACATCGCGTACGCCGGCATCGATCACGAGTCCCAGAATTCCGCGAGCCTTGCACGATGTCGCGAGAAGATCGCCGAAATATCCGTCCGTGCACGGCGAAGTTGGTGTGACGACCAGGATGTCGCCGGGCTGCGCGACCTCAAGCGCGACATGGATCATCCAATTGTCACCCGGTGGCACCTCGCATGTGAGCGCCGTGCCACCGATGCGCGAGCCCTCGATCACGGGGCGCAGATGCGGGGCCAGCAATCCCTTCCGGCCTTGCGCTTCATGGACTGTAGCGACGCCGAGCTTACCCAAGGCTTCGCATGTCTCGCGATCCGTTCGCGGTGTCTTGGTCATTACCTTCATTGGGAACCTCTCGAGATGGAATCAAACGTGATTCAACCAGCCGACCGCGCCTTGGAGGAAACTGCGATCAAACACGCCTGCGGCGCTGGATCTGGCTGATCCGTCAAGCAGGTTGGCGCGGATCATCAAGTCGACCGTGGTGTCCATGGCACGTTGCGGAATGGACAAATCGCCGGGCCACATACCCATGTCGCGCATGTAGTGGAGGCCGCGCGAGGCGAGTTCGGTGTCGTCTTTCGTGGTAATGCGCTGGAAAATCGGAAGCGTGATTTCTTCGCGGTTCGGGTCGTTCGTGATCGAATAGGCCTCGAACAATGCCTTGAGGAAACGGCCGACCACATCACGGTTACCATCCAACCAGCTTTTGCGGCCAATGACAGCGGCGAAGACGATCTCGGGGATGACATCATTGATCTCGCCGATCAGGTTGTAGCCATCACGTTCAGCCAGGAAATTCCATGGCGCGGGCTGCGGGGCGCAGTCAATTTCCCCCGTCTGCAGGGCTTCCCAGCGCTTGGTGTGGATGCCGGCGACTTCGAATTCGTAGTCGCCGGGATACCGCAGGCCTTCCTGGGACAGCAGCATCTGGGTGTAGATCGCCGTGCCCTCTGTCAGCGACGATGTGCCGACCTTTTTGCCCTTGAGGTCCTCGATCCTCTTGATCGAGGGCTGAGCGACCAGCGACATCGGCAGGCGATTGGCATTCGAGGCGATGACCCTGAGTTCGCCGCCTTTGACGAAGTTCGAGACGGCACCTTCAGGTGGCGTTATCGCAAGATCGGCCTCGCCTTCGACAACCGCGGTGGTCGCCTTGTCGACGGTGCCCATCTTCTTGTATTCGATCACCAGCCCGTGCTTGGCGAAAATTCCATGCTCTTCAGCCACGAAGACCGGGAGCCAGTTGAACCCTTGCGCCCCGCCTGCGAGGCTTAGACTTTGGCTGGAAGCCATATGTTTTCTCCCTGACAATTTCGAGGCTTCAAAGGCCGCGCTTGCGCAACCGCTCATCCAGAAGCGGATAGACCCGACGTGCGTTTCCTTCGAAGACTGCGTGTCTTTGTTCGTCATCAAGCGTGAGCTGGTCGATGTATCTCTTGGTGTCGTCGAACGGATGCCCCGTCTCCGGGTCGATCGCTTTCACAGCACCGAGCAGCTCGGAGCCGAACAGGATGTTCTTGGTGTCGACGACGCGGAAGAGCGTGTCGATGCCCGCCTGGTGATAGACGCAGGTGTCGAAGAACACATTGTTCATGAGGTGCGTGTCGAGGCCCGGCTTTTCGAGCATGATCGACAGGCCGCGATAACGGCCCCAGTGATACGGCGCAGCCCCGCCTCCGTGCGGTATGATGAGCTTGAGTTCCGGATGGCGCTCGAACAGGTCTCCCTGAATCAACTGCATGAATACCGCCGTATCCGCGTTGATGTAGTGCGCACCCGTCATGTGAAGGCACCGCTCGCAGGAACTCGAAACGTGGATCATCGCGGGGACCCTGAGGGCGACCATGGCCTCCCACATAGGGTCCCACCATGGATCGTAGATCGGCGGCGAGCTCCAACGTCCGCCTGACGGGTCGGGGTTGAGATTACAGCCCACAAAGCCGCTTTCGACGCAGCGCTCCAACTCCTCGATGACATCAGACAGGTCGCCATCAACTGTTTGGGGAAACTGGCAGACGGCTGCGAAATTATCCGGGAACATGTCGACGATCCGGCCGACATTGTCGTTCGACAGGCGCGACCATTCCTTGGCGACCGACGGTCCCGGCACGTGATGACCCATGCCGGAGGCGCGCGGGCTGAGAAGCGTCACGTGCGAACCGCGCTCGCGCTGAATTTTAAGCTGGTTCGCCTCGATAATGTCGCGCAGTTGCTTGTCGGGTATCCCCGGATAGATCGGCGGCTCGGAGGACTTGCCTTCCGCATAGGCGACTTGCGCCGTTCGGAAGGCATGGTGCTCTGGTGGTTCCGTCGTGAAATGGCCGTGGCAGTCGATGATCAAAGACATCATCCATTCCACTTCGCAGGAAGGTCGGAGATGCCACGGAACCGCCAGCCCTTGCCTGTGATCTCCCGCGAAGTATCGAGACGAAGATCGGGCAACTGCCGGAACACCTCGGCAAGCGCAATCTCGCCCATCGCACGCGACAGGAAGTGGCCGGAACAGAAGTGCGGACGGAAGCCGAATGACAGGTGCTGCTTCTTCTTGCGGAACATGTCGAAACGGTCGGCATCTTCGAAACGCGTCTCATCGCGGTTGGCCGACCCCATGACAATAGCGACGGATGCCCCCTCTGGGATGACCGTTCCGGCGATCTCGAAATCTTCCTTGGCGATGCGCGGTGTTACGCCGATCGGGGCGATCCAGCGCAAGCCCTCATCGAAGGCGCGCATCGCGTTTTCCTGCGGCTGCTCGGCCATAAGCTTCGCCTGGTCGGGATTCGAAAGAAGACCCGTGCAGGCATTCGCCGCCGCATGCCCCGGCTCCTGGAGACCGCCAAGGATGATGACGCGCATGGTCGGAGAAATCTCCTCCCAGCTGCGAACCTCGCCCTTTGCCATGCCGCCATACATGACATGGCTGAGCAGCGAGTGGTTGGGCTTTGATAGGCACGCCTGGTAAAGATCGCCCATCTGCTTGTCGATGTCGGCGAGCGCGTCGTCCAGTCGCTTCCATATGGCCGGATCATTGCTGACGTTCTGCAGGCCGAGCGCCATCGCGTGAAACCACTCGACGAGGGTTTCGTTTGGCGTCTCCGTCAGGCCGATGACGTCGCCAATGCACCGCACCGAGATTGGCTCGAAGAGTTCCGTTGTCAGGTTCGCTTCGCCATTCTTCTTGATGGAGTCGATATAACGCTGCACGACCGAGCGCGTCAGACCTTCGACGAACGAGCGCACGCGTTCCTGCGTGAGATTCTCGTCGATACCCTGACGGAGGCACTGGTGATCTTCACCAGACATGGTCAGGACGTTCGGCATGCCCATGACGCGAGCTTCCGGACGGTCGGCTGAGCCCGACGGTCCAAACACCTTGTCGTTGCCGCCGATCGTGCGGCAGTCGTCGAACCGCGTGATGAAATATTCTTTCGTGCCTTCGAAGAAGGCCACAGGCTCCTCCGCGCGAAGCCTCGCGTAGACGGGATAGGGATCCCTATAGAGATTTTCGCCCGTCAGTTCGGTGTGCGTTCCCGTCATTGATTTCCTCCCTCACCCGCGTCGCGGGGTCTTCGCCAATCCGCCACCATGTTCTCCAACCCGGCGGCATGCATTCTCAGGACGTTCCTTTGGAGCAATCGCCACGCGATTGATGCTTGACATACCGAAACGTCTTCGGATACTGATAGGTATCCAAAGCGAGGTTGGCTGTCAACAAGAGAAATGGACAGGCCGTGGAGAGACCGCTTCGGAAGGGAGGAAATCAGTGAGCAACAGCAGCATCGCCGAGGTGCGCCTTGTGCTTGAGGCGCGGGATGTCTCCGTGCAGTTTGGCGGCGTCAAAGCCCTGACCAATGTGTCGGTTTCCGTGAAGGCAGGAGAAATCTGTGGCTTGATCGGGCCGAACGGAGCAGGCAAATCGACATTTCTCAACGCGGCGACCCGGCTCGTAAATTACACAAGCGGATCCATCATGCTTGGCGGTCAGCCACTCGAAGGCGTCGGCTCGCGCGAGATGATCGGAATGGGCATCGCGAGGACCTTCCAGAACCTCGGCATCTATGCCTCGATGACCGTTCTGGAGAATGTCATGCTCGGGGCGCATCACCGGTTTGGCGGCAAGTTCGCTCAAGCGATCTTTGCTCCGTCTCGGATAAGGGCAGAGGAACGGTCTGCACGCGAGAAGGCCATGGCGGTGCTTGAAGAGGTCGGCATGGTCGAGCTCGCCGCGCGCGCGGCCGGATCGCTTTCCTATCCCCTGCAGAAGCGTATGGAGATCGCTCGCGCGCTTGCCGCCGAGCCTAAAATTCTTCTGCTTGACGAACCCGCCGGCGGACTGACGCACGGCGAGGTCCACGAATTTGGGTCGCTCGTCGATGGCATCCGACGCAAGCGGAACCTCTCCATTCTTCTCATCGAGCATCACATGGGGCTGGTCATGAGCCTTTGCGACCGGATCATTGTCTTGCATCTGGGTCGCAACTTGGCCGAAGGCACCCCTTCCGAAATCAAGTCCAACGACGCGGTGATTGCCGCCTACCTCGGGAAGGCGGCATGACACTGGATCTCAAGAACCTCTCCGTGTTCTACGGCAAGACGCAGGCACTGTTCGACTGTTCGTTCTCAGTGGGAGAAGGCGAATTTGTCGCCCTGCTCGGCTCCAACGGGGCTGGGAAGACGACGCTGCTGCGTGCCGTTTCCGGACTGCTCCCCTTCAAAGGCTCGATTGCCTTTTCGGGAATGGCGCTCGACAAGATCGTCGCGCAGAAGCGCCTCGCGCTCGGCATTGCTCATATACCCCAGGGGCGCGGGACTTTCTCCGAGTTTACGGTCGATGAAAACCTGTCCCTCGGGGCAACGATCGTGTCGAACCGATCACAAGTGAGGGAGGACAAAGACCGCTGGTACGAGACATTCCCGCGTCTGCGCGAACGGCGCGATCAGCTTGCGGGAAACCTTAGCGGTGGGGAACAGCAGATGCTGGCTGTCGCCCGCGCGCTCATGTCTCGTCCGAAGCTTCTGATGTGCGACGAGCCATCGCTCGGGCTCGCCCCTTCGATCACTCAGGAAATCCTGGCGATTTTCAAGACGCTCAACAAGGATCACGGCATGACGCTGCTCGTGGTCGAGCAGAATGTCGACATCACCCTTCAATATGCCGACCGGGCCTTCGTTATCGAGGCCGGCCAGATTGTGGCAAGCGGTGCGGCAACCGAGCTGATCGCCAACGAAGACATCAAGAAATCTTACCTGGGAGTTGCCTGATGAGCCTCTTCTTCCAGCTCGTCGTCAGCGGCCTGACCACGGGCGCAATTTACGCGGCGCTCGCCCTGGCGCTCGTCCTCATCTTCAGGGCAACCAACGTCGTCAACTTCGGCCAGGGCGAGATGGCGACCTTTTCCGCCTATGTGGCCTGGCAGTTGATGCAATGGGGTGCGCCGCTCTGGCTCGCCGTCCTCGCGAGCCTCATTATGGCGTTTGCTATTGGGATTGTGACTTTCCGCTTGATTATCCGGCCGATGATGAGCGCTCCCGTGGAGGCGGTCGTCGTCATCACCCTTGGCATCCTCGTCCTCTTCCAAGCGGCGTGCATGTGGATGTGGGGCGCCGAGCAACTCTCGTTCCCAAGCCTCTTCCCTGACGGCGGTTTGGATATCGGCGGCGTTCGCGTGCTCGCTTCCGCCATCGGCACGCTAACGATCCTTTTTGTTATCGCTTTGGCGATGGGCTTTATCTTCCGGTTCACCAGGCTTGGCCTATCGATGCGTGCGGCGGCTTTCGACCATGCCCGAAGCGTACTTGTCGGCGTTAATGTCGAACGCATGCTGATGTTGGGCTGGGGCTTTGCCGCCATTATTGGGGCACTTGCCGCAATCCTGATTGCCCCTCGGCTCTTCCTCAGCCCGACGATGATGACGCCAATCCTCTTTTACGGGCTCGCTGCAGCAACGCTCGGCGGCTGGGACAGTCCGCTTGGCGCAATCGTTGGCGGCCTCGCCGTCGGCGTCGCCGAGAGCTTGGGTGCCAGCTACCTCTCGTTCGTCGGCGCCGACATGCGCATCGCCGTGCCGATCGCCCTCACGCTCATCATCCTGCTCGTCAAGCCCGTCGGCCTGTTCGGATCCTACAAGGTGACAAAACTATGAATGACGGATTCCGCGCGGCGACTCTCAAGTTCGGTCTCTTTGCGATCGTCGCGATCCTTATCCCAGTCTTTGTGCCGGGATACGCACTTCAGCAGGTGGCGATCGCGATCGCCTACGCTATCGCCATTTTAGGTCTGAACCTGCTAATGGGGTTCGCCGGCCAAATTTGCCTTGCGCAGGGAACGCTGTTCGGCGTCGGCGCTTACGTGACGGCGATCCTCAATGCCACCTACGGCATCTCGCCGCTCGTAACGTTGCCTGTCTCTGCAGCCGTGGCGGCCGTCGTCGGGCTTGCCATCGGCCTTCCGGCACTCAGGCTTCAGGGCTTGCAGCTTGCCATCGTGACATTTGGTATCGCGGCCGCGTTCCCGCAATTGCTGCTCAAGATGGGGAGCCTGACGGGTGGAGTGTCGGGGCTTCCGATCGATGCCCTCGAACCTCCGAGGTTCATGCCGGACAATCCCGAGTTGTGGCTCTACATCATATCGCTCACTTGCGCGGGGATCGGTGCCCTACTTGTCTCGCTAATGCTCTTCGGCGACAACGGGCGCGCGCTCAGGGCACAGCGGGACAATCCACAGATTGCCCAAGCGCTCGGCATCAACCTGACACGTACTCGCCTTTGGGCATTTGCCGCAAGTTCGGCGCTCGCGGGACTCGGCGGCGGAGTGTTCGGGATCATCAGTGGTTTCATCAGCCCGGAGTCGTTCCTGGCAATCCTGTCCATCAACATCGTGATCGGCAGCATTGTCGGCGGCGTTACCAGTATCGTCGGAGCATTTCTCGGCGGTCTGTTCATGGTCTTCGTCCCGACCTGGGCATCTGACATCAACCTGAGCCTCGGCAACCTGATCTACGGCCTCGCGCTCATCGTGATCATGATGGTCGCGCGCAATGGGGTCACTGGCTTCATCGAAAAATGGCTCTCGATGACTTTTCGGAGGATGGCGAGTAGCCGACGCCAAATTGAAACAAGGGAGGAACTGATATGAGATTTATTTCTATACTGAAGGGGAGCGCAATGCCGCTGACTGTCGCGGCACTGCTCGCGGCAAGCAACGCCAATGCTGCGCAATCGTCGCCTGGCGTCACCGACGACACCATTAAAATTGGTGTCACGGGACCACTGACTGGACCGGTCGCGGTCGTCGGCGGTGTCGCCGAAGGCATACGAGCGCGCGTCGAGCAGGCCAACGCCGAGGGCGGCGTTAAGATGGGCGACGGCAAGACCCGCAAGATCGACCTCATCATCGAAGATGATGGCCTTGATCCCCAGCGCACCTTGGCGAATGTCCGCAAGATGGTCGAGAAAGATCAGGTATTTGCTCTCGTCGGCACCGCGGCGACGCCAAACAATCTGGCGATCGGCCGTTACATCACGCAGAAGAAAGTCCCGAACGTTTTCATGTATTCCGGTGTCGTCTCCCTGAACGCACCCGAGTGGGAGGTTGGCTTCGTACCGTCGTTTTCAACCGAAGCAGACTCATTTGCTGCGTATCTTCAGATCAACAAGCCCGACGCAAAGGTGGCCTTCCTGTATCTGAACACCGAGACGGGCCAAACCTTTATGAAGGCCTTCGATAGCGCAATCGACGGAACGAACATCAAGGTGATCGAACGCCAGCCGGTGACATCGCAGGACCCCACTGTCGAGACCCAGCTAAATACTCTGAAAGCTTCTGGCGCTGATACATTGGTTATTATCGCCGCACCGCGCCAGGGGGGCGAGGCCATCCGTTTCCAGTCCGAAAGCGGTTGGAAGCCTTTAACCCTGGTCACTAACTTGTCATCGGCGTATCCGGTTCTCCAGTCAGTCGGCCTGGAAAATGCCAAGGGTATCATCACCTCCGACTTCCTAAAGCCGATCACCAGCAATCAGAAATCCGGTGACGAAGGCGTCGATCACTATCTCGACGCCATAAAAGCAGCCAAGGTGAACTTCGTCTTCGCCAATACGATTGGCCAGACCGGATATGCAATTGGCGACACGCTCGTCCAGTCCCTCGAAAAGCTCAAGGACCCCACCCGCGAAGAGCTGATGAAGGTCGTTCATAACATGGACGGTTGGAAGAACCCATTGCTCCAAGAGGGCATCACAATGACAACCAAGGAAGGATCCGACATCTACCCTGTGGAGGCACTCCAGCTATACCAGTTCGATGGCCAAGAATACGCACCGCTCGGTGGCGTCTTGGACTTTGAAGGCAAAACATACGAATAGCTCCCTACCAGTGGGTGCCGGCAACCGGCGCCCACACAGGTGAGGCAGATTTGGCAAGCATGGGCGGCAAAATTTACCGGGTCCGATAGTTGAACGACGAGCGCGGGAATTGTCGACATCTTCGCGGCAGGACGGCGCTCTTGGTCGTCATGCATTCGTACGTCCCGATTGGTACTAAGGAGCAGGCTTGGAATTCACTCGTCAGTCGGATAACGACCCTGCGTGAGATTGAACACCGCCGTGAGGTTGACGATGATGCTGGAGGTGCACTCCTCCTTGTTGATGACGCGGGCGTCGAGAACCTTGCTGGCGCTGCGGAGGCGTGATGCGGCTCCCTGCGGAAGGGACAGATGGCGATCTTCAACCCGACGGGCGACGTAACCGGCAAAGCCCGCATCATCGAACGAACCTTTGACGGTGACCCGAACCCCTCGACACTCTCGGTGCAAAAGATCCTCTTGGTTCCATGTTGGATGCGATGGGGACGGCGTTGTTTCGCGTTCGCAGGCGCTACCGCGCAATTGACATACCGCGCGGTCACCTCGCCTTGGCATTCCACCTGTTCATTTGAACACGGCTTACTGATCGCAGCGTGGATATCTGCCCATCCCCAAATGGGGCGGCAACTCTTCCTCCAACTCGTCAACGCGCTGCGAACTCAGGCCATGACCCGCACATCCTCATCACCCGTCAAAGCCCCGCTCCAACCTCGCTGCATGCTGCCCTAAAATTCAAGGCACTTGGAGTGGCAAATCGAGCAATTCGATCGCCACACAGTCGTCGATGATGGAAGGCGGTACCTGAAAGGCTGACAGAATTTGGCGCACGACCTTTTCAGGATGATCGTGCTCCTGCTCTTGCCGGAGAAGCGTTGTCATCGACGCGAGAACGGTGCCAATCATCATATCTCGCCCGATCGTGACGCTTTGCAATTTGAATTCGCCCGACTCGATGCCCTCCTGAACGGACGCCGTTGCGTATTGGAACGTATCCGAACCGAAAATGGGCCCGACACTGGAAAGGTTGATCATCGCCCAACCCCAAGAAGGATCTTGGCGAGCGCGATGCAGGTAATAACGGATGGCCAGCGCAACCCGCATCGCGCAGATAGGAAGTGTTCGCATGAGCTCTTGCACTGCAACGTTGAACTCATGGCTCATTTCATAGGTGAGCACCTCGAACAGCTCGTCAATGTCAGAGAAATAGTTGTAAAAGGTCCCCCGTGAGATGAGGGCGATCCCACACACTTCTTCGATACGCGTTGACCTCCCGTTTGGACGGCCAAGCAGATGAAACGCCGCTGAAAGGATAGTCGCCCGGGTACGCGCACGCTTCTCCACGCCGATCTGCGCACGCCGTTCCGGGCTTATTTTCGTCGCCATGCCTGCTCGATTCCTCATTCAATCGCAGCGTATATAGGCCGGTCATGTCACGAAACCATTTTCAGAACAATGCATGGGATTTTTGGAAATCTTACCGATCAGCTCCGTTCGAAGCATGAGAAAATACTGTTTTGATGCAAGTAGTTCTGCCGACATCGGGACGTAAACTGCCTGCGACGAAGATGTGCGACATCGTGCCATGAACCTGCTTTCGACGGCCGCAACAGTTGCCGCCTTCGGAAGGATTGATCATGACGTCTTACGTTTCAAGCGCCAAAGCCTGGATTTCGCGGATGACCCTTTCTACGGAAAGACCACAGTCTTCAGGCCATTGAGCATGACACGGGTTTCAAGATGCAATTTGACGGCCTTGGCGAGCACCCGGCTTTCAATATCGCGGCCGGTCGCGACAAGATCCTCCGGCCCCATCGCGTGATGCACACGCTCGACTTGCTGCTCGATGATCGGTCCTTCGTCCAGATCAGGAGTGACATAATGCGCCGTGGCTCCGATCTGTTTGACACCCCTTTCAAAGGCCTGATGATAGGGCTTGGCTCCCTTGAAGCTTGGCAGGAAAGAGTGATGAATATTGATAATCCTTCCGAACAGGCGGCTCGAAAGCTCCGTCGACAGAACCTGCATATAGCGCGCCAGGACGATCAGATCCGATTGCGCATCGCTCATCAGCGTCAGGAGCTTTTCCTCTTGTTGAGCCTTCGTATCGCTGTTTACCGGCAGGTAATGGAAAGGTGCGCCCTCACGCTCCGCTGTCGGGCGGCAGTCCTCATGATTTGAAACGATTGCCGCAACCTCCGCGTTCAACCAGCCAACCCGGATTTGGTAGAGCAGATGTAAGAGCGCGTGATCGAATTTCGAAACCATGATGATGATCCGCGGCTTCCGTCCGACGTCGATCAACTCGAGCTTCATGGAAAACCGTTCAATCGGAGATTTCAGTGCACGACGAACCATGGCCTCCGTGACCGCTGTCGGGACAGAAAACGCGATGCGCATGAAAAAGGTGTTGGAGACACGATCCCAGAATTGATTGGAATCGGAAATGTTGGCGCCGAGCGCTGCAAGTTCAGAGGTCACCGCGGCGACGATTCCAGGCTTGTCTTGACATGACAAAGTCAAGACGAAGTTCTGCTGCACGGAGATTGTTTTCATTGCATAAAGCCTACTTCGATATGTGACTTGCCAGAAAGTCTCGGATCCATTCGGCCGTTTTTCCAACACCGCCGAATGGATAGAAATGCAAACAAACTGATCCGTGCTTGCTTGGATCGAGCCTTCTTATGAACTCCGCCACAAGCGCATCCGGGCCGGCGGTATTCAGAAGTTTCCGGATCGAGAGCCCGTATTTCGCCATGACTTTCGTGGACGCGCCGACGCCGCAGATCGTGGCGAAGCGTAACAGGGTTTTCACACTGGCAGGCCCTGGGACACCAATGCGTATGGGTGCTGTTATGCCCGCCTGGCGAAGGCGCCCGATCCATTCGATGACCGGTTCGGCCTCGAAGGAAAACTGCGTCGTGATGTCATATTCCAGCCCAGCGGCGGTCAGGAGGGCATGTTTTTCCTGCAGCACCTCGAAAAGCACCCCGTCACGGATCTTTGGATGCCCTTCCGGATATCCGGCTATGCCGACCTTCCTGATTCCATGCTTGGACAACAGTCCCGAACGAATGATGGCCAAAGAATCCTCATATGGCCCGACAGGCACGTCAGGATCGCCGGCCACGATAAATAGACGATCGACGTTCGCCACGCTCACAAACAACGCCAAGAGACGATCCAGTTCTGCAGCCGAGCCCAAACGTCTGGCGGAAATATGTGGCACCGGATGAAAGCCGAGCTCTTTCACCGTTGCCGCGGCTGCAAGGCGCGCGTCATGATTTTCATTGGGAATGAAGGCAATTGAAACGCATGTGGCCGGTGCAAGCAGTTTGCTCACATCTTGGAGGCCGGCAGTGTCTTTTCCTGTGATTTCGAATGAGTATCCGTCAATCAATGCTGCGCGTGGCGACATCACCGGTCGCACGGCAAGGGCGTCTTCCGCCATATCGATATTATGCATCATGCGATGGCCCCTATAGACGTCTTCGGAAATTGTCGACGATCCCCAGCTGGATCGCACAAGGGATGCGTACGGCAGACTGCCGCGGTCCCGCTGAGGGCCACTGGGCAGTGCTGCCGTTCACCATGAAGCTTGCTTTGAGCGCCAAGCGGCTTGAGGTTACTGCTGGCCGGTCTTGATGACTTTTTCGAAGTAGGGAGCCGGAGCTACCTTGGCGCGAATTTCGCGGAGCTGGTGCGTGCCGACCGGAAGGCGCTGGGAATTTGGCTCACCCCAAAGCACTGTGACTTCCGTACCGGGTTCGGCGTGCTCAATATCAACGAGCGAGAGCGAGATGACCCGATTGGCATTGGCGGAATAGGCAAGCCATTGCGATATGCCGACGCGTTTGCCACCTTTCATGATCGCGTCCGACTGGAACGTCGCATACATCGGATTTGGCAGCTTCATGAACATGCCGCCGTTGTCCGGATCGATCAGCGACGAGTTCATGCATGCCATGACGTCGTCGTTGTTCCATTCGAGCGTCACTTTCTTTCGCTTCGGATTGGCGACCCTTTCACGCAGGGCTTCCTTACCAATGAAATCGTGATTGAAGTCGATCAGCGACTTGTAACCGACTTCAACCGGATCGACGTAGTAGTCCTCAATCTTGTCGGACAGGAAGCTGCCGCCGAGCGAGGCGACCGACTCCAGGAAGTACTGGTTCAGCCATTCGCGGTAGGGCTTCATTTCGGCGCTGTGATAGATGGCCGGAAGCGGCATTGGCATCCAGCCGGATTCCTGCGCGGTGGTCGAATAGGCCATCGCTCCAATCTTGCGCATGCCATATTTTTGCCCGACCTCGGCAAAGGCGGCGCGAATCTCGTGCTGAATGTCCCAAGGCCCGTAGATTTCGTAGCCAGGCTCGCCTGCCATGCCATGGCGAAGGGCACGAACCGCGTGACCAGCAATCTGGAATTCACCGATATTGAAGAACTTGATGTCCGGCAACGTCCCGTCCGAAACCTCACGCACCAAGGGAAGCGCGTTGGGGCCCTGGATCTGGATACGGAAGACATCGCGCGTTCCCGAACGGATCGAGAAGTTGTCGTCCCGCACCGCGGTCACATTCATGCCGCTGATTTCGGCGTTGTACTGCACCCAGTCACTGGCAAAAGGGGCGCCGACGATGCGCAGAAATTCCTCTTCCTCGCGGAAGACAATGGCATCGCCGATCATATAACCGTCGTGGCCGGCCAGCACCAGTTGTTTGCCGCGCAAAACCGGGAAGGAATCGAACTTGTTGGTCGCCAGCGTGGAAAGAAACTTTACGGCGTCCGGACCGCGAAGATGCAGTTCCGTCATGTGGTAGGAAAGCTCAAGCAGCGCAACGCTATCCTTCCAGGATCTCACCTCATCGCGCCAATTGGTGAACTCCGGTGGAATAACCGGGAATGTGTAAGGCCCGATGTTGGACCCACGAAGCAATTTTACCGGACCTCCGGCGTCATTGACAATGGACTCCAGGTTCTTGAGTCCCACGCTTGGTGCGATATTCATGTTCAGCTCCTCCCTGATACTGAAAATAAACTGCTAATATTTCGGCAAGCTTTAAACACGCAGCAACGATTTCGCTTCAAAACCCCACTATTGTTGCAGCCCAGCCCTTGGCGCCGGGCGATCGCTTTGCGACGCGGCTCCAAGCTCCCAGGACGACATCGCTCTTTCTTCAACGCCAAGTGGAATCTAGCTAACGGCCATGATCCGCTTTCAACTCTATACATTCATAAATTACACATACTGTCAATTTGATATTTTGTTCAATTTGAAAAATCTGCAGCGACCCTTTGAAGGGATTTGAACCCTATGTGGAATAACAATGATTTAGGGAACGACAGAACTATCTGCCTAAAAGCTCGTTCGGGGCGAACTGAGCTGTGGCGCCCTACGGTTCGCGTATTGCGTTGTCGAGGCCACGCAGCAGCGGATACAGGAAATAGGAGATCACCGTGCGGTTGCCGACCTTGATTTCCGTGGTCACAGTCATGCCGGGAAGCAGCCGCACCGGCACATCTGTGGCATTCAACCGGGTATCGGCAAGCAGGATGCGCGCCTTGAAGAAGGGGGCGGACGGCTGGCTCGGGGTGGCGGTCTGTTCCGGTTGGCCGGTGAGGAAAGTGTCCTCGCTGATCGTTCGCACTTCGCCTGTTGCCGTGCCGTATTTCTGGAAGGGATAGGCGTCGAGCTTGACGCGGGCTTCCTTGCCGACGACCACGCGGCCGATGTCGCGGGTGTTGATCGAGACTTCTGCTTCGAGCGGCACGTTGATCGGCACCAGCGTCACCACCGGCTCGGCCTCGCGCACGACGGAACCGACCGAGCGCTGGGCAAGATCGAGCACGACGGCATCGGCGGGTGCAGTCAGCGCCACCATGTTACGGCGCAGCTCCATCTTCTTCAGCTCTTCGCCGGTCATGTCACGCTGGCCGCGCAGGTCCACCAGCTGCTCCATCGCGGCGCGGCGGAAATCCTCGATGAAGGCCTGGCGGTCGGCGCTCAGTTTCGCGTAGGCGTGGACCGCCTCCTCGGCCTTGCCGCGCACCGCGGTGATATCGGCCTCCACATCGAGGCGAGCGTCGCGCGAGCCGAGCATGGTGAGCAGCGAACCGCTTTCCTTATCATAGAGCTTCTTTCGCGTGGCCTCGATCTGCGAGAGGTTGTCGCGCCGGTCGTTGAGCACGGCCTCCTGATTGCGGTTTGCCGCAAGTGCGGACGATTGGCCGGCGATCTGCTGTTCGAAATTCTGCAGCTGCGCCGTGTAGAAGGCCCGCCGCTGGGCGAAGAGCTGCAGCTGCAGCTGCTCATCCTGCGTGTTGCCGGCGATCTTCGAATAGTCCTCGCCGGTAAGCTCGGCCTCCAGGCGCTTCACCTGGGCGTCGAGAGCGGAAAACTTCGCCCTCAGTTGGCCAACATCGGCCTGGCTGAAGGTGGCGTCGAGCGTCGCCAGCGTTTGGCCGGCATGCACCACCTCGCCGACCTTGACGTCGATCGTGCGGATGATCGAGGTTTCGAGCGGCTGGACGACGATAGTGGGCTGTGTGGTGACGAGCTTGCCGGGCGCAATCACCACCTCGTCGATGGAGGAGACCGAGGCCCAGGTGATCGCTGCGGCAAGCAGTGCTGTCACGCAATACAGCGTCATGCGGGCAACGCGCGGCGGCGCGCGTTCTTCGAGTTCGACGGCATCGGACTGGAACTCGGCAATTGCCGGTGGCAGCGGTGGGCGGGCGATGAGTTCCCTGCCCTTCTCCGGCTCCTTGTCTGATGGCCCCTTGCCCGAAGGGACCGGCAGGTTCTCGCTGGGTTTTCTGCTGTGCGCGTTCATGCGACCTGCCTCATCTGCTGGGCCCACAGGTGGCGATAGGTCATGCAGCGCGATACAAGCTGATCGTGCCGGCCGATATCGGCGACCTTGCCACGCTCGATGACGAGAATGGCATCGGCATCGACGAGCGTCGAAAGCCGGTGCGAGACGATGATGACGGTGCGGCCGGCGGCGATGCGGCTCAGATTCTCGCGGATGATCGCCTCGCTGTCGGGGTCGAGGGCGCTCGTCGCCTCGTCGAAGATCAACAGCTTCGGATCGGTGATCAGCGCCCGGGCAATGGCAAGCCGCTGCTTCTGGCCGCCTGACAGATTGGAGGCGTTTTCCTCCAGCATCGTGTCAAAGCCGCGCGGCAGGCGCTCGATGAACTCCTCGGCGCCGGCGATACGGGCAACTTCCATGATCTCCTCGATGCTGGCATCGGGCTTGGCGGCGGCAATATTCTCGCGCACCGAGCCGCGGAACAGGAAACTATCCTGCAGCACGACGCCGATGCTCGTTCTCAGATGCACGAGGTCGATCTCGCGGCTGTCATAGCCATCCATGCGCACGAGGCCTTCCTGGCTCTGATAGAGCCCCTGGATCAGCCTTGTGATCGTCGTCTTGCCCGAGCCGCTTTTGCCGACCACCCCGAACAAGCAGCCCGCCGGAATGGCGAAGGAGACATTGTCGAGCGCCGGCGCGCTATCCGGGCCGTAGCGGAAGGTGACCCTGTCGAATTCGATGCGGCCCTGTAGATTCGGCCGAACACCTCGCCCGCGGCCCGCCTGCTCCGGCCGCTGGTTCATGATCTCGCCGAGCATGCGCACGGAGAGCGCGACTTCCTGATATTCGTGCACCATGGTGACGATCTGCACCAGTGGTCCCGAGACCCGGCCGGCGAGCATATTGAAGGCGACCAGCGCGCCGATCGTCATCGCGCCACTGAAGACATCGAGCGCGCCGAGGCCGATGATCGCGACGCTCATCAGCTTCTCCAGCAGTCCGGTCATCGCCTGGGCGATGGTCGAGATCTTGTCGACCCGGAAACGCACGGAGATCGACTGGGCCGAATAATCGTCCCACACCTTGCGCTGGCGCGGTTCCAGCGCCAGGGATTTGACGGTGCGCATGCCGTGCACGGTCTCCACCAGCAATGCCTGGCGGTCGCCTTCGGCTTGATAGAGCGCCTGCAACCGGCGCTGGAACGGCCCGACGAGCATCATCACCACCAGCCCGACGAGGGCTGCGAAACCGAGCACGACGAGCGTCAGCTTGACGCTGTAGAGAAGCAGGATCGGCACGAAGACCAGAAGCGAAACGCCGTCCAGGAGTGTGAGAAACAGCCGGCCGGTCAGGAATTCGCGAATGCGCCCCGTCTGCTGCATATGCTTGACGAGAACGCCGGCGGAGGCCTGTTCGAAGAGCGCGATCGGCAGGTTGAGCAGATGGCCGAAGGTGCGGGTCGCGACGCGGATGTCGATCCTGTTCGTCGCATAGAGCAACAAATAGCGACGCAGAAAAGTGAAGGTCGCGTCGAAGACGAGCGCGATCGCTATGCCCGCCGTGAGAACCGTCAGCGTCGCATAGCTCTGATGCACCAGCACCTTGTCGATGACGAGCTGAAAGAAGATCGGCGTCGTCAGCCCCAGCCCGTAGAGCACGAAGGCGGCGAGCGCGACATCGCGGAAGAAGCTGCGCTGCTTGATGATCTCGGGGACGAACCAGCGGAAGCCGAAGGGCCGGTCCTCATCGGACATGCGATAGTTGCGCTTCAGCAGGATCACCGATCCGAGCCAGGCCTTGGCGAACTGCTCTTCGCTGAGCATCATCACTTCGGCGCGTGATGCCAGCGGGTCGAGAACACGGATTCTCTCGTCCTCCCCGCTCCCGACAGCGCCGGCGATGACCACCCAGTTGCCGTTCGTCAGCTCAGCGAGCACCGGGAACGCCTCGCCAAGTTGGAACAGGGATCGCCAGTCGAGCGTCAGATGCTTTGCCCTGAGGCCGGCATCCTTGGCCATGCGCAGCAGCTGCCGCAAGGCAACAGGATCGTTGCCGACGGCATAATCGTGCTGCAACCGTTCAGGAGCAAGGTCGACGCCGTGATGACGCGCGACCAGCGCAAGACAATGCAGGTTGGTATGCAGAAAACCAGTCATGGCCCACCTGAAACAATACGAGACCGAGGCAATATTTGTTTTATCAGTTGAAGTTCGGCGAAGCGTTCGAAGCGCCGGCCTGCACCGACTGGATATCGGCAGCCGCCGCCGACATATCGCCGATGCGACGGACCGCACCAGCTTCGACCAACCCGCCAAGCGCCTTCTGCATGAGATCGACCGCATTGGCGAAGGCATCGACCGGCATGATGATGCGCTGGCGGAAAACCGGCTTCGGATTGTTGTTGGCGTCACGCTCGGTGGCCGAGAGCGACATCAGGTCGATCCGCACGATCGTTCCGGTGATGGTGATTTCGCCGATGCCATCTGCATAAAGTTCGTTGCTCATTGTTCTCTCCTCCGGTTGATAATCAAAACGTCTTCCTCTTTGGGCGGCTTACGTCCATTGGGATGCTCTAACTATTTGAATGGGCGTGCTGCCAGGCCGGAAACGGGTCCCGTAGCCGGGCGGCGGTCTGCGGATCGAAGCCTGTCTCCTCACCGGTCAGGCAGTCGTCGAGCGCGGTGCGGATTGCGTCTTCGTCGAAGCCGGCGCCGATGAAAACCAGTTCCTGGCGGCGGTCGCCCCAGATCGCGTCCCAATGCCGGTCGATGAGTTGGCGGAACTGCTGAAAGCGCGGCCATTGCGCCTTCGGCACGGAGGCCCACCAGAAACCCTTGGTGTCGATGCGGCACTGCGTGCCGGCAATCGACAGCAGGCCGATCTCGTCGGGCCTTGTCGCCAGCCAGAAATGGCCCTTCGCCCGGATGAGGCCCGGCCATTTTCTGTCGAGGAAATCGCTCAGCCTGGAGGGATCGAACGGCCGGCGGCTGCGATAGACGAAGCTCGAAATGCCGTATTCCTCGGTCTCCGGCACATGCTCGCCCCAACCGAAGAGTTCCTTGTGCCAGAGCGGATGGCGGGCAGCTCTCGCTTCGCTGAAGAGGCCGGTATTCAAGATGGCGTCGAGCTTCAGCCGGCCGAAGCCGGTCTCGATGACGCGGGCATCGGGGTTGAGTGCGGCAACGATGCGGCGAACCTCGGCAAGCGCTGCAGGCGGCACATCCTGCGCCTTGTTGATGACCACGACATCGGCGAATTCGATCTGCTCGACGAGCAGTTCCACCAGCTTGCGCTCGTCGTCTCCGTCCCGGCTCTCGCCGCGATCGCTCAGGAACTCCGCGCTCGCATAATCGACCAGAAGATTGACCGCATCGACGACGGAAACCATCGTGTCGAGCCGCGCGACGTCGCAGAGGGCTGCCCCGCTCTCGTCGCGGAAGGAGAAGGTGGCTGCGACCGGCAGCGGCTCGGCAATGCCCGTGCCCTCGATCAGCAGATAATCGAAGCGGCCGGCGGCGGCCAGCCGGCGCACTTCGCTTAAGAGATCGTCGCGCAATGTGCAGCAGATGCAGCCATTGGTGAGCTCCACCAGCGTCTCGTCCGTCCGCGACAGGTTCGCTCCCCCGTCGCGCACGAGATCGGCGTCGATATTCACCTCGCTCATGTCGTTGACGATGACGGCGACCCGACGCCCCTCGCGATTGCGCAGGACATGGTTGAGGATCGTCGTCTTGCCGGCGCCGAGAAAGCCGGCAAGGACCGTGACCGGAAGTCTGTTGTCTGCACTCGTCATCGATACTCCCCGCTCGCTTCTTCTACGCCGCGAGCTGCGGTCTGAACGCTACGTCCACATAGTAGTTTGTGCTGTTATAGCTGGCACTTGGGAACAAGCCGCTCGCCCCATAGGCATAGACGCCGTTGTTGCCGCTGAGCGCCCTCAAATCGCCGTTCGTCACATCGGCGCTGAAGTAATTGCCGGTCGCCGAATAATTGCCGTTGGTGCTATAGGAAACGACATAGGTCGTATCCGCGGCGACCTCGACCTGCTGGGTGAGCGTGGCGGTCTGCCAGCCGCTTGCCGTTTCGTTGCCGAAGCTGACGCTGCCGAGCAATGTGCCCGAGGCGGTCCAGAGATAGCCGTTGTGCGGGCCTGTATTGTCTGCCCCCTTGTAGAAGCGGATGCCGGTAACCCAGCCCGCCGTATCCGCCTGGAATTTCATGCCGAGATTAACCGGCTGGTTGTCGTTGACGGAGACGATCGAAGGCGTCGCATCGGCGGCAAAGAGGTTCTGCTCCGGCCCTCCCGTCTGGCCGCCGTTGATGGTGAGCGCAACCTGCGCCGACGCCGTGCCGCCCTTGCCGTCTGCAATTGCGTAGCTGAAGCTTGCCGGTCCCGAATAGCCTGCCGTCGGCGTGAAAGTCACCGTCTTGGCCTGGGCGTCATAGGCGACCGAGCCGTTGACCGCGCCGCTGACGCCGGTGATGACAAGCGGATCACCATCGGCATCGGTGTCGTTTGCCAGGAGCACTGAGGCCTGGATGGTGATCGGCGTGCCGGTATTGGTCGACAAGCCGCTGTCATTGGCGGCGACCGGAATCGCATTCTGCGCGCCGCCCTGTTGATAGAGCACGTCGACCCAGTAATTGCTCGCATTGTAGGAAGCGGTCGGAAACAGGCTGCCCGAGCCATAGGCATAAAGGCCGTTGCCGCCACTCGCCGCACTCGACGGGGCCGTCAGCGCGCCGTTCGTATGGTCCGTCGTGAAGTAGTTCGCCGTTGCGGAATAGAAGCCGTTCGAATGGTAGCTCGCCACATAGGTGGCGCCGGCCGTAACATTGATCGGCTGGGTGAAGTAAACCGTCTGCCAGCCGCTCGCCGTCTCGCTGATGAAGGTGGCCTGGGCCAGAACCTGGCCGCTGGCCGTCCAGAGCGAGCCGACATGCGTGCCGGTATCCTGGGCGCTCCTGTAATAGGTGAGCCCGGTGATCTGGCCGCTGGCGGAAGCGATGAACTTGACGCCGAGTTCGACCGAGTTGGCGTCATTGGCGGCGGCAACACCCGACGTGTCGGCGCCGGTGAACAGGCTTGACGTCGTTCCTCCCCCGGGCGGCGTGCCGACAGTGAGGCTGACGGTGGCCGACGCTATGCCGCCATATCCATCCGCGATCGAATAGGAGAAGCTCGCCGCACCCGTATAACCCGCCGTCGGGGTGAAAATGACGGACTTGGTCTGGCTATTGAAGGTCACCGTTCCGTTGACCGCAGCATTGACGCCGGTGATGCTGAGCGGGTCGCCATCGCCATCGCTGTCGTTTGCAAGCAGGCTGGCTGCGGCAATCGACAGCGCCGTGTTGGAATAGGTCGTGTAGCCATTGTCATTGGCGGCGAACGGCACCGCATTGCTTGTCTGGTTGTAGACGACATCCACCCAGTAGTTCGACGACTGGTAACTGGAGCTTGGGAACCCCGTGCCATTTCCGAAGACGCCGTTACTGCCGGCGAGCGCCGTCAGCGCGCCGTTGGTATGGGCTGACGTGAAATAATCTGATGTCGCCACATAGGAGCCTGTCGTGTGGTAGGAGGCGACATAGGTCGTGCCAGCCGCGATATGCACCGGGTTGGTGAATGTCGCGGTCTGCCAGCCGCTCGCCGATCCGCTGTCGGCGAAGCTGACGGTCGCGACCAGCGTGCCGTCGGTCGTCCAGAGGGAGCCGGTATGGGCGCCGGTATCGCCGGCAGCCTTGTAGTAGCGGATGCCGGTAATCATGCCGCTGGACGAAGCGACGAACCTCATCCCAAGTTCGAGCGACTGACCTTCGTTGAAGCTTGCGCCCGTCGGCCCTTCGCTTGATTTAAACAGCGTTTCCCCGGCAGGGCCTTGGTTTACGGTGAGGCTGACGTTGCCCTGATCCGTGCCGCCGCGCCCGTCCGACAGCGTATAGGTGAAGCTTGCCGGCCCCGAATAATTGTTGCTCGGCGTGAAGATGACGGTGCCGTTCTGCTTATTGAGCGTCACCGTCCCGTTGACGGCATTGCCGACGGCCGAAATCGTCATCGCATCGCCATTGGGATCTGTGTCGTTTCCGATGAGCGAGGCGATCGAGACGACGAGGCTGTCGTTGCGGGTGATGGCCAGCCCCGCGTCGTCGGTCGCAACCGGCGCGCTGTTGGGGCCGGCATCGAAGACCACGTCGACCCAATAGTTGGTGCCGGTACCGGGGCTCTGGCCGGGGAATGTGCCGGCATTGTCGCCATAGGCATAGACGCCGCCGCCATCGACGGCCTTCAGCGCGCCGCTGGCATAGGGGCTGGCGAAATAATTCTCGGTGGCGGAGTAGAAGCCGTTGGTGTGATAGGAGGCCACATAGGTCGTGCCGGCGGCAATCTGGATCGGGCTGGAGAACATCACCGTCTGCCAGCCGGAAAGCGGTTCGCCCACCGACACGCCTGATGCCAGTAGCGTTCCGTTGGCGCTCCAGAGGCTGACGACATGGTCGCCGATGTTGTAGAAGCCCTTGTAGAAGCGGATGCCTTCCACGTAGCCTGCCGTCGTCGCCTGGAAGCGCAGGCCGAGCTCGACGGAATCGCGATCGATCGCCATTTCGACCGCGGGCTTTTCCGCAAGCGTCCATAGGCCCTGCGTGCCCGGCAGCGTGACGGTGACCTGCTTGCCGGCAGACGGCGCCTCCATATTGACGCTGTCGTCGACGGCGCGCGACATGATCGTATAGGTGCCGCTCGCCTGGACGACCCAGTTATAGCTCCAGCTCTCGCGGCCTGACGCCTTGAACCAGTGCTGGCCGCCATCGGTGGAGACTTCGACGCCGGCGATGATGCCGCCGCCGAAATCCTGCGCCGTCCCTGTGATCGTCACGCGCTGCCCTTCGACGAAACTTGCGCCTATGATCGGCGAGCTGATCGACGAGGTCGGCTTCAGCGTGTCGGTCGACTGTGTCGCAAGGATCAGGCTCGCATCCAGCGTCGTCGGCTGAATACCCATGTCCGCGAACATGTTGACCATCGCCTGCTGCACGTTGCGATCGGTTGACGTGGCCGGGCCTTGGTGGTTGTCACTCAGCCCCCAGGACCAGAAGACGGTGCCGGCGCCGAAGACCAGCGCGCCGCTTTCTGCCCGGTACATGGTTAGGCTATGGGTCGCCACCGCATCGCCGACCGTGGTGCCGTAATCGCGCAGATAGGTGCTCACCGCGATGGAAGAGAGCGACAGGTTGATGAGGCCATCCGGACGGAAGCCGTTCTCGACATCGGAATCCCACTCATAGCCGAGCAGGTTCTGCACCAGATTGTAGGTTTCGCCTTCATTCAGCTGGGAGACATCGGTATTGCGCCAGAAGCGCAGGTTCGAATAGTCGTAGGGAATGGAGATCGTATCCTGGCGGTAGCTGTCCACCTGGAACATCGTGCCCGTCAGCGCATTCTCCGGCTGCTGCCCCGGATCGGCATAACGCGGATCGCGCCAGGTGCCGGTGCCGACATTGCTCGGATCCGTGCTCGTGCCCCAGGTTTCCTTGTAGCAGACCATGGTGCGGTAGGCCTGACCGCTGCCGTCGATGCTGCTTTCCCAGCGGACCTTCCAGTAGCACTCGTTGCCGCTCCAGAAGGCGAGGTTGACGCCGGCATCGCGCGCCGCCTCGACATTGGCGCGCTGTTCGGCAGACCAGTATTCGTCATGCCCGACGGAGAGATAGGCATCATGGTTGAGCAGCAGCGTGCCGTTGCGCGCCGCATCGACGCCGGAAATATAGGAAACGTCGTAGCCGTTCTGCTCCAGCCACGAGATGGCGGAGGATTCGACGCCGAAGATGTAGTCGTGCGAGCCGCCGATCGGGCTCGTATTGGTGATGATCGGCCGGTTATAGCTGACCGCCGAGGCCCGACCGATCGCCGTCAGCCCGCAGCTGCAGTTCGGCGGCAGGTAGCCGATCATGTCTGCCGGGTCGACGGGCACTTCGCCGTAGTAGAGGCTGGCGCCGCCCCAGGCATTATAGGCCTGCCATGTCGTGTCGGACGTCTGGAAGACGATATTGCTGGTCGAGGCGTCGTCGCGCACGACGAAGGGGATGATGCTTGCATCCTCGGTGCCGTCTTCGCGCACCAGCTTGGCAAAGTAGACGCCGGAGACCGCGTCCGTCGGAATCTGCCAGCTCGCCGAAACCGACCAGTTGCCGCAATCGATAAGGCCGAGCGACATGTCGACGATCGGATGCGGCTGGATCTGCGCCGTTGTCAGCGATTTCTCGATCGAGTCGACCTTGCGTGCGCCGGCCCCGCCATAATAGCCCATGCGGTAGATATCGATGCGGTAATGGGTGGAATCGGTGGCGATCTTGAAATCGACCGTCTGGCCGATATTTGTGCTGATTTCGGTGGCGAAGCCCTGGATGGTGCCGCCGCCGTCGCCTTCAAGACCCCACTCGCTGATCGGGTTGCCCTGCTTCAGGTTTTCGAGCGCGATCTTGTTGGGCGTTACCGTCGCGACCGACGCTGCCGGAGTCGCTGCCGCCGAAGTTGCCGTCGCTGGCGTCGCCAATGCCGTCGCGGCGGCGGTCGTCTCGGCAGAAACGTCCTGGCTCGGCTCCACCGAGATGGATGCTATCGAGGCCTGAAGGCGCAATGAAGTCGTGCCGACACTGCTGGAAGAACCGGCCGGCGCCGGCGTCTTGGCGCTGCCGGTATCGGCATCGCCGGTAACACCCGTCAGCGCCGGAGCGGCAGGCAGTGTCGCAGCCTCCTCATACGGGTCCGGGCCGAGCACGGTGCGTTCGGATGACGTCGTCGTCTGCAACACCGTCGCAACCGACGCCGTCTTGGCAGAGGTGTCCTGCGCGCCGCCGTCGCCTGCAGGCGCGGGCATCGCCGTCGGTGGTATCGAGGCAGTTTGCACGCCGCCCGATGAGATCAGCGCGGCAGGCTGCATGATATTGCCGGTAAAGGAAGACGGACCGGTGAAGGAGGACGGGAGGGCGGCGCCGTCGAGATTGGCGAAGCTGCCGTTACTGGCAAAGCTTAGGGAACCATCGGTACTCGTGGAAGATACAACCGTCGCGGTTCCCAGCACTGCGCTCCAGGTTGAGGGTGCACGACAGATACTCAACGCTCCACCAAATGTACTCAAATACTCACGATTACTGACATGAATTCTCCGCATCAGCGGCGTCCCCTTCCGCATCGGCCCGCCCTTCGGCCGCCATAGCAAGAGCTTCATTCTGGCACCTTTGCCAAGGGAATGTACGACAGCAATCTGGGGTATGAGGGAGGTATCCCCTACGCCCATATGATGACCCTCAACGCATACCAGCCGGGCTACTTCCAAGTGGCTGACGCTGGTTGAAAAGGCATTCTGGGCCGGTCCGGCTGGTCGAGCCGGTTTTTAACTCGAGCGCCCGTGCTACCAGGCCGGAAACGGATCTTCGAGGGCGGCCCAGTCGCGCGGATCGGCGCTGGCGAGGCATCCGTCCAGTGCGGTCCGCACACCTGTCTCGTCCATATCAACACCGATGAATACGAGCTCCTGCCGACGGTCGCCCCAAGCGCTGTCCCACCGGCTTTCGATATGCTGACGAAACTGCTGATGGCTCGGCCAATCCTGCCGGGGCACGGCCGCCCACCAGAGCCCCATCGGCTCGCAGCGCCGCTGCACCCCGGCCGCCGACATCAGGCCCACATGACGCGGGCGTGTGGCAAGCCAGAAATGGCCTTTGGCGCGGATTACCCCCGGCCAGGGCTCGTCCAGGAATGCTCGAAACCGCCTGGGGTCGAAGGGACGCCGCGTGCGATAGACAAAACTCGATACCCCGTATTCTTCCGTCTCCGGGACATGGTCGCCCGGGCTGTACAGCTCCTTGTGCCACAACGGGTGGGCGGCGGCTTTTGCTTCATCGAAGAGGCCCGTACTGAGGATGGTTGCAAGAGAAACCTTGCCGAAATCCGTCTCCACCTGGCGCGCATCCGGGTTGAGCGCAGCAACTATCTTGCGGACTTCCGCGCGGATCTCTTCGGTCGCGTCCGAGATCTTGTTGATCACGACAACATCGGCAAACTCGATCTGATCCACCAGCAGGTCGATGAGTGTGCGCCGGTCCTCGCCGTCGCGCTGCAGGCCGCGGTCGGCAAGCAGATCGGCACTGCTGTAGTCGGCTAACAGGTTTGCAGCGTCGACCACGGTGACCATTGTGTCGAGGCTGGCAAAATCTGCGAGGGAGACGCCGTTCTCGTCACGGAAGGAAAAGGTGGCAGCGATAGGGCATGGCTCGGCAATGCCGGTGCCTTCGATCAACAGATAGTCGTATCGCCGCTCTTCTGCCAGTCGCCGTACTTCCGTCAGCAGGTCGTTGCGCAGGGTGCAGCATATGCAACCATTGCTGAGCTCGATCAATGTCTCCGTCGTATGCGACAGGTTGCAGCCGCCGTCTCGAATGAGACTGGCGTCTATGTTCACTTCGCTCATATCGTTGACAATGACAGCGACCCGCAGGCCCTGACGATTATTCAGGACGTGGCTAAGAAGCGTCGTCTTACCAGCGCCGAGGAAGCCGGCCAGCACGGTTACCGGGAGCCGCTCGATCCTGTTCATCGGCATTCCTTGAATGCGGGCGGTCGAAGCGCACTTCGCCGCGACCAGCATTTGCGTATGAGCCTCATTCGAAACCGGTCCGTAACCTTGTCCTTTTTTTCACGCGACGAGCTGTGGTCGGAAGACAACGTCGGCATAGTAATTCGCCGAATTGTAGGTGTCGGTCGGGAAGAGACCTGCGGTGGCGGATCCGCCATACGCATAGACACCGTTGCCGCCGGCGACGGCACTTGATTGGGCCGTCAATGGACCATTGGTGACCGCATTCGCGAAGAAGCCATCAGTTGCCACGTAAGCGCCGGTGGTGTGATAGGACGCAATATAGTTGGTGTTTGCGGTAATGGTGACGGGCGTCGTGAAGTTCACCGTCTGCCAGCCGCTCGCCGTGGTGTTGCTGAAGGTGGCGGTGGCAAGCCTGGTGCCG